>CAVPKN010000016.1:0-106107 GCA_963705695.1 uncultured Chlamydiales bacterium
CATGTTCTGTCACTGCTGCCTTTGGTTCGGTTGGTCTTGCTGGGCGCTGGGCAGAGTCTCCAGCTTCTCCCTGTCATAGCCCCTGGTGAACGTGATCGAACTGGCGCGCGGATCCACAGGCACCATGAGCCGTGTCTTCTGGGTCCATGATCCGCAGGTATTCCTACCAGGCCCTGCGGCATCTTGATCTTGTATCCCAACTCCTGTAGGCCTCCTACAAACGCCCGGAGCTGCGGGCTGGCCGATGGAAGGCGTTCCAGCTTGGCCAGCCTTTCCTCGATCGCCTGCTCGTCCCCGGCTGGTTGTGCCTGCTCAGGCTGCGACTGCTCAGAGCCCTGCGTGTCCAGGTAGACATGGATCACCTCGTCATCTGGCAGCCCGGCTGGCACATGGATGTGGATCTCTCTAACCATGATCTTCCGCTCTTTCGCGTATCTCTCGTACTTAAGATACGTACTACCGGGAGCTACCGCTGGAAACAAGCCTATATTCGGCCCAACTACCACAGCTACCGCCTTGACTACCCGGTAGCTACTCCCAGCCGGAAATTCCAGTCAGCGGTCAGAGAAGTCGGCAGCCCGCGGTGCGGCCCAGCCTGACGCCGCGCTGCCCGTTCCCCGGCGCTCAGGCCGCCTGCGCCTCAGCTCCCGTATGTGCAGCTTGCGGGGCTGTTGCGGGAGCAGATCAAGGCCGGGAAGATCGGCCCGCGAGTCGTGTCGATCATGCAACTGGCGGACAGGCCGGGCTCTCGGCCGCGACCGTCAAGCGGGCGCTGAGACTACTGCGGGATGAGGGCCTGATCTACACGCTGCCCGGCCGGGGCACGTTCGTGCGCCAGAGTGGCGCCGCCGAGCAACCGGGCAGAAACTGGGTGGAGAAACCCACGTGGACCGCGCTTTACTGTCCGCCGTGACAAAGGACGAAGAGGACCAGCACCTACAAGCGCTTATCGCCTCGCTTGGCGTCGTGGCTGAATGGGAGAGCCTGACCGGCGGTCTGGTTCCGTCGGGCGCGTGGAACCCCGAAGACGGCAGCGATCTTGCTGGGGACGACAGGAGCAGCTATCCGCACGAGGTGAGCCTAGCGGCGTGGACCGCCATATCGGCGGCTGTCAGCCACTTGGGATGCCTGCGGGACAGCCTCTTCGTCCACGACAGTCCCGGCCAAGTAACGGTGGCCGCCTGGGCAGTTCGCTGGTGAGAGGAGCCCTGGAGAACGCCAGTCGCGCAATCTGGCTACTGGAGTCCGACGATCGTCAAGTACGGCTGCTGCGGCTGCTCCAGCAGGAGCGGGCAGAAGCACGCGACGTGGAGAAGGTACGCGTAGAGGCCGACCTGCCGCGGGGCAAACATTGAAGTTCGATTTGCTGAGCTAGCTGCGTTGGCCCAGCGCGCGAACATTGATCCAAACGCGATCAAGAAGAAATCTGAATACACCACGATTGTGAGGACTGCCGGCCAGCACGTGAATTCCGGACCCGCTGCTGCGGTCGTGATCTGGAAGGCGTGTTCTTCCTTCGCCCACGGAGACGTAAGCGGGCCAATCAACTACATGAGCAAGGAGGTTCTGGGCGAATCGTCTCCTGGCGTTTCGCTGGCCCGGGTGACCGGCAACGTCTTGCTGCTGGTCGTTGGAGTGAGTGCAGCTGTCGCGACAACGAAGACTGCCCTTGACTTCTACGCCAAACGGTCGAGTGCAGCTGCCTGATGTTGCCCGGCTTCGACCGACCTAGCCTGGACGGCGCGAGCAAAGCAAACGCGAGCGCCCGGCAAGCCAAGAACAAGTCTCCGCCGTCCCGGCCACCAGGCCGTGGTGGCCTGGTTATGGGGGCTGTCTCCGACCTGGTCCCACGGCAGCCCGTTTGGACCAGCTTGGGCTATCTGGGCCAGAACGGTTAGTCTCAAGCATCCCTAGAAGGGACGGCTCCGGAAGGGGCGGATCTGGCCACAGAGGACGGTTCTAGCCGTGAACCAACTTCATCGACGGGACGGCCGCGAGCCGCTTCTGGCAACGCTTCCGTGCATTCTTGCCGAGGCGATCTAGACCAACTATTAGCGCGTGGGCGGCGTAGCGCGGATGTTCTGGGTCCTCGACATCTCTCGGCCATAGATCGTTTCTTACGCCAAGGCTCAGCGAGCGAACATCGGCGACAGTGAAGCCAGCCACAATATCGTTGGGCCTCAACGCCACGTCAACTGGACCGAGCGCAGGCTCAAGTTCAAGCAGGAGGGTCCGCCGGAAGACGGACACGCCATCCGTGTCAGGGTCAAATCCCCCGCTGCTCGGCCGAATGCGTTCACCAGAGACCGGATCCTTTACAACCCAATCCCCTCCATCGAAGGACAGGCGCCGATACAGAACCTCTTCATCGGGGATGCCCGGGTCATCCTCGAGAAACGCAAGCTGCTCGGGCTCCTCCGTCATGTCCGTCGTCGCTCGGCGGCGACATGGGCGGAGAGGTTCTTAACCAGTTCTGCAATCGTGTCAGCCAGTTCAGACGATGTGTGAGGGTCGAAAACCCCTTCGGCACGGACATCCCCGTTTGCGGCGGTGGCAAGGACATGAGCCTCCCCCACCCTGTCAACCTCGATCTCGATCTCGTCGTCGTCGGCGTACCACTCGATTTGGATGCCCCGCCAGGAAGCGGAAAGAATTGCGGTGGTTCCGAGTCTTCATCCAGGACCGCTGCCAGAACCTCCACAGCGCCACGCATCGCGTCCCGCGTAACCGGCGAACCGCGCCGTCCGTCCCACCCCGGGGCGGAGTGCCAGGAGACGATTCAGATCCTGCGATACCCAGTCAAGTAGACTGGCCAGGCGTCGTGGCCCTGGCTCGCCATAGCGCGCTGGTCCAGCAATGCTATACACGTGCCAAAGGCCGGTGCTAACGGCGCCCGCGCCATAGAGATAGAACTGCTGGGCCGCTTCCACGGTTGGCAACTGCGGCGGAGGCTTGGGTTTTCTTGTCGTGCCAGAGGCAACCGGCTTACGATCGTCAAGAATGGTCATGCGCGCCTTCCCCAGAGCTCGTGCATCGACGTCTCCGTCAGCTCCGCGAAGCTCCGAACTAGATGTTCGTGCGCTTCGTCGATGAACTTGAGCGACTCGGCCGAGCTTCGTCCTCCCCGGATTGCCCCGGACTGTCAGGGTGAAGAAAAGCACTGGCTCGCCGGTTATTTTTTGTGCCGGGCTGACTTCCACGTACAGGCGTACTGGTGGGTGACCAATGCCAGGGATCAGATACGTCAGTGTCACTCGGGCTTGTTCCGGCTCGCCCAGATGATGGCCACTGGTGCCAGACCAACCCTTCAGGAATCTGTCAATGCGGCCAAGTTCTTCCCCTGCCTCGAATACATTGACGTAACTCAGTTCGGCCTGGGTGATTTCCGGTTCGCCGAGATTCTCCTCCGCAGCGAAGCTGACCAGCTCACCAAACCGATGTTCGAAAACTTCGCGCATATAGCTGTATCGCGGATACGCGGTCGGCGGATCTCCGGCTCGCCAATTGACGATCAGGCGATCAGGTTGGACCTGAATAAGCTCCGTGCCTGAGTCGTTGAGGAACCATTGACGTATGGGTGGCAGCGGGCCGAGATTGAACTGGAGGAGTTGCATGGCCGGCGGGGCGCCCTCGACCACCGGCGCTAGCGCTGCCTGCTCCTCAACTCTAGGGTAGTTCTGCAGCCACCGTTCGCGGAGTGGAGCCAGCGAAAGCCCTCGCATGCCAATGAGTGGCCGGAACTGTACGCCTATCGAAACCTCGGCAACCGGCGGGTTGTCGAATTCCGGCAGCTCAGCCACAGCACTCCTCGGGCGCAGGCACCGCGACCAGGCTCATGTCACGGACGATACACGAGGTCGGTCCAGACTTCAGGAGCGCATTGTCTGCCGACACCGGGTCACTCGTCAACGGGATGGACTACACGGAAGCAAGTTCGCTCCGTCCCAGCGACGATATGAGCTAGTTCGCACCAGATCGTCACACGCACCCGACCAATTAGCCCAGGTGCGACGCCCAGTACGAGATCATCTTCCACCCCTCGGCATGACAGGCCCAGCACAGGCGGACCGATACCCGCGCGGAACCCTTCTAGGGCAGCCTTGAGCGTGCCCAGGTCCCCGGGCACGACCAGCGCGCGCCACGCGCGGCCCAGGGCAGCGCCTGGATGAGAAGCTGCTCCTTGGTGCCAGAAGTGCCGCATGACCAGCCCGTGCGTGACGCCGGCCCGGCGTGCGATCTCGCGGATGGTCGCGCGCGCGTAGCCGCGCTCGGTGAACACCTCGCGCGCCGCCTCGAGGATCGCTGCGCGCGACGCCTCCGGGTCTCGCCGGTGCCTGCGCGGCGGGCGGCCTGCCGGCGCCCGCCGCCGGGAAGGTCGCCGAGATCATGGTCAAGGTCGGCGACACCGTCTCGCAAGGGTCGAAGCTGATGACCCTCGAGCCGTCGAACGGCGGGTCGAGCGACGCCTCGGAGGCAAAGCCCGAGCCCACGGCGGAGTCGAGCTCCGAGTCCGAGCCCACGGCCGAGTCGAGCTCCGAGTCCGAGCCAGAGGCAACAGCCGAGTCGCGATCCGAGTCCGAGCCGCAGCCGCCGCCCCGGCCGGCGCGAACGGTGGTGGGCCGATTTACACAGAGCCCGTCCGTGCGCCGTTTCGCGCGCGAGCAGGGCGTGTCGCTGCTCGCCGGGGTCACCGGCAGCGGCCGCGGCGGGCGGATCACGAAGGAGGACGTGCAGGGCGTGAAGAGCGGTGGCTCCGGTGCCGGCGCCGCTCCCGGGGCGGCGGGAGCCACGGTTCCGGGCCTCAACATCTCCCCCTGGCCGAAGGTCGACTTCGAGAAGTTCGGCCCGGTCGAGCGCGTCGCGCGCACGCGGATCCAGAAGATCTCGGCGCCGACGCTCGCCCGCAACTGGGTGATGATCCCCCACGTCACCCACAACGACGAGGCGGACATCACCGAGCTGGAGAGTTCCATGTCGACTCTGGAATCGTAAGGGTCAGAAACTAGAGAAGATTCTTTTTCGCTAAGCGTTTTTGAAGTGTAGTTGGAATCGAGGCAGACCGAATCGATCAGGTAGTAATAGCTATTGAAATAGGCCTCTGTTGGTGTCATGCGGACGGGAGCATTTAAGGCGACGAGCTCCTCGACCCATTTTTTTTCCATCCCCGCCGTAACGGAAAGAAAGAGAACAACTAGCCACACAACCAGTGAAATGACGAGAACCGAAATGAGCGAAATGATCGATACAGAAAGCTGCCGCCACTTTGGTATTAAATATTTGAGTGCGACAGTGATCTCAAAACGCATGAACCTTCTCTTATGGACTCCACTTAAATTTAAAGTCTTATTTAGCTTCCTTAAATATAACGTGTTTGCGGAGGCGAGGGTCGTATTTTTTGAGTTCTAAGCGTCCCGTCGTTTTTTTCTTATTTTTCGTTGTCCAGTAAACCATTTTGCTTTCTGAACTTTTGAGTTTGATGATTTCCCGATTCTTACTTGCCATATCGATCTCCTATTAAACCAATGAATTTAATGAAAAAGTCCATAATCTTCAAGATTTTTTGCTCAAAATCAATCTAAGTCTTTGCAAATAACGATAACTCCGGGTTTCGCATTCGGCAGGGACTGAGCAAAGGGTAGCGAATCGTATTACTTTCGTGAACGAGGCTCCTTCACGAAAGTAATACGATTGGTAAGGCTCTGGCTCAAAATCAGAGAGTCGTGTATTGTGTTAGCAATTTATGTCTGGAAATAAAGTCAATTTTACAAGCCTTGATGTCCACGGAATCTCGTCGACAGTGAGGTCATGCTAGGAATTCTTTTAAAGGCGGGCTATGAGGTTACGGAAGCAACCGAGGAGGCCGATTACTGTCGTTGTCAATACGTGTGGCTTCCTAGAATCCTCTCGCGAGGAATCAAAACAGGCGATCGAGGAGCTTTTAACGCAAAAGAAAGAGAGTGCGAAACTGATCGTCACGGGGTGCATGGTTTCAAAACACCGAAGTGAGATAGAGAAGACATTTCCAGGTGTTCACTATCTGCTGGGATCAGGAGACGTTGAGGGCATTTTAAAGGCTGTTCAATCTGATGCAAAGGGGGAGCAGATCGGTTCTGCTCGAAGCTTTTTGGAAGCAGGGGAAATTCCCCGCCAACTTTCAACCCCTGCCCATTATGCCTATCTCAAAATCGCGGAAGGGTGTCGGAAAGCGTGCGCATACTGTATTATCCCCCGAATTAAAGGGCCTTTACGTAGCAAATCCTCAGAACAAATCTTGAAGGAATTTCAAGCCTTATTAAATCAAGGAGTAAAGGAGATCATTCTGATCGCTCAAGATCTGGGCGATTACGGAAAAGATCAGGGAGCAAAAAAGGGGCGATTGGCTGAACTTTTAAAGGAAATTTTGAAAATTAAGGGGGATTATTGGCTTCGCCTTCTCTATCTCTATCCCGATGAGATCGACGATCAAATGATCGCTCTCATGAAAGAAGATCCCCGCCTCCTTCCCTATCTCGATATGCCTATCCAGCATATCAACGATCATCTCCTGAAAGCCATGCGGCGAACGACGTCGTCACAGGAGATCCGATCGGTCATTACTCGGTTGAGGAATGAAATTCCAGATGTCCATATCCGCACAAGCCTCATTGTCGGTTTCCCTTCAGAGAGTGAGGAGCAATTTGAGGAGTTACTTCAGTTTGTTCAAAAGTACCCACTCAACCACGTAGGAATCTTCACCTATTCTCGCGAGGAGGGGACAGTTGCTGGTCACATGGAGAATCAAATTCCTGAAGAGATTAAGGTAGCACGCCAAAAAAAATTAGCCGCCATCCAACAACAAAAGGTCGCTCAACTCAATCAAAAAATGGTGGGGCGTAAGCTCTCTGTAGTGGTCGAAAATTACCATCCCGAGACCGACTTACTTTTAGTGGGACGGTTCTTTGGTCAGTGCCCAGAGATCGATGGTGTGGTCATTCTCAATGAATGGCAAAAGGTGGATACTTTTGGAGAGCGGTATCTCGTCGAAATCACAGGAGTGGCTGGCTACGACCTCGTTGGCCGCGTCTTAAAAAAATCGACTTCCCCCCAAGAAAGCCCCAGAAAAAAGGCTCGCTTAACAGCCCTTGCCCATTAAACCCCGAACGACCGAGAGAAAGTCCGCTTAAAGATGCCCGCTAAAGTCTGAGCTATTCATGGCTGTAGATGCCTTCTAGAGCAATTTTGCTTACCTAGAAAAAGAATTTAAAAAAAGACTATTTGCCCAGAGCTGCAATTCGAGCCTTCGATAGTTGCCATTAGTTGTTTTTTCTTTATTTATTATTTGTGTGCTTGGCGAAGCTGTCTAAAGAGAGAGCATATCTATTAGTCCGATAGTGCATTGTATTTTTTACTTTGATGTATCGCTGATATTTATTTCACGTATTCTCTTGGCATTAGTGGTTCTAGGCAGCTGGAAGAGAGTTGTTTCGGAAACACTTTCCATTACTCTTTGCATATTAATAGTAGCTTTTCTTTTAGGGGGGATTTTGTACAACCCCAAGTGGGCAACAATTCCGATCAAGTCATTAGAGTTTGGAAATTGTAAATGTGAATTTGATACGTCAAGACCTACATATATTCCACTAGAGGGTTTTTCCTGTGAAGATTTAAAACAACTCAAATCTTTTTTTCCAAAAGGTGCTTGGCAGGACACATTATGTATGGCATTTCAAGATACAGATTTCAAAAACAACTTAATATTGCTCAATTGTAGACAGGGAGATGATTTTTTTATCGCGTTGCAGAGATGGCATGAAAAGGCTATTGACAAACTGGATATAACAAAGGAACAAAAAGAAGAGGTTATAAAAATTTTAATTGAGGATTTGATTGTTATAGAAGCTGCACGACAAGCAATTTGCACTTGTTCGTCAACAAAATGTTTATCGAGGGATAAACAATCTGGAAGTGACTAAAAGAAAAAGTCCGGGTTGCAAGGGTGCTAACCCTTGCCGCGGGGATGAGGGGTTAGGGGAGAAGGGGTGGAGTTAGCCCCTTCTCTGAACTTTGGCTATTTAATTAATTCGAGAAATGGCTAAACTTCAGGCTTAAGATCTCTTAAGAAGGCACCGCCAATCAATTTTCTGGTTTTCAATTAGTAAAATAGCCTTAATCAAATATCAGCGTTCCTAGGCCAATTCTAATGGCGCTAGGTCTTTTTTTGCAGGAGTGAGATACATTTTTGTTGGGGACCATAGGTATTTGGCTCCAACATCATCAAGCTCCACGTCAACAATAGTCAGCTTTTCTCTTGCCTAAGTGAAACAGCTATCCGGTGTTATTCGACATAGATCTGTGCTTTTATAGATTAAATAGAGCAACTTGCGATAACCATCTAAAGGGTCCTTATTGAAGGGGGCGAATAAGTTTTACCAGGGCCGGTCTTATCTCTGGATAATTTTTTTGCTGCTTCAGCTTTGCAACTAACGTCTGCACTCTACCAAGGTAGGCACTAATTTTTTCTCTGTGATCGCTTGATGAGGGCCTTGTATCTTAGTTTTTATAAATTCATTCTTTCATTATTCTTCACGTACTTTATTACTGTAGGAGAGACATTTATGAGCAAGCCCGCAACCTTACACTCTAATCCATCGCCAGCTTTTCCTTTTGAGAGATATGAAGGCAAGTGCGGCAGATGTGTGCCGCCATTAAAGATCGTTTTTGGAATAATCGGTGCTCTGGAAATAGTTCTGGCCTTGGCTGGCTATTACGCGCCATTGGACCAGACCTTTGTCTACCTTGGGGCATCTCTATCTGGTGTTGCTTTAATCGTCGTAGGGGTGCTTTTTATAACTCAAAAGAATACTTTAAGAGCCGCCTTGAACGATGTGCGCTCTTTTGCTGACTTAAAAGCTATCATCGATACGACTGCTGCGCAGGAGGAATACGATTGCTGCTGTTGCTTAAAGTCCGATACTGATTTAGTCATTACGTCAAATAGATTAGGAGGTACCATCAACTCTGGGGAACTCCACACAAAAATTGAAAATATGCTTAAACGCCCAAAAGTGCCATTTGATGCTGCGGAAAAGCTATCGGCGCAGCAAATAACTGAGTATTTAGACACGAAATATAGGGAGCTTCATTCAAATGAAACGACACCAGATATTCGAAAATATATAGTATGACCGCCAACCAAATAACTTATCCAAGCTATTTTGATGCTAAATTAACAATTACTAGAGAAAAATGGGCTGTTACGCTGATATGCAATTCAAAGGCATGAGGCATGCAGGTTTTCTCTCAGGCATGCTTATCGGGGAGTAATCATGCTGAGCTAGTGATTGAAAGCATCAAGAAGACAGGTCAGCTCCTAAGACAACGTGTACACTTTATCGGTCCTTGTTCAACAAAGCAGCCAAATGCGGTAGTTTTTGAAGGTAGCGGCTGTTTTGTCGGGAAGCTAAGGGCAGGTACTGTTCTTATAACTAAACATAAAGAGGTTGTAGACTTCACGCACAAGTCTCAAACATGGTTGAGATCTGCAGAAAAGGTGCGCCTTTTAAGACGAGATGCCAAAAAAGAAAGAGACAATCCATTGGAGTTTCTGCGCCCGTTCAGTATTTTGGGGAATAGGTCAATCTTTACTGCGTATTTGGATACCTACAAGATTATCGATCCGCTCGTCTCGGCCATAGCAAATTGTGATTTCGGTTTGTTTAGAGGCTTTATGAGATCACAAAGGCGGTTGGAGAAAAAACCAGGGGTGATAAATTTCCGGGCGAACCAATGGGGATAAAACGTTTGAAATATGCATATTGTTGTCCCGAGTATAAATTCGGAACTGTGTATTGTAAAGACCTAGCGCCATTAGATATTAACTCCCTTGTGATGGATTAAGGATCAATGATAGCCTTTTGAGGCCGGTTCGTTATGATTGAAATAAAAGAAGCACTCTATCTCGAAACAAACTTGGTGCTTTGTATCTCTTCTTAAAATGAATATTGACAGCTAATTGACTAAATGACTTTTTTCAAATAATTGAAGCCTAAAGATGAAGATGGCATCTTTGTTGCATAGGATAATCCATATATATGTCAATAAATCCAGATCGAGTAATTATGAGAATTTGGTACTTGAGTCTCTTTCTTCTCATTTTAAATGGTTGCTCAAATTCAAAAGAATACCGCAGAGAATTTATAGCTGAGTCATCTCTTAAATCGGCTCTAAAAGTCAGTTTAGACAAAATTCCTCTAGAAGCAACATCATTAAAATTAGAGAGTTTAGTGGATAAAGTAAACACCGATCTTGAAGAAACACAAGAAGTAAATAATAGCATTGATTTAAGTCGAAGATATTTTCTTATAACAGGAGATTTCATTCATGAAAAAAAGGGCACTGGTAAGACAGGTGAGACTAGAAAATTCAGTATAGTAAATAAGGATGAAAGTTTCATTTTAGGAATTTTATTAACTAATCGATTGTTAGAAATAATCCAATTCAATTTAGAAAGCAGCACTCTCGTCATAGCATACTTCACAGAAACCACATTATATATTAATTCATATCAGATTATTGACATAACGCATGATGCAGAAGCATAATTTTTGCGAATTCCTTAACGTGCATTTTATAGGCTTTTTAAGCCTCAAACCTTCATGCATCCTGTGGCTATTTCAAGGAAGTTGTCCAGAATTTGCATCATATGCAGATGATTTAAAGCATTGTAATCATATCCAAGGATCTGTTCAGCAGTATGAACATATTTTGCTGGAGCTAAATCATTAGAACAGTTCTCAAAATGACATCCATCTTCTTGAATTAAAAAACTTGCTAAGACTATTAAAGATCAAATCCTCGAGGAAAGAAGGGGGCCATTTTTATGGCCAAAAGACTCTGAGGAAAGGGGGGCGCCCTGTGGTGTGCCGGAGCACACCACCCAAAGTGATACTTTGGCCGGCCACGGGCCGGAGGGCGCCCCCCAAGTTCTACCTAGCGATCTTGCTAGCCCAAAGCTACCTGTCGATTTATGCCAGCTGCGGGAAAAACAGCGTGTGGTTGAGAGTTTCCACGAGGTGTTCGGTAAAATATTTTGTGAGCTGGGTTTTCATGCCTTTCTGGGCAGTAAGCCTACGGAGGTACTTCAAGATGTTTTATTGGCTCGTATTGCAGCCCCTGCTAGTAAGCAGGCTACTCGTGCTGTTTTGGCTGCCGATTTTGGAAGGGATACTCCCTTGGAGCGTATCTATAGGATGATGGATGCTTTGCTCGTGCATAAGGAAGATGTTCAAAAAAGAATCTTTGCTACAACTGAGCTGTTGTGTTTTGGTGAGGCTACTTTACTTCTGTTCGATGTGACTACTCTTTATTTTGAAAGCGTCGAGGTCGATGAAATGAGAGATTTTGGGTTTTCCAAGGATCAGAAATTTCATACGACTCAAGTTGTCTTAGCTTTGGCGACTACAGGTGATGGTCTACCTGTGGGTTATAAGCTTTTTTCTGGCAATACTGCCGAGGTTTCTACTCTTTTGGCTTGTCTTGATGAGTGGAGGCGCACTCTTGCTATTGGGCGGGTTATCTTTGTGGGCGATCGGGGGATGATGAGAGAGAAAAATCTACAGGCTTTAGAGCGGGCCGATATTACTTATGTCGTCGGGGCTAAATTGAGAAAAATGCCTGGTTCGGTGCAACAAAAAATTCTTTCTGGTCCTCGGCAAAGTCGCCTAAGGCTAAGAAAATTTATCAAGTGTTTGGATTAAAGAGAGAGTTGCAACCTCAAGAATTATTTGTAGTGCCTTAGTGATTTTGTAAGTTGCTAATTCTTAAGATATCTCATGTGAAAAGTGTCGAAGTCAGGAACCGAGAGATAGTTGATGGATGTACGTTAAATAATAGCGACTTAGCCAACGATCTAGCCTTTCTGGTTCGAAACCTAGGCTACGTTTACATGTCCGTTTCTTTTCCCTACCCATTTTTTTATTTGTTGTTTTTCTCCAGTTTAAATTAAGATGTCGGTGGTAAAAATTTAATGAGTTCAACAGGAGGATTGTTATGGCTCAACCATTGCAAGCTCTTAACGGGCAATATGCATGGATTACAGATAATCTCAAAGAAAAGGGGAAGCAAGTAGTTTCGGCTGCTGCTGGTGTAACTGCAGGATCCGTTACTACTTTTGCGTGTGGTGCAATGTCTACAGTTGCGATTCTAGGGTTTCATCTCATGGTAACAGGTGGAAAGCCGTCGAGTAGTCAAATTAAAGCAGTAGCAGATAGAGTTGTAACGACCTTAGTCGCAACTGTTCTTTACTCTCTGTCTGTTAAAACAGGCTGGGACGTTGGTAAAGAAGTGCGCAACAACGTGTACCATTTAATGAATTGAATTTAGAAAGAGCTAGACCATCAGAGCCCTGAATGTTCAATCTGAGAGATGTTTTTGAGTTGATCAATGATCGTCTCAACGATACCTCTTTTTCTGAGTAAGATCTTATCAATTAAAGACATGAATTTGTTTTTCATATTTGATTTTATTTTTGTAACTAATTGAATGCCTTTCGATATTAAATCTTCAAAAAGCTCAGAAGAAATATAGCCTTTGTCCCCAAATAATTTGCAGAAAATCTTTTTCAATCCACGGAGGAATTGCCGATCATCTATATTCCCTGCAGGCTAGAAGTTCGCTTTCATCATTCACGACCAAGTGCAACTTGAATCCATAAAAATAGCCCACCGATGTTTTACCCCACTGCGCTACATCTTTGAATACTTTATGGCTTTGCTTACGCTTAGGATGGCAAACTTCAAGAGATGTTGAATCTACAAAAGAAATCCCACTACATTTACCCAAACGTGTCATTAGATAACAGTGTAAAGGGAAGGCAAGCTGGCTTTTTAATTCCACAAAGCTATTGTAACTAGGTAGATTAGGGAAATTTTTCTTCAAAAATGTTAGGACATAGCCATGGTAAAAATTTTTAAAATTTCTATAGCCTATAATATGGAATAAGACCACTAAGGTCATGACCTCACTGAGACATAGCCTAGGCTCTCTTTTCGGGGCACTCTTACCCTCTGCTATCAATCTTTCTTTCCATTGAGGTTCAAAGTTTTTCCAGAAATCGTCTATACTGCAAAACAGTTCAGTTACATCAATCATATTGGCCTCTCAAAGATGTTGTTGGTGTTTGGTTACCAAACATTAATCCTTGTAGAGGCCCTTTCTTTCAAGATTTTCTTATCCATGCCTTTGAGCAGTAAAAATAAAATCGAACTGACGTAATGTTAGGAATACTCATTTTTCCTCTAAATTTTTTTCACAACGATATGTTGAATAAAAATTTAAGAGAATATGAAGAAATATTTCCAGAACTGACGCGTTAAATTTTTATTGAAATGAAGTAGACTATCAGCCTTTCGCAACTGGAGGTTGATATGACGCAAATTTCTGGGAATATTCTCAAAAACCCTTTAGCGCTTTTTCGACAGTTTGAAGTGATCGAAGATCCCAGAATCAATCGTCACAAGCGCTATCCTCTGATGACTATTTTGGCATTTGCTTTTGTAGCTATTCTCTCTGATCAGCAGAGTTGGTATCAGATATACGAATTTTGCCTAGAAAATTTGGATTGGTTCCATCAATACATAGATGTATCTTGCGGCGTTCCCAGCCACGACACATTTAGACGTGTTTTTAGCCTCATTGAACCAGTTGATCTGGAGGAAGCGATTATAGCTTGGACAGAAGAGGTAAGGCAACGCTCAGGGATCAAGAAATTTAGGGTCATGGTTTTAGATGGGAAAGCCCTTAGGGGCGTGCCATGGAAAGTGCAACAGTCTCAATTATATGTGTTAAATGCTTGGGATGCTGAATCTCAAATTTTTCTTGGTCAAATGACCATAGAAGAAACAACAAATGAAATCACAGCAGCTCCGCAATTATTGGATAAATTTGATTTAGAAAATACAGTGGTGAGCGTAGATGCTCTTATGACTCAGAAAACGATAGCAGAAAAAATCATAGAAAAAGGAGGGCACTATGTTATGGCTCTTAAAGGTAACCATGGGATGCTATTTGATGATGTATGTCTTTATTTTTCTGAAGTGCAACAAAGTATGGGTTTTTGGAGAACTGTAGAAAAAAATCGCGGTCGAGTAGAAATCAGGACATGCATAGTAGCTCAAGACATTTCCTGGCTTGAGGATAAGGAGGACTGGAAAGGTCTGAAACGGATATTCCAAGTGAATTCAGCAGTTATCTGTGAGGGAAAAACAACAAATGAAAATCGCTACTTTTTGAGTGACTTGGAAGAAGGGGCGAAGGGGTTTTTAGAAATAGCGAGAAGACATTGGAGCATTGAGAATCAATTACATCACTCGTTAGATGTGCATTTTAAAGAAGATGCTTGTCAGGTACACGATAGGAAAGCAGCTTCAAATTTATCGATATTGAGGAAAATAGCACTCTCATTACTCAAAGCAATAGAGCCACAAAGAAAACTCATATTGAAATTGAAACAAGCCGCATACTCTCCTAGCTTTGCTCTCGGTGTTTAATGGGAAAAATTTAATGCGTCAGTTCTGTCTTTGACATATGAAAAGTATATTTGGGTGGGTTGTTGGAGGAAGTATTATTTTTAAAGATTTTGTAAATAATTGTTTTGTGTTAAAATGGGAGTATGTCGGGTCAGTTTAAAGTTGATTTTTCTAAATTTCATCCTGCTGAACTTACCCTTCCCCAATCTTTTATCAAGGAATGTAAGCCGAAGAAGAGCTTCGTAACGGAGATTCCACGAGGGGTAAGGGACATTGAAGAGAAGCGCTTCCACTACATTGAACGGTCAAAGAATTGGTTAGCGGATGTTGAGTCAAGGGGTAAAAGTTGGTTACGTTTTTTTGAAACCCTTAACAAAGTCATTAGTGTCTTTTCGATCATTCTATCTATTTTATTCCCCTTGGCGGCCTATTATCTTCCACTCTGGGCCCCTTGGGCAGCTCTTCCCTTTCTTCTACTCCTTGGATATGGTCAATATAAATTGGATTCCACCATTGAAAATTCAAAACTCCAAATGGAATTTGTTCCTTTCTTGAAGGAGATAGCGGAACGTCGTTCCTTTAAAGCTTTGCACCCTATTGGACTTTGGGATACGAACCAAAAAGATGCTCGCTTAAAGTCCGATGCGATGATCCAAAAGACCATTAAAAAGAGAACACGAGTCTCTGCACAGTGGATCGAGGAAGCGGTTGGTGTTAAAAGTCGTCAAAAACTCGAAAAAAGTCGTCCAGGGCATGAAAAACAGGACCTTACCGATGTTGAATTCCCGTATTCTATTGCTCAGTGTGTGGCTGCTGAATTTGCGAGTCAACCTTATCTTGCAACAAGAAGAGCTGCTCTAGCTGAGGCGCGGGCCGAGGTAGCCCTAGCCTGCGATCAAAATGCGGATCTTTTTGCAAAAAAAGTGGGGGAGATCAATCAAGTCATCTATGACACTCCCTATTTCGATCTCGAGTTTCCCTCTTCAAAGGGAAGTTGTAAGGAACACGCCTACTCCACTGTTTTGCTCTACCATGCCTTCTGCAAACTCAAGGGAGAGGTCGATACAGTCATCGTTGAGGCGAAGAAACTCGAAGGCCCTTCTTTAAAGCGGGAGAAGCAAATACTTCTCGCCTGGAAGAAGCGTCTTCAGCGTGCGGCTGAGGTCAAAAAAGAGATGAAGCCCGTGATTAAGCTCTTTGAAAAACCGTCCACGGCGAAAGAGTACATGGCAGCTTTGACCTATATTGAAGCGCATAAGCTCCGGTACATGCTCTACAACCTGATCGAAACCACTAAGGAGATCCGTTTTCAGGTTAAGAGTTGGATGGCAAATCATCCTTTAAACAGATTGAAGGCATTCGAAGCGGATTTTGTGAATCTGAAGGAGAAAGAGTATGTGGAAGAAAGGCGCTTAATATTTTGAAACACTGGATGAATGCAAATCTTACACTATGCGAGACACCCATCTGTTCTCTGCCTTCCACCTCACAATTTCCAAAAAAGATCACAGAGTGGCTTGAGAATCACAAAGATCTTCGTTATGTAACTCCATACGAGCTCCTTGAGCGGGTCGTGCGGATGAATCAAGCCATTGAGAAGGGGTATGACGCATTTCAGAAGCAGAAAGATCAGTTGGTTAATGAGCAAACATTGGATCAATTTAAAAAAACAACAATGGCGCCTCTAAATGCCATTATTAGCCAACAGGGGACCCAATCTAAAACGAGAGATATTCTGAGTGTTCTCCTTCAGAAATTCCCCGCAGAGCCTTTTGTTGAGGAAGAGTTGCCGGAAAATCCTATTTTGCGCAGACGAAAAATAGAGGAACTCCGCCTCGATGAGATGTTGAAGGCCTGCGACAAGGAGATGCTGAGAACGAACATGATCCGACTTTTGGCTGTCCGTGGTCCGTTGATTATTCTTCTTATCGTGGAAGGGATCTTAGCTTCTATTATTTCTGGCCCCTGGACATTTTGGGGGCTCTGCCTCTTGACGATGGCTGGAGAGGGAATTTCTTATTATGTGAACTACAGACTGAGATTGATGGAGAGGAAAAAGGAGGCGATCAAGCTTCAATACATTTTAAGAGATCATCCCGATATTGGCGCAATCCCAGGTAATCATCCTGAATTGGCTCAACTCAAAGAGGTTCAGGGTAAGTATGGATTAGAGGGAATCGCTCCGACATGGGCACGCGCTTTAACCGACAGCCAAACTGTAAGTCAGGAATTGGAGACTGCTCTTTACCAAGAGGTCAAGACCCGTCGGCAAATAGCCTTGTCCGATCCTGCTGAAGGTGGGGTGATCAAAGAGAAGTTTATAGAACGAATACAGCAGTGTGCAAAAGCGGGATTCCAACAAGCCGAATCTCAGCTCCAATACCAACTTGGCGTCTTAGAGAGTGAAAAGAGCGCTTTGAAAAGCTACATGCGAGAGGAGAAAATAAATCCCACATCGAAAGCAGGGAGAAAACTGGTAGCTAAGATCAAGCGGTGTGAAGCTAAGATTGAGCATCTCACCACACCTCACGAGGCAGAAGCAGTAGAAAAGACTAAGGAAGAAGAGGAAGAAAAAAAATTAGCGAAGAAGTTTTTAGTTGAGGCTAAAAAAAGATCGCGCGCTTCAGAAGGGATGTCCAACGACCGAGCTGAATTATTCCGAGCTCGGCAGAAAAAAAAGCTTTTTCTCGAAAAACTCAAGGAATTTGAGAGATTAGAAAACGTTGTGGGGGCTCAACTTGCTACGGGTACAGCCGCTCCAGATGAATTGGAGTTTATCATGGAGGCATGGAGAGGGAGGAAAAATCCTCCTATTGCGGGTTTGCAATTAGTGAGTTTGATTCAAGAAATCCGTTTAGGTCTCAATTCGTTGCGAATGTTAGGGCGGGATCTCAAATTCAAATCAATGAGAGGTTATATGGAACAACTCAGAAGTTTTCCTAAAGAGGAGCTCTTCAAATGCGCTCAGACTCTCCGTATGCTCGAGCTATTAAAAGATCCGAAACAATTTAAAAGTAAAGAGTACGTCCGCGCCTGTATCGCACAATGTGGAGTGATAGAAAAAGCCATTACGCTCGATTTCCAGAAACATCAAGAAAGATATAAAACGTATGATTCTAGAGTTAAAAAACTAGAAGCCCAGCTGCAGGAAGCAAAAAGAAAAAGAACAAAAGGGAAGAAGGAGAGCGGAGTGGCGGCGCTTCCGCAAGAAAATTGCAAAGCAAAGCTAGAAAAATCCCTTTTTGAGCATAACGAGAAATGCCGTCATTTGGGGTGTAAAGCTGAGGAGATAGAGAGAGCGCAGTTTTGGCAAGATCATCAAGATGAATTGCGCCGGCTTTATGGGAAGCTTGATGTGAGAGAACAAGAGAGTGTTTGGTGGATCCTCCCGCCGGCTTTTCGCGATGAACTGAGTGGCGATTCTCTCCTCACTTTTTGTAGATATGCGCTCTGCGACAAAGAAGATGAGAAGGGAAAATATCTTTCTACCGATTATGAAAAGGCGCAAAAACATTGGGAAAAATTGGGAGAATCAAAAGAGGGGAAAGCTTTTTTAAGCCAAGCAATCAAGCTTCCCTTATATTCTGAGATCGACAAGCTCCACAGTGGCGATCCTAAGCAAATCGAGGAGTGGTGGAATGTGAATCTTATTGAATTCAAGTCAGCCTTCTCTCGCATTGACCCTAAGCGACAGAAAATGATTTATGACAATCTGCCTCACGATTTTCAAGTCAAATTGGAATCTGTTTACGTATTTCTAACAGGTATCGATGTGGAACGTGCCCTTAAAATGTTAGTCGACGCGGTATCAAGGACAAAAAAACCCAAAGAGGTCTTCGAAAAGCACTGGACCAATCAACGAGCTGCAATTGTAAAACGATTCCAACAACTTCCTCCCTATCACCAAGCCCGGATTTTTACAAATCATGAGAAAATGGTTTACGAATGTCTCACACCTAAAGCAAAACCCCTTCTCTCCGGTCCCATTTTCAAAAACAAGCTTTTAACCTAAGTTTTTTCGCTTGAAAGTAGCGCCTGCGGTTATGATCGCGCAAAAAATCGCAATTTGTGCTCAAAAAAGCCCTCTGATTACGACCGATTTGAAAGAAATTGACTATGGATTTTTTAACTCCACAGAGATCATAGAGAGGGGCTTATCTCTGCAGCAAAAATTTCAAAATCGAACTCAGGTTTTTAGGAAAAGACCCAATAGATCGCAAAAGGAATTGAGAGGGTGATATTTAGTCCGCAAGAAGTCCCCAAGCGCTCACGAGTGAATCCATCACCTGCTCCGTAGGGGCCTTGTTATCCAGTTGAGTCTTTGCATTTTGAAGGTCTGTGATCGCCTGCTGAATAAACCGATCAGGAGGTTGCGTTTGCAGTTCAGATATGAGCTTGTCAATCTGCATCTTCGCAAGCCCTGGATTTTCCTCTTGAACGGACCCCTCAATGGTGAGTAAAAAATTTGTCCAAGCATTGGAAAGGGAAGTGGGTTGAGGTGGGTGCTGAGGGGGTGGAGTTCCAACCGGTCCAATAGATGGCATAAGCCCTCCTGTTATAAGTCCTTTAATAATGCCCAGGCATCTTCGAGTTTATGCATCACATCATTCATAGGGGCTTTGGCCAATAGCAGATTTTTAGCGTCTGTAAGAGCGGTTATTGCCGAATCAATCTTACTATTTCCAGATTCATTTGCCAATTGCCCAAGCAGGTCATTAAGTTTGTTAATATCGTCCCCTGTTGTATCGTAATTTTGAACATCTGCTTCGATCTCTCGCAACGCCGCTGTATATAAATTCAATTGTACGCCTTCAGGTGGGCGTTGAGGGGAGGAGTGACCTATAGGTTCAATAGATGACATCGAAATTCCTCGTAGTGCTTTATTAATTATTTTAGAGCATAACATAATAACCAGCAAATTATTAATTTAACAACTTTCAAATAAAATTTAATAAATTTATTATATATTAATAATTTCAATTTATAATATTATTGTTTATTAAATTTAATCTAGAGGTAGTAACAATGTCTTATTTAAGCGAAATGAGTGATCGATGCCCTGGTTTATGGAGCAGAACTTATCAGGGATTGAGTGATAAAACTTTTTGTAATGCAGTCATTGGAAACTTTTTGGTTGCTGGAGCGATAGCTATTATTTTGGGTCTCACTGTGGCGGTGGCTCAGGGAGAAACCCATTTAACATTTAGCCAATGGACGCCTCTTGAAAAAACTCTTTGCTTTGCACCTCCTGTCGCATTTGTCGCAGGTAATCTTGGCATTTTTGTCGTCAATGGCATAGCCCGTTGGCTGGAGATGCAAAAAGAGAAAGCCTATAGAAAGAGCAGACCCCCAAAACAACAGAGCAGCTCCTCATCAGACTCAGATATGGAGATAGAGATGATTGAGATGAAGAAGATGAAGCAAGTGAATTCAGACAGATGGCGTAACAATCAAATCAATATGGATGGGGAATCTGTAAGCTCGGACGAGCGAGTTACCTCTTCAGAGGAGAAAGTGAATCGAGATCCCCCGAGAGAGATTGATTCCAGGTCGCCTTCAAAAGAAACGCATTCTACAGAGGAGAGCGGAACAGACAGCGTAACCACAGATGAGTCGACCAGTTCAAATAGTAATGATTCCGATTCCGAAACAAGCTCTTAAAATTTATTTTTCCCCCCTATGGGACCCGGCACCGGGTCCCGTAAGCCTTCCCTTTTGTTGTTGCTGAGGAGGTAAATTTAAAATTTTTATCGTTCATATCATTCAATCGTTTCAATCGTTGCTTTGTGTGTGCACAATCTAATCCTTAACGTTAGAAACGATATGAACGATAATTTGTGCTCAGTATGACGGGAATGGCAACACTCTATTAGCGATTGTCGGAAATCGTTTTCGAGAGTAAACTTTTATTCGATGTCATATGAGCTGGCTGAAAAATTTTTAAATCAAGCTGATGAGCTAATTGAGTCAAGGCAGCAGTCAGAGCAGCTGTTAGAAGCATTAGATCAGGCGGAGAAATGGGGGGCAGATGATGTTTCTGTACTCTGCCGGAGTGCCCGTCTTTTATTTCGGCATGGCCTTCTTCATGGAAAGGGGCGATTTTTCCTGCTAGCCCTCGATAAGTTGAAACTGGTAGAGGAGAAAAATTCCCTCTTTCTCGATACTCGCTATGTCTGGTGGCAACTGTGGGGAAACATTCTAATTCAAGTCGGTAAATTGCTCAATGACGTTAGTTTTTTTGAAAGCGCCCTTCAAAAATATCAGAGGGCGGCAACTGTCCTAGAACGATTAACGGGTCAGATCGATCCTGAGCTCTATTGGGATTGGGGAGACGCGTGGGTTCTATTGGGGCAGAAATCGGGTGAGTCGAGTGATTTGCAACAGGCATTGGCGAAATTCCATCAGGCGCATTCGGGCGCGACCTCCATTTTTTTTCGACTCGATTATGGTAATGCCTATCTACACTATGGGCATCTGACAGGCAATCCCCATACTGTCGAGGAAGGGATCGCTCTCTTCCGTGGCGTAATTGCTGATAGCTACAATCCCGAACACCCTCCTTCCATCGTCTACAATGCGGCTTGGAGAAAACTGACTCTGGCTCTCAAAATCCGATTTCAGCTCTCCCATACCCTCTCCCATTTTGAGGAAGCGGATCGGATTTTTCGGGAGGCGATCCTCGCTTGCGCTAAAAATAGTGATCTATGGCTCGACTGGGGAGATCTTTATCTTCTGGGTGGCTGGATCAGAAGAGATTTGAAACTGATCGAGACTGGTTTGGAGAAATTAACCTCCTCAAAGATCAAAGAGTGTGATCCTGTCAGAGTCTCTGCCTTATTGGGCTTTGGTTTAATTCTTTTGGGACTTTTTTTGGAAAATTTGAAATTGATCAAAGAGGGGAAGGGGAGAATAGAAGGGGCGTTAGAGGTCGATACAGGGAGTCGCGCTCTCTCTTTTGCATCTGGGTTCGCCACTTTGGCTTTAGCCCTCTATTTTTCCGATTCCAGTCTCTTTTCAAACGCGGTCACCCTTTTTGAAAAAGGAATACAAGAGGATGCCCGCTCTGTAGAATACTGGCATGCCTTGTTTCAAACCCTTATGGCTTGGGGTGTTCAAAGCGATGATGTGGGTTGTTTGCAGAAGGGGATTTCTGCGATTTCAAGACTGTGCACGCTCAGGCCCTATTCAGCTATCCATCTCAATGAATGGGGCGTCGCCTTGATGCGCCTGAAACAATATGAGGAGGATAGAGAGAGGCAACTGGTCTATCTGGAGGAAGCAATTGATAAATTTAGACAAGCTGCGGAATTAGGAGAGGAGGAGGAAACCCTCTATAATTGGGGATGTGCCCTCGATCTTTTGGGGGAAGTGACTGGGAATGAAGAGGAGTATTGCCATGCGATAGAACTTCTCTCTCGTGCTCTAGAAAAAAAACCGAATTTTATCCACATTCGGTACCATCTCGGTCTTGCCTATTCCCATCTGGGTGAATTGACTTTGAATCCTGAATATCTGCAGCATGCGATCGACCTTTTCGAGGCTGTGGCAAAACTCGATCCTGAGGATGAAAATATCTGGAACGATCTGGGTTACGCACAACTCAACCTGGCAGAAGCGATCCTCTCTTCATTCAATCCTGAAGGAGGGGCGAGATACCGCACCGAGGCGGAAAAATCTTTCATCCGTGCTACCGAATTGGGATGTGCAGATGCTTATTATCATTTGGCATGTCTCTATTCTCTTTCTGGGTTCTACGATGCTTCGATGCGCTCTTTAATTAAAGCGGGATCCGCCGGTGTCTTACCACCTGCAACTGATTTGGAGCATGATGAGTGGCTGATTGGGGTCAGAAATACATTGGCATTCCAAGAATTTATGGCAACCTTGGGTCAGATAGGTGAGAGCCATGATTGAATTTCGAGAACACGATGAACCCCCCGGGAGTGGGAATCTTATGGATTCCCGCACCAGCCATTTGGACGATGAGTTGAACGAAAGGTTGGAAGAAGCGCTTCATAAAACAACATTCAATATCCATCTCCACGATGTGGCCAAGATCGCAAGTGAATACAATCCGATCGACCTCGCTTATGCAGCCTCTCGTCTTCCCCCTAGTGCACGTCCTGTTTTATATGAGAACTTACCTGATTTAGAGGCAAAGGTTTCTTTTATGATCAATACGGACAGTCCCACACGGTGGGCTGTTTTCCGCGTTATTGAAGATATAGAGGTCAAAAAACTCATCGAACGGATGCCAGCTGATGAAGCAGTCTGGGTCTTAGATGATATTCCTGACAGAAGATACCGCCGTGTCCTCGATTTGATCGATTCTAAAAAGGCTGTTCAAATTAAGGAGCTGCAGAAACACAGTCGCAATAGTGCCGGCGGATTGATGACGAATGAATTTTTTGCCTTTCCCATGGAGACGACGATTGCTGAAGCGGCGAATTTCATCAGGGATAACCCCGGAATTGATATGACCCGCCGTATTTTTGTCCTCGATCACAAAGGGGAGCTTCAAGGATTTGTGCCAGCGCGAAATTTAATCGTGAATCCCTCCCACCTCCCTTTACGCCAAGTCATGCGGCAAGTAGAACATAAGGCTTCCCCCGATGCAACAAGAGAGGAAGTGGTAGATCTCGTTGAGCGGTATAAAATCCCAGCTCTTCCTATTGTCAATGAAGAGAACTTACTCGTCGGTGTCATCACCTATGAGGATGTGGTTGAGGCGATCGAGGATATCGCGGATGAAACGATCGCCTGGATGGCCGGTACAGCTGAAGATGTCAGTGAATATGATCACGTGTTCAAACGTTTTTTATCCCGCGCTCCTTGGCTCTTAGTGACCTTGTTTGCAGGTTTGATCAGTGCGGCAGCGATGTCTTACTTCCAAGGGATTCAGCCTGAGCTCTTAGCGCTCATTTTTTTCTTTATCCCCCTTATCAATGGGATGTCGGGAAACGTAGGTGTGCAGTGCAGTACCGTTTTAGTCCGAAGTATGGCCATCGGTGTTCTCTCTGCAGGGAAGAAAGGGGAAGCAATCGTTAAGGAGATCTCCATCGGATTGATCACCGGTCTGTTTTTTGGCTGCCTATGCGGTGTCATTATCTATTTATTAGTCGCATTAGGAATTGGGGAATTTAATGGCAATCCGCTTCAATTAGGGGTAACGGTGGCGGCAGGGGTTCTAGGAGCCTCTTTGACGGCCACCACGTTGGGTGTCTTCTCCCCCTTCTTTTTTGCGCGGATTGGGATCGATCCCGCTCTCGCTTCTGGACCTATCGTTACGGCATTCAATGACATCGTCTCGATGATTATGTTTTTTGTCGTTTCTGGCTTCCTCAATACTTTATTTTTTGGTTAAATATGGCTTTAAATAGGAAACATCTCAACTGTTGGATTTAAGGAGTAGTTATGGAAGATGAAGATAAACGTTACAAACAAGCGCAAGAGCGGGTCCGCCGTATTCGAAGTTTTTGGTCCAGTGTGTTCACCTATATCTGGGTCAATATCTTGTTGCTTGTGATCAATTTATTCACCAATCCCCATCGGTTGTGGTTCTTTTGGGTGACGATTATTTGGGGAATCGTTCTTATCATCCAAGCGGTCAATATCTTTACAATCAGAGACCGGTTCTTAGGCGAAAACTGGGAACAGAGAAAAATCCGCGAACTCATGGATAAAGATAGAGAGAAGAATCAGCCCCCTAAATAACGCTTATGCCTAAAAAGTGCCTCATTTACGCTAACTGCCAAGGGGGAGGGGTTGCCTATTTTTTAAATAAAAGCCCCTTTTTCCAAGCTGATTATCAGGTAGAGTATCTGATCAACTACTCGCTGCTGAGCGAACAAAAAGCGCTCCCTATTGAACAGCTTGAACAAGCCGATCTTTTTATTTATCAGCCTGTGAATCAAGAACACGGTGTTTATTGTAACGATCACGTAATGACTTATTTAAAAGACTCATGTGTGCGCATTTCATTCCCCTATATGTATAACAATGCACTTTGGCCTTTCTATCACAATTCTAAGAAAATCGTGAACGGCGAGCCCATTACAAATCTTCTGGATGCCGGTGCCTCAGTCGTAGAAGTGGCTTTGAAATTTTTGTCGTTGCAGATCGATTTTCACTTTCAAGATCGTTTTCAAAATACGCTCCATATTTTGAAAGAGAAAGAATCAACAACGACACTCAAAGTGGTTCCCTATATTTTAGAAAATTATCAATCAGAAAAGCTGTTTCTTACTCACAATCATCCTGCAAGCGCCTTATTTATCCATTGCGCTAATCAGATATTGAGCTACTTGCAATATCCTCTTCTCGACAAGAGAGATTATCCCCACCCCAACGAGGCATCCCTTCCCGGTTATTACTCAATGACTCCCTATGAAGTCGCCCATTATCAACTTGCTTATAGAGACAACTGGCGCTATTTTTTTAATGAAAAAAAACAGAGTCGATGGCAGCGGTTTTATTTGCTACATCTCATGGAATTAATCTTAAATCGACATCCAGAGAAACAGAGAAGATACTACTATCAAAAAGTCGTGCTCAAATTGCTCCGTTCCGCCTGTAAATTTCTTCCCATGAACCTATCCCACTATTCGAAAATGTGATTTTTTTTAAAGGATTTTTTTGCAGGTTTCAGAGCCGCTTCGAAGGCATACTTTGATAAGTAGGCCGAAGCGGCTCTAAAAGATGCGGTAAAGACTTAAAAAGCACTTTTTGCCAATAGTGGGATAGGTTCATTACCCCGCATTGATTATCCTTACTGAAGTGTTGAAAAAAATCTTTTATCTTAGTGACCGCTGCCTCCTCTTTTTCGTTTCGAATTGTGTATTGCACTCCGATGCAATCAAAAGGACCAGAAAAATATTCAAGACCGAGAATTTCCCGATTCCCATTGAGATCGTAGGAGATAAAGAGAGAGGCTTTCTGATAGCCGGGGAGCTCTTCGCTGCTTTCTTCTATGACTTTGGCATGTTTAAGATCGGCAAGCATCGATATTTTAGAAAGTGTCACAAGATTGCTGGCTCTGATTTTCCGATTGATCAATTTGTGGATGGTAATGATCTCATTCCAACTCTCCCCATTTTCCCCTTTAGGGACAAATTCAATCAGTGGGGCCTTCTCCCAACTGTCGAATTCTTGCAATGAAGCATACCCCACAGGCATCTCAACCACGAGATCGACATGTGGAGTGAAGCTCCAATTAATAGGGAGATCGAATTTGACCTTTCCCTGCTCGTCAGCATAGGAAAATACAGAGATAACAAGGGCAAGTAACAATGTGATGTATCGCATAAATCCTCTAAATCGCAATTTTTTTTCCCTATTTTCCCCAAGCCCAAATTTTTGTCACCACTCTTCTTTTACAAAGATCATGCAGGAGATCCGCAGGGACCTTTGAGGAACAAAATATCTGGCAAACGTATTGACAGAAAAAAGCCATCGATGTACTTTTTATTTCAAAGGTAAACTGAGGTTAAAAAAGCAGGCGTTTAAAGATGTCAAAAGTAGATACAGATTATAAGTTTTTAGAAGCAACAATTAGGACGCAAAATAGTCCAGATGAAGCAGAATGCAGGGTAAAACAATCTGAAATAATGAATCTATTCAGGCAAATAAGCAGCGAACAATTAGATCGCATGGTGGAGCTGCAGGGTATATCATGTTATGTTACGAATGCAGGGTTTCTCCTTTTTGCTCCACGCTGGATAGAATCAGTAAAGAAGAATGCGTGGTGATAGGGATACTTGCCCGTCTTCACATAAGTGCTCTAAGTGAGCTTTATCCAGTAGGAGCTTGGGCTTTAACCATTATTGGTATTACAACTATTTCTATCTCTTTAGGATATCTCATATATAACATCCGAACAGAAGGACGAATTAGACGAGAGATGCAGCAATTGCTGGATGAGCCAACGCTTATACCAGGGTCTCCGGAAGATGCAAAAATCATTAAAGACAACAGACAACGTTTGCAAGATCGATACTTCTTGCTTGAAGGTAATCAGGGCTTACTCAAGTTAGACAATAAAGTGGGAGTCTTGTGTACTAGGGGGGAGCGAATGGGGGACATTATCCTGTTTGTTGATACGGTTGCTCGGGATGCCTGGATATCATGCAACATGCCTGGTTATCAGCTTATGACTTGGGACGACCTCAGGAAACTACCCTCAAACGCCTAAAATATAAGGGTTACCGCTGCGTGCGCTGCATGCATGAGCAACCTGTCCTATAGAGAAAACCAGCTAAGAATCATATTGCTGTAGCAGTAGAGATGATCTTGATATAGCACATTCGGCGCCAGAAGTATTTAGAGGGGGTTATGATCGGGATAGGTTAACCATTAATTGCCACTTGGATAATGGCATTCATGAACTCTTTGAAAAAAAATGTGCGGTAAATCTGTGGCATTGGTATAGTTGCAGCGCATAAAATAATGGGAGGCGTTTATGTCATATCGTCTTACTACATACCCTCCGTATGTTTCCAACTTTATAACAGGTGAAGTAGTAACTGCCCTATTAAAGCAAGAACCTTATTCTTGCGCAGCGCTCACCATTACCGATCATAAGACACAGCAAGTCATACATGTCGTGCTGCAATTAACGATTAATAACGAAATAAGAGGATATGGTTTCTTAGATCTTCAAGAACGAGATCGGTTTCTTGGTGACTATCGCTATATTTACAACGTTGTGAAATTGAACTACGCCCTCATGATGTAATAGCGTGTTCACAAACTGCTAATGGTTTAGATTCGAGTTTTTTTGCGATATTGCAAAACTAAGATTTTTTCTTGAAAATGCAAGGTGCTTCATTATATTCTTAGACTATGTACCTGCATCGTAAACTGGAGCTTCCCCTCAAGGAAGCGGTCAAGCAGTTTCCTGCCGTGCTTGTTACGGGACCAAGGCAAGCCGGGAAATCGACGTTGTTGCAACATCTATTGAAAGATGGCTACACTTATGTGACATTCGATGACATTTTGCTACGCAATTTAGCAGAAACTGATCCCACCCTTTTTTTAAATACATATGAACCTCCCTTGATTATCGATGAGATTCAATATGTTCCATCGCTATTCCCGTATCTCAAATTAAAAATAGATGCTCAGAGAAGAAAATATGGGCAATATGTATTAACGGGATCGCAGATTTTCTCTTTAATGAAAGGTGTGTCTGAATCTTTAGCGGGTCGCCTCGCCATCTTCACCCTCTATCCATTGAGCTGGAGTGAGATACCCAATGCCAATCTCCATCACGAATTGACGGTGGCAGAACAGATGTTAAAAGGCTTTTATCCCGAATTTCAAGTGCAACCGCAACTGAATCCAAAATTTTGGCACAGCGCCTATGTGTCGACTTATCTGGAACGGGATCTACGGACTCTGCGTAACATTCATGACTTGGGACAATTTCAACGTTTTCTTGTTTTGTTGGCTGCTCGAGTGGGACAGATTCTCAATTTGAATGAAATTGGTAAGGAGTGTGGAATTTCGCAGACAACAGCCAAAGATTGGCTCATGTTGCTGCAAGCAACCTCTATTATCTATCTTTTAGAGCCTTATTCTAGAAATATCACTAAGCGGGTGATCAAATCACCGAAATTGTTTTTTATCGATACAGGGCTTCTGTGCTATCTCTTGCGTATTGAGCACGTCGAGCAACTTATCCATTCCCCCTTTGGAGGACATCTCTTTGAAAATATGGTAGTCATGGATGTCGTGAAGCAGTTTGCCGAAAAAGGGGAGAGGGCGCCTTGCTATTTTTACCGAACGAGTTCGGGGGCCGAGATCGATCTGCTTGTGGATTATGGAGATTATCTTCACGCTTATGAGATTAAGTTCTCTGCGACGCCCACAATGGAGATGACGCGCGCACTGGCTCAATTTGCTCAAGAGCATCACGTGAAAAAAGCGCTTCTTCTAAACCTTCGCTCCGAATCGCTTCCCTTCTCAAATGGCGTCACTGCCAAACACTGGTCCTCTATATAGTCGATTCAACTTGAAATGACGCCCTATAAAGTTTAGGGCCGACAAAGGAATTTTTTCAACCGAAAGTGTTACCTATGTGGGTGAACCAGATGTAACCTATGTGACCGATCGGACCTGGTGGTTAGAAAATCCATAGCCAGTCTCAGGTGGCTTTTATATCATGCGAGGTCCGGTTTTTAGGGTTTTTCCCAGGGGAAGGGCTGGGTGGTTGGGGGTGGGGCAGGTTGCTCTCCGAGGGAAGGGGAGAGGGTTTCTATGATATTGCCGATAAGGGAGCCCAAGCCACTGTTTGAGCGGGTTAAAATGAATGCCAATCGTTTGGCAGCAGAGCCCAGTCGAGATCGAGATGGTCTGTCGTTCCCTTCATTTTCACCTGAAACATATCTTTTTCACGAAGACCAGAAACTTTAAGCCTTTGACTCAACGTTGTTTCGGCTATTCCAAGCGTCATATTGACTTGGTTATTTAAAAGATTGATGCTTCCCCACAAGGCAATATGGATCGAATTGGCGAGGAGGGCATCGAACCGTTGGTAGGAGGCAACACCATTATGATAGGTAAGCGTAATCGGGGTAAACCAAGCCTCCATCAATCCATCAGGGGAGATCTCTTTGGCTTTCAAAAACTCCATCAAAGTTTGGATGTTACCCCCGTTGCGCACTCTGATTTTCCCAATGTCGACGACGGCATGCCCAATTTCGACATTCTGAAGGGAATACGGTCTTAAAGGGATTGAAAAACCCTGTGGGTAAATATAGAGCTTGATAGGGTGATCGGAATAAGCTCCTGTTAGCAAAAGGGGATTGATATCTTTTAAAAAAACCTCATTTACAGCTTCGGTAAGAGTGATTTCAGCATCGACATAATCTCTTAAAAATAGGGCATGGGGTTGTAGCTGTAGAGGGAGTAGGGCTTTGAAATTTGAGGATTTGACGTCGATCGTAATCGGACCCGCCAGTTGGGAGATCTCTCCTTGAATCTTTGCATTCACGAGATCTCCTAAAAGAGCTTGTGCCATGGCCCGTGACTCTGGATCAAGGGGAATAATTCCCAAAATCGGATGAACGGGGAGTAGATCTAAATTTAGAACTCCTTTCAGTGTGAGCCTTTCCCGGTTGAACTTACCCGTTTTTGTCCAAAAATTTAACATCTGCCCCTCAAAGGAGAACGCAGATTTTTCATTCTGTGGAACGGGGGGCGCTACGATTTCACCATTGAGAGTTAAATCGATCGCTTCGGAAAAGTTAGCTCCTTTGATCGAGCCCTTGATCTCTTGAAAAACAATCCTTTCTTGCCGTTGTCGCCCTTGAAATATTGCAGAGGAAATTTGCAGCGTGCCTACGAAGCCACTTTGGCAAAGAAAGGGACCTAGTTTTTTAGGCCACTCTGTAGGACAGGTAAATTCACTGATATGAATCGCAATTTGTGTTGGCTTTGTCAGAATAAAAGTCGATTCTGACTCGGGCTTCACTTGAAACCGTTGCATTAACGCAGCATACCGTTCTGGGGTCATCTGCCATTCGATATAGGAGGGTCGTGTTTGGCTGACTTTCAGGGTTCCATCAATAGAAACAGCTAAAGACGCTGCAAATCCTTCCCCCTTGGCGTTGAGATCGAGATTCAATTTAGGGTCTTGATGGGGAGCATAATACCCATTTGCATCGAGAGTGAGAGTCGATCCAATAAAAGGGCTCAAATCGATGGTTTCAGAGATAAAAGGATTGACTAACTGTGTTGGAAACTGCGAGAGATGGCAGACAAAACGGGAGATCGATTGATCGAAGTTAATTTCATGATCAGAGATGAAAGAGCAGATTTCGACATTGAGTTCGATCCCACTCCCTTCTATTTTTGCAAGAAGCTGATTTTTAGAGCCATCGACTTGAAAAAAGAGAAGGGTTGGGGAGGGGCGGGTGGGGTGCTTGAGGGCAGTTGGGAGAAGGCACCGGTCGCAACGAGGTGGATCTGATCGGGGGTTAGTGGTTGTTCTGCGGTGCCAAGCCTCCCTTTGAGATCAAGATGGAAATAGGGATTTGAGAGACGTCCATGCACCGTGGGGATGTAAAATTGTTTCCCGCTATCGTGGAGGGTGCCTTGAAATGCAAAATTCACCGAGTCACCTACAATGGAGGCTATTTCTTTTGAGATAACATGTGTGCCCTGCGCTGTAAAATGGAGTGTTGTGAGACCCCCTTTCAAGGTCGATGTCAGTTCAGTGATTGGGGATGTGATGCCGATCTCACTGTCAACGATGCCATTGATTGAGTGCCTTCGGCAGCCAAATCAAATTGATTGCCAAAAACAAATCTCAGTTTGGAACCCACTTCACTCGCAAATAATTCGAGAAGGGTAACGGGAAAACCTTTAAAATGAACATCGTATAAAATTTCTTTAGTAGGTGTGACGGAGAGATGACCGGTCAGTTGTGTCGCCTCTCCCCAAAATTTCCCCCTGATAATTGATTTCTAAGTTGTTTGCAGAAATTAAAGAGAGATTGAATTGTTTTAAGGTGTAGCTACCAAGGCCTGCATGGTGCAATTCGGCACGCTCGACTGTGGCAGCAGCTGGAGTGTGATATCGCGAAATGTCGTTTTTTCACCCGCTTTTTCTTTTGATCGTTCCAGCGGAAAACGTGCTTTTTCGAGGTTAATGTTGAGTTGGGTTTTGCTGGCCAGATCCCAATTCCCTCTTTGTTTTTCGTCGACTAAGAGTTTAAAAAAGGCGGGTGTTAAGGTGTATTGGAGTTGTGTTTGAGGGGAGAGGACAAATTCCTTCCCCTCCGTTGATCCCTCAATGAATACTGTTTAAATTTTCACTTTGAGCCACCCCTTTTGCAAAAAAATTTCCCCTCTCATTTTTCCCCACATGTAATTGAAGATTGAGAGTAGGACCTAACGCTTCGCTATAAAAGGGGGAAGGGTTGCATTCATCGAAAATAACAACAGGGAGATCAATGATTTGCACATCTGCTGTCCGCTCGTGCCAATTGCCTCTGATGATTGTTGAGCCCTGTTTTCCAAGATATTCAGATTGAGCGGCTAAATAAAAAGGTGCCCCATTTTTTTCGACTTCAATATCAAAAAAAGTGGCTGAGCTCCCTTTTTTTTAAAAAATACGATTTTCCCCTTGTGCACAAACACATTACTTTTTTTATTGGCACACAACAAATGACCCCATTGGCGATTGGAAATTTTTTTTTGCTCTGAGGCCTTCTCCGTTTCCCCTCTCCACATTCTTGCCCATTCAGCAGCAGATAGGGAGATTGCAGCACCGTATCTCCTAAGGTACGTCCCCGAATGCCAAATAAAGGAGAGAGGTATTGGTTTCTCCACTTTGCAAGGAAAAAATAAGATTCCCCTCTCCATCATGAAAAGCAACCTCTTGAACGCGTTGCTTTCCCAGCCAATTCAGTTCCAATTTTTTTATGGTGAGCTTTCCTTTTGAATGGGAATTGATCCATTTTAAGGTGGTCTCCGTTCCTGAAGGAGATGAGATCCATGATGTTGTAGCTGCTAAAATCAATATAAAAAGGGCGACAAGAAGAATAAGAACCAGTAATGGATTTTTTATTTTTTTCCACATCTTCATTATTTATCAAATGTTTCTGAGCAAAATGTTTCCATCGGAGCTTTCAATGGCTGCGCTAAATTTTTTTAAACTGTCCAAAATCTGCGACACTTCGTGAGAGGGAGGTAAGGGGATGGTCTCGCCACTCTCATTAAGCATATCAATTACCTTTTTTATTGTCAGGCGCTCGATGCTGAGAGCGGGTTGGTAACACTCTTCTTGATCTTGCCCCCGTTTTACTTCTATGAGTATCTTTGCGCGAATGAGCTGCTGAAGCAATTGTCGCACGAGCATCAAGGGAATCGAGAGATTATTAGAGATCTCTATCGCGGAGGGAGGCGTTAATTCTCGATCAAATGCTTTAATGCAGAGATGGGCAATACGGAGAGCGCAGATCATACGGATTTTTCTGCTGAGTTTAACTTCCTCTGTAATGAATTCGTACGAATCAACATTTTGGATTGAAAAAGAGAGCTTTGCGCCCAGAAGCACAATCACCCAACTGAGGTGAAGCCAAATTAAGAAAAGAGGAAAGGCGGCAAATGTGCCATAGATGGCATTATACTCAGACACACCGATTTGGAAATAAAAGTAGATCCATTGGATCACTTGGTAGAAAAAGGCGGTAAAGATGCCAGCAATGAGGGCAGGGGTAAAACGGACCCGAGTATTGGGAATAAAGATGTAGATAAAAGTAAATACTAAGGCATTGAGAAAGAAACTAAACGCATTCACTAAAAAGATGAGGAAGGGTAGGATATCTGCTAAGACTTTCCCTTTTTTTAGTACCGCAATAAATGCAGAGATATAACCGGGTAGCCCGCTAGATAAGAAAATAACGAGGGGAGCTAAAAAAAGCATCGCCATGTAATCGATCATCTGTTTTTTTAAGGAGCGCCCCTTATCGATCTCCCAAATCCGGTTCATGACGTATTCGATATTCATTAAAATATTGATCGCCGACCAAATCAAAATCAAGATACCAATACCTGCAATCACCCCACCATTGGCTTGTTGGAGTGAGGTATTGGCAAATTTAAAAATATTTTTAATTATCTCTTGCTGTTCAGAAAATTGACGGAGGAGCCAAGCCTCTAATGTTTTTTCAAATTCAAACCCACGAGCCACACCGATTAACATTGCAATGATAGGGACAACGGCTAAAAGGGAATAATAAGTGAGAGAAGAGGCTCCCTGGGTGATTTGGCTTTTTGTAAATCCCCGGTGGATCAATAACAGAATACGTAAAAAACGGTAACAGTACGCTTTCCATTTCGGCAGTTTTGTCAGCTGCACATGCCAGATCTCTTTTTTTAAAAAGGGGGCCAGTTTCATTCTATTTTTTGCACCAAAAAGGTTAGAAATAGAGGAAATTCGGAGCGCGCTCTGTTTTCCATTTTGGCCATTTTCCCAACGCTCTCTTTATCGGAGATCCACTCCTCCATGATGAGTGTGACAAAGCCAGCGTTTGCTAAATAGCGGCTGTAATCACTGATACTGTGGTGAAAGGAAAACAGGGTTTGAGAGGAGCGACCTTGGCTGGGGTGGATTTGTATCGGAATTTTCATCGAAGAAAGGTACCGATCGAGCCGCCGGTATTGTATTTTTTTCCCTTCATCGATTCCCCAACTCGATTGGCGAGGGATGCGAAAGCAGGGATGATTGAGAACAACCGCTAAAAGCCCTCCTGTCACCAAATGCGCTGCGGCTTGCTCGATCGCTTTCTGAGGCTCGGAAATATTTTGTAGGGCAAGAACGATGACGGCATGGCTAAAATCTTTTTTTTCGATCGGAAGGGGGTTGCAGATATCGGCAACTTCAAAGCGCTTGGTCGTCTGTTTTCCCATTTTACTTTTTGCTTGTGCAATCAGCGAGGGTGCGATATCGATGCCGCAGTAGTTCGTATTTCGGGGGAGATGGCGCGCTAAGACCCCCTGACCACATGCTAAATCAAGTAGTGAAGGGGAGGGAAAATTCTCTAAATCAAGCAATTTAAGTAAATTCGGGATAACAACATGTTGATGGTAGTAATGCCCCTCTTCTCCAACTATCTGATCGTACCATTTATCGACAGCTTCCCACCCAACATTCATGATTCTGTTAACCTACATTAGACATCTTTTTTCAAGCACAGCCAATTACGCAAGAAGTCTATTTTGATGTCAGGCAATAGTAATTTGATTGCTGAGATAGACGTCCTGGATCAGGTTAAACATTTTAATTCCCTCTTCAAGGGGGCGTTGAAACGCTTTTCTTCCCGAAATAAGGCCAATTCCCCCAGCACGCTTATTGATTACAGCCGTTCTCACTGCGTCGGCAAAATCGTTTTTCGAAGAGGCTCCCCCAGAATTAATCAAACCACATCGCCCCATATAGCCGTTAATCACTTGATAGCGACAGAGATCGATCGGATGGGGAGAACTCAATTTTGTATAAACCGCCTCAGTCGTTTTCCCAAATTTCAATGCGGTATATCCCCCATTATTCGTTGGCAGTTTTTGTTTGACAATGTCGGCTCCAAGAGTGGCGCCTAAATGATCGGCTTGCCCTGTCAAGTCGGCAGCTGTGTGAAAGTCATTTTGCGGAGTAGCAAATGCGGGATTGCGCAAATAGCACCACAAAATGGTGGCCATTCCCAGCTCATGAGCGTGGGCAAAGGCTTTCCCTATTTCCACGATCTGCCTTCCACTCTCTTGCGATCCGAAATAGATCGTAGCCCCGACAGCTGCGGCCCCCATATCATAAGCAGCTTGGACGGTTGTAAAGAAGATCTGATTGTATACATTGGGGTAGGTGAGAAGTTCATTGTGATTGAGTTTTACAATGAAGGGGATCTTATGCGCGTATCTTCTGGCAACCATACTCAAAACGCCGAAAGTTGAGGCGACTGCGTTACACCCTCCTTCAAGGGCGAGCAAAACAATATTTTCTGGGTCAAAATAATCGGGATTTGTTGCAAAAGAAGCTCCGGCTGAGTGCTCTACCCCTTGATCCACAGGGAGAATAGAAAGATACCCTGTGCCTGCAAGTCGTCCCGTATTGAATAGAGCTTGCAAATTGCGCAAGACGCGGATGTTTCGATCGGAACAGTGAAAAATCCGATCGATCCAATTGCCATCAGGAATGTGAAGTCGCTCCTTCGTCACTGTATTGCATGTATGATTGAGGAGGGAATCGGCCTCATCTCCTAAAAGCTTTTCAATTTCAGATAGCTGCGTCGCAACACTCGATGGCATACTCCTCCTAACCTGAGTTTTGGGTTTATCTTTCTTGTAATCAGAGGTTTTTTTTGAGCGCAAATTGCGATTTTTTGCGCTGATCATAGTCGCAGGCGCTACTTTCAAGCAAAAACGCGCGATTTGCGCCAAAAAAGGCTCTGATGACGAGGAAGATCAACTCGAAATTCAGGTTCTCAAATAACGGATTGATTTCCACTTTTCTTATTATACTATTAATTTATCCCAAGAGGAAATAATTTTTCACAAATATTTTTACCTCTGATAAAATTGCGCGATTATATGCAAAAAAAGATTATCGAGATAAAAAATCTCACAAAACGTTTTGCTTCTCATACAGCGCTAAACGGGATTAACCTCTCAGTTAACCAGGGTGAGATCTGCGGAATCATCGGCATGAGTGGCGCGGGCAAATCGACGCTGATTCGCTCCTTAGCGTGTCTGGAAAAACCGACGAGTGGTTCTATTTTTTTACTGGGAAAAGAATTAACCGCCCTCCCCAAAAAAGCGCTCCGTTCCATCCGTAAACAAATGGGGATGATTTTTCAGCATTTTAATTTATTTTCCTCCCGCACGGCACTAGAAAATATCACCTATCCCTTAGAAATAGAGGGTGTACCAAAAGTGGAGAGGAGGCAAAGAGCTGCTGAGCTCCTGGAATTGGTCAACTTGCGGGGAAAGGAGGAGTATTATCCGGCACAACTGAGCGGCGGGGAGAAACAACGTGTAGCTATTGCCAGGGCGCTTGCGAGTCGCCCGGCGCTATTGCTCAGCGACGAGGCCACCTCAGCTCTAGATCCACAATCCACGCAATCGATTTTAGATCTGCTACGCCGTTTGAACGAACTGTTGGGTTTAACTATTTTTCTGATCACCCATGAAATGGAGGTGATTAAACAGATTTGCACCCATGTTGCTGTATTAGAGCAGGGTGAAATTGTAGAACAAGGAGCTACCAAAGAGCTATTTGCCATGGCCCAGCACTCCACTACACAACGGTTTCTGCAGAATATGAGCCATGACGTGCCGGAGAGTCTGCTGATCAGGCAGGAGAACCTTGAAATTTTACGTCTCACATTTACAGGTACGAGCGCTGGAGAGCCTGTGATCTGCCGCATGATCCGTCAATTTCAGGTCGATGTTAATATTTTGCTGGGGGGGATCGATCATCTCCGTGCCGGCGTTGTTGGTAATCTCGTGATCGCCCTCTCTGGCCCTGTTGAGGAGAGAAAGAAAGCTGTCCTTTTTTTAGAGCATTCGGGCGTTAGGTGTGTCAAATTATGAACCTATCCCACTATTGGCAAAAAGTGCCTTTTAAGTCTTTTTCCGCATCTTTTAGAGCCGCTTCTCGGCCTACCTACCAAAGTATGCCCTTCGAAGCGGCTCTAAAATCTGCAAAAAAATCCTTTAAAAATCACATTTTTCGAATAGTGGGATAGGTTCATGAATTTCAGCAGCAATCTTGAATTTGCCCTTCGTGTGATCCCCAAGGAGTTATTTAACACTATTTATATGGTAGTGGTTTCTGGGTTTTTTGCTTTTTTGCTAGGTCTTCCGATGGGAATGATTTTAACTCTCACTGATCGTGGCGGGTTGAAAGAACATCGGGTTTTCAATCGTATCCTTGGAATGGCTGTCAATATAGGGCGTTCGATCCCCTTTGCCATCTTGATTGTTGCTATCTTTCCTCTGACTCGTTTTATCGTAGGTACCAGCATTGGAACAACAGCCTCGATTGTTCCTTTAACAATCGCAGCAGCTCCCTTTCTGGCTCGTGTCGTTGAGTCAGCATTTAAAGAGCTTGATCCCTCAATTATTGAAGCCGCTATCGTCATGGGGTCGACAACCAGGCAAGTGATTTGGAAAATTTTTCTTCCCGAATCCCTCCCCACTCTCATTCGCGGGACAGCATTAATGGGAGTCAATTTAGTGGGGTATAGCGCCATGGCAGGACTTGTCGGAGGTGGGGGTTTGGGAAAAGTGGCCATACAATATGGGTATCAAAGGTTTAATGGATTTTTAATGGTCGTAACGCTAATCTTGCTTTTAATTTTGGTTGAATTAATCCAATGGGTCGGTAATTTCCTCTCACGAGCCGTTTTACGGAAGAGAGGAGCGCAGAGAGGACACAACGAATGAAAAAGTGCTTATTTTTAATATTGATCGCTTCTCTATCATTTATCGGTTGCCAACCCCATGGTAAAGTTTTAAAAATCGCAGCCACGCCAGTCCCTCATACTGAAATTCTAGAAGCCATCAAACCTGAGCTTGAACACCAAGGAATACAGTTGAAAATCGTTGAGGTTGATGATTACAACCTTCCTAACCGCCTCCTTTTCGAGAAACAGGTCGATGCGAATTTTTTCCAACACAAGCCCTTTTTAGAGGAACAAAATAGCCGCTTTGGATACAACCTCATCGAATTAACGGCTGTTCATATTGAGCCTTTAGGAATTTATTCCCGCACTTTGGCCTCGCTCAGCGAGGTTAAAGAGGGGATGACAGTTGCAATCCCTAGCGATCCTACTAATGAGTCGCGCGCCTTAGATCTTCTCGCTGATGTCGGCCTGATTAAAATGAAGTTTCATCCAGCTACACAATTGGTAACTATTTATGACATCACAGAGAATCCGAAACGACTGAAGTTTGAAGAGGTTGATGCCGCCTTTCTTCCCCACGCACTCCATGATGTCGATATGGCCTTGATCCCTGCCAACTTCGCCCTGCAGGCTGGACTCAATCCGGTCCACGATGCCCTTGCATTGGAATCTTCCCATTCCCCCTATGCCAATATTGTAGCAATTAGATCGGATGAGGTCGGAAGGGAAGATTTAGAAAAGCTAAAAGCCGCTCTTCATTCGGAAAAAATGCGCCAATTTATCTTAGAGAAATATAAGGGCGCCATTCTTCCCGCCTTTTGAACAGGGCATTGACCATTAAAAAATAAATTTTAGAATCGTTTTTAATTGACTAAGATCGAGGTGTTTTCGTGAACGAGCCCGAGCCCGAATTCAAGGTAGCAATCGGGCACGGGCATGGGCTCGGGCTCGTTCACGAACGTGATACGATTCGGTTTGTTACATTATGATCTTCTGAACTAACCGTATAGGTTGATCGTTAAAAAACTTCTTTTAATGGTCGGTGCCCTGGCCTTTTGAACGGCTCTTTAGGGTTATGAGCCGGGTTTGATTTCGATCTCACCACCGTTAGGCGTTTTGATACTCTTTGCACCGTTGGGGCTAACTTGAATCGTGGTACCGTCGGGTTTTTTGATGAGCTTAGACCCATTAGGATGGATTTCGATCGTGGTGCCATCACTATTTTGAATGGACTTGGTGCCATCTGGCAGCATTTTAAACGTACCCTCTTCACTTTGTGGCATGCTTTGGGTCAGATCGGCCCAACCAGCCATATTGAGAACTCCAACACAGAATAAGCTAAAAATCAAAAACCTTTTCATAATCATCCTTTTAGTTGCTTTTTTTAGATATCTCAAATTTTTATATTAATGTCAACAACCCTAAATTTTTTCTTTTATCATTTTTTTGTAAAAAATTATATATAGTTTAATTATGAATTAATATTCATATTATAAAATAATTGACATATTAACTTTCTAACCTAAAAGAGGTAATAATAATATGTCAGTTAGTAATAATGGAATTATTCTTAATCCAGAACCACTTCGTCCCAAGATCAATGATGATGTCATTATTGATTTAGGTGAGGAGCTGGGTAAAACCCAAGGCACTTGGGAGAACAGCCAGGAGGCGATGCAAAATAATTATTCAAATGTTTTGTTTCCAGGTTCATTTTCTAATTCAGAGGAGCGTGTCTCTCTTTTGTCAGATGTAGACTCAGGTAATTTTATTGATATAGAGCTCTCTGATGGTGAGACTGTTATCGACATGACTCCTGCTGCTCCAGAGGAAGGGATCTTAAAAAAAGCCTGGAATCACACAGGACTCGGTCTTAGAATCATCGATACCGGGTTTGATATTGCTAATGCCTCAGCCAAGATGTTGGGTCAAGATAATGTTGCCGGTGTTGTTGATTACATCCAATCAGGCACACATATCGCAATGGGTGCAAAGGCGGCGGAGGAGGGAAAATTTGCCTTCGATCCTAATATTGTGATTGACGGGACACCTGACGAAAAGTGTGGCTTTGCCAAGAGCGGTGCTTTTTTTGCGACCTGTCTCTCAACGACTGTGCAGGTCGGCTCAGCGATCGCCTCTGCTACAGGAGGAGAAGAATTGGTAGCTATCGCTTCAGCATGTAATAATTATATTGTTCCTGGGCTTAATAAAGGGTTCAAAGATCCCTCCCTTCTTTACGCCTATTACCATGGGTACCAGAAAACAGTAGATAAGCCCACAGACACAGAAGAAGAAAAGTACGCCAAACGGGTGGAGAGAGGGAAATATGTAGCTAAAGGGGCAGTGAAGGCTGCAAAATTGGCTACCAACGCCATCACATTGGCAGCGCCCGCCCTTGGCCTTGCCTCTGCTGTAACTGTACCTCTCGCAGTTGTTTCACTGGGTGTTGCTGGTGCAGATGCCTATTTGAACTATCGCGACGTTAAAAAACAGCTGTAAACTTTTTCTTTATCCCCCTGCACGTATGGCAGGGGGAATATCTTTCTTACTGCGGGGGGGGGGCCTACTGAGTGCGAGCAAGACTTCTCTGCCATATAAAATTAAGAAAAATTAAAGAGCTATTAAAATTAAAACTTAATATTTTGGTTTTTCCTCCCTTTGTTTAAAATAAGGGTAAATATATGGAGGTCACTATGCTTTCAGCCCCAATGATGCAACAAATCGATTTATTGATTGAAGTGGTCAACCATAGCCCCTATATTTCACGGGAAACGCGTCTCGGCATTTCGAGGGAAATTAATACATTATCTACGCAAATTGAAGAGGGAGAGATCTCTTTGCCACAAGGGGAGGAGAAAATACTCTTTTTAGATAAAAGGGCTGCTGTTGATGAAATTGTCACTTTGACCGTTAAAATTCGCCACCTCAATCCTTCTAGCCCCCGTTTGGAATCTCTTCGCTCCTTGGAAATGGAGCTCGATTCCGACACCATCTCCCCCGATCAAGCCCGCAGAAGACTCCAAGAGCTGATGAAGGCTTAGGGGTTTACCCGCTATCATCGGAGGCACTAACCGATGAAACATGAGGGCTGGTCAATGGTTTCCGCCGAACAGTCTTTTTCGGTGGTGTGGAACCGCCCTTGGTGGCTTTAGCTTTGCTAGGCGATTTCTTTTTAGTTTGCTTAGCCGTTGAATCATCATCTGCATCAAACACCTTAGGACGACGTGCCGCTTTTTTACGACGTGATCTTTTTGGAGAGTTATCGGGAAGAGCGAAGGTCTCCTTAACTTCAGCTAAAAATGAGAACTGCCTGCCTTCAGTCTTCCCGCCTTGAACTGGCTCCCTAATTTCAAGTGTAGAGATAAACTCAGAAATCGTTAAGGTGTCCCTTCTAAATACTACTTTAAAGGACATATCACTCTCTATTTTAAGCCCCATTTTTGCGGCAGTGGCTAATTTCATTCCGTCCGCTGAGAGCCAATTATTAACGATTAAAGCGTGGATAGCGACCGATCTTCCCGTATTTAATTTGACTCCAAAATAGACACTGGAGACTCCAAATCGGGTGTCCACATCAAAATAGGCATTATTAGGTGAGAGACGGGGCAATTCCTCTTTCCCGTTATGAATTTCAATCGACATGTAATGGTAGGCATCTTTTGGTATGGCTCTTGCGTCTTCTTCCATGCCCGGATTGACCCCTCGCGGATGGAACATCCCTATTTTCATGGCTGTCGAAAGTCCCGATCCCCCGGATCGTTTCTGTAGTCCCTGTGAATCCTTTGGGATCTGTTCCGGTTTACATTGATTATATTGATGGAAGGCGATGGGATGAAGGGCGAGATTGCGTCGGTTTCCCTCTAGGCCACGCGATGTATTATCATAAACCACAAATAAGCAATCGATATTTTGTTTTTCAGGTGGTATGGGCTTTTTACTTCGTTCCTCGCGAGTTAACATATTAATGACGCGACGTGGGAAACTTCCGATATGAGTGGAGGGGAGTTTAACAGCCATGACAATGGTCGTCGGATCGTAGCAAGATTTGCCTCGATTGTAACTGCCTAGAAGGGGAAGTTGAGCCATGCCGAAATTACCGATTTGAGCCACAGGTTCATCAGGGTCGTCGAGGTTAATGGATCGGGAATCGGTAGCCGATACGGTTGTTTCGAGGTGATTTTTCCAAGAAGCTAGATCATATTCAGGCTTTAAGGGTCGGGGGGGTGCTTGTGCTACAGGGGGGGGATCTGAATTTTCCAATAGATCTTCCCTTCTAACCTCATCTATATCCTCTTCTAAAAGCTGTGAACGCTCTAATTGTTTTTTGAGGTTCCGTTGATGGCAAATCAAACGGATGATCCCGATGACTTGTAGACCTCCTAAAATTGAAGTTGCACAGATTAAGGCGGTGAGATCTAAATCGAGTTTCCCCATACCTGTCAAAATAGTGAGTGCAAGGAGAGTGATCGTCACGCTGATCATGCAACCCATTCCGATTTTTCTACAGAGAGAGATCGGTGGTGCCTGAACCGGTTCTAAAGGAGCTCCTGCCGGACGATCAAAATCAAGGGAAGTTCTTGAAGAAGTCATATTATTAACCTATTAATTATAAAACTATTTTAACCTATCTTAATATTTTAATCCAGAACAAGCGCAAGTTTTTTTATTAAAGCTTAATAAATAAAAATTTTACTTGATTTTTAATAAAAATTTATATATAATTGGCTGTATGTTTATCTATTTTTATGCAGCCAAGCAGGAAATTCCTAGCTCAGTCCCAATTAATCAAGTGGCAGTGACTCCACATTGGCTTGCGCTGGCACTTCTCGCATGCCTTGCTATTGGCATTGCGCTATCACAAGATTCTGTATGCTCCTTTATCGTAACGCACATTGAGGTTGTGATCCCCGCTACCTGTGGGCTCATTGTAGTGGCTGTGGCTTTACAAAAAATTTCTAAAAGCAATGTTTTTAAAAGAATATTTTATCGGCTAGACCCATTTTTAGAACATGTGCCGGCCGAAGTTCTTCTTTCACAAACCGAGATCTCAACTACTTTAAAGTCGGCAGCTTTTCCTAATTATCCCCAAAAGATGAACCTCGATCTGGTTGATGATGTAGATAATTTTAATTCTCAATTAGAAGAGTCTTCCTCTGAAGCTTTAGATTGACGGTCGCTAATTAAAAAGCGGTGCCGATGATGATGCCGAGAGCAGCCAGAGCGTTAGCTTTCCAGGGGATCTCTTCTTTATAGAAAAATTTACCATACAAATTGCAGAGCAGAATGACTGCCACGGTGAAAAGGGGGGAAGAGCATCATTTTCTCATTCAGCGAGGCTGAGGCGGTGGCTTTAAGCAGGAAAAAGGTAGAGAGGCCGTTCATAATCCCACCGATGCTCCCTCCTATGGTTTCAATCTTTGTAGGCAGGCGTTTTTCAGAACAAAAGAAATAGAGGACTTGGTAGATCGCAGCAAAAAGAAACAGGGAGGGCATAAACCAGAGATCGGCTTCGGGGGGGCAAGAAAAGGGGATAAATGGGTGAGAAGGGAGGCCTATTTGTATTAGGAGGCAGCGCCATTGAAATAGGGAAAGAATGATCCCTTGAAGAAGTAAAGCCAAAAGCGCATAACCTAGCCAAGTGCGATTGGGTTTTACCTTAGAACTACCTAGAGCGGCTAAAAACAGTCCTAATATCACGAGCCCCATTCCCAGAAGATGGGTGAAAGTCAAATCGAAGCCAAAGGGCTTGCTGAAAATCAGCGCCATTAGCAGGGGAGGGATGATCGCCCCTGAATTTTGGAAGGCAAAGGTTAAGCCCGAGGTCCATATTTAATAGCCTTTCCTAATGCAAACATTAGGGCTGCCACAATGAGCCCTACCACCACACCAAGACCCGCCATTTGGATGCTAAAGGAGGGAGGAGAGAAGGTGATTCCATTAAGCAACAACGAAACCAGAAAACAGGACAAAAAATAGGAAAAGAGATACCCGCTTGCCGCACCCCCTCGATAGATCGTTTTCGATAGAGCAAGGCTCGTCAGCGATGCAAACAACGCAGCGGCTGCAATAAACAAAAAGCAGAAACTCATCATTTTGTCCTATATTTGCCCCACATTATACAGCAAAAGGAAAATTCTGTGAGCTCTAAAATATAAAAAATAGCTATGGTCTTTAATCAACGAATGCCACATTCTCTATTAAAATTTTCACTGGAGATTTCTAATGCCTATTTGTGGCGTGGGTTCCTATGACGATGCAGTGACTGTACACCATCAACGTCATGCGTTCACGTGTACATTTAACAAAAAAGACAAAATTATAACGGCGCTGTTATTGCTTACCTTGTATTTGAGTTATATTTACTGATTTCAGGAAATAAAGGAAAGTATTATCGGAAACTTTCTCGGATAAGAAAGAATTAATCCATTTTGGTGTCGGTAGCGCGCATTTGCACTTTTATTCTTTGTCTTTTTGGGGGATGTTTTATTTCATCTCAAAACCTAAGAAGACCGAAAATCAAGAACCTCCCATCCCTCGGCAAGACACCTTGGTTGATAATACTATCCTCTAACAATCTCTCTTTTTGACTTTTTCCAAATTTTATTGTTGTCTTAATATTAATTTAAAATAAGATTGCTATAATTAATGGAAAATATACAACCAAGGTTGTTACTATGGCATTTTTAGCAGTTGTTCCAGGGATCTGTGCTTTGGGTGGCCTCGCAGCTACCCTTGGTAGCCGTTATGTACGGGATCGTTATTCCCCACCAGAGGGGGTACAGTTAAAAGAAGGGGAGCATTTCGTCAATCACAACGGTAAAAAATTTACAGTTCTCGATCAGAATACGGTACAAGATGAGTCTGGGACTCAGTATCACACGTACGGATGGTCTGGCCATTCTTCTGACACGTTGCAGCAAGATTTAACGCAAAAAGAGCTCTATACGGGTCCAAAATATCTGGCGCAATCCTTTGCTGTAGTGAATGCGGGAAAAAATAATCCTGAAAAACAGGCAGTAGGGTTGATCGGAGTCAAAAAAGAAAACGCTGCGTTGGTTACGTATAGTGACTCCCGCTTCGAAAATGGGTATTCCCCATTAGAACCCAAAAGTATGCAGGAAGCAGGTGTGCATGCTGTACATATTGAGAAGGTGACACCCGCAACAGATGCGCAAACGTTTGCGTGTTTTAAGCGGATGATTGGGGAGTGGGATGTAAATCGATCCAATAATTCTGATCTATAAAGTATTAAATGGGTGGGCGGCTTGCCGTCCTTCCCATGATGTAAAGCTGGCGACATGCCAGTGCATTAAATGCCGTATGTCCTGTTGTAGACGCTAATAAATTACCTGTCGATTGTGCTAAATAGCAAAAAGTAACCCCCATAGCGAATAGATGTAAATGAATGTGGATTTGAGATTTCAGAGGCATCTGTCTTTTAAAGTGAGCAAGAGAGAAAAGCGCCGCATTGTAAATCATAGATTGAATGGGTGTATCTGAGGTCCGTTTATTTGACTTTTGATAATCATACAAAAGACCCCGAAATAGAAACTCTTCAAGGGGGGCACACCCGATATAAAAAATCGACTTTCCCATCACACGCAGGCCGTGCCCCTTTTTTGCATCTTCGTACAGTTTGGCAGCCGCTTTTTGAAATAAGTGGGGTTGTAAATGAAAAACCTGAGCAGTAATTTTAGAGCTAATTTGAAGGAGGGAGCCGGCAATAAGCCCTAATGAGATCTGAGCAAAAGCCTCTTTTCCAAGCAGGGGATACCAGGTTCGGCAAAGATCGTAAAGGGTAGGTTCGATCGACATGTATATTACTCCTTAACCTGAGTTTTGGGTTTATCTTCCTCATCCTCAGTGCCTTTTTTTGGCGCAAATCGCGCTTTTTCGCTTGAAAATAGCGTCTGCGGCTATGATCAGCGCAAAAAATCGCAATTTGCGCTTGAGTCCTATTTCGTCTCCAAACTCGATAACTAGCTTGTAAGCTGGCTTATGTGCTTCAGGAAAATCATCTGCACTGATGATGGTTCCCACGCGAATATCTACTTTCAAAAAATCTTCATAGGTGATCATTCTTAATAGTTTAGCAAATTAAATGATAATAGTGAATTTATTTTATAAAAAATCACAGCTCTCCATATAGTAAAAATTTATTTCATTAGATTATCAAAGACAATCAAGGGTGCGCTTGAGTCGTTTGATGGCATGGAGGGTGCATGCAAAAATAAATCCCCATAATACGAGCAATGAGATCCAATAAGGGAGATATCCTGCTTGACCCAGTGTAGATGCTCTCATTCCTTCTATCACGTAAACGATGGGATTAAAGAGTAAAATAATACCAATAACGGGATTGAGTTGATAGGCTGTTTCCCAGGAGAAAAAATAGGTACCAAACATCCAGAGGGGGACAATGTAGCGCAACCAAAGAGTGCTTAGGCTCGACATGCCTGGGATGATGCTGCTCAGCCACAAGGCAAAAGCCCCGAAAAAGAGATTACTTGTTAAAAAGAGCGGGATCAGGCGGATATAAGAAATAGCTGCCAGATCAAATCGTGTCCAAAGAAGAAGTTTTCCCACAGGAAATAAAAGCACAGACAATAGAGCCGAGGTAATGGCCCAAAAGACCCCCATATAGATAAATACCCACTCCGATCGAATGGGCATGATTAAAAGCTGGGTAATGGCCCTTTCTCCCTCAATATCGCTCAGTAAAAGGGCAACCTTACCGACGATTTCGATCAGACCAAAGCTTCCAATTGCCGCAATAAGAAGAAAAGGGCCGAAACTGGCAGATAACCCTTCACCCGACATGAAATATCCAAAAATAAGAACATTAACGGCAAAGACGATCACCATATCGCAAAATTTGTTCCAGTAATCGCGTTTAAAAATGAGCAAATCACGATACAGAAGTTGAAAAAATACGTGAGCTGATTGTTTATTCATAACTGGTGTTGACAGAGTTAAAGACATTCGCTTCAGGATCATCAATAAATGTGAGAAAAACTTCCTCCAGATTATTTTTTTGATGAAATTTTTTAAGACGATCAGGCGTATCGATAGTTCTGATTAAACCATTGTGAATCAAGCACACACGATCTGCAAGATATTCAGCTTCATCGAGGTAATGTGTTGTCAAAATGATAGACACATGTTCTGATTTCAATGTTTTGATCGTCTCCCAGATTTGCCTGCGAATATGGGGATCGAGTCCTACAGTGGGTTCGTCCAGGATCAATAATTGAGGCTGGTGCATTAAAGCACGCGCGATTAAAAACCGTTGTCGATACCCACCTGAAAGCTGATCGGTTGTAGTATGAAGGTATTCTCCAAGGTTAAACTGTGTGACCAGGCTCTCTTTTCGCTCCGATGCCTGCTGACGATTCAAACCGTAACAACGTCCAGCAAAAATCAAATTTTCTTCAACATTGAGTCGCTTTTCAATATTGGGTTTTTGCGGGCACATACCGACAACTTTGCGATATTCGAGCAGCTGCTTATAGATCGACTCTCCTCGCCACATGATCTCGCCAAATGTAGGAGGGTGCATCGTGGCCAAAATGGAGGAAAGAGTGGTTTTTCCAGCTCCATTAACTCCCAAAAGCCCCAATACTTCCCCTTTATAAAGATCAAAAGAGGCTTCTTGTAATGCCCGCTTTATTTCCCGTCCTTTTTTATCGAAATACGTTTTTGAAACTTTACGCACTTCCAGCAGCGTATCAGTTGCATTTCTACCATTAAGTTCCATATTCATCGGAAAATCCCTAAAAACGAGCCATTCCGTTGTAAAAAACACACACAATGGGAAGCAATATAACAAAGAACGGGTATTCTTGGGAAAGCCTTACTTTTTGCCTGCGCTATCGCTCTTTTTGTTTGCTTTGCCTTTTTTTTAACGTGCGCGTAATGTGCAAGTTATCATGGATAAAATTGTTTTGCCAGTAGGGGATGATGAGCTTCTTGCCGAATGCAAGGTTGATACCTATCGTTCCAGCGGCAAAGGGGGGCAGCATATCAATGTTACAGATAGTGCTGTCCGCCTGACTCATTTGCCAACAGGGATCGTCGTTACCAGTCAAAAAGAGAGGAGCCAGTTTCTTAATAAAAAAGAATGCCTCTTCAAATTGCGTCACCGCGTTGAAAAAAACAATTATAAAAAGCCATTCCGGATTCCTACACAAAAGCCCCATGCGGTAGCCATCAAGAATAGCCTCAAAAAATCAAAAGACTCAGCTAAAAAAAAGCTGCGCCGCCCCCCTTCCGATACTGAGTAATTTCATCACAAAGACCTTGAGGATGAGGAAGATCAACCAAAACTTACGCCATTTATTAATTCCGATGTGGCCGTAGCATGGCAATGCAAAAATGGACGAGTATAAAAGTAGTAAAACCAACAATGATTGGAAGAAGAACGGTTACAGTAGCCTGCATCTGATTAACCCAAACACGTGCGATACCATATGACACTTGGTGTGATGCTGATAAGTGTTGTATCACTCTCTCTCATTGGAATCAAAATAATCAGATTTTAAGATGATCATCAATGAGACCGTCGTCGTGGTTAAACCAGCGTGTATTCTTCTATCCCGCATTACAATGCGGCCAACGTGATGTACCAAATCCAAACTCTGTGTCACAACACCAGCAATACGATGAGCCATAACATCCTCCGCGTTGAGAGATCATATAAATGTTTTACCAGGTTTTCCCTTGAAGATAAAGGAAAATAACTGTGGTATCAAACTCGGACAACTCTTTGCTCGTTTCACTCAATTTTCAGTCGAATCTCATCAAAAATGTGGGCCTTACAGAGAGATCTCTTACGTTAAACTGGCATTAAATTAATTTATTGACATAAGGCAAATTATTTAGTATCCTAAAGTTCAGCATTTAATGTTTCATAATGTGGTGAGATATGTCAAAAAAATTGGTAGGTAAGGTTGCGATCGTAACAGGAGCATCAAAAGGGATAGGAGCGGCGATTGCCTTGCAACTCGCTGAGGAGGGAGCTGCTGTAGTAGTCAATTACTCAACAAGTAAGAAAGAAGCAGAACAAGTGGTTGCGAAATTGTGAATCAGGGGGGTCGAGCTGTTGCCATACAGGGAAATGTTTCTCTGTTAGCCGATATTCAACGCCTCTTTATGGAGACATTAAAAGCTTTTGGAAAACTCGATATTCTGGTTAACAATGCCGGAGTTTATGAGTTTTTTCCTCTGCAAGATATTACCCCTGAGCACTTCCACAAAATTTTTGATATCAATGTGTTGGGATTGTTACTTGTCACGCAAGAGGCAGTGAAACATTTCAGCCAAGGAGGAGGGAGTATTATCAATATTAGTTCTGTTGCAAGCACACTTGCTCTTGCCAACTCATCTGTGTATAGCGCATCTAAAGCTGCGGTAGATGCCATTACAAAGTCCTTAGCTAAAGAACTTGCCTCACGCAAGATCCGGATAAATGCTGTCAATCCTGGTATTATAGAAACCGAGGGGACGCGTGATATGGGAGTATTCACCGATGAAACTTGGAAAAAAAAGGTGGAGGAAATCCCTCTGGGTAGAATTGGACAGCCTCAAGATATAGCACGGATGGTTGTATTCTTAGCTTCCGAGGATGCAGCGTGGATTACCGATGAAATATTCTATGTGACTGGCGGTTTATAGAAGTTTTTTCTCTAAGAAACTCGTGAACGAGCCCGAGCCCGATTGCACCTTGAATTCGGGCACGGGCTTCACGAAAATGCCTTGATCTTAGGGAATTAAAAACGCTTCTAAAATTTCTTTTTTAATGGTTGGTGCCCCGTCTTCTGGGCTCTAGATATTCCATTGAAATGGAATATCTTGTAAGATGTTGACCGGTGTAATTTGTTATTAAGCACGAAGAAATTAACTAAAACTTTTGGGAATCGAAGCCTCTTTAAAGAACTCGATTTCAGCATCTTTGAAAAAGATCGCCTGTACTCATCGGCCCCAACGGTTCGGGCAAATCGACTCTCCTCAAAATCCTCGCTTCTCTAGAGAAACCCGATACGGTAACGATCAACTATAGAAAAGGATTAAAGCTCTGGCCACGTCCCCCAATCGTGTGTTTTTCCTTCTCAAAACGCCTGCTCAAATTCTACTTGAGGCGATCGATGACTATAGCCATCTCTCTATGGAGGAGAAACAACATCGTGTCAATGCATGGCTCAGTAAATTAGCTTTTAAGGATAAAGAATGTCTGGTTGACCAACTTTCAGGCGGATGGAAAAAACGGTTAGCCATTGCAGCAGCCCTGATTAAGAATACCGACTTGTTGGTTTTAGATGAACCCACTAACCATCTCGATCTCAAAAGGAATTTTTTGGTTGGAGAAATTTCTTCTGAAAGAAGAGAGCTCATTTTATTGTTGTAATGCCACGATCGTTACTTTTTACAAAATGTGACTAATCGTATTGTCGAAATCGATCCTGTTTATCCAAAAGGGACCTTTTCTATTTCTGGTTCTTATCGTTTTGGAGAAAAATAAGCTATTTTTGGCAGGTCAAATGCAGCATGAACGCTCCCTTGCTTCAAAAGCTAGGCATGAATTGAACTGGCTGCGGCAATCTCCCAAAGTGCGTACTACAAAAGTACAATCACGTATCCATCATGCCCACGGAAAATCTGGGTAGCCATATGAGAAGTCGAAGAAAATCGAACAAAAAAGAGCCGATATTTTGTTTGATGCTACGGAAAGATAAACGTGTAAGTCGCTTGTTGCCAATAACGTTTGTAAGAAAATAGGAGATAGGACTCTTTTTTCTCCACCTCAATTTTACCCTTTCCCCCTTATGTGCGTATGGGATTAATGGGTTCAAATGGTGCCGGGAAAACAACACTGCTGCGCCTACTTGCTGGAGAAATTGAACCTGATCGAGGAAGTCTGAAGAGGGCAAGTAATGCCGTCTGAAAGTGGTTTATTTTGATCAATACAGAGCCCTCCTCCCCGACGAGATGACTTTAAGAGATGCCTTATCTCCTACAGGAGACTATGTATTATTTCAGGGAGAGCGTGTTCATGTTAATGATGGTGTAAGCGTTTTTTATTTTCCCCCGATTTGCTCTGATCTCCCATTAGGTCAGCTCATCCGGAGGGAGAGAGCTCGTATTTCAATGGCTCACTCACTGCTACAGCCTGCCTATCTATTATTGCTCGATGAACCAACGAATGATTTGGACGTTGCCACATTAGAAACATTAGAAGAGAGTTTCGATCGAATTTCAAGGTGCTGTTGTTTTGATTACGCACGACAGATGCATGTTGGACCGCATCTGTACAACCTTTCTTGCTTTAGGTGATCCTGAACGGTGCGCTTTCTATGCCGACTATAATCAATGGAAAAATGCCTTAAAACCAGAGGTGAAAGAGGAAAAAAAGAAGGTCAAACCCGTTCCCTCACCTTCACCTAAACTCTCCTCAGCAGAGAGAAATGAGTATAAGCGCCTTGAAGAAAAAATTTTAGCAGCAGAAAAGGAGCTAGCGCAACACCACGTACTTTTAGAACAAGATGAGATTTGTCTCAATCCAACCCGTCTCGATCAAGTGTGTCAAGCGATTGCCCTTTTAGAAAATCAGATCGAGCAGTTTTATCTGCGTTGGTATGAACTGGAAAACAAACTCTCAAATCAATAATAAAAATTCTCGATATCCAGATCAAAAGCAAAGCTCCACTCAAGCACGAAACAAGGCTTCTTCTTGCTCAGTCAAGTAGCGGACTATCTCTAGATAACCGCAATCCCGAGCGATGTCGTAAGCGGTTTTCAGCTTGTTACCCACCCATGCTTTTTGATTGAGAAAAGCACGAGTTTCCTCGGAGAAATATTGCCGATTAAGTTCAAAGTAGTATGCTTTGAGAAGCTCCAATTGATTATTTCGAGCAAAATAATGGAGAAGAGTGGCTCCTTCGTCATCTACATATTTTAAATTCAGATGGGGAGCAGAGAGTAGCGCTTGAAAAGAATTGAAAGCACCACAGTGGTAGGCATAGCAAAGGGGATTAATTATTTTATTAAATTTAAATACCTCGTTCACTGATGATTTTTTTAAGAAAAAATCAATATACTCTTTCCGATTTCTTTCAATGACGATTTGTTGGAACGAATCCCACATAAAAGACTGAATAAAAAAGAGCTCATTTTTTTTAAAAATCTTTTCCGCGTCGGACAAATTTTTACTTCTTAAGTGGATAAATAGCTCAAACCGTTTATCTACCTCGGCTAGTGCAGAAAACGAAAACTCTTCCTTGGAAGGTCGGCAAAGAGATACTAAAAAATCTACGGCAACGGAAGAAAATTTCTTATCAATAGTGATTCTGTTTTCCGAAATAGCTACTGTGAGGCTTTGAGAAACACCTATCAAGTGTGAGTGGCTAGACATCTCAAAGGTGTGGCATTGAACGAGTTCTTCAAATTTATGTAAAGCTGGCCGGTTGCCTTGGCAGGCAGCTTCGTAGAACCATTTCATGGCCTTCTTGTTATTCACCTCAACATCTTCTCCTTCCAAATAGGCGAGTCCCAGTCGGTATTGAGCTTCAGCAGATTTTTCGTGAGCTTGGATATAATATTTTACAAAGTTCACACGATCTAACCGTTGTATCTGCTCATACCCTTGTCCGGGTCTCACACGATTGGCTGTCAGTCTCGTCTGAGAGGTGCCTGAGTAATTTGAAATAGCAACATAGTCTGGATTGCCGTTTATAAGAATCCCAATCACATGCCGGCTGACCTTACAGAAAACAGGGGATCCAGAATTTCCAGAATAGGCATCTAGATCTGCTTGATAGGTATGTTTTTCAACCGATTTGACTTCAGCGCCTTCAGCATATTTCTTAGGCAATCCCGAAGGATGCCCCCACATATAGAGATTTGTGTTCTGTGTCACTTTTTCAAAATGCACCGGAAGAGAAGGTTTGTTCTTTTCTGCAATTTTCAATTTAACGAGAGCCCAATCAGCACCATCACGGCTGTAGGCAATTACCTTTTTAATTTTGCATACATTTTCTTGGGAAAACCTATAAAGTTGCTGATCAGCTTGCTGTACGTGAAAGCCAAATACAATCCGGAATTTCTTGAGTTCCTCTGGAAGGTTTTTCAATACAATGGCGCGCGGTGAGAGCGACGCGGGGAGCTATCAAAAAAGAGAGTGCAATTTCCAGGTGCAGGTTCTGTACGAAAAGCTTCATTCTCGCCAAATCGAACGTCCTTTGCATGTTTATATCTGTAGAGCGCTTCCTGGTTTTCTGCTAACTTGGGAACAGCAGGGGAAAATACATACCCACTTGTATCAGCAATTAGATACTGTTTGTGGATCATGCATGCTACACAGTGCGCTTGCTCTATGGCCGTTTTACTGAATTCATCCTGTTTTCTTGCTAGTCAGTATATTTTTTCGACGTTCTACATCGGTATACTGGGCTTTTTCTTGTTGATCTCTAGTTTGAGTCATGAGTGCAGATTTAACGATAGCCATACTTCACCTCCTTTTGGCGTGGGCTTTGCTCTAAAGATAGTAAAAAATAGAGTCGGTAAATAAAAAAGTCAAAGAGGATGATTCAAAAGGCCTAATTAAAAAAATTATCTGCAATGGCTTTTTCCTGGCCATTTAATTCTGCTAAGGATATTTTTATTTCATTTTCGTAGGCTTGAAGATTCAGGTCTTGTCGAGATAATGGCAGTCATCTCTTAAGGGTTGAAGGCTTTTCTGGGTAGAAAGTAGGTGAATAAAAACGAAAGAAGCAGCCCGGCTAGAATCCAAAACATCAAATAAAAACTATCATTTAAAGCCAACGAGGAGGCTTCACGGAGCGAGAAATAGTCTAGTTGGGCTGTGGCCGCTTCTCCCTGCAGCCCTCTAATATTGGCGTTAGCAAAGTACTCATCTGTAAGAGGGGAGATGGGAGTCAACCGACTGACCAGCCTTTCATTAAAGAAAACTTGCCTCCTTCCCCAGATAGTGGTGAATATGGCAGCTCCTAGACCACTTCCAAGGGCACGTGTCACTTGCAATAGACTTATAATATCTATATTTTGCTCAGGGTAAAGACCGAAGGCCATACGGAAAATCGGTGGCAAAAAAAAAGCGAGCCCAAAACCTGCAAAAAGCCGTGAGATGGCAATGCGCCTAAAATCGACCTCTATGTTGAAATACGTGGTATAATAGCAACTTATTCCTAAAAGGATAATAGCAATGGACCAAAAAATACGACAATCGATGAGAATAAGCTTGACCCTGAAGATAATGATAGCCAAAGCCGCTAGGGCTGTGTTTAATAGGAGTAAATTGATCCACCAGGGGGTATAATTAGCCCAAAATTTAAGCCACAATGAAAGAAGAATAATATTTCCAAAATAAAGAGCAAATAAAAACCCAAGATGTAGCAGACAAAAAGCAAGGGCCACATTGGATAGAAGTCTGATATTCAAGATGGGTTGCTCTGTTTTAAGCTCCCAAATGATAAAAAATATAAGAGAAAACAATCCGAAAACAAACAGCCATGTGATCAGGTATGAGCGGAACCAGTCGAGTTCTTGTCCGCGGATAACCACGAAGCTTAACGAAAAAATGGCACATGAGAAAGAGAGGTAGCCGACGAGGTCAAACAGGACATTTTTTTTTAAGAAAGAAGCGTCATATCCTTTTACATAAAAATATTGAAGAATAGCTAAGAGAGCAGCAAGTGGAGCTTCAATATAATAAAGGTTGCGCCAATTCCATTCATAAGCAATCCATCCACCCCAGCACGCACCTAATGTAGGGGCTACGATAAATACACAGGCATTAATAGGGAGAATAAATTTTTTATATTTCGGGGGCATGATTAAATTCTGTAAGCTTAGGACTAATGCATAGAAGGGCCCACACACTAATCCTTGAAAGAAACGGTCAACAATAAATTCATAGTAGATAGTCGATACAGCACTATGCCAGGCTAAAAAGGCGAATAGGAGGGTGCAAAAAATAAGAGGCCGCCGTACGCCCCACTTCGCTAGAAAATACGCTCCAAGGGGTATGCCAAGAATATTGCCTAATGCAAAAAATGAGATGGAATAGGTAACAGTGGCAGAGCTTCCTCCCAGATCGCTGACAATATAGATGGAGGAGATAATATTTAGAGTATAATTAAAGATACTCGTAAAGAGGGTGCCATAAAGAACCAAAAGGGTGACTAGGGCAGAGGATTTTATTGAAGATGCTTCAGACAAGGCTCTCCGACAATCTCATACAATTCATCTCACGATTATTATTGGGATAGGTTCATCAGCATATTGTTCTAGTTTTGGATCTAGGTTGGCTGCGATAATCGCTTGGATCATCTCTTCAACACCTGACAGTTCCTCTTGAAACACAGAGGTTTTGTATTTTGGTGCCTCTGTTGTTGTGGGCACAAGGCCCTCATTGCCTTCAAAATTTTTCAAGGCGACAGTGGACTCCATAGAAAGTCCGATGCGCAAGGGATGTGTTTGCAACTCCTCGGGATTTATGGCAATGCGGACGGGCACTCGTTGGACAATTTTGATCCAATTGCCAGTCAAGTTCTGTGGAGGAAGAAGAGAGAAAGCATCTCCAGCAGCTCCTGGGAGGCCCACGACGATCCCGTGGTAGACCCTCTCTCTTCCATATAGGTCGGATGTCAACCTTGCTTTTTGACCTATGCGCATGTGTCTTAATTGTGTTTCTTTGTAGTTAGCGTTCACCCAGATTTGATCCAAAGGGATGACACTCATGATGCGCTGACCGGAGCTGAGCCACATCCCTACCTGAGCTACCCTTTGGGCGACCAATCCTTCGACGGGAGCATAGATCCTGCACCGTCCGTATTGTACAAATGCTTCCCTCAGCCCATCAGCGGCTGCAAGGACATTTGGATGGTTCTTTATCGACCTCCCTTGGACGAAACTCAATGCCTGTTCATAAAGCGAGTAGGCTCTTTTTAAAGTAGCCTTATTTGCCTCTAAGGCTGCTGCGGCATGTTCCATGTCTTCAAGTGAGACACCGCCTCTTTGAATAACATCTTGTCGATGTTGGAAGTCTTGGGTGGCTCGTATCAATTCCGCTTGGCTGATCTCTATCCCGGCACGGTAAATGAAGACTTGATGAAAGCTTTCACATACCTCTCGCACTGTCTTAGCCAACTCCTCTTGAGCTCTATGCAATCTGATTTCATCATCGGTTGTATCTAGTTCAACGATGAGTTGCCCTTTTTTGACTAAAAAAGTATCGTCGGTGTGAATTTTGGTTACAAAACCGGGGCGCAGGGGAGTGATATACACCATGTTTCCTTCAACATAGGCATCATTCGTGTAGGCATAGTCTTTTAACTCAAACCACCAATACAAAATGAAGAGGGCGAGCAGAATGGTGCAGAGGCTGCAATACAGCAAAATGTGCCTCCACCTCTTTTTTTGATTTATGGTGCTGGGACCTTGCGCTTCCCCCTTCATAGACAGGATTCCTGTGATCGTAGGGGTACATAAAGGGATTGATATCCTCCACCCAGGGACTTAATCAATTGGATCATGGCCCCATACAGGTTATAGGTAAGCACGAGCTCGTCTATTTCCTGGCGGATGAACTCCTCTCTGACATAATAATTGGAAAGCTGATCGCCCAGCGCTTTTTGGTAGAGAAGTTCGGTCAATTCCACCCGTTCTTTAAGTCTAGCGAGCAGATTTTTCTGATCGGCTATCTGTTTGAAGAGCGACTTAGCAATTTCAAGGTTGTCGGTCACTTCCTGGGCGCTAGTCAGAAGCAATTGATTGTATTCAAAGATGGCCTCATTGAAGAGAGCCACGTTAGTGTTGATATTCGCTCTAATACTGCCTGCTGTAAAGATAGGCAAATGAAAAGCCGGTCTAATACCAGCCGTAAAGCTGGATAAGTTAAAAAACCGACTCCCCGTAACGCTTTCAAGCCCCAGAAAAGCTGTCAGATTTACATCTGGATAATACTCAGTTATGGCAGCGTTCACTTGATGGGCCAAGGCTTTGGCAGACCATATTTTTGCCATAAGATCAGGCCTTCTGGCCAAAAGATCTGCTGTGATATCGCATGGAATGCACAAAGAGTCAATGGGAAGTAACGGTTCCTCCCTAAGGTCTAGAGGCTCATCCGGACCTCTTCCGACTAATACGTTGAGTTGGTGTTTGCTTATCTCGAGTTGTTGATCGACCACCCAAAGTAATTCTTTGGCGTTGAAATAGCTTTCTTCAGCGTCTAAGGCAATCAACTTATTGGCCAAAGCTTTTTCATGCAGGAAACCTTGCAACTCCCAAATGTTCTTTAGAATGGCGATGAGCTGAACAATGAGCTCTTTTTGTTGTTGATATTCTTTTGCAGCGACAAAAGCTTGAGCTACCGAGGTTGTTACAAGCAAGATAACCTGCCCGTTTTCGGCATATTCTGATAATTCATTGCCTAAAGCAGCTTTGTAGAGTTCTTTATTTTTCCCCCACAAATCAATTTCATAACTAAAATTGAATTTTAAATCATAGAGTTCAGCATTAAGAGGAATATGGGGATTTAAAGCCCGCAGAAGGCCATTTTTACTCAAGTATTCATAGTCGTAGAACCCATCTAGAGATACCCATGGATAAAGCTTTGAACGGGCAATCAGTGCGATTTGATGAGCCGCTGCAAATTTTTGCTGGATGGCCTGAATAGAAGGATTGTTGTACAAAGCCTCTTCCATCAATGCATTGAGTTGGGGCGAAGCAAACAAGGTCCACCACTCTTCCTGAGGCCAATCTCCTGAGGCAAAATATCCACTTTCAAGGCTTTTTTGCACCGTTAAATCGACACGAGGGGAGTCTATTAAATACTGCGTTTGTTCTCTGATAGAGAACTGACGACATCCGGTGCAAATAAGGGCAAAGAGGCAGATGAGAGCAAAAGGGCGCATAATAATTTCTTTTAAGGGCGATACCTTAAAAAAATCAATGGAATATAGGGGCAATTTCCTTTTCTTATGCGAATCAGCGCTTTATTTTAGCGGCACAATGTTGATCTAGAAAGGAGCGAATACCGTTTTTCATTTCATTCACATGTGTTTCAAGTGCAAAATGGCCGGTGTCATAAAAAATAACCTGTGCGTTCGGTATATCCCGCTTGTAGCTTTCTGCTCCTTGAGGAAGGAAAAATGGATCATTTTTTCCCCAGATGGCGAGTAAAGGGGGGGTGTATGTGCGAAAATATTCCTGAAACTTAGGATAAAGATCCACGTTACTGGAATAATCACGAAAAAGGTCGAGCTGAATCTCGTCATTTCCTGGACGTGCTAAAAGCGCTGAATCAAGAGTATAGCTTTCAGGCTCCACTAAGGTTTCATCAGAAACTCCATGGAGATACTGCCACTTGACACTCTCTGGTTTTAAGAATTCTCTAAGGGCTGCACGATTTTCTGGAGTGTTTTCTTTCCAGTACTTTTGAATAGGGTTCCATCCTTGACTCAATCCCTCAACATAAGCATTTCCGTTTTGGGAGATGATAGCGACGATTTGATCAGGGTGCTTAAGTGCTAGGCGGAGACCCACTGGTGCACCATAGTCGAATATGTAAAGCACGTATTCTTTTAACTGTATAACCTGGGTGAATTGCTCTACGATTTGAGCCAGATTATCGAAGGTGTATTTGAATGTGCTACTTGGAGGAGAATCTGAAAATCCAAAACCTAATAAATCGGGAGCCACAACATGGTATTGATCAGCAAGTAATGGGATCAATCGGCGGAACATATGCGATGAAGTTGGAAATCCGTGCAAAAGGAGTAGAGTAGGTGATTGTGGGTCTCCAGCTTCGCGATAAAAGATCCGGTAATCGTTAACTTTAGCAAATCGACTATAGAGCATAGCTAAAACATTCTTTAGGTGAAAAACATCTTTTTAAAATAAAGTCACATGATTTGTCAATCGTTTGGGTGAATGTATAGTCGATTCAGCCCAAAATTTTACGTCTTCACCTTACGATCGATTATCTTAAGCCAAATAATGGAGAAAAGTGGCTCCTGTTTCATCTTCATGTTTTAAATGCAGATTTCACACGATCTTACCGTTGTACCTGCTCATTTTATTTTTCATTTTATTTTTTAGCTTGCATATGAAAAATTTACTTCTTTCAACACTCATAGGTGGGATTAGAAAGATTATGAGTTGCTCATGCATAAAATATGCTTTTATGAGTGAAAAAGATTTTGGGGCACCGATTCCAAAATCTGTGGAATACCGACAGAAAAAATCTTGCATGGAGTTTTTAATGGTGCATTTTGTCGTTCTGGCTTTTTTGTATGCACTAATTGCAATGTCTATAAATGGGTCTTCTTTAGAGAGTATCCACACTCGTAATTTGGTCTTGCTTCTAGCCACAGGTTTCCTCTGTCTGATAATGCGCCTATATTTTAATGCCATGCAATTTAAGAATCTGGAACAGGAAATGAGAAAACAAAAAGCCCCAAAAACAAGCCGACACTTGATTTTGGGGAAACATTCTTGGAGAATCATACCAGTTGAACCGTGCGTTATTGAAACACCGTCTCTGGGTTGGATAGCAACGTCTGATAATATATGTTATGTTACCTTAAAGTAAAATTGGATAAAGGTGGCAGATGAAAGATTTCACGTATCACCAAGCGAGATCTGATGAGACCTTCGTGTGCTTTATGGTCTTTGTTTTGCCACTAAAAAATTACAAATCTCTGTGATTTCATCTTGGGATTTATGCAGATAGTCTTCTCCCAGCTTGACGAGGCTTTGTAAATTATCCAACGAAACATTATCCATTGCGCAGTACTTGGAATCCAGATCGAGTTGGATGCGATGTCTTTGTAATAAAGGATATGCTTTTATCTCGAGCTCAGCCAGTTGATTGTTGGCATTGATCATCAAATCGATTAAATTAATCTGAGTCAGCCAACCCAGGATACCTTTATTACTTAATGTTTGGCCAGGAAGTTTAAGCTTAGGCTGTCCAGTCCCTAAAGAAAGTATAAATATCTGCTCGGGCTTAAGGTCGGGATTTTGGATGAGGGCTTCTGTCACAGCAAGAGCTTCTGGGTCATTGGCATAAATCCCCCCGTCGACTTCAGAGGTCGTGCTTCCATCTTGGAATGTCATTACTTTTGGAGCAAAATAAGTGGGTGCAGCCGAGCTGGCACCAGCTGCATCAGACATCAGAACATTAAAGTTAACGTCTTTTTTTGCCCGGTAACTTGTCCATATGCTTGGGACATCTTGAGTCAGACTGTAGGAGGTGACAATGACATGCGTGACCACTTGGCTTAAATGTAAGTCTCCAAAAAATTCTTGGAGAACTCGATCCAAATTGGAACGGTCATAGCGAGGTGCCCAAAGTCCTAAACCTGTATAGAGAGGTCTAAAAAACGATTTTTCAAAAATCTTTGGAGTTCGTGTGGTATATAAATTTAAAACATCTTCGGCACTATATCTAGGTTGATTGTTATTTTTCTGTGCAGAAAGACAAAGAGCTAAGATCCCTCCGGTCGAATTACCGATAATGAGGTCAAAAAGTTGAGAAATGGGTTTACCCGTTTTTGCTTCTATTTCACGCAAAATCGTCAGAGGGATTAATCCACGTACACCTCCACCATCTAGAGACAAAACTAAAAAGGGTTTCAACGAAGATGTTGAAAAAGGTGTTTTCATAATAAGTTTCTCCATTTGACAACGCGATTATACATCGGTCAAGAAATTTGTTATATCAGTAAAATTTTGCACAGCATGAAGCCTCGAACATTTTGGCTTAAATTCAAAAAAGGTAACGTATATGATCGGTAACTCCGCGCTTACTACTTGTTTTGTCAACCGGTTTTTGTGAGGTTTTTAATATGATGACGACTTTTAATATGTATTGTCGCTGGGAAGGCTTAACGACGTTTTGCCAACATGAGCGAGATTGGAGCCCTTTTAGGGTCTTTAGGATCTCTATACCGCTTACCGATAATCAGGAACTTGTACTCGTGGTTCCTGAGATGCCGACTATGGAGCGAATACAATATTTATCGTGCATCGTTCACAAAATGCATGTATCTACAAATGGATGCTTTAAACAGATGCACGAGCAAATCAGCTACCCTTTCATTCCAATTATGCCGGATTCTATTAATAAAAAGCTTAAAGCAACCGCCTGGTTTATGTCAGAAGAACATGGAGGACGCGCGATGGTGAGTTACCAGGGGCAGGTTAGTTTTTCGAAAAACATTGTTTCAGCTTCAAGTGACGTTGAATTTGAGTTTTCGGAAAATTTACAAGGTGGAGAATCCTATGACTTAACTTTCAGGATCGATCAACGTAACAAGAAGGTACTGGGGGCTTTTACCAAATTCCTGACTCTTCCTTACTTTGAAGGCAAACTACTGCCCGATGTCTTCGATGATAGCGATTTATTGAGCTTTGTTGAAATGCAGTTGGTTTCAGATTTAACTCAAACGCTTCTGAAGACCTTTGAGTGCAAACTGAAAAAACAAAAGATCCCTCTTCAGTATAAAATGATCATTAATGAACAAAAAGTAGCAATCGATATTATTAGAATTAAAATCAAACAAGAGAACCAAAATACACTTGAATTGGCTACTCGAGTCGCCATGAACTTGCAGGAACAAATTAAGCTCAGTCTTACCGAAAGATTAGAATACGAAAAGGCAGCCTGGCTAGAAATCAATCAAATGTTTCAAAAAGACTGGCTCTACAAAATCGCCTATGCCTATCTTGAAACACATGTGGAAGGGCCCATTGCTGAGCCCTTGACTCATTTGATACAAGAATTGGCGAAGGCCTTTAAAACTTCACATGAAGAGATACAAGGGATCAAATCATTGCTGAAATCTCCAAAGAAGAAAGCACCAAAGCCGCGGAACAAAATAGAGCCCGGAACTGCTGCTATAACACTGGCTAAAAAACCCTCTTTAAAAAATAGCGCTTTGATGACATTCCTCTATCCCTTTGTAGAGCAGCTCACCCAAAAAGCACTCCCACACTTTGGAAAATTGGTAGGACAGCAAGCCATGCTTCAACTAGATCCGCGGGACGAAACAAGCATTGCCATTAAAATTATCGAAGACGAAATTAAAAAATTTGACCTAGAGTTGGTAGAATGTCTGGAAGCTGAAATTCAGAGATTACAAAGTGAATCCATGGACAATCCCGACAAAAAACAAAGCTTGGTAGCAAGAGCTGCTCTAGCGTGTTTTACCTTTTTGGGTCATGATTTTTTTTATAACATTATGTATTTATTTCTTGAGCAGCATGTGCACAGGCCTCCGACTGAAGCATATCGCATGTTGATGGGCACGATGGCGCAGACATTTATGAAAGAGTGTTTTGCTACAACTGAACACATTTAGCTCATCTCTGAAATTTCAATAAACAGCAAAAGTTCATTTCGCAAAAATAAAGACATTTCCATATAATACTCAGCGATTTAAGTAATTTTTTTTAAACGCAAAAAATCGAGGATTAATTATGGCTATTATGACTGTTGGACTGGCCCCAGGACAGGCGGAAACCGTAGAAATACAGAAATCATTTTCAAGGCTTGTAAAGTATGCTCAAACGCCTCATGGAAGATGTAAGATTCTTAAGTATTGCGGAGTGGGAGGTGGCATTATTTCAATAGTAGGATTGGCTGCTATTGCCATCAAACACTTGCCTGCAAGTGATCAGTCAGGGAGAATCGGAATTATTACTGGAGGTTCGCTTTTCGTAATGGCCGTGATTGTTTTCGCCTTAATTTGGTTTAATCCCTGCAAGGCTAAACATTTAAACGATAGATCGCGAAGTTTAGATTGCTGCTCAGATCAAAAGGTGTATACTACTGTTGGCTCAGGAATGACCGCAATGGACGAGGATGGTATTATATTAGAAGCAGAAACGGTGGAAGAGCTACCACCTGTCCCAAAAGACATAAAGGGTATCCCTCTAGGGCCTATTCAGGACCAGGTTATTAGTGTAGAACCCGAGCCTGGAACAGTAGGCGTAGGATTAGAAGAAATCGGAACGGAAGAACCCGCCGAGCAAACCGATTTATAAGCATGGGCGCGCTTCCGTTATTGAAGAAGGTCAAAACGTTCTCCTCGTAATCCAAGGGTTTTTTTGAGCGCAGATTGCAATTTTTTTGCGACGATCATAGCTGCAGGCGCTATTTTCAAGCAAAAAAGCGCGATTTGCGCCAAAAAAAGTCCTGAGGATGAGGAGGATCAATCCTACTCAGATTAAATTAAGGCTTTGTTCTGCGCTGAAAGAGGTAAAATGTGATAAATACCCCAATTAATGCAGTGATGCCAATTAACATGATAATATGCATTTTCTTTTTGATGGTGTGGAAAAAAGTCATTTTCACAGGATTAGCCGCATACAGTTTCACTTTTTGTACGGGTTTGTCACCCACGTAGAGTACAACTTCTCCAACACTCGTTCCCTTCTTTATAGGCGGTTTTATATCACCCCAAGTGACTTGACCTCGCGTTTTCGGTTCTTCAGATGGATAATAACTCAATGTCATTGGCTCTTGGGTATAAGTGTTGAGTATTTGATTGCCACCGGGAATTTTACGGGAAAATGATTTTAAACCAGCCGCTAGCAAAATACGACTGACCTCTTTTTCTTGAAATGCAGCTTCAAACAGCTTTTTCGTATCCTGAAACCGCTCCGCACCGGTTTTAGCTTGTAAAACCACAGCGATCAACGAACGCCCCTCTTTATCTGCTTGTGCAGCAAGGCAATACCCTGCCCTTCGGTGGTAGCCTGTTTTTATACCTATTGTCGGGGCATAGTAATGTGCCCCTTTTACCAACATCCGATTCGTGGGTCGTAAAAGGACCGCCTCTTGCTTGTTTGTCAGAGGGCGCTCAAAACGTGCTTTTTTCACCATTTCCCGAAAGAGAGGTTCTTTCATCGCTTCCTGACACAAAAGTGCAAGATCTTCAGCTGTGGAAACGTGATTGGGGTGGTGGAGACCGTGTGGGTTTGTAAAATGGGTATTTTTACATCCTATAGAAAGGAGGTAGCGATTGACATCCTCAACACATTTCTCAATGGAGCCGTTTCCCATGGCCTCAGCGATCATATTGGAGGCATCATCGGCAGAAACGACCATGGTTGCCTCCAAAAGATCGGAAAAAACCATCTCCTCCCCTACCTTTAAACCCATATGGGAAGCTTCGGTTTCTAAAATGTAGGAAGGGACCGTAGCGAAATTATTCTTCCCTTTTTGGGATTCAGAGAGCCACTTTACGGCATCGTTTGAGCAAATGCATCTTTTGCTAAAGAGATCTTTCCGATACTTAATCGCATAGAGAGCAAAAGCGATCTTTGTACAACTTGCTGGATACATCGACTGCGTTGCATTTTTCGAATAGAGGATATTCCCAGTTGTTGCATTAATTAAAAGAGCGCAGGGGCTTTCAATATCGACGTTTAAATGGCCCCACAAAACATGGGAAATGCAGAATAAAATGCTCCCTACTCTCAACAGATGTATCATATCTCAACCCGGAACACATTTGTATCTTAATGCAACACCCTCTTCTGATCAATAGACAAGGCAGCATGTATCATTTTTCCTTGGACTATTGGATCACTAGTTTCGACTGTGGAGGGGATTGCTGTAAATATTTGAGGTTTTAGTGGTTGCGCGTTCGTCTGTACCAAGTCGAATCATGTCACTTTCGTGAATGAGCCCGCGCCCTAATTCAAGATAACAATTCGGGCACGGGCTCGGGCCCGGGCTCGTTCACGAAAATGCCTCGATCTTAGCCAGTTGAAAGCTATTATAAAACTTAGTTTTTAATGGTCGGTGCCCTGGGAAGTGCGGCTTTTCTTGTAAAAATAGTTATTAGACATTAAATTAGGGTTGGAAAAAGTAGGCTTATTTAAAGCTGGCATAGAAATAAAAGGAGAAAGTTATGGGAGAGTGTGGTTCTCGAGAAAGTTGCTGTTCATCCAATGAAAAAGGGAATTGCGGCAGTAATTGCCAATGCTGCTGTTCCAAACAAGAGCAAGGGAGCTGTCAAGAGAAGAGCTGCCGTGAAGAGTGTGAAAAAGAAGATTTTGCGAGCTGCTTAATTGAAGCTGCAGATTGTGCGTGGATGGAAGCATTGAAAGAAAAAATGAAACAGCATCTATTAGCTACTCAGGGAGATAAGCTGAATGAGTTGGCTAAAATTGTTACAGAAACAAACAATTTGAGATGGAAGAATAAAATGGAAAAGAAACAGGGTTGCAAAGATTTTAAAGAGAAATTGTGCAACTTTTTTGGACGTTCTAAATCTTAAGTTATAGAAATTATTCTTCTTAAAGAATTCTTATTTGGCTGTGTAGAAGGAAAATCCTTTCGACACAGCCTTTTTTTGTGCTGTGCGTCACAGAGTGAAGAATCAGAGAGAAAGTAGCAATATCTCCAAGCACACAGAGAGCCGAGTGGAACGATCGTAAGCTAAGCGCGCCTGTTTTAAACGTTTTTCTACATGATCAAGAGGTATTAAAGGGGTCTTTTTGATCAGCTCGATCGAATCAGGATAACAAAGATAGTGGAGATCCCCTCCTATTTCGATCAGAAACCGATCCCGATACCACTGCATGATCGTTGCAAAAACAAGTTCCGGATCCTCATTTTCAATAGCCTGCGCTTTTTGAACATCCCACCCATCGCTGAGGAGAGAGAGCAGTTCCGCAGGGGGCTTCTTTTTGCTGTGATCGGGAAAAAATAGGGTGCAGCAGCGGGAAACTAGGGTGGGTAAGAGGCGTTCAGGATGATCGGAAAGAAGGATAATCACCGTCTGTGCCGCGGGTTCTTCTAAAGTTTTTAAGAGGGAGTGACTACTCGTTGGGAGCATCTGGTCTGCTCCATGAATGATAAAGATTTTCCATTTACCCATATAGGGCACTAGCGCAACCTCCCGCATGAGCGTGCGCAGAGATTCGATCGAATGGAGACCTATTTTTCCCTCTGGGAAAAAAAGATGGATATCGGGATGTTGATCGATTTTTTTTTGGGTTTCCAAAAGATCTAGGGCAAATCGGTACGCTGCTTGTTGCTTTTCCTCTCCTTTAGGCCCACAAAAAAGGAGGGCGTGGGGCACGTTGCCTGATTTGAGGAATTGAGCCAGACAGCTCGCGGCGCTCATTTTAATAATCTTCCAAAAGCGGGTTTTAAAAGAGCTTCTAAAGCCTTTAAGGCAGCGCTTTTAACTTGCTCTATAGGCAGCGCTGCATCGATGACGACGATACGATCAGGATGTTTATCAGCAAGATGGAGATAACCCTGCCTCACGTCCCTATGAAAAGGGAGATGCTCCCTTTCAAAACGATCACGAGCTTCCTTTCTGCTTGTAAGAATACGATCCATCCCCTTTTCGGGGTCGAGATCAAGAAGGAGCGTCAAATCAGGGTCTTCGGCAACTTGATTGCACAAATTTTCTACAAAGTTCATTCCCAGATGGCGTGCACACCCTTGATAGGCAATTGTCGAATCATTGAACCGCTCACAGAGGACAATTTTTCCCTCCATCAAGGCAGGTTTAATGGATAGTTCAAGATGTTGAGAGCGAGCAGCTAAATAGAGTAAAAGCTCAGCCTTTGGAGAAATTGCGAAGGCATTATTAGGATCAAGAAGCAATTCCCTAATGTGTTCAGAGAGAGGTGTCCCTCCCGGTTCCCTAGTTCTTTCTACCTGATACCCACGCTCTGTGAGTTGAGAAACTAAATAATTACAAACCGTTGTTTTCCCACTTCCATCCCCCCCCTCTATGGTGATAAAAAGACCCTCATAGGGTCGATTGCTCTGCCGCATCCACTCCCTCCAATTTTTCCATTGCTAATAGGGAATCACCTTCTTTTAAATTCACTAACTTAACCCCTTGCGTCGATCTACCCACGATGCGTAGATCATTCATATTAATACGCACCGTTTGCCCACTTGCCGACATCATGACCAGTCCATCTTTGTCAGAGACAGAGAGCGCTCCAACCACGTTTCCATTCCTCTCACTCGTGATAATCGACCTAACCCCCACTCCACCCCGGTTGGTTTGCCGGAACTCTGAAACTAATGAGCGCTTCCCATAACCATTTTCACACACTACAAGTATTGTCTCAGCTTCATTTTTAACCACTTCACAGCCAACAACACGGTCACCGCTATCTTTTAATGTGACCCCCCTGACTCCCCTCGCACTTCTGCCCATTGGCCTTACCTTGCCATGATCAAAGCGGACAGCCATTCCATGGTGGGTAAAGAGCATCACTTGTTCCTCTCCCCCCACTAAGCGGGCAGCAATTAACTCATCCCCCTCATCGATTTCAACCGCTCGGATCCCTTTCCTTCGAGGGTTGCTAAATGACGCGAGCTCCGTTTTTTTCACGGTCCCATTTTTAGTGGCCATGAGGATATACCGCTCGTGATCAAATTCTTTAGTATGGAGAATGGTAGCGATCCTCTCACTCTCTTGAATATCTTCAAGGAGATTGATCAAAGGTTTCCCCTTAGAACGTCTCTCCCCTTCAGGGAGTTGCCACACCTTTAGCCAATAACACCGCCCATAATTGGTAAAGATCAAGAGGTACTCATGATTCGAAGCCACATGGATCCCTTTTAGAGCATCCGTTTCTTTTCGAATATCGAATCCGGCCACCCCCGATCCCCCTCTCTTTTGTTCCCGGAAAAGAGAGAGAGGCATCCGTTTGACGTAATCATCTTCTGAGATGGTAATGATCACCATTTCATCGGGGATGAGATCCTCAACATCAAAATCTTCCTCAGCCGGAACGATTTGCGTTTTACGACTTGCTTTATGCACCCTAGAGATTGCTTGGAGCTCCTCAGCAATAATCTCCTTCACCATTTTTTCCGACGCCAAAATGGCACGATAATGGGCAATTTTTTGCAAAAGATCTTGGTATTCAGCATTGATTTTCTCTTGCTCTAATCCAGTGAGTTGATAAAGCCTAAGATCGAGTACCGCATTCGCTTGTCGTTCGGTAAATTGAAACTGGGTGATCAGAGCACTTCTAGCGGCATCGCGGCTATCGCTGGCCCGTATTGTTTTCACAACCTCATCTAAAATCGTGATTGCCTTCAGATACCCTTCTAAAATATGTGCCCTCGCCTCTGCTTTTTGAAGCTCAAAACGGGTGCGCCGCCGGATCACTTCGATCCGGTGTGTGACCCATGCAGAGAGCATCTGCTTGATATTCATTGTCTTTGGCAGATTCTTATCGAGCGCCAACATATTGCAGCCAAAAGTGACTTGCAGATCGGTAAATTTATAAAGCTGATTGACAGTCACATCGGGAATTTCATTTTTCTTGAGCTCTAAAACAATGCGGAGCCCATCCTTGTCCGATTCATCGCGCACATCGCTAACACCGTTCATCGTTTTGTTATTAACGAGTTCCGCCATTTGTTCGATTAAGCGCGATTTGTTGACGTTGTAGGGAATTTCATCGATAATGACCCGCTCCTTACCAGGAGTAGAAGTATTCTCCTCTACGCGGACGACCCCCCTCAAAACGATCTTTCCTTTTCCTGTATGGTACGCCTCACGGATGCCGCGGGTGCCACAAATAATCCCCCCTGTTGCAAAGTCAGGCCCCGGCATCACTTTCATGATCTCTTCAATCGTCACCTCTTTGTTTTCCAAGACAAGAAGGGTCGCTGCGATCAATTCATTGAGATTGTGTGAGGGAATATTCGTAGCCATCCCCACTGCAATTCCGGAAGAACCGTTACACAGCAAATTGGGAAATTTTGCCGGAAAAACAAGAGGCTCGGTCTTGGTTTCGTCGTAGTTAGAAACGGTATCTACCGTTTCTTTATCGAGATCTTCCATCAGCTGCATCGCACTCGATGTCAACCGAGCCTCAGTATAGCGCATCGCGGCAGGTGGATCGCCATCGATTGAGCCAAAATTTCCTTGCCCATCAACCAAGGGGTAGCGCATTGCCCAGTCTTGCGCCATTCGCACCAGAGTGGGATAAATCACCGATTCCCCATGAGGATGGTAATCACCAGAGGTATCTCCACAAATCTTGGCGCATTTACGATGTTTAGAACCGGGGGAGAGATTGAGTTGCCGCATAGCAAACAAAATCCGCCGCTGCGAGGGCTTTAAACCATCTCGAACGTCTGGTAGGGCGCGAGAGATGATGACCGACATGGAATAGCGGAGATAGCTCTCCTTCATTTCCTCTTCGAGATTGCGATTCACAACGACTTCGTTTTCCCTAAACGACATATTCATCAATTCCTAAATATCAAGATTTTTTACAGAGAGCGCATGGTTTTCGATAAAAGCTCTTCGAGGTGGGACATCCTCACCCATTAACATCGTAAACATATGATCGGCCGCAACAACATCGGGAAGAGTGACCTTGAGAAGAGTCCTTTTCTGAGGATCCATCGTTGTCTCCCAGAGTTGATCCGCATTCATCTCTCCAAGACCTTTATATCGCTGTATTTCAACCCCTTTTCTTCCATGCGTCCGGAAATAGTCGATCAACTCTTTAAGTGTGAAAAATTCGTGGGTAAACTCCTCCTCTTCTTTGACATTAAACAGTTTACCATTGACGGTCACATACCGATCCAACACCAAAGACCAGCTGTGAAGGCGTTGCAGAAGTTGTTGGAAAACGTCTTCTTTATAAAGTTCAAAGTAAGGTAGCGACTTGGGGCGGAAGTGTCGCATCTGTTCTTGACTCTCTTCAGGGGAGAGATCTTTTAGAGTCGCTTCATGGGTTTTTCTCTGTTCTTGGTCGTAGTGCTTTGCGATCTCCAAAAATTCGTTTTCAGAATAAACAAGCTTCATCGGGTCGTGTTTCAAAGCGGTAATGACATAGCGTGGATACCGTTCCTGACCATTGGAGTCGATTTTTTTGGCCTCGATAAAATCCTTGAAAGGGATCGCTTTTCGCTCTAAAGAGGTAATGAAATTCTCAATGTCCAAAATCAGCTGCACCAGTGACTGTATCTCACTTTCATTGAGGACTTTTCCCCATAGAGCGTGCTCGATTTGAATCTCTTGCCGCCCCAGCTCTAACAAGTATTGATCCATGTCTTTTTCAGAGGTGATATAGCGGCTCTGCTTTTTACGGGTGACTTTATACAGAGGGGGTTGCGCAATATAGATATAGTTATTTTCGATGAGGGCGAGCATATGGCGGTAAAAAAAGGTTAAAAGGAGAGTTCTGATATGGGAGCCATCGACATCGGCGTCTGTCATGATAATGATTCTGTGGTAGCGGAGCTTTTCTAAATTAAGCATATCGGCTCCAATCCCACACCCAAGCGCGGCAATGATTGTACCTACTTCCTGATTCTGAAACACTTTTTGAAGACGGGCCTTCTCAACGTTCAAAATCTTACCTCGGATTGGTAAGATCGCTTGGAAGCGGCGATCCCGCCCCATTTTAGCCGACCCTCCCGCGGAATCCCCTTCTACGATATAAATTTCACACTTTTCCGGTGCCCTTTCTTGGCAGTCTATGAGCTTGCCTGGCAGTCTAGCACTATCGAGCGCTGTTTTGCGCAGAGTCAGTTCCCGTGCTTTTTTGGCAGCTTCTCTGGCTTGGGCGGCGATAATCACCTTATCGATTACAGTACGCGCGATTTGAGGATTTTCATCGAGATAAATGGAGAGCTCCTCACCCACGATTTGTTGAACGATCGACCCCACATCGCTATTGCCTAATCGTTGCTTGGTTTGCCCTTCAAATTGCGGGTTGGGAACTTTCACGGAAATGACAGCTGTTAATCCCTCTCTCATGTCCTCCCCGGTAATCGAGATCTTATCGCTTTTGAGGAGGTGATTGTTTTTGATATAAGTATTCAAAACGCGGGTGAGAGCCGTTGAGAAGCCGGTCAGATGGGTCCCACCTTGGCGGGTGGGAATATTATTGGCATAAGAGTAGATCGTCTCGAGATAACCGTCGTTCCACTGCATCGCGACTTCAAATTCAATGGTGCCGTCGTCACCCTCTCTAGAGCCACGAAAATAGACCGGTGTGGGGAAGGCGGAAACTTTATTTTCATTCAAATAGGAAACAAAAGAGACGATCCCCCCCTCAAAGCAAAATTGCGTCAGTGGGCGCTCCTCATCCCTCTCATCTTTGAAGCGAATATCGATTCCCCTATTGAGGAAGGCCAATTCCCGCAGTCTTCGTGATAAAATATCGGCATCGAATTCCGTTTTATCAAAAATTTCTGGATCGGGCCAAAAGGTGACTTTTGTTCCCCGTTTATCGGTATGACCAATAGTTTCGATCGGGCCCTTCGGTTTCCCCCTCTCAAATTCCATCTGGTAGATCTTTCCCTCTTTGTAGACCTCGACTCGAAATAACTTGGAGAGAGCATTCACACAAGAGACACCCACCCCATGTAGCCCTCCAGAAACTTTATAGGTGTCTTTGCTAAATTTCCCCCCCGCATGCAAAACAGTTAAAACAACCTCTAGCGCCGAGATCTCATACCCTCTTTTCTTCGATTCCTGCTCATGAATGCCCACAGGGATCCCTCGGCCATCATCTTCAATCGCGATGCTATTGTCGGCATGGATGATCACATCGATTTGAGAGCAATAACCTGCCATCGCTTCGTCGATACTGTTATCGACGACCTCGTAGACGAGGTGATGAAGTCCATTTTGTCCAGTATCGCCGATATACATCCCTGGACGTTCCCGGACAGCTTGCAATCCCTCTAAGACGGTAATTGCGCTTGCATCGTATTGTTTCTCTTTCTTCTGTTCTTCCATATACTCATCCTAGGCGGAAATAGATTGTTTTAATCGTCGTTCCCGGAAATTGATCGCGTAAATTTTTAATCAGTCTTGGTTTATCGTGTTGACTCAATAAGCTATAAAGGGTGGAGTTTTTCACCTTAATAGTGAGAACCCCATCTGTAAAAGAGAGAGCTTGGGTCATGGGCGCAAGTCGCTCGCCAATGATTGCAGGCCAAGCGGCCACGATCAAATCGGGCCGCTCATGAAATTTTTTTCCGATATCTTCAAGGAGACGCGGGAGGAGCTGTCGAATGTGGCGTGATGTGGAAACCGGGCCATCGTAGTGGCGCGATGGCCTCTTAAAGTGCGTGTCAGAATTCATTGCCCTGTGTCGCTATAAACAAGCCAAAATATAGCCCACTCTTACTGAAACATCAAGCTCCAAATGAATCGCGATTATGACCTAGGTAGTATTTCCTTTTCAATGGTACCATCAGGCCCCCGAATGCGAAGAGTATTCGAAGAATCGTGTTTTCGAATGAGTAGGTAAGCAGCACCTGCCCCAAAAATAATACTCGCTACAGCGAGGCCTGCAGCAATATATCCTTTTTCCCCTCCCCCAAAAACACCTGAAGCCAAGATACAGGCAAAAACAATCGCAGCCACCGCTAAAACAAGGAGAATAAGCCCACCGACTTGTCTTTTATCCATGCTAAATTTATGGCCATTGGAGACGACACTTTTTTTAGGAATCTGCTCAGCTGGAGGGCTACCGCCTCCCTCTGCTTCAACTCTTGGTATTGGATCACTCATATTATACCTCTTATTATTACGGAGTTGCTTAACAACAACTCTACATCCATTTTACCTTATCTTTACATTATTTTAAAATAGCAATAATAATTTAAATTAAATAGTTAAACCTCGTATTTGGGTTCTGACGTCGGTTGAGAGTGAGAAGAGATCCATGTCCCCTCCCCATCTCTATCCTGAAAGGAACGCACATGGAGGGGGAGGGCGTTTTTTGCAGCAAGGAGGATCGCGCGAGGATGGAGAATACGTCCCCCTGATTGGTTCACAATGTCTAAGGCCTCGTTGTAATTGAGTTTGGGGCAGAAATTGGAGCGAGAATCGATTTTGGGGTCGTGATCGAAAATACCCGCCACATCTTTATAAAATTCCACTTTGGCCGCTCTTAAAGCGATCCCTAGTGCAACGGCTGTGGTATCGGAGCCCCCTCGCCCCAGCGTTGTGATCTCCTTCTCCTGACTGACCCCTTGAAAACCAGCCACAATGACAAATTTTTTTTCTAATTCAGGGAGAAGGCGGAAGGGGCGGACATCGATGATTTGCGCCTCGCTATGTTGATTGGAGGTGATGATTCCCGATTGGCTCCCTGTAAAACTCACAGCCTCCTTCCCCTTGGCTGCAAGTGACATCGCCAGAAGAGCGATGCTGATCCTCTCTCCTGTGCTGACAAGCATATCGTACTCCCTTCTCGGAGGAGAAGGATGAACGTCATGAGCCATTGTGATCAATTGATCGGTCATTCCCCCCATAGCACTAATCACGATTGCAATGTGGGGAAATTCCATTGAACGTCTGATAATCAGATCAGCGATATAGGAAAAATGGTGAGGGGTCTTAATGGCGGCCCCTCCAAATTTCATAATGAGCGTTTTACCCCGTTCTGGCATAATACTCTCAATTCATGAGCCATTTCATTTTATTTTTCCATATCGCATTAGTCAGTGGGTTAACGCTGCTTGCGCTCCGCTTTGGAAAAGAGGCTATCTCTGCCTGGCTTGGAGTGCTTGCTGTAGCTATGAATCTTTTCGTGCTTAAGCAAATCACCCTTTTCGGCCTACATGTCACGGCCAGCGATGCCTTAAGTGTAGGATATCTCTTAGGTTTGAATTTAATCCAAGAATTTTTCGGTTCAAAACAAGCGAGGAAAGCCATCTGGATCTCCCTCTTTATCGCTGCTGCCTTTGTCCTTCTCACGCAGATCCATCTTCTCTATCCTCCCAATACAAACGACACGACTCAGCTTCATTTTTCAACTCTGTTTCAACCGATGCCTCGCTTGATTTGCGCCTCCCTATTTTCCTTTTTAGTCGCTCAGTGGATCGACCTAATTGCGTTTTCCTTCTTCAAAGAGAAATTCAAGGGGGCTTTTTTTCCTCTTCGCACCCTAATGACTCTTTTCCTTTCCCAAATCTGTGATACCCTTTTATTCACATTTTTAGGGCTTTATGGTTTAGTGGCTTCACTGAGCGACGTGATTATATTTAGTCTTTGTATCAAAGCGGTCGTCATCCTCTGTTCAACACCCTTTGCAGTACTCTCAAAAAAGGTGATGCCATCCCATGTTTAAATTTGAAGTGCTCCATCGATCCACCCTTTCCCAAGCTAGAGTAGGAAAGATCTATACCCCACATGGCACTATCGATACCCCAAATTTTGTCGCCGTGGGAACAAATGGGACTCTAAAAGCGCTCACCAATGAGATGGTTGATGCGATCGGTTTGCAATTGATGTTTTGTAATACTTACCATCTTCTTCTACAACCGGGGCCGGAGATTATCAAAAAAGCAGGTGGCCTCCACTCCTTTATTAACAGAAAAACTCCTTTGATCACCGATTCTGGAGGATTTCAAGTCTTTAGCCTTGCTTATGGCTCTGTCCATGATGAGCTGAAAAGTCGGGGGAAGAAAAAGGGAGATGGGAGTGTTTTAAAAATAGAGGAGGAGGGGGTGACTTTCCGCAGCTATCGGGGAAGGGGCTAAGATTAAGCTCACCCCTGAAAGCTCTGTTCACGTTCAAAAAGCATTGGGTGCCGATATCATTATCCCACTCGATGAACTCCCTCCCTACCACATTGCTCCAGAAGATCTCAAACGCTCTTTAGAAAGAACCCATCGATGGGAGAAGCGTTCCTTAGAGGAACATCTCAAAAGTCCCCAGAATCAAGCCATGTATGGAGTTGTGCACGGAGGGGGGGATCTGTCATTGCGAGAAGCCAGCGCCAAGTATCTGACACAACTCCCGTTTGACGGATTTGCCATCGGTGGAAGTGTCGGAAAAAACAGAGAAGAACTATTCCAAATTATCTCTTTTACACGCCCCCTCCTTCCTGATGATCAACCAAACCACCTTCTCGGCATTGGTGACTTACCTTCCTTGGCTGCCTTAATTCCCGTAGGAATCGATACCTTTGACAGTTCCTATCCGACACGCGCTGCTCGCCACGGCCTTCTTTTGACCCACTCGGGAGGGATTAAAATTGAGCAACTCAAATACCGAGATGCCTTTACTCCCCTTGACCCCACATGCCCCTGCCTCACCTGTCAGAAATTTACCCTCGCCTATCTCCACCATCTCTTCAAAGCGAAAGAACTCACGGCTTTAACCCTCGCTTCTCTCCATAACCTCCACTTCATGGTCTCCCTCATGGCCACCTACCGCCACAACATCCTCCACAATCTTCTTTAATTCTTTGGAAGCCGACTCCTTCTACTATAGCAATTCCCGCCGGTCGATTCCATCGAGTACGCTTTATAAAAGTTTTCGTAAACTTTTTTTATATCACAAAGAACACAGAGCGCATAGAGCCGGCCAAGCCGCTTACGTGGGCCCTGGCCGATCGCTATCGCTTGTGCATGACTGCACACAAGCGATTAACTCTGTGTGCTCTGTGTTCTCTGTGGTAAAAAAATAACCGCATAAAATTGTCGGCCGGAATTGCTGCTCCTACTATGTTCCTCTTTTGTTTTATGGATGCAGTATTTATACTTTTCTAAAAATGAGGTGGTTATGTCATTAGTGCCAGTCAGTAAATATACAAAATTGGTATAATTTTTTGTCTATGCGATTATAAATCCAGCCTAGAAGGGCAAATAGAGGAACCAATATCGTTAAAATTTCTTGCCAATTCATCATCTACTTTTCACCTTCCAAGATTTCTTCGATAGTCCAAGGAGATTCATTAGGAAAGGTTTTTTCCTCTAAACCAGTCTGCACAGTAGCTTCTAAACGAGCATATCCATAAGCTTTATTTATTATTCTTTTTAAATGTGATTTCAAACTGGGGTTTTCTTCTATAGTATCTTTTACTTGTCTTCTTGAATGAGTTATCGATATATCCCAAGAGCTAGTGTGTCGTAAGGGTTGATAACGAATATTAAGCATATGCATCAACAAGATGGTCAAGAAACTTTCAAGTTTATCTCGTTATGATCTTCCCAATGATTCGATCTCCTCAGCCAAGTTTTCAATATCCAGTTTGTCCCAATCTCTATTTTTTAATCGTTCGGCTTGGATAAACGCCCATTGATGAAAATCTTTTTCATAGCTGTTGTTTTTATTTAAATTTTTCATTCTTCAGCCATCTTTTGCTCTATCCTCATTCCACTTATATGATAGGACCGGAATTGTTATGAATCAAGAATTTTACTTAGTATGCATTCACAAATTGGCATAGGGCTTGCATAGTGACTCCTAAAAAATTATGGAGGAAAGTATGAAGTTGAAGAAATTTTTTATTTGCTCTTTGACCCTATTCGGCTTGCAGGTTGCAGGGCATTGCAGGCAGAGTCATTGTGGCACTTATAATTGCAAGCCGAGCAACTGTGGCTCATTTGGTGGCTTATATGTGGGTGTCGCAGGGGGAGAAGCGACTCATTTTTCAAGACAAAGAGTGGATGCAGCAGCAAGCACATTTATTGTAGATGATGACTTATTTTCGATGTTGACTACGGAGGCACAAACCTTAAATCACAATATTTATAAAATTAAAGGCTGGGGGGAAATTTATGCAGGGTATGGTTGCCAGTTTTGCCCTCGAAAGTGTTTGAGTCCCTACCTCGGTGTCAGAATTGGAGGAAATTTCTCCCGATCCCATCTCTCTACCCACCTGCCACTCTCGGTAGTAACCGATGCGGCAATTGACGTAAGTAGTTTCACTTCGAGTGTAGCATTGGATTTATGCCTTAAAACACATCTCAAGACAGCTGAACTTACCCTCGATGCAAAGCCTGGGGTGGTCTTGTGCCGAAACACGATGCTTTTTGGGTTATTGGGTGTGGCTTTTAACCATGCAAAAGCTTCCCTGTCTGATACACTCTCTGCATCAGTTGATTTAACGACCGGTGGGTGATTACCGTCGCTCCCTCTTTTTTAAACACGCGCTCTGGCTGCGGGGCCCATTTTAGATGGGGCGTAGGATTGGAACAGAAGATTACCAAATGCCTGAGTTTAAATGGCACGTTCACCTATACCGATTATGGTAGATTACGGCTTCTTGGAACCTCTAGTACTCTTGTAGATGGTAGCGAATTTATCGTAAGTTCTGATGCCTCTGTCCGTCTGATCCGGCAAGTGATTTCATTAGGTTTGTCCTATTATTTCTAGAAATTAAAATTAAAATTTGATACTTTTGAAATAAATAATAATTAATTTTAAAAAATGACTCAGCCGTTTTATGTGAAGGATTGTGCGCTTGCCGTTCTCTCTACGGGTGAAGCTGCCGGATCGTTAAGTGAATTGAAAGAGCGATTGAGCACGATTCCAAGTAGCTCTCTTTATTACCATTTTTGGGGGCGCCGCCTTCGTCCCTCATTTGGTCACCCTGAACTTCATAACGATTTTGCTCTCTGGACTTATCTGTGTCTCCATGACAAAGTTCTTTCAGAGCGGCTCGGTATTATCGATCCCACCGACTTTGCTGATTTGGAAGACCTCAGGGGTACTTTGCTCCATGTGTTAAGTGAAAGATTACAGGAGGAAACCCACTTTGTAGCCTGGCCCACGCAAGAGAATAAATTCCACTTCTTGGAGTCGATCATTGTGGTTTTTGATGCCTCAACAACGATCGATAAGCCTGCAGATCTAAAGATCCACTTGCCCTCTTTCACTCATACCTCCCTTTTTTACCATTTTATCGATGCCAGAAGAAGAACCGCTTCATCAAGAGATGATTTTAGTGTTTGGCTTCAAGAAGAGGGAGGTCCTGAATACGATGAACTGGTAAACAAGATCCAGCACATCGACCCCTATTTTCTTTCATTGCATGAACAAAAGCACAAATTGATAGAGATCATCAATCGACATTTTATATGAATAATTTATTAGAACAATATGCGGCTCTTCTGGGTAGTGATGTAGCACATCAGCTTGAACAAACGGTAGTTCCGTTAGAAGGAAAAAAAATTGTTCATGTGAGTTCAACTCGGGAGGGAGGAGGGGTTGCAGAAATTTTAAACAAAATGGTCCCATTGACTAACTCCCTTGGGATCAAAACAGATTGGGAAATCATCAAAGGAAATGAGCCGTTTTTCCAAACGACCAAATTATTTCACAATCTTCTTCAAGGAATGGCCGAAGCGTTTCCTTCAGCAGTTGCCTTACAAAATTATGAGAAAATCAATCAGGAAAATGGAGAGATGCTGCGATCGCAGATAGAAAGCGCGGACATCGTACTCGTTCACGATCCGCAACCTCTTGCGCTCATCGATCATTTCCCAAATCGCAAGAACAAATGGATTTGGCGCTGCCATATCGATCTCTCCCCCGCTCCTGCTGATCTATGGAACTATTTGCGCACCTTTATAGATAAATATGACGCCAGTATTTTTTCACTCGAAGATTTTGTGCGCCCCCTTCCCCACCCCATTTATTTGATCCCACCTAGTATCGATCCATTAAGTGAAAAAAATATTGAGATCGATGAGATTGAGGTTAAAAACTTATATAGCAGTTATCAGATCGATCCGGAGCGTCCCATTATTGCACAAATTTCCCGCTTTGATCGTTTTAAAGACCCTGTTGGCGTGATTCACGCCTATCGATTGGCGAAAAAATATTCCCCCTCGCTTCAACTCGTTTTAGCCGGTGGCGGCGCCTCCGATGATCCAGAGGCAGCCAAAATTCTTGAAGAGGTCAAAGCCGCCAGTGAAAACGATCCCGATATCCATATCCTATTCTTACCGCCAGCACCTCGGGTGATCAATTGCTTGCAACGAGGTGCCGATATTGTTTTGCAAAAATCAATCAAAGAAGGATTTGGATTAACAATCACAGAAGCTCTTTGGAAATTAAAACCGGTGATTGGGGGAAATACGGGAGGAATTCGCCTTCAAGTTTTTGACCATTATACCGGTTTTTTAGTGAATACCCCCGAGGGTGCAGCCTTGCGTATCCGCCATCTGCTCCAAAACCCACACTTGCGGCAAGAATTGGGAAGGAATGGAAAGCTACTTGTTAAAGAGAACTTTTTGATCACAAAGCATTTAAGACACTATTTGACGGTGATGATCTCACTTTTATTTCCCAAGGGGGATCGGATTGATTTAAGCCAGCCCCGACCATAAAAAACCAGCGTATAAAAAATGTGAACGCAATCCCCTCTGTTATTTACCGCCTTCAAATCAACGAACACCTTCCTCTACAAAGGGTCATTGAAATCATTCCCTATTTAGATGAGCTCGGAGTGGATGGAATTTGATCTTTCCCCCATTTTTGAATCGGGAAGTTCCAATGGCTATGACATTGTAGACCCCAATCGCATTGATCCTCATATTGGCACCTTCGGTGATTTTGACACTCTCGCTCGCGCGTTGCAAAAAAGAGGGATGAAATTGGTGTGTGACGTGGTACCCAACCATATGGGAATCAAAGGGAAAAATAAATGGTGGCAAGATGTTTTAGAACACGGTCCCACCTCCCCTTATGCCCCATTTTTCAACATTGACTGGAATCCAGAAAAGCGGGAACTCAAAAATAAAATCCTCCTTCCTATTTTAGGAGATATGTATGGCAAATCGTTGTTTAATCAAGAAATTCAACTGCGTGGGAACGGGGAAAAATTTTGGATCGAGTGCGGGGGCTATCATTTACCGATCTCCTCAGCTGGCCTTACATTGATTAAGGAGATCTGTGGTAATGGGATCGATACTGCACTAGCTCTTTTTAATGGAAAAAAAGGAGTCGATGAGAGCTTCGATCTTCTCCATCAACTGCTTGAACTTCAGTATTACCGTTTGGCCTATTGGTTAGTGGCAGGGCAAGAGATCAATTACCGCCGCTTTTTCAATATTAACGAGCTTGTAGCGATTCATATTGAAGAGGAAAAAGTATTGGATGCCCATCATGAGCTTATTTTTAAGTGGATTGAAGAGGGAAAAGTCCAAGGTCTACGGATCGACCACCCCGATGGTCTTTACGATCCGCTTGAGTATTTCAAAAGAGTGGAGAGCCACCATCCCCCCTTTGTCATTCTCGAAAAAATTTTAGACGTAGATGAATCTCTCCCCTCTTCTTTTCCCGTACAGGGGACTGTGGGATATGAATATCTCAATATGCTAAACGCCCTTTTCGTTCAAAAGAACCACGCTCACCATTTTACTAAGATTTACCAAAAATTTATCGGTTATGACCTCGATTATTACCCCCTTATCTACCAAAGAAAGAAGCAATTCCTGAAGATGCAACTGGAAAGCGAAATTCATTTTTTGGGGTGGAAATTAGATCGATTAAAAGAGTCAAATCGCCACTACCGTGACTTTACACGGGTCGATTTGACACGTGCTTTAGGGGAAATCATCGCTTGTTTTCCCGTCTATAGAACCTATATTCGTGCCAATGAGGGAGTCAGCAAGCGGGATCGAGATTATATCTTTCGCGCTATTGAGAATGCCAAACTCAAGACGCCAGAAATCAATCGTTCCGTTTACGACTATATCGGGGCTTTGCTTGTAGGCGAGCTCCAGTTTCCCTATCATGAGGGGATCGATTTCACACTCCGTTTCCAACAACTGACGGCCCCAATCATGGCAAAAGGCTTGGAGGACTCTACTTTTTACATTTATAACCGTTTTATTGCCTTGAATGAAGTGGGTGGCAACCCAAATCACTTCGGCATCTCAAGGGGAGAGTTTCACCAATTCAATATTGAAAAACGTGCAAAATGGCCCCTTGGCTTTCTCCCCTCCTCCACTCACGATACAAAACGGAGTCAAGATGTCAGAATGAGACTCGATGTCTTAAGTGAACTTCCCAAAAAGTGGGGAGCCCTCGTTTTTTTTTGGGAAAGGGAGAATCGAAAGTACAAAAAAAAGCTTAAGGGCTCTTCTGTCCCGGATCGCAATACCGAGTATTTTCTTTATCAGACCTTGCTTGGGATCTGGCCAGAACTCCCCCCCTCCCCAGATTTTCTCGAGAGAGTTCATCAGAGTATGTTAAAAGCGATTCGGGAAGCGGGCCTTTACTACTAGCTGGCTCCATCCTGATGAAGAATATGAAAGGGGTGTCCGAGATTTTCTTCAGGCGATTGTGACTCCAGAGCAAAACAATCTATTTTATCCCTCCTTTATCGCTTTTCACAAAGAGATCGCCCATTATGGAGCTCTTAATTCACTCTCCTCATTAGTTTTGAATATGGGTTCGTGTGGCATTGTAGATCTCTATCAAGGGAATGAATGGTGGAATTTCTCTTTGATGGATCCCGATAATAGAAGAGCCGTTGATTTCGATTTCTTGAGTAAGGCCTTAAAAACAGCCAATGGGGAGGATGAAACCTTAAAAATGTGGGTCACGGCCATAAGCTGCCGCTTTAGGCGTCTCTTTAAAGAACTATTCCTCTATGGAGAGTACATTCCCCTCAAAGCGCAAAAGAAATACCGAGAAAATATTGTGGCCTTTCTTCGAAAACAGGGGGAACATTGTGTCCTGATCGCCGCTGGACGCTTCTTCACCCACCTTGGTCCCCATCCAATTGGTGATCTATGGGAGGAGACCGATCTTCTCCTTTCCAAAAACCTTGCCATCAAAGAATTTCAAGACATTTTTACACAAGCAATCCATGTTCCCAAAAAAATAAAAGGGCAGCTCACCCTCCAGGTAGCCGAACTCTTCCACACCCTCCCCTTCGCCATCCTCACCACTCACTTTTAATAATTATTAATTCTTTATTAAGACAAACCTTAAAACTAAAATAATATTTATATGCTATACTATTTTCAGTAATTAAAACTTAAGGAGATTTTTTATGTCAACGGCAGGAGCTGTACAAGAAAACAAATGGTTTTATACCCCTAAAGAATTGCCAACAATCGGAAAAGTCGGTTTTTGGGGTGGTTTAACTGTAGGTGCTCTAGGGGCTTTTTCAATGGGCGCTGGGGTTTTCCTCGGAGGCGTCGTGACTGGATGGCATGAGCTAGCTATCGGTCTCATCAGCGGAGGCGGGGCTGTTGCCCTCGTAGGCGCTGGCGGTGGTAAAGCTTTAATTGCATATGGCAATTGGAAAAGAAAGCCGCGATTTACGGAGTTCACCATCCAGATAGCCGAACTCTATGTCCAAACTCACCCCTTCACTACCCCCACCACTCAATTTTAATAGTAATTAATTTTTATTAAGACAAATCTTAAAACTAAAATAATATTTATATGCTATACTATTTTCAGTAATTAAAACTAAAAGGAGGTTTTCATGTCATCGGAAGGAGGAGTTAAACTTGAAGGTGGAGCCAAGTGGGGGGTATATAACCCTAAAGAATTGCCAACAATCGGAAAAGTCGGTTTTTGGGGTGGTTTAACTGTAGGTGCTCTAGGGGCTTTTTCAGTGGGTGCTGGGGTTTTCCTCGGAGGCGCCATGACTGGATGGCATGAGCTAGCCATCGGTCTCATCAGCGGAGGTGGGGCTGCTGCCCTTGTAGGCGCTGGCGGTGGTAGAGCTTTGATTGAATATGGCAATTGGAAAGAGCGGAAAGGAGCGGCGCTAACGGGTCTACTGAAGAAGGGATCCGTAGCATCAGAAACGGTAACAAAAGGACTAGGGAATCTAGGACCAGAAGAGGTAAGCACCGATGAAGAAACAGACAACGGTGGAACATCTATTATAGATGATGATGATAGTGAATAATTAAAGATTGGTAGAAAACCAGAGGGTGGCCATGCGGGCCACCTCTTCTAATGTTCCGGGTTCTTGGAAAAGATGGGTGGCGTTGGGGACAATCTCTAGTTTTTTGGGCGCCGAGATCATGTTAAAAGCTTGTTGGTTAAGCTCGATCACGCCAAAGTCATTTCCCCCTACAATGAGAAGAGTGGGAGAGATGACGCGGAGGAGAGCTTGCCCAGCTAAATCGGGACGCCCCCCTCTTGAAACAACGGCACTGATCTTTTCACCGATCTCTGCGGCTGCAATTAATGCAGCTGCAGCCCCTGTGCTCGTTCCAAAGTATCCCACGCGCAGATGATGGGTCTCTGGCATTTGAAATACCGATTCGGTCGCTCCTAAGAGGCGTTCTGCAAGGAGGGGAATGTTGAAACGGAGTTCAAACGTGACGTTATCGATCTTCTCTTCACGCGCCGTCAAAAGATCGAAGAGCAATGTGGCGCAGTTGTTTTCATTTAAGAATTTAGCGACAAACTGATTGCGGGGACTGTAGCGGGTACTCCCACTTCCATGAGCAAAGAGCACAATCCCTTTGGCTTCCGGCGGGATGTGCAAAAAACCAGCGAGCTCAGCTGTGCCACTTTTAATCTTAATCTCTGTCGATATCCCTAATTTTTCCGCCATAATTGTATTTTAAAATAGAATAACTATATTGTAAATTATCTCTATGGATGGCGATGAAAGACGGTTATTCTTGGGATGGGAGGTTTATGCTCCTTGGCCAGAACGCTTTCCATATGGGCGCCTCCTCAATGAAGAGCACCGGCATATGACCGTGGCCTTTTTGGGTCAGACAAACTACCCAAAAATCGTGGCCGCTCTTGCACACATTCCTTCTCCCCCATTCGCCATTGGCGCAGCGGGGTATTTTGATCAATGCTTGTTATTGCCACCCAAACATCCCCACGTTGTGGCTTGGCATGCCACGTGGTTTGATAAAAATCATCCCCTTCCCTCTTTCTACTCAACCCTTGTAGAGTGGCTAAAAAAGGAGGAGATCCCAGTCGACCTCAGACACGGATTTACCCCTCACGTTACCTTGGCGAGATCGCCTTTCCGGGCCAAAGCGTGGCTTCAGCAATTTTCCCCGCTCCCCTTTTTTACAAAAGATTTTCATCTCTACGAAAGCTTAGGTCATTCTAAATACATTTCACTGTGGAATTTACCGATGCTCTCACCCTTCGAAGAGATCGAACACACAGCTGATATTGCGTACCAGATCCGAGGTCGAGATTTTACCCAACTCTTTCACAATGGCGCTTCCGCTTTAGCTTTTACCTTTCCCCCTCTTATTCCCTACATTTCCCCGATTGAAACCATCGATTCTTTAGAAAAGGTCGTTATGGAACTCAATCAAATTGTTTTACGTGCTGATCAAGAGATTGGAACCCCTTTTAAAGCGGTGAGTTATCACAGTCACTTAGAGATCATAAACGATCTGTTACATTGGGAGATGATCGTCGATGTTTAATCTTAAAAAAATAGATTCAGGGATTTATGAGCTGCCTAAAGAGGGGGACATGAAAGTACCCGGGTTAATTATCGCCTCCCCTGAACTGTTATCCGAGATGGAGATGGAAAAGCCATTAGAACAAGTCCGCAATGTAGCGTGCCTTCCTGGGATCGTGGGGTACAGTATAGCAATGCCCGATATCCATTGGGGGTATGGATTTCCCATCGGTGGTGTCGCGGCCATGGATGCCGAAGAGGGGGTCATCAGCCCCGGTGGCGTCGGATATGATATCAATTGCGGTGTGCGGTTGGCTGTCACTCCTATCATGTTTCGCGAGCTTGATCGGAAAACGAAAGAGCGTTTGATCCGGGAGATCTACAACCTAGTCCCCTCGGGAGTGGGTCATGGACACAAAGGGAAAGGGGTCTCTGATCACGATTACCATCGCCTTCTGGAGTTAGGGGCCGCTTGGTCCATTAAGGAGGGGTATGGGATTGAGAGCGATCTCGATCATATTGAAAGTCAAGGATGTATCGAAGGCGCCGACCCAGAGGTTGTCTCGAATCATGCTAAAGAGCGGGGACGGAAGCAGATCGGCTCTATCGGCTCAGGGAATCATTTTGTTGAGGTGGGGGAAGTGCAACATCTTTTTCGGCCAGAGATTGCGGCTCAATGGGGGATTGAGGAGGGGCAGCTCTACATTTTGATCCACTCAGGCTCTCGCGGGTTGGGGCATCAGGTCTGTCAAGATACTTTGGATCATTTTATTAAATTAGGATATGCCAAAGGGTTGCCCGATCCACAGCTCGTCGCGGCTCCCATTAAAAGTGAAGCGGGTCGCAACTATTTTGCAGCGATGGCTGCCGCTGCGAATTATGCTTTTAATAATCGGCAGCAGATTTTACATGGTGTGCGCCAAGCGTGTTTAACAGTCCTCAATCTCGATTTTACTCAGGTGAAGCTGATCTACGATGTCTGTCACAATATCGCTAAATTTGAAACATATAGAGTCAATGGAGAACTCAAAACACTCTGTGTGCATCGTAAAGGAGCCACTCGAGCCTTTGGACCCCATGCACCTGAGTTAGCTCCCTCTTTTCAACAAACCGGGCAGCCTGTTTTGGTTCCGGGTGATATGGGTCGAGCCAGTCATCTTCTCGTAGGTCTAGGTAATCCTCTCACTTGGTGCAGCTCATGCCATGGGGCAGGAAGAGCGCGCAGCCGGATCCAATCGATGCGCAGCTGGAAGGGTCGCTCTACCATTGAGTATATGAAGGAGCAAGGGGTGACCGTTTTGGCCAACTCCTACAGAACCATTGCAGAGGAGATGCCCGATGCCTATAAGAATGTTGATGAAGTTGTTGAAGCTGTAGAGGAAGCAAAACTTGCACAACGTGTTGCCCGCCTCCGCCCCCATCTCGTAGTAAAAGGATAATAAATTCAAAAAAAATATTACTACATAGCCTCTAAGTCTCTAAAATTTCACAAAAAAGTAGCACAATTCAAATGAAAAAAAATAGTAAGGCAGTTTATAATTATATTTCAAATCAACATAAATAGGAAAAATATGCATTCTCTCCAATCTAGTAGTTCTTTTTTTACAACAATGGGGCCATTTTTTTTCCCAACCACTCCTCGCAAAGCTGCATGTGTAAGCATGGGGATCATTTTCGCCATTGGCAGTGCCGTAGCCTCTGGGGTCTTTTTTTCATATTTGGGATACTCTGCGCTAGCCTTTCTAGTTATGGTTCCTATTGGCATGGCGATGATCTTGTGCACATGCAATAAGAGCATAAAGAGCACATTAACAGAAAACTTGGTTGTCAAGCCGTGGGAGCAACAGGTGCTCGATCTACTCAACAAAGAGATAGATATAACCTCATCTAAAAAATGTCTTATCTTAGTCCAAAGACATGAACGCAATAGTGAAAGAAATAGGGATTGGGTGCGTGATTATCTCATTAAGGAGGTTAACAAAGATACCCAATTTGCAGAGATGGCACGCAACTTTTCACAGGTAGAATCGGCACGTATTGAATCTCTATTTATAGCTCTCCTCGTTAAAAAAGATAACGAATACTATAGCAAAATTTATGTGATCAAAACATTGGACCCGCGCAAGAAATTCGATTATGAAGCCTCGGCTTGGTCGAGACAAGATAGTTTACAGAATGTATGTTCATTGCTCAAAGAAGAGGGAGATCGACAGAGAAGAAAATATGCTAAATCCTCATTTCAACTAGCTCAAGAGATCCAAAGACAATTGATGTTTTCTTTGAGCGAGCTTTAGCGAGCTCCCTCGAGTGCGGGGCTCTGCGCCGCTTTTGATTTTCCGAAACTTATGAAATCAAGTTTTTTTGTCAGCTGACTTTTCTACACATCGTCACAGCCAACTGGTGGCAAATTTATTTTTTAACTGGGGAAATAGTTAATAATAGAACTGGGCAGCTGTTGTCGAGACAATCGGATTCTTTGAAGATGTCCTATTGAAGAGAAAGTCGTAGCCATCCAGTGTTCCAGTGTAGTCAGGATTCAGCGCCTGTCGCAAAATATCGCTTTCACACTCAACGGCTAGATAATCACATCGTTCGCCCATCTATTGCTGTTCCATCCGAATCGGAATTCATTTGTTGTAACACATAAAAAGAAGTGGTTGTGTCATCGCTATTTTATTTCTGAATCAATCGGTTTATCGGACAACATCTTTGTCGACGAAACATCCTGAAATGATATTACATTAGAATGTATATTCGTTTCTTTAGGGTGCTTATCAAGTTGTTCAGCGTCGTTTATTTGATTTGAATTGTTTTTTGGCTGTAAAGACGGCAACTTAACAATAGTGTCACCCTTTAAAACGTAATTTTTTGGTAAGGCGTCGATGGCCGCCTTACAGCCCTCATTTAGGAGCAGCTTTTTAAACCCTAGGTTATCCGCAGTACAGAGCATTCTATCAAAGAATACATGAAAATATTTGCTTGCGGCTGAGTCACCACAAAAATAGCAAAAAGGTCTTTTTTCAAAATTTTTCCAAAATTTCACAGCGTCATCATAGGAATGGAAATTTTTTTTAAAAATTGTATCAATTTTATCAAATTTTCTGTTCTCGATCAACGTCTTGTATATATGATATTCTCTGCTACATAATTTTATTCCGAGCTCGACAGCAGTAGTATAGGCCACGTGACCGGTTATGCCGCAACACTCACAGTAATTAATACGAAGACATGGGATTCCAAAAATTCTTTACATCGAGATAGAGTCAGATGATATACAAACCTCCCGATAAATTGCAATAATATTCTGTATTTCAGCACGTTGTAAAATTCAAATCAGATATGCAGGTAATTAATTAAGAAACGTCCAAAGTTCAGAGCCGGGTTCTTTGAAAGACCCGGCACATTCAGTTATTTAATTGTGGCGCCCACGGTAGTCGGGAGCAGAAGAGATTAATTTATTTTGGGTGCAGCACGGTGATAGAAACGGTGGTGCTTTCTGATAATGCCCCTTGGGTAGTGGTAAGGAACAGGATAATAAGGCACATATACCGGAGGCGCAGGAGGAGCTACAACTACAGGAGCTGGAACTACAACCACAGGTGCCGGTGCAACAATCACAGGCCGTGGAAAGAAATCAAATAAGTTAATTGAAAAATTAAAATGAGTTTTTGCCATTGCACAAGTTGGAGTCAATAGCAAAGCAGTGAGAGCAGTTAGACAAATTAGTTTAATGCTTTTCATATACAACCTCTTAGGAGAAAAAAAAGCGTCCTAATTATAACCTCACGCGACGAATTTAGCAATACTCTCGGAAATCTTGGGTGTAAATAAAGAACGCCGCAACGAAAGGGCACTGACCATTAAAAAAGAAATTTTGGAAGCATTTTAATTGCCTAAGATCAAGGCTTTTTCGTGAACAAGTCCGAGGCTCGTTCACGAAATGAAATTTATTTTTGACTGGACTGAACCAGGGGCCGCATTCCGTCTGCCAATGTGTCATTTAATCGACTAGTGCCCGACCGCGCAAGTTTTTAGCATTTTGGCTGCGTCAAAAACCCCGGGGTTAAATGTTCATAAGTGACCCCATATTGAATTAATATTGGGTCACTTATGAACGTTGAACCGCGGAGCTTTCACGCTTGCCGAAAATGCTAAAAACTTGCGCGGTCGGGCACTAGTTGCACCCTGAAATTTTATGGGCCGGTGTAAGGGCGAGGTATTCTTTGAGGCGTGGTGGAGTACTGGCCGGGCATTGGGTTGACAGAGGGGCTTGGAGGATTGCGTTGCGGTTGTGGTTGGATCATGAAAGAGCCATGGTGCTGAGATTGAATGTTGGTTTGATAGTGCGTTTGTGGGAAGTAATAATTCGAAGGGAAGCCTTGGGAGGGGAATTGGTAGAAGGGTTCTTTAATAGTCCCAAAAGCTAAAGCACTAAAGAATATCAAATATAAAATCGCCATTTTTTTCATCTTAAAATCCCATTGCTTCAATTTTTAAAACTAGATAATTTTATAATATAACAATGGCGGATTTATGAAAAAAATTATTGGCGTCCTTGCTCTTTTTATGACCCATTCTGCCTATGCGATTTTATCTCCTCTCAATCAAAATGTGCCGTCGAACTCTACACCATTTTACAAAGTCCAGAGCTACCAACACCATTTAAAACAAGCGCTCCCTATCTTAGAGATGCAAAAAGTAGGTAATGGATATATTTTCTTTACTGAGGAAGAGGAACTTCAAGTCGAGGTCCAATACCTCCCTCAAAACGAGCCCAGGACCTACTCAATTTAAGCTCCTCTTCCATGAACCTATCCCAATAAACAGCGCGAGATGAGATTTAAAAGATTGGCAGTGAGATTTGTAAGGCGAAGCGAAAACGCGAGGACAACTTTCCTCAATAAAGCCGCCGGTGGCGGGTTTTGATGGGTTGTCCGAGAGTGACGAGGTCAACCGAGGCGGATGGCAATATTGGAAATTATATAGCCGACGAGAGTTTTTACAAAGATCACGTCAAGATTTTAAAGATCAGCCGTGGTGATTATCGGGATAGGTTCATAAGGCCACCAAAACCAATAACGGAAGCTAATACGCGAGGTGTTAAAGCAAGCGCTGAAGTGCTTGCTTGGTCGATGCGAGATCTGTGTGGTGGATGCCTGGATCCCAAATCCTTTAGCGATCTCGATCAATAAAGAACGGTCATCGATGTAAGACAATGCGTGAAGGGGGCACCTGGACGACATCGACGGCCAGTTGGTAATCTTCCCGATCGGGTTTTCTCTAATGGACAAAAGAGGAAATGATAAAAAAGTCGACAAAGTTGCCTAAATCAAATCTGCGAATCCGATCCACAGCCAGCTCCCCTCCCTCATTACTCACTACGCCCACTTTTAAGCCATATTCTGCTTTGATTGACTTCACAAACTGGATCATCTCTGTATGAGGTTGTGCCTCATTGAGAATGAATTGTTTAACCTCTTGCATTGTAAAAGAACGTTTTTCGTAAAAAATCACCCGGCTTCAATCATTCTTCAAAGCTTAATTTCCCCGTTTCATAAGTATCAAAAATCAACTGATGCCTGTGATCCATTTCTGACTTATCAAGATGGAAGAGTTCCGCGGTTTTTAATCGCAACGCATGATCCCAACCATTCGTTAGTAAGACACCCCCAACATCTAAAAATAACGCGTCAATCAAACTCACAATTGTCACTTATTAGTTCATTTTATACAATTATAGTAAGAAATTATTTATTTTTATAGAGGTTTATAGTGGATATTCAAAAAGAAACCACGGACACGGCTCAAGAAAAAAAAGTCATTTTAGTCACAGGATAGTGTGGTCGGATTGGTGCTGCGGTTGTCAAAAAGCTAGGAAACGAATTTCAGATGGTTGGATTTGAACTTCTTAAAGCTTTTTATGCATCGGCAAATGAAGAGCTAGTTCCGTGTGATATTTCTTCTGACGAAAGTGTGCAACAAGCCTTAACCCATATCCGCCATTTTTATGGTAATACGATCCATGCGGTGATCCACCTGGCAGCCTACTACAGTTTTCCCATCCCTACTCAGACCTGTATAAAAAAATCACCATCGAAGGGACCGGAGGTTATTGCGGGGTTTGAAAAGCTTTCAGGTGGGGCAATTTATATTTTTCTAGCACCATGTTGGTTCATGCCCCATGCCTTCCAGGGGAAAAGATCAATGAAAATTGGCCGATTGCTCCCAAGTGGGGATATCCTAAATCGAAGGTCGAAACCAAGAAATTATCCACGAAGAAAGGGGAAAGATCGCCACGGTGATTCTCAGAATTTCAGGCGTTTACGATGATGATTGCCACTCCATTCCGATTTCCAATCAAATCAAACGGATTTATGAAAATCAACTGAACGCTCATCTCTTTGCTGGAGATATTACCCATGGATCTGACTTCATGCACATGCAGGATCTCGTTGATCTATTGTGCAATGTATTTATCTAAAAAACACTCTTCCCGATGAGTCAGTTTTTTTAATTGGAGAGGGTAAAACCTTAAGTTATGATTATTTGCAAAGAAGAATCAGTACTCTTCTGCACGGAAAGGAATTCACCACCCATTCGATCCCTAAATCATTGGCCAAATTTGGGGTTTGGGCAGAAAATCACACTCCTTTTATATCTAATGATTTTATCGAGTCATGGATGATCGATATTGCTGATGATCATTACGATCTCGATATCTCTAAGGCAAAAGAGGTGTTGAAATGGCAGCCACAACACTCTTTCAGATCAGAGACACTTCCCTTGATGATCAATGAATTGAAGCAGGATCCGATTGCCTGGTATAAAAAAAATAACCTCGAGGTTACCGCTGCTGTGAAAAAAAAGGTGGAAGAGGAGCAACTTTTACATAAATGAAAGCTTCGATGATGCAGGCCATGGTATTAAAGGAGCCAAGGGGTCGATTAGAATTTTCTGAAGTCGCCATTCCTACTCCTTCTCCATTTCAGGCGCTGATTAAGGTGGCTGCGTGTGGTGTGTGTCGCACCGACTTACATATTGTCGATGGAGAACTCCCCTCCCCTAAACTTCCATTGATTTTAGGGCACCAAATTGTTGGAGAAGTCGTAGAACTAGGTTCTAGGCAGTTAAATTTCAAAAGGGGGATCGTGTAGGGATTCCTTGGCTCGGTGGCAGTTGCATGAAATGTGAGTACTGTTTGTCTGGGAGAGAAAATTTATGTGATAACGCCCTTTACACAGGGTATCAAATCGATGGCGGGTATGGGGAATATTGTGTTGCAGATACCCGGTTTATTTTTCCAATCCCCTCCAATTACGGGGATCTGGAGGTGGCTCCCTTGCTCTGTGCAGGTCTTATCGGATACCGTGCTCTGAGGATGACCTTTCCGGCGCAGCGGGTGGGGTTTTTTGGTTTTGGGGCCTCAGCTCATCTTTTAGTACAGGTCATTGTATATCGAGGGGGGAAGTTTACGCTTTTACCCATAAACCTGAATTTGCAAAAAAAATGGGAGCCATTTGGACGGGACGCGTGGATGAAAAGCCACCAGTTCTTTTAGATGCTGCGATTGTTTTTGCTCCCGACGGATCACTTGTGCCCCTTGCCCTTCAAGCCGTCAAAAAAGGGGGGGTTGTGGTCTGTGCTGGGATCTATATGAGCGATATTCCCAGTTTACCCTACAAAATTTTATGGGAGGAGCGCATCTTGAGATCGGTCGCTAATCTCACCAAACAAGATGGAAGAATTTTTATCTTTAGCGCCTCAGATCCCGATCAAAACACAAATTCATTTATATCCCTTGCAGAAGGTCAACGAAGCGCTTGATGATCTCAGATCAGGTCATCTTGAAGGCGCCGCTGTTGTAAAATATAGTTGATTCCTATACATGAAATAGAAACGATCAGTAAAGGAGCTATCGCTATGTATTGCAAGTTAAATCCCGTTAGGTTGGGCCTGACATGGGGGATCATTTGGGGGTTAACCCTTTTTTTCATGACATGGATTTCGATGTATACAGGATGGGCATGTTTTGGATCTCTCAGTGGATCGATCTATATCCTGGTTTTGATCTATCAAAATGGGGAACATTAATCGGGTTGATTTACGGTTTTATCCATGGATTTATTAGCTTATTTATTTTCGGCTGTCTCTATAACGCATTGAGACCGGAGAAGAAAGAGAAAAAGGAAAGGGTGAAAGCATAGAAGTGGCCACGGTCTGGCCCACATTTATTGGTAGAGCTATTATCCCTGTTTGACGACGTAGTAGAGAGTAAAAGGGTGATTCGTCAAATAGGCATCGCCTAGAGTTTTATCTTCAGGAAGAGAGGAGCGCCAAAGCATGTACTTGACTCTTCCGAAGAAGCAGGGGCGTTTAATCTCTTCACACGTTAGACCTGCTTGCTTAATGGCAAGCAAGGGACTCCTCTTCAGAATGGTAAGAGCGCACCGCAACTCCTTCTGGAGTTTTGCACCAAACAACCTCACCAGGGCGTAGCTCTTTTCATTGACTACCAGCTCCAAGCGTTCCCCTCTTCGTACAAAAGAAGCTCTCATGACTTCGTTGAAGTGCTGACAACTCTCTGTAAACACTTGGGGGTCTCCACTCACTCCAATTTTTGTAAGCACTTCATCGATATGTTGCTGAACGATAACGTCGGGCTGACTGCCATCTGTAAATAAAATCCCATAAGAGGCGGGAGCAGCTACCATCAATCGTCCCCCCGCCTTCATTGCCTGCGCCAGTTCGTTAAACTGAGCTCCGATCTCCTCTTCAGGGTCGGAACCACACAGAGTTGCCCCTTCTTGAGTCACTGCCTCAGCAATAGAGGCCATACCGCAGCCGGCATCCAACACGATGAGATCAGAAATGTGTTTCACTTCTGATTCGACAAAGGGATCAAGGAAAAGGGCGCGATCAATACCTTGGTTGATTGGAATTCCGGCTATTGCCGTAACCCCCATAAATAAGGCAGCCGCTATCATCACTATCGGTTTTTGCATTCTTTATCTCCTGCATATTTTAAGATTTGCACGCGAAGACGATAGAGGAAATAAAGCAATTAAAGCAAGGTCAAAAACGGATTGAGCCGTTGACGGAAACGGCTTTTTCGTCGGCAAACCTTCCTTCAACAGTTAGGTCGCCTCGACAAAAAAAGTTGCAGTGACGCCAACAGCGTATCCCCACAACTTGCTATTTTTCATGCTGAAGATCTCATATGGAGTGAGAGAATCTACCCTTGTAAATTGGAAGTTAAACGTATCAAAACGGACCCAAGACCAGGTGACGGCTCCATAAGGCACGATTGAAATATCAGCACAGCTTCTGGTGAGAAAATAAGAGAGTCCTAACCCAAATTGCCATTCTCTGTAACGCATCACATTTTTATCGTTGAAATAGGTGAAACGTCCATCAGCCAAACTCAAAAAGCTGTTCAGATCGGGCATCACTTGCATAAACTGCCCCTCTAACCCTAAAGCCCAACGGTTCTTTTGAAGAATAGTCCCTCGTGCGCCAGCGCTCCATGAAATTTTCGTATTCCAATCTAAGCGCCCCTCCACGCCTCCGGCAGGAGGGAGGGTCCAAGAAATGTCACTGCTTGTGATCGAGATGGAAGTAGCGCCAAGCGTCCCAAAAACATCAAGCTTATCGCAAATGGTAAGCGACAGGATGCCGGCATTTGTCATAATCCGTGTTTCTGGATATCTTCACCCAGATCTGATAATCCCTCACCGCGGATTTTCAAATGTCTGTTAAAAACATAATCGCCATAAAAACCGAGTTTCAAACTCCAGATGTCAAACCAACTGAAACAAGGATCGCACGGATTGCAATTAACGCCGGGAGAAAAGAAAATCCCGTTTGTTAAAAGACTTGCCTCGGCCGGATTTCCAACAGGCAAAGCATAGACAGCTCCGGAGCTCAATAAACATAACGAGCAGAAAATCCACTTTTTCATGCAACCACCTCATTTTTCTCACTACCGTCAAGCAGATTGCATGCCAAAAAAAAAACCATCGCCTCTATTTCAGGCGATGGTCACGTTTATTTTATCCGTAATGGGATCCGTTTTTAAAAGCGGAATTGTCCGTTGATGTAAAGAGCGTTTTCATCTCCCCAACGCCCTTCAGCGGTAAGGCCGACCACGTCGCACAACTCCATAGTGATTCCAAGCGCCCAACCCCAGTGTCTATCCGAGGAAAAATGTTCGAAACCAAACACATTGGAACCTTCATCGGTGTAGAGGATATGGCCGGGATAAAATTGACATGGGACCATTTTTAGCGGTATAAGGGACAAATGCGACAGTGGGGCAGCTGGTTGCAAATCGATAAGAAGCTCCAAGCCCGACTTGCCACTCTTTAAACCGTCTTACCGTCGACATCTTTAAAATAGGTGATCGTGCCGAAGTCGTAATCGGTTAACTGATTTTTGGATTAGCTTGAGCATATTGTTCCTCAATACCGAATCCAAAGCATTCACATTCCCAAAGTGTCGCGCGAGCGCCAACGCTCCATGAGAATTTTTCTTTAAAACGGAGTTCTGCAAGTCGGGTCAGTCCTGGCGTTGTTGAAAATTTGCCAATGTTGGCCTCCATATCCAATTTGGTAGTGCCTAGAGTAGTAAACACGTCGACTCGATTGCAGAAATTCAATGCAATATATGCCGTGTTTGTGATAAGCGTGTCTTTCTAACTCCTCCATTCCGTCCGAATGTGTGTTGTTTTGATCTTGAAGGTGTCGATTGAAAACGTAATCTCCGTAATATCCTGCTCTTAAAGCTCCACGATTCATTCCAGCTAAAGCAGAGATAGCAGGGATCGCAGTAGTAATTATCCCACCATGCTCCATTTAGATATAAACTGGCTTCATAAGGGTTTCCCACTGGAAGAGCATAAGCAGCTCCACCAGTAAGCAATGTCAAAACAGTCACAACGAGTTTCTTCATGTTTCATTCTCCGTAGTTTTATAGCGCTCTCCCAATGCTATCACCGTATTCCAGAAGCCCCGCTTCGAGATCCGAGACAACCTGAGAGTCTGTTCACAAAATTGTAATGATTCAAGATGCAGACTGTATATAGCGTCTGCAGAATTTTAAGCAATTGTGAAAGTGACTTTTCGATAACAAGAAATAGATGCCTTTACAAAGCACCACCAATAGAAATTATAAGCTGTACCTTCTTGAAGATGCTCGATTAACATACCTAGATTCTTGCAGCTTAATAAGATCTTTCTTGTCTCTATATGAGCTATAGCACGTCGTTGATGCAAATAAACAGATTACGCCCATGGCCACTGTAAGACAAAAAGAGGAGCTTCCTGCATAATTGGCATGTAAGGCTCCGTTAAGAGATAAATTAAATAGAGCAAATATGGCAAAGATGCCGGTGACTACCGACCAGATCAAAAGTCCATTAGCTTCTTGCTTGGGCGACAATTTTGGCTTAGGCACATTACATAATTTAAAGTAATTTGTCTCAGTATCGGCAACTCTATCTGAACTCATCTATCGCTACCTTTATGACACCAATGACAAAACCAGGCCCAGCACCCCCGCCGCCACAAAAGCTCCACCAGCTATGCCAGCTATTCCCCCTACCAGAGTAGTTGCTGCTATATAACAAGTTTTTTCCTGTGTTGTTTTCAATTTCTTAAAGGTATTTTCCTTGATGAATCCCAAGACCAATAGCATAAATATCCAATTCATCGCGCGAAACCAGATAAGGTCTGTCATGACTATCAAGCATCACACACTTTGTCAGATTTCTTCGAAGCTCCCAATTAAAATAGGCAGTTTACCAATGAAAAAAAGAAAAGCAAATGAAAAAATTGAAATGACGGTCACGGAGCAATATTACCCTATTTTGAATGTAATTTTACTGCTTATTGTCGAAAAGAAATTTCACTATCGCGCTATTAAACAGAAAGGAGTCGTAAACAGAAAGTGAAAGCCCTTTTCGAGAGTCATAACGAGAGGAATTCAAAAAAGTTGTCATTACGCGGTACACTGGGGAACTTAATTCGTCGCTTGAGTTAAATTTAAAAAATATATAACCTCGCGCAAAATCAAGGCAAGGATGTATGCGCGCGGATTTTGACAAAGAGGGATATGTGACCTATCCATTTGCACAACAATTAAAAAAGGAGATGTTGTCACATATTGAAGGCTCGATTGCGGCATTAGGAAAGGGGAGCTCTCTTCAGGAAATCGTAGAACAGGTTCCCGATGCAACGTGGCAGCAAAAGATGGGTCGTGCTTTTCGTATTTTTCCAAAAGAGATTTCAAAACGAACGCTCGAATGGGCACATGAAAGCTTTTGCGACACTTTTGGAATTAAAAAATCCGCGGTGAATGTCGTTCTCCCGCAAGAAGCATTAGAGAATCCTGAAATTACGAACGATCATTTAGCTATTTATTGGCGCTGTGTACGACCTGGCAAACCAGATGCCGGTCGCCCCCATCGAGATGCCAGCTTTTGGGATCTTGAATTCAAAGAGGGATACGATCCCAAAATCCCTTTTAAATTCAACTACCTGAAAGAGTGTATCAAAATTTGGATCCCTCTATCGGGCTGTTTTCAAGACACGACCTTACGCGTGATTCCTGCCTCTCATAAAATGGAGGTCCCAACGACTGTTGAAAGCACCGAGTATGGTCGCCGCCCGACAATCTCTGCACAATGGCTTGAGAACCATCACAATCTATTTATGTCTCCACAGCAACTCTCTCAGGACTCCTGCATCTTGTTTGATATGAATTTAGTGCATATGGGACCGAGACATACCCGTTCTGAAGTGCGCATTTCCGCCGAATTTAATTTTATCATTAATTAAATTACGGCAAGAGGCGAGATTGATCCAAAGGGGGAGATTTTCTGGAGGCAAATAAACGGTAGCGGTTTCTTGCGATCAGTCGATACCAGGGATCCATGATAAAAGCCGGCATCAAGTACATCGCTCCAATCAAGCGGTATTTTCCTCCAAGTAGCCAAAAAATTTTCATCACTGCTTTTGAAGCGGAATAAATTTCTTTCCGATCCCCCTCTTCTTCCAATAAAATAATACTATTTTTCCCTTGTGGAATTTTTTTTCTACCGCCGTTTCTCCTTGCAACGAGGAAAACCAAAAAATTTTTTTGCGATCCGCCTCCATGAGCCACCGGACGACCCAATTGCACAAGGGGCAAGGGCCATCGTAAAAAATCACTCTTTTCATAGAAAATACCCTTCGTAACCCTAAAAATTTTTATCGTTCATATCGTTAAATCGTTTCAATCGTTCCTTTGTGTGCACAATCAAGCCCTAACGATAGAACGATATGAACGATAATTTGTGTGTAGAACAAAGGGAATGGCACTAGGAAACCCAGCATTGTTTTTTTCGGTGTATGCACTATAATATCCTTGTTCAATAACCTTTTAATTTTAACTCCACAATGTTTATTAAGCATCTGTTTACGGTGGCTCCTAATGAGAGGGTCGAAGGGTATCAATATCTCCCCTCCATTAGTAAAGTGCTTAAATTGATCTTCTCTGTCATTACGACAATTGCGTCGAGTCATCAGCCAGCCCTGATTGTTCGTAAAAAGGAGCTTGATAGAAAGACTCTTCTAAAATGTTCCCAACTCCAAACCCCAGTCAGCAAAGCTTTAGAGAAAATTGCGCCTTCAAATCGCACAGCGCTATTGGGGCATATCCATGGAGGGCGCGTCATTGCTAAAACCCGGTTAGAAAGGCTTCCAACTCATGCAGGCGCTCAAGTGTTGAGCGCCTATTTACAAGAGGAGAGTTTTTTCAAGGAGGGTAAAGCGGCGATCGAAGGGGCAAAAAAAAAGATGGCCCAATTTGCGCAAACGATGAGAGAGATTGAGGCCCTCTCAGAAGAGATGCAAGTCGCCAAAAAACAAGGAGATGCGACTTCTGTATGGTCTTACGCTCAACAGCTCATGCAAAGAGTCCATGCTCTAGATGAAGGGGAATCTTTCTTAATTGGAGGCGAGGGTGTTGATGGTAGTCTATTAACGACCAGCGTTCTCTATGAATTTAAGAAGAAGGGGGGTAACCGCTACGATCTTTTCATTTACGTCATGGAAAAAGGAGATGCCTCCTTTGGGGCTGTTGTTGACGCGGATCATAAACGGTGGATCCGCCCCTACAGATGTTATGAAAATGTTCCCTCTTCCCTCCTTTTCTTTAATAAGTTGGGGCAAGAGGGATCCCAATCAGATCGCTTTCAAGCGATTTTAGAGAGCAGAATTTTTGCTCCCTCTCCCAAATACGCGGCGCTCCATTTGTTTGGCGATCTTCAGGCTTATCTGATCCCTCCAAAGCAGGAGCTAAACGGTCTTGTCTCTGCAGCTGCAGCTAATCCTTATGTAGCTGCTGCCGCGGCCCACCGTGATGGGTGGTATGAAGAAAAACTGATCCTTCGCTGCCTTCTCGACCTGCAGACTTATAAAAAAGTGATGGTCGAGATCAAATTTGCGATCCTTAGTGGAGGGGTATCAATTAGGATACGCCCAGTTAAAAGAGGATTCTGTAGAGGGGGATGAACTACGCACCATTTTAAAAACTGGAGCAGACAATCTATTAAGGCGCCTCATTAGCTACAACAGTAATCATTGGCTCCCTCAAACAGATTTAGATCGTTATCGGGGAACTGCCTTGGATCTTTTGGATCAAATTGAAATTTTTGAGGAAGAGATCAGAGCACTTAGGAGAGCAAAGAAAGTAACTATAACTTATGTGGATCGTGATCTTGCCAAATTAAAAAAGTATGCCCTCGAAAAAGGGAAAGCGGCCATAGCAACGCCAAAGGCTCAAACGCTTTCAGTTCAATCCCCTCCTCCACAGCTTCCCTTGCTCCTTCGAACCGAGTCAATTTGTAGCGCAGCTGTCTAAATTTAACGAAAATGTTCAGAGCCAAAGGGGCATACAATGTGCCGAAATTGAGCATCTCATCTCTCAATTCCCCATCCCTAAAACTCCCCATGACACAAGTAGTTATTGAATGTATACATACCTACAAAAGAGCTTGCTGGGGCAATCAAACAATTAGAAGATCTTACTACGCAAGTATGATCGCGCTTCCCGAGAAGGAGCCATTAAAATTTCTCCACTCGAGGCAAATACCGTCTTTTCCCTCACAGCAGTGATCCATTTTCGGCATTGAGACTGGAGCGACACACCACGAAACTGCCAGAAAACCACCCAGGGCGCCTCTCAGCCATCCTTTCTACTTTGCAGGGGAGCTTTACGATTTCGATCCCTACCTCGTCTTATATTTCCCCTAAAGATTTTCAGCGGCGTCGGCAAATTAAGGCTTACTTTGACGCGACGGGTTGTGTGGGTGGGGTTGGAAAAGGGGAGAAAAAACCTCTATTCAATTTTGCTAAATGCAGCATGGTTTATGAATCTCAAATACAAGAGGCTCCTTTTCAAGTTCTGTTCCCTATTCTTGAGCATCAAAATCAGTTAAAAGGAATAAAAAAAGTCGATCTATTTGAAGATTTTCTCGATATAATACCTCACCTCTCTCCAGAAACTACCAATAATTTCTTCCAAGCTGCAGGGTTAGGATATATTCCCACGTTGGCGTATGCCTCATTTTTGTGTCTGCAATACAGCGGATTCACACATTTAAGAAACGATCCTGAAGGCTCCTTTAAAATCGATGTCGATAAATACGGTGCAAAACGGATCATCCAAGCCAAGCTTATATTTAAGGCGGGAAAAAAAGATAAGGATGACTACAAAGATTCAAATTATTCATCTGTAATGCCCTATCCAAGTTCAAGAGTCTTCTCCATCCTCAAATAGCAACTGCCCTTGAATTTCCCAAAGTCAAACAAGCCAATAGGAAAAGGGAGAATCGCTCTCAGAATGATGAGGGGCAATTTATTGAGTACTAAAGAGGATAAAGATCGAACCGAAGTGCGACTCTCCGCTCAGCTTGCGAACCGAACTTACAACCTCATCAGATGCTCTACTACTACCGCGATCGGTTTGATCTCTTCATTCATCCGCAGGAACAGGCCCTCTCGAAATGGAGTTTTTCCGCTCTGTCATGACGTCAAAAAGTGAGAGTTTCCCTCTTGCAGAGGAGTGTGCTCAGAAAGGATTTGTGCGGAGATGTCAACACTTCGTCAATGATGGCGTGGAGCGCTCTTCTACCTTCAAGTGGGCCACCGTCCCCATGTGATGGCAACCCTCTTTTTCCTCCGCCTGGCCATCCGCCTTGCCCGCTTTACCAACAAACCCCTTTTAAATCCCCTTCCTTATATCGAAAAGATGAGGGCTCTCTCCGATCTTACCGAAGGGGAAAGAAGCGCACTCTCTTTACATCTCATTCTTGCGCTTCAAGCTCAAAATACGTCACTGACTGAACAACAAAAAAGTGAGATGTGCAGAGCCTGGATCTACTACAAAAATACACCGCTTGCTCCTGAATGGCAAAATGTTATGGTGGAAAAGGAAGCTTTTTTGTATGTGACCACTACCCAAGAGGCTGCAGGAATCGATCAAAAAGGCGTTTTGCAAGAGGCACTCAACTTAATCGGTATCCCTTCTCTGCCAGAGCATTTTACCTTATGTCATTCTCCATTTCCGAACCTCCGTGCCGAAGGAAAGGCGGGTGAATTTTGGGAAGTGAACCTGTTAACAGGGAGAATCTGTAACGAACAGGGGGAATTGATCCGTGGTGCGATCCCCGATTGGATTCCAAAAGAGAAACACTCAAACTTAACAGATGAGACAAGACGGTTTAGACATATATTTGATGGTCGAGAGCATTCCTATTTTAAAACAGGCTCAACGATCTATTTCCAAGATCCTGTTTTGGGATCTGTGCGCGTCATCAACGGTAATATTTTAAAGGGACTGCAGCGACAAATCGGCGCTGAGTGGTATCAATATATACACCCTGACACACTCGATCAAAAGGGGATCCCCGCTGCTTTGCTTGCTGATCACACCCATTGGGTCCCACTTAACAATGAGGAGAACATTCTCTGGTTCTGCGACTTCAAAACTGGCAATCAACGGGCTTTGCTCAATCATGAAGGGACAATCCATCCTTACAATAGTAAGGAGGGAAAAGTAGATACAACTCGCACCCTTGAAATCGCCTTTGAAGAACATGTGGTGGAGCGGATGGAGCAGAAAAAATATATCACCTTCACCAAGCGAGCAGGGGGCTTGGAAAAGATGATTTTCCCCCGTTTCCGGGCGCAATCGAACGAGATCGTAGAATTTGAAATTGAGCAAGGGAAAGCAGTCTATCGTTTGAAGAAAAAATTCTATTTGAGTGAACAACAGCGAGGGGGGATTTTAGGTGGCATTCCCCAATATTTTATCCTGGTCGATCATAAGGGTGAGAAGGAAAAAGTTTTAATTCCTGCAAGACCCCTTTCCTACTACCAACCTCTCTCCACATTGCATCAAATCGATACCACAGATTCTACGTTACCAAGACGTTTTGAGAGCGAATATGACACTCCACAGCAAGGGATCTATACCTGTTTAGAATTTGATCTCAAAGGGGAGCAGCTTATCCCTCTCACAAATGAGGGAATACTCTACCTGGCCTACATCTATCTCGCCCAACGCAATTATCTCAACGCAAGAGAGCTCATCGATCAGATCGACTTTAAGCAACCCCTCTCCCCTTTAAGCATCGAAATCATTAATCATCTCACAGCTCTTTGCGAAAAAGATAGATCTCCTTCCTGTGCAGCGGTGACAATTGCCGCTTATCTATTGATTGAACAAGCGCAAAATCGGGTAAAAAAGCCCATCTCTTGCGCTAAACCGGAACGGGCTTATGCGATTTACTACCAGTATCAGCATGCAATTCCTGCAGGTTTAGAAATTATCCCTTCCCAGCAGTCAGCACCCGTAAAAATGTATAACAGTACAAGCTGTGTCTTAGATGCCCTTCCCTTCAGACTGGATCTCAAATTGCCTGAGTCTAGCTATGGCATAACTGAAGATACTTACGCTGGAAGATCTAATGTTTCTTATGCCACAACAAAGACCCAGTTTTTAAGAAACAAAAATAGCTCAACTTATCGTCAAAAGGTTTTTTTACTGACCTATTATGGAAAGGGTTATGCAGCAAATTGTTTTCGGGAAGCATATGAAATTGCACGCACCGGTACTGAGGAAGAAAAAGAGCAGCTCCGTTTGCGACTCCATTTAATGGAGGAGTTGCGTACAGATAAAACGCAAACGGATAGCACATTAACAGAAAGGCCGATGGAGTGGACTATTCTCCATTTTGCTCTGAATTTTCCTGACCAAGCTCCCCCACTTCCTGATCAAACAGCCACGGTCAACGACTGTTATACATTTTTGACAAAGTGCGACGAGGAGATCAAGAATTTGACCGCCTCTTCAAAGACCCCTTCAGCGATTGACCCGATTTGCGGAACCTCTTCCCACCACGTCTGTATTCAAACAGATTGTTCTCCCCTCTATGGAGATCAAACCGGTGCACTCCCCCTTACAACTCGTATCAACCACAAGGGCGGAGCTCGATAACGGTTTTCTCCAAACAGTATTTGAACAATTTGAGAAGGTTCCTTTTGAAGTGGAAGAGCAGGAACCCCTCTCCTTCGATTACGATCCGGAATGGGCACGATCGGAGGAAGAGAGGCTTGCCAGGAAACCCATTGAAGCCGAATGTGCCGATTTCAAGAAGGATGTGGAAGCGGGTAGGGAAAAAATTCAGGAAAAAAGGGCCACCTACGTTTGTAAAGATCTCAAATCGGTGCTGGATGCGCTCAAACGAAAAAGTCAAGAGCTGAGTATCGATCTGCAAAATCTAGAGGTAGCCATTCTGGAAATTGCTAATCGCATCGACCCCGCAAGTGAAACGGAAAAAAGGCTCCTGCAAGAAGCCAAATTGGAGCGAGAGATCGATTTGAAAGGCTTAATTGCATTATTTTTTAGGGGCGATGGTGGTTTATTTATTCAAGCCAATGGATACCTGGCTCACCCCACTTACTGTGAAGAAATGGCAACCCTATTAGGTGTGGCCCCTAACAAAAATGTCGTTGTTACCTTTCTCTACAACTTGATCGGTCTCTATCTTGCGACAGCCACATATAAGCAGCGGATCGAGCGAGCGCTGAAGGCAGATGATGATAGAGATATGGCTCTGGAATTGGATCCTAAATGTCTAGCCGTCTACAACATTCATGATTATTCGACGTTTCTCGCTTTTGAGTATAGAATCGGTCTCGCTTTCCGTGCTCAGCAAGCGACAAACCTCATAGAGATGATCCATTCTGACCATCTCGTCAAGCAGATGTTGATGGGAGAGGGGAAATCCACCATGATCGCCCCGACTAAAGCCTACGAGAATGCCAAGCCAGGTTTTCTTTCAATCTATATTGTACCTGCATCCTTATACGCGACAACAGTGACTAATTTCCGGAAGGTGATGAAAGAGGTCTATAATCGGGAGATTGAGGAGATTGATTTTCCAAACGATAAAATCTTAGACATGGCTGAAGAGATCGAGAAACGAGCCCTGACCACCATGAACAAGGGTGGCGTTCTCGTGGCAAAAGCAGAAATGATCCTCTCGATCATCCTCAAGTTCCGCACCCTGTTGCTTGATCGACCTAATCGAGCCCATTTCCTTCCGAAGATCAACCAGCTGGGGCGCATCCTTTATTTGTTTCGGAGACAAACGAAGGCGCTGATCGATGAAGTCGATCTTGTATTAAACATTTTGCAGGAGAGCAACACCCCTATTGGGGAGAAAAGGTACGCCAAGGTCGAACGGATCCATTTATTATGCAAGCTTTTCCTCCTTTTTGAGAGCGAGAAAGCCCGATTTGGCCCCAAAGAAGAGGAAGTCGTCGATTTAAAGAAACTGATTGGATTGCAAGAAAACCGGCAAAGCCTCCTCTCCGATGTCGATTTTAAGGATGTTGTTGCTAAGGCAGTGGCATGGAAATTTGCTAAGGAAAGCGCGCTCCTAAAACTGAACCATCAAGAAGATTTCCATCTCTCTTTCTACCGGTATATTAGTGGAAAAATCAAGGCTGTTTGCCAAAAATTACTCGATCATTCTCCTGACCACGCAAATTACTCTAGATGGGAAGGGAAACTCACAGAGCAAGATAAAAAAGATTTAGAATTCCTCCGTTATGTACGCACTCTGCGCTATTCCCCCGATAAAGATCCTGAAAAAATTGAAACTGCCCACCAAATTGCTTTGATCAAGCACATGATGATGACCATCTTTCCCTCCACGTTCAAGAAAAAAGGGAATCAGGATTATGGAAGGGGGCAACGACCTGGAGAGGTACGACCTTATCGTGATGTCGATACACCTTCTACCGACTATTACGGTTGTCTTAACGAATGGCTCGCTTACCATCCCCCGACAGCGCTGCAGTGTAAGATCCTTGCTCCGCAACTTGCAGAGATAGCAAACCTCTTCCGTGAAGGGGCGGAAAGCTCTTTAAAGGCCAAGAATTTGGTTTTTGATGAGAAAACCAAGGAGATGATCACGCCGGAAGCTTTGAGATTTAGAGAATTAACGAATGTCGATCTGGAGCTCATTGATAGACCGGGCAAGCTCGAAGAGGCTGTCGAATATGTTAAGAATAACGTAAAAAGCCTGCTCAAACTTGAAGCAGAGAGTGCGGCGACACAAGTGAGCTACCATGAAGCCAGACAAAGTGCCAATGGATTCTCCATTGTTAATATTTTTCTCAATGTCACTAGTATGTCTGCAACGCCTTACAATGCCCATTGCTTTGAAGATTGTTTGGCCGATTCCTACAAACCGGAATACGGAACGGAGGGGCAGATCGCCGTCGAAACACTCCGCAGGGTCGAGCAAGATATAGAGGATCCCCACGTTCATATTGTCAAATCCAAGAAATTAGAAGAGCTTGTAAAAACCATTTTTTCTGGCCATCCTCATCCTGAGGAGATCGAGCTATTCATGGATACCGGTTCTTACTTAGACTCATACAAGACTATAGATATCGTAAAAGAGCTTCGAAAATGGCGCAAAAGGCCCATTTTATTTTTTGATCGTAATCCTCATATCAAAGAGATGGCGCCAGATACTTTGAGCTCTACTCCCTCTAAATAGCGATGATACGATCATCGTTGGAGGAACTGACTCGGGGATTATTGAAACGATTACCGGTTTGAATGAAAACGATTATTCTGTTTTCCTGAGAAAGCGGCATGCAACAGGGACGAATCTTAAGCTCTTCAAAACCGCTAGAGGGGTCATGACCATCGATGTATGGATGTTGCGGCGACTCTATTTCCAAGCGGAGTTTCGACTTCGGCTGCTCCTATTTTTAAAGCGACAAAAAATTGAACTGGTGATTCTTGAAGATATCCTTGCGACTTTTCCCCCTTCAAATGCAAACAATCCACAGCTTGCGCAAGTCCACCGTACCATGATGTCTACGGTGATCAACCAAGGTGCTCATATTGGAGAGATTTACTACCGTTCGCGGCTGCAGAAAATCGATAGTTTTTTTGAAGTCTCTTTTTATGATCGTACTGTGATCGGTCGAGACCTAAAAATTGAAGACCTTGAGAGAGTCGATCCCTACAAGTCTGTTTTGGAACTTCCTCAAGACGACAATACTTATGATCAAGCGGGAGCGATTGAATATCCGGTCAGCTCTGTTAAAGATTTAACACAATACGGAGCGCGCCGTTTGGACCTTTTCCGGAATGCCAAAGGGAATGAGGAGGAAGTGGCAGCCATTGAGGGGAAAATAACACAAGCGATTGCGAAGGCTGCTCGATCTCCCCGTTTAGCTGAAAAGGTCAAAAGCCCCGGCGCTAAAGAGCTCGGGATGCAAGCCAATGTCTTTCTCGATATCAATCAAAATACCCACAAAGATGTCAATCAAGACATTAATAAGGAGTTGTTAAAGCAACTCGAACAGTATGAGCAAGTCCCTTACAATGCGTTGCGCAATGAGGAGCGTTGGGAGGATGCCACCATCGAAGCTCTCTTAATCTCTTTCTCGGAAGGAACTCCTTTCACGCCGACAGCTGAGATGATGCAAAAAGGGAAATTTCAACCCATTTCCCTCCCAACATTGTTTACAAAAGAGCTCTATAAAGAGGACGCTAAAGAGTATAGCGGCCTATTCAGCGATCAAATTCTTGTGACACATGCGTGGGCCTTCGCTTCAACTCAACATTTACCCCTCTTTCATCGCCTCCAAAGAAGTGCCGATTTTCTCTTATTTGCGAAACTTAAAACAGGGTATCGCGTTTTAATTGTATCACAACAAGAGGCCGCGAGTTTCAAATCTTATCTGCATAGACATTGTAATGAGGAGCGATTCCGATAATCTTTGGTTCGTAATGCCAGATTGCAGTCCCATTGTAGATCATCCACATAGGGAGTGTCCCGCCAATGAGATTGGGGATTTATTGCTTTCAGATCAACGCTCTGAATGGAAACATCACCTATTTTCGAATCTAACCGTGAAGAGGCGAAACAGTGGCTCTCAAAAGAGCCTGGAAATGTTCCTAAATGAAACTTTCTGCGTC
>CAVPKN010000017.1:0-9559 GCA_963705695.1 uncultured Chlamydiales bacterium
TTTAAAATTCTCTTTGGGAGGCTTCGATTTTCTTTGATCTGCTTCCAATACCCACTTTCTCCATTGTTGAGGATTTTTTTTCACAGCAGGTTTTAACGCAAAAGCGACTTCTGGAGAGCTTCGAGACAATTCTTCGAACTTTCTTACAATAGCATCAACAAGTGCTATTTTCTGCTCCTTATTCGAAGAGACCTCAGGCTTAGGAATTAAATTCTCAAGGTAATAGCGGAAGTCGTTATAGACATCTGAAGAGAGCAGTTTGTTTGCCCTCCCTTCTAAGATATGACGACACACGTAAGCCTGAGCCGTTTCGGAACAGGCATTTTGTAAAAATGCTTCGAGATCATCTTGATTTGCAAAACCAGCTCGATTCATAATTTGCCGCTGTTGGAAGAGAAAAATCTTAAAAGACATTCTCTCTTCTCGCATCAAATCCAAAGTTTCTAGTGGAATGAGCTCAAGATATTCCTCTTTGATGGGGCCCGCTTTAAGGCGGTCCCGATAAAGTCCCCCTTCCCCAAAGGCAATCTGGATGATCACATTCTGCTCAGCTCCAAGTTCATTGACATAGTTCTTCGTCATTGCGGCGTAAGGGGGCGGGGCGGTTTGATGACATGTAAGCTGCTCGTCATCTAAAAAGATGGCAATATCGGTCAATTCCCGGCAGATGCTTCTTAGACTAGCACCAAAAAGAAGATGGGTAATCATTAAACTTGGCTCTGGCTTTTGAATGAAAAACATCTCCGTCCCTCGAGGAGAGTTTTCTTTGAGCGTCTCAATTTTCAAAAGCACCCCTTTCTCCTCTTTCTGCAAATCAACCAGGAAGATCTCTCCTTCTTCTTTTGAGGTTTTTACCATGACACGATCCGATGATTTCAAGGAGGAATAAAAGCCGACTCCCATATTCTGATTTTCCTTTGTTGAGCTCACGGGGGTCACTAGAGCATCAACTTCCGCTCGATTCATCCCTTCTCCATTATCTAAAGCCCTAACAACAAAGTGTCGTTCTTGTGTCTGGAGTCCAAAAAAATGCCCTTGCTTAGCTCCGGACTCCCGCATATTTTTTATGATCTCTCCGATATAGAAATGTGGCGAGAGATTTTGGTTGATCGATTTTTCTACAAGTCTCTGACACAGGTCTGCACTTCCATGGATTGCTTGAAAGGGAGGGTATTCGTGCAAGGGTGTAGCCTGAGAGCTCATCATGGGTAGCTTTGCAACAAGAAAATCTTTTTTGGAGGATAAATCTCCAAAAATAGCGATATATAATAGATTTTTTATATCGTCTGGAATGAGTTGGTACCATTCCGCTAATTCCGCCAACTTGAGACAGTAGTTAACTCCATTCTCTACAGTGGAGAGAGCTCTATTTTGGGATCTGGACTCACCCAATGCCTTGCCATAACGGAGCCATTGTTGTAACGGGATAGGAGGTAAGTTGCCTTCAAGAAAGACTCCATTTTTTGCCTGCAACAGATTATTTGGAATTAAATTAGGAAATATACTGATCATACCTGGATTTATACTTTTATTAAGGTATGAGATTATTTCATCATCTGAGGAGAGCTCTAGACAGCGTTGATAAATAGAAGGACTCAGGCAAGAAAAGGGAATTATAGGGATATTCTCCCAGTTTCTTTGCCACTGCGGTATCTAATTTCTTGATTGTTGATAACGTTCTTAAAAAATGATCTCTCAATAATGGAGTGTTTTTACTGAGGGCTTCCAAAAGTTGCTGAATGAATCGAGTATTTTTACTTTTGATACACAGTTTATTTTTGAGATATAGAACTCCAATTAAAACAACCAATGAGTCCTTTTTGTGTGTGGTCACATTCGAAAGAAGGTGCTGAATCTCCCGCAAGGAGGTACCATCGATAAAAGCCGATTCACGAACCCTGACACCACCCGTCATCTCCTCGAGGGCCTGAGGGTCGACAACCCCTGAGACCTCACCAATCAACATATTTCTCAACACTTCAGAGTCGAAATCGGTGAACAAATCTTCCAGCTCTTTCTCAGTAAGTGCATTCAACTTTTCTAAAATCAAACCAAAAGCACGATTGAATGAATACTTTTCTCAAAAAGAGCGGAAGCTTCAGAGCAATGGTGCTCATAGATTCCAAACATTCCACGTCGGCATGAGGAGGTAGATCTCTTCCCAACATGAAATGGCCTATAATAAGTTCGTTTCCTTTATTGCCTGGAGCCAACCTTCCAAGTCCGGACAATGTGAGAAGGCGATCTATCACTTCAAAACGATTTTTAACGCTTTCAAATAACTTTTCTTCCTTTAACCATAAGGACACTTGACTTGATCGTAAAAAATTGGAAAAAAACCTCTCCCCTCCTCATCTAACTGACTATAGTAATGAGTGGATTGATGGAGAAATTCTACGACTCGAGGTTTATATTTAGATAATACTATGCCGAGAAGCAATATTGCGGTGGAGAAAAACTCAACTGAAACGGTTTCAATGATAGGATAGGTACCTTGTATCCAAACAACAAGATGTTTAAAACTCAATATGTCAAATGTAAAGAATAAATCACTATTTTTCGCCAACAATTCTGACAATTTATCTGAGAGTGGTTTGCCAAAAAACTCTGTTGCCAATTCAATATAGTTTTCTCCTACAAACTTCCAATCTCTGCTGTCATTTGTGACATTCAAAACAGGGGTCATTGGAGTTGCTAAAACCGGGGCAGGGGGTAATAAATGAAAAGATTCATAATGATCTAAATTACCTGCTCAGATCTCTTCCCTTTTTTTTGGATCGAGAACTGTCTTTTCATGAACATAGTCTTTAATTAAACCAAGATTGAGGAAAGTGATAGCCCGTTGAGTGGATATCACCGAACTATCAACAAAGATGTAGTTTTCCTCATGAATTTTTGCACAGCCAATGACGTGGATAGGATTCCTTTGTTGGATCAGGAAAGTCCTTGGATGGGATAAATAAGGTATCGGTTTGCATTTTAAAAAAGAGATAAATTCAGGGCGAAAGTAATAACTCTCAGGATCCAGTGAAATTACAAATTCCCTGATAGCAGGGATACACATGAGGTTTCTATCTTGAATTTTCTGTTGGATATAGGAGATGAGATTGATATTGGGCTCAGCAACCAGAGGATAGAGAGCATTAAGCAGCGATGATCTCATTAAGGGATTGAGCTCTTTGTGACAAAGGAGGAGATCGATGATAGATTTAATCTGATTACAAAAGTGAGGAGAACTCAGATCGAGACTATTACGATCTTGGCTAAGAGTTAGATAGCTAAAATCGATCGCCATCTGGCTGGGCAAGGCATACCCGATACATGTATAGATAGTAATCGTTCTTCCATTTTCGCAAATGCTTAATTTACAGGTAGTTTTTCGATCATCAAAAGGACCTTGCGTAGGTATTTCTACCTGACGGTATTTAATAACCCCATCCAAAATCTCTACGAGTCCTACAGGATTGTTAGACAATCCCATTAAATAAAATAGGGATAGATGGGTGCATATATTGGAACTTCTCCTTCAATTTTCCACCTATCTCTAGTTGATTCAACAGGGGAGATCGAACAACGAGTTTGGTCCCTCTCCGTTTATGACCCTCTCTTCGATATTGATGTAGGGTTCCCCTCCCTTTTCAAAAAGTTTTATTTTTAAGGGATTATCTCCTCGGCAGGAAAAAATTCTTCCCTTCTTCTTGTTGACGCCAATCGCTTCGATGTGGATCTCGATTGGGGATATAGAGTCACGACTGACGGCTGTCAGCAGATATTCCTCTTTCTCGATAAAAAGAGTTTCGATCAGAAAGATTTTTCCCTCTTTGAAGAAAAACGAGGGGGGTGGACGAACAGGTGAGTGGGCATAGAGCAACCAACTCCACATCGACATGCTTCCCCCCATGCCAAAGCGACCCGTTACTTTTTCTATTTTTTTTTCTGGACTCGATATGATGTTCGGATTAGTCGTGTCACCAACAATGGAAAAAGCCCTTATTTGACCCCATCCCATACCATCCCCAGGATGATCTTCCACAGAACAATCGCTTCCATATGGTCTACTTTGATAACACATTCTTTCTTTTCCGATTCGGACAGTTGCTGGTATACCCTTTTTATGGCATCCATTGCGTTCGAGATAAATTCATAAAGGGGGAAGAGGATCTCCCCCGACTGAAGATTCATCGCTTGCTCATTGTATTTAATCCAATTCTTTAAAAGTTTTGGATCAATTGGAGTTTGAAAACTATTTTTTAGTGTATTGACGATGACTACTTTTGTTCTGAGCTCATGAGAAGGAACCTGTGCTAGAGCATAGCTATACTCATAATAGGGAGTATCTCTGCCAAGGTCTTTAGACAAAGAATAATTCGATTGAATAGACATGCAGTAATCATGGACGGGAATACTGGTAAAAATCCATTAAAAAGTGATTGTTATTAATTAGTGATCCCATTATTATTTTTATTTTTTACAAAAGAGGTCTCATTATGGCCAATTTCCCAGCGCTGAAGACGTCGGATTACTCCTATCTGGATACCACACTTCCTCAGCGAATAAGAGATACGTATATCAAGGACGCAAAGAGAGAACAGGAGTCGCCCAAACTAGCCATTATCGGTGCCATCGCTTGTTCGATCATTTGTCTCATAGGAGTCACTCTCGTCATCGTCTTTGCCAAGATTCCTTTACAGAGTGAAGTATATGGTGTCACAAGTTTCAGAGTCATGATGGGATTTGCATCTGGCCTATTGGGCGTGGCAGGTTTGATCTGTTTTGTGATTGCCGCAGTCCAAATTTGCAAGATCAAAAAGAATAATGGGAAGGAGATTGAAAAACATCAGCGTACTGCAATCAATGATTATTATCGCGACAGACTCCAACAAAATGAAATGTTTGCCATAGACAATCCTAAAACAAAAACGCTTACTTTCATATCGTGTAATGGGGCAAGCAAACAGGTAGAGTACATTTCTTACAAAGGAAGACCTGAAGAGGCATATCAAGAATTTTGCCGTAAGAATGCTTCCTTTAGACAAAATGCGCATTTTGTTTCCCTCGAAGACTTAGTAATGCGGAATCAGTAATGTGAAAAAGCATGGGTGGATGTGGGCCAAAGAGGCGCTAAATCCTGCAAATACGGGATCATCCCAGTCGAAGAGTCGCTAAGATTCTTCAGGGGGGATTGTGGAAAGGGCGTATTTGCAGGAAAAAAGGAGGAGGATAAAACTCCTCCTCGAAGTGAACTAACGATTCCCTTCGCCGATGTCTTTTTTACCACCCTGTTTTTTCTCTTTCTCTTTTTGAGATTCAAACATCTTTTCATCCTGTTTCCTTTCAGGGCCTCTTTGTTGAGCGGCTTTCTTAGTAGGATCGGTACGCTCTTGAGGATTTTTAGATTCCTCTACTCTCTCTCTCTCTGGTCTATCTGGTCTATTTGCCATAATTACCTCCACTATAATTGGCATTTCAGCCTAGATTCTCATTATAGCATAAATTTTTTTAATTTAAACATCCAAAAGCCAGCCGCTTAAGTAACAGAGGAGACTTATTAACCAACTTTTAACACGATCTTCCCAGTGGATCCTCTCCCTTCTAATTTTTGATGTGCTTCTGAGGCTTTATCTAAAGGAAATATTTCATCGATTTTAAGTTTTAACCATTTCTTCTCAATGCCATCGAGCACCGCCTTGGCTCGGCTCATCAACTCCTCTTTACTCGTAATGAAATTAAACAGGGAACCTCCCGATATTGTCAGCGACTTAGCCATCAAAGAATTAGGAGAAATGGGTTCAGCGGGGCCGCTGGCAGCGCCAAAGATCACAATATGGCCACGTAAGGCGGCTGCTTCCATATTTCCTGGAAAAGTAGTTCTCCCCACGCCATCGATAATTAAATCTGCCCCAGTGCCGCTGAGTCAAGTCGTTGCACCTCTTCGGCAAAATTGTGTTTGGTATAGTTGATCACTTCGTCAGCTCCCGCTTCTTTGGCAATTTTGATTTTTTCATCCGTCGATGCCGTACCGATGACTTTAGCGCCAAGATGCTTTGCCCATTGGACTAAAAGCAATCCCATCCCTCCTGCAGCTGCTTGGATTAAGACAGTATCGCCACTCTTTATTTTATGGAATTCGTGGAGCAAATAGTGGGCCGTCATTCCTTGCAAAGGAAAGGCAGCGCCTTGTTCAAAAGACAAGGGGGGGGGGAAGGGGGATTAATCGCTCACTTTGCACCACGGCATACTCTGCGTACGCCCCTGGCTCATGCAGATAAGCGACCCGATCTCCTTTTTTGACATTTTTAACCTCTTCACCAATGGCTTCAACAATGCCAGAACCCTCTAGCCCGGGAACATAGGGGAGTTATACCGGATAAGTCCCTTGCCGCTGATAGATATCGATAAAATTCACGCCGGCGGCTTTGATGGCAATTAAAGCTTCTTTAGGTCCCGGTTTCTTCGTCGAACTTCTTCGATTTTAAGAACTTCGGGTCTACCATATTCCCTGATCTGAATCGCTTTCATAATCTCCCTTTTTAATTTGTTATGGGAAAAATTTCCGTCAGCCCCCCATCGACCACCAGATCTGTGCCTACAACATAAGAGGAGCGTTGAGACGCCAAGAATAAAGCAGCTTCGGCGATCTCCTTTGTTGTAGCCGAACCGTTTCATAGGAATGATCTCACTCACTTTTTGGATATACTCGGGGAAAAGAGTTTTAGTCTCATCAAATATCGGTGTCTATCGCCACTTTCCCTGCTAATTCCATATTTCTCACCTTGCCCCATTCCCTCTATTTACACAAGCCCCATACCAATTTTCGTGAATGTGAACGTTTGCGTGACCGTGCCCGACTTAATTTTTTCTGAGTCATTCTCGTTAGCATTGAAACTATTCGGATCAGTTGAAACGATATGGATGATTTAACGATAGAAACGATAGAGATTACACAAAAATTAAGTATCTATGATGAACACTTCGCTTTGTATGGCAAAGAAAACTAACGGAAACTATATTTTTTTGTTAATTGTTTGCAATTATTTAATAATTATTGTTAAAATAATTGCAATGATTATCAATTTAAAACATGATTTAATTGTTTCTATTTTTAATTGTCTTCACAAGACAGATCGGCAGGCATGCGGAACGACTTGCCGCAGTTTTTATAGTTTTTATTGTTCCGATCAAAATGCTCGATATAAAAAGTTAGCAGAATTTATTGTTGAACACTACACCACATTGTCAAATTTAGTCCGCTATGCCACTGGATCGGCAGTTCGAAGGTGGTCTCAGGTTATTTTGATCGGTGAAAACCATGTGTGTGATGGACATCGCAAGAGTTTTGCCAAAGTCACTGAGATGCTCTGGGAGCTGGGAAGATGGGTCCTTTTAACAGAGGGGGGAGAAAAATGGCAAATTGGAACGGGACCGATAAAATATCTGCCTCCATCTATTGCGGAAACACAAGACACTTGGGATCCAGCAATCACTAAAACCATCTCCATATCGATCGACACCATGCGCCACAATCAATTGCGACTGATCAGTAAATTTCTCTTATCGCGTGATGAAAAGAATGAGATGAAACAGTTCTGCATGTTCATGGATATGATCTCAGAACTGCAACAGGTGCTTAAATTTGAAGAGTGGCAGAACCGAAGTTTAGCATTTACAATAGAACAAGTAAAAAATTATTTGTTTCAATCTAATGGATCTCACAAGCGAATTGATCTATACCGATCCGATATTGCAGAAATTTATTCAGTGGTTGCGAGTCTCATTTGCACTCTCATGAATGATTATTCTAATAAGATAGAAGATCTGATCAAAAAAAGTTGGGATCAGCGACACGACCATCTGATCAAGAAGTCAATGGATTGGATAGATAAAGAATACAAAGTGGCAATTAATGGTGGCTTGCGCCACATGAGGGCAGGTCCAGGTCAACCTATAGAGCGACTGGAAAAGAACTACGTCTCTTATCTCTCTCTCATTCCTAAAGAGAGTGTAGATATTTTTTCTCCCTCTTTAGTCCAAGTCAGTGATCAAAGCTCTGTGAGAGAACTCCTAAAAGATTATATTTTCTTACCCGCGTCATCACAACAAGAAGATAACTTGCGGCTGAACTACTGCAATCTTTCCCAGCAGGTGTTTCAAGAGGAGATCAAGCAGTGCCAAGAAGAGCGCAAACTGCTTCATGTTGCGGAGTAATACTTTAAATATTAGTCTGGTGATTTCCGGGTCTTTTAGAGCTGCTTCTCGGCCTACTTACCGTATATCCTTCGAAGCAGCTCTAAAATCTGCAAATAAAAATCACATTTTTCGAATGGTGAGATAGGTTCATGGGAGAGAAAATTCCGGTTGCGGTTTTGGGGGCAACAGGGATGGTGGGGCAGAAATGTGTAGAGCTGCTTTCACGCCATCCTTGGTTTCAGATTGTGGCATTGGGTGCTTCCGAACGCTCCTGTGGGCAGCCTTACGGTTCTTATGTCCGTTGGATGATGACACATCCGCTACCCAAAGAGATCGCCACGATGAAATCTCTCCTTGCCTGCCTAAAAACTCCCTTGCCGTTTGGTATTTTCTGGCCTAGATGCCAGCGTGGCTGGACAGATTGAGGCAAATTTTGCGCAAGCGGGTTATGTGGTCGTATCTAACGCCCGCAGCCATAGAATGGATCCCGATGTTCCACTTGTGATCGGAGAGGTCAATAGTGACCACCTTGATCTCGTCAAATCGCAACGTTTTAACGGGGGAATGATAGTCACGAATCCTAATTGCTCTGTGATTGGATTGAGTTGCGCGTTGAAGCCGCTTGTTGACAGATGGGGGGTCGAGCGCGTCCATATCGTCACGTTGCAGGCAATCTCTGGGGCCGGATATCCTGGCGTTTCAGGTCTCGATATTGTGGATAATGTCATCCCTTTTATTTCTGGAGAGGAGGAAAAAATAGAGAGTGAGCCTTTAAAAATTTTAGGCACTCTCTCAACCCAAGGTGTGATCCCTATAAAATGCATTTGAGTGCGCACTGTAACCGGGTCCCCGTGATCGATGGGCATATGGCCTCTGTTTCGGTTGCACTAAAAAATAAAGCCACTCCCGATGAGATGATCGATGCCTGGGAGAGCTATACTAGCGAAGCCCAAAGATTGAAATTACCCACAGCACCCCTTCAACCCCTCCTTTACCATCGAAAAGAGAATCATCCCCAGCCCAAACTCCACCGTCATTTGGCAGACGGGATGGTCATCTCGGTGGGAAGATTGCGTGCCTGTCCTCTCTTTGATTGGAAATTTACCCTATTATCTCATAACATCATTCGAGGGGCTGCTGGGTGCGCCCTATTAAATGCGGAATTACTGGTCAAGAAGGGCTATCTGACGTAAGCGTGCAAGGAGTTCGGCTTCGCTGAGTGCGTCGACATCGAGACAATGTGCAGGAATCGTGTCATAAATAGGGATTCGCTCCTGATAGATGCGGCGGAGCGAAGCGATTGGATTCTCTGCATCGACAAATGAAGGAACATGTTCTTTTAAAATCCGTTTTAAAGCTGTTTCAAAGCTCA
>CAVPKN010000018.1:0-37954 GCA_963705695.1 uncultured Chlamydiales bacterium
TGGATCAAAAAGCTTCGACAAGCTTTAGATTGTGCTATAGACCGACAGGAGTTATGCAATCATATTTTATTGGAGCAAAGAGCGCATGCCTCGGCTGTTCCTTACACATATTCGTTGCTTCCAAAAGGGGCAAACGCTCTTCAAGCGCGTGAAAGAAGCACGCTGTTCCATCCGAAGAGGCTTTGAAGGAACTCAATCTAAGCAAAAATGATTTTCCCACACTCACATTTACCTATTCCCAAGAATTGCTTTTTAAACAAGATACTGCCTCTACCTACAAAGGAAATGGGAAGATGTATTGGGGATTAAGCTTAAACTGCAAGCTGCTGAATGGAATGTGCTTTTCTCTGATTTGAATCGGCATCAATTTCAACTCAGCAACTGTTTTCAAGCGAATTTTGATGATCGATACAGACAAATTTAACGATGTACGACACTGACGTATGAAGCGAATTTGGTCAGGATGGGAAAATCAGCTTTAATCAACAGCTTTTAGAAAAGGCCCGATCCAGTTCCGATCAGAATAGCCGTAGGCAAGTATTGCAACAAGCCGAGGAAATTGTACGGAGAAGAGAGACCGGGTTCCTTCTACCCAAACCATGTTTCACTTGACCCGTGATGAAATCGAAGATCTCACAGTGACCAATCTGGGTCATATTGAGTTTAAATACACACGGTGTAAAAAATCCTTGGTCAAGAAGTAAGAGTCTCTTAGGGACAGATGCCTATCGATTGAAGTTTTCCTTTGCTTTACCTTTTCCGGGGAAGGCAAATCATCGGCTTCTAGCCAGAAAGAGGTCACCATATGCCCATCATTAGCCAAATACCTTTTTTGAATATCGGTGAAAATGAAGTGTATCCTGTGAAATGGTAAAACGACTATATTCATCCTCATGGCTTCAAGCTCACCGTTGCGACTGACCCGACAGCATGAGAGTAGATTCATTGTCTAAGACAAGGTCATACCAAATAATATAGTGATACAGATCTCTAAAGATTTCGTCCCCGTAATCAATCCGCTCGATGCAGCGCTGTGAAGAAATAACTTCGGCAACGGTGGTTTCAACAATCGGACTGTCATCATCGGCCTTTGCATGAACAAAAAATAATGAAACAAAGAGAGAGGAGAAGAGTTTTCATAGGGCATTGGGTATAAACTAAATGATTAATTGAGGTCAATATTAGCTGACTCGCTTTCAGCAATCCCGCTGGTCGATTCCATCGAGTAGGCTTGATAAAATTTTCTAATCTTATAATTTTATATAGCAGCACGAGCGCACAGAGCCGGCCAAGCCCACATAAGCGGACCCTGGCCGATCGCTATCTCTTGTGCACGACTACACGCAAGCGATTAACTCTGTGTGCTCTGTGTCTACTGTGGTAAAAAATAACCGCATAAAATTGTCAGCGGGAATTGCTGCCTTAAAAAATAGGCAGCTTGAAAAAAAAACAAAACTGACTCAAAATGAGAGGTTATTTTAATAGAGCCACTTTTTGGAGATGAAACAGCCCACGTATAGGTATCCACGATGGAACATTTCATGCCGATAAGTTTTGACTGCTTTGTGCTTTATTAATTGCTTTTGACTTGGCCGATGCTGACAAAATTGTAAGAACTCGGGAGCCTCAGTTATTGGCGCACTGTGAATTCGTCTGCGATGTGGGTGGGCACTACTCACCGGCATCTAAACTTTTCGACCACCACCAGGCCACCTACCATGGTGAGTACAGTAGCGCCGGAATGGTCTTGGAATATCTGGAAAATAGTGGTGCATATCGGCAGATGAGTATGTTTTTTTCAACCATACACTGATCCTGGGAGTCGATGCTCACGATAATGGCCGGTCGCCGCAACATCTCGGTTTTTGCACCTTTTCCCACGTGATTGCCAATTTCAATCCTATCTTTTATGAAGCTGATGATGCCGCTTTAAATCTCGCTTTTCATGAAGCATTAGAATTTGCTGTAGGTCACTTGCGGAGATTACATGAGCGGTATCTCTACAATAAAGATTGCCGTGCGATCGTGAAGCAAGTGATGGATCGGAGTCGAATCTGCTTATTTTTTGACCGACCTATTTCTTGGTTAGAGAGCTTCTTCTCCCTTAACGGGAGAGATCATCCCGCCCTATTTGTGATTATGCCCGCTAAAGAGCATTGGAAATTACGGGGCATTCCCCCTGATTACGAACGGAGAATGCAGGTCAGATATCCTCTTCCTGAATCGTGGGCTGGCCTTTTGGGTGAGGAATTGAAAAAAGTATCCAAAATACCTGGAGCTATTTTTTGTCATAAGGGGCGCTTCACTTCCGTATGGCAGACACGCAACGATGCCATCGAAGCTCTGCAAGGTTGTATTTGCCTTAAACAATATCTCCTATAAGCCTGAGGAGCTGAGATGAAAACGATTTTTGCAAAAATTATTGAGGGGGAGCTGCCTGCAGAGAAAGTGTATGAAGATGAAACAATCCTTGCCATTAAGGATAAATACCCTAAAGCGCCGGTGCATCTGCTGATCATTCCTAAGAAAAGAGATTAGGGATCTTCAAGCGGTCACAGAGGAGGATCTTCCTCTGATTGGGAAGGTGATCCAAGTGGCTCAACATCTAGCTAAAAAATATGAATTGGAGGAGGGGTATCGGTTGTTATCTAACAATGGGCCCGAAGCAGGTCAAACCATCTTCCACCTTCATTTTCATCTATTGGGTGGTCGCTCTTTAGGTTCGATGGGGTAATGGGACGGCGCTGCTTTTTTTTGATTGCTTTACTCACGCTTTTTTCAACATTACTGGCGACACCTCAAACAGCTGCGCGCCGCATGCAGGCCCATCTTTTAATTGGGGACACCCATCTCTGCAGTTCGCGAGGCGGAGCAGGCACTTAAGAGTTATCCCGATGAGATTTTGATTTATGAGTGGGCGCTTAAAAGCCTAGCAGCCGCAGGCTCAGAGCGGAAAATGATCGAGATATGGAAACGCCTTCAAGGGATTAGCCCAGAAGCCGCCCTGGGACAAGACTCTTAGAAGAGATGTGCTGGGGAATTTTAAACAAAGGACGGCAATCGATGGGGCTCTCTACCCAGTTGATAGCGGTCATCGGCGCGGCTTTGACAAATGATATTCGCGCTCTCCCTTTTCTTCTCGATGGTATGCGCCATCCTAATGCTCAAATGCGGGAAATCTCTGTTGAATTGGCAGCTCATTATGGTGATCACCCTTTGCGGGAGGAGTTAGCGCGTTTATTTTATGAGGAACGGGTTCTCGATGTGCGTTTGGCCGTTCTCAAAGCACTTGGCGCTCTTAAAATGGAAAGATTTTTACCCGATTTAATCGCCTGTATCGCTAGTCCGAAAAAAGGAGCCAGAGAGAAATTGGCTGCCATTGAAGCCATTATTTCGATGCGGGAGGACAAGACAGCTCAAAGAGGAACTTGAGTTTTGGCTTAATTGATAGGGCTGGCTTCAGCGGCAACTGGCGTGCGGAGGTGATTGCTCATTGCGATCTTAAAGAGACGACTCCTTTATTAGTTCGTTTGATTGGGGATCCTCAACCTGAAGTGTGTGCTGCTGCCCTTCGGACTTGGGGGATTTACGCAACGATCCGACCGACAAGATAAAAAAATTGGCATTTAAGCGTTAGACCCTCTAGTGAGGTGTTACAGCTGCCTGGATCTGCTTAATAGAAGATTGTGAGGAGGGAGAAGTGGCAATGACCAAATGGCTTACCCATTCACAAGCGCATGTCAGGGCATTAGCCGCTTCTGCCGTGGCGACAGCCGGCCCCTACGGAATTACGTTGGCTAAAAAATCATTGGCTGATACCAAAGATCTCTTTGTCCGCCTCAATTTGGCTTTGGCGCTCGCGGGGCAGCGCATTGAACTTGAAACTGCGTGTTCGACACTAGAGAGTAGTTTAAAGGGGGAGGAGAGATGGATGCTTTCTGAAAATAATCTTTTTAATACCATAGAAAAAAGTTCCCTATCTCATAAGTCCTCAATCCCCAACTACCCTGAGGTTATCGATCAAAGTACACGGCTAGAAGTGCTCAATCTACTGGCGATTCTTGATTCCCCTGGGGCCTTAGAAGCCATGAAAAACTTCCTTAAGGAGAGAACATGGGGTGTTACTGGTCTTGCCGCGGAAAGACTACTTGGGGAAGGAGATGAAAAAGCGATCGATTTGGTGCGGGAATTACTCAGCGACCCCGACAGGGAAATTCAGATTGAGGCTGCACTCGTCTTAGCGACATGGGGAAAAGATGTTTCAGCAATACCGACCCTTCTAGAAGTGTATCCCTATGCCGATAGACAGTTGAAAATCAAAATTTTGGAATCATTGGGTCACATTGGAGACAAAAAAATACTCCCTTTTTTAATCGAAAGACTCAAAGAATCCTCACTCCTTCTCCGTATGATTGCAGCTTCGGTGTTGATGCAAACATTGAACAATTGATAACCCAAAACTCACTCCATGTGCAACTCAGATTGATAGGTTCATGATGCTACTAAAAGAAATACAGAGTCGCATTGAAGAGATTCAGAGATGGCTGATCAGAGAACAGATCGATGGATGGCTTCTCTATGATCACCACAATTCCAATCCCTGTGTCAAAAAAATTTTAGATATTCCTCTCCATAAGATTTTATCCCGCCGGTTTTTCTATTGGATCCCTCAAAAAGGAGAGGCGTGCAAAATCGTTCACACGATCGAAGCGGGAACACTTGAGATGTTGCCTGGGCGGGAGGAGACCTATTTGTCATGGCAAGATTTACAACGTGTTTTAGGTGAAGTATTAAAGCATGCTCAGAAAATACTCATGGAATACTCACCACAAGGGGGCAATCCCTACGTGTCACTGGTCGATGCTGGAACCTGGGAAATGGTGCACAATACGGATGTAGAGATCCTTAGCTCGGCTGATTTGATGCAGCATTTCACGAGTGTTTTGAATGAAGAGCAGATGGAAAGCCATCGCGAGGCAGCCGGTATTCTCCAAAAAATAGCAGATGAAACCTGGCAAATGATTGCTGAGCGATTGCGCACTCACAAACCGATCTCTGAGCTTTATGTCCAGAACTTTATTTTAGACCGGTGTGCTGCAAACGGTTGTGTCACATCTGGTGGACCGATCTGTGCCATCAATGAACATGCAGCCATGCCCCACTATGTCGCTACGCAGAGTGAATCCAAAGAGATCAAATGGGGTGACTTTATTTTGATCGACTTATGGTGCAAAAAAGAGAGGGGTGATGCTGTGTATGCCGATATCGCACGGGTGGCAGTTGCTGCTGATCATCCCACCCAAAGACAAATCGAAATTTTCAACATTGTTAAAGAGAGTCAAACCAGGGGTATCGAGTTTCTAAAGCATAGGGGAAACACTCCAGTGCAGGGGAGGGATGTCGACGACGTGTGCCGCCACGTGATTACCTCCCGCGGTTTCGGTCCAAATTTTACCCACCGTACAGGACACAACATCGATAGCGAGGTTCATGGTGCAGGAGCTCATCTTGACAATTTTGAGTGTTCCGATTATCGACAGTTATTACCAGGGATGTGCTTTACCATCGAGCCGGGGATTTATTTAAGCGGTGAATTTGGCATCCGTTTGGAGACCGACATATTAATTCTCCCTAGCGGCTCATGTGAGGTCACAGGGGGAGTGCAAGAAAATATTGTGTGCCTGGGAAGGATGTAGGATGAAAATAAAATGTATTCTTCTATTTTTGCTGTTGTTGTGTGTGCCGGAGGTGAGTTACGCTTATTATGTCTGCCACCCCTGTTGCAGTCGCTTTCAACTTCCGGGATGGTGGCTGAGTGCGGATTATCTTTTACTATGGCGTAAAGAGAGATTTTTCCCCCCTTTAGTCACAACAGCAACCACGGGCACCCCAGATCTTTCTAACCCCGCAACAACCATTCTTTTTGGAGGAGAAAACACTTCTGAAAAACCAAAATCAGGGGGAAAAGTCGATCTCGGTATTTGGATCACCCGCTGCCTGGGAACAGGGTTTGGAGCGTATACGCTAGGGCAAGATGATATCAGCTTTTCAGACAAGAGTAACGCTCAAGGGTCGCCGATTTTGGGACGCCCCTTCTTCAATACATTTACTGGATTGCAAGACTTCTCACCCATCTCTTCCCCCATGCCTTTTCAAACAGGACGCGTCGATATCAATACAAAAAATAATGTGTGGGGATTCGATTTCTACGCCCGTTACCGGTTTTTCAATTTTCCCTGCTTTAAATTCGATCTTCTCGCAGGTTATTTTTACACCCGTCTCAATGATGACCTCCAAATAGAGACACAAAACACAGTGCCGATCGGCCCCACTACGTTTCTCGTGAAGGATTCGTTTTTTTGCAAAAATAATTTTTATTCAGGTTTAGCCGGTTTGGAAGCGGAATGGCGGAGTCACAACTGGGGAGTAAGATTTATTGGCAAAGTGGGTGTGGGTAACATGATCAAGAAAGTCGGCATTGAAGGCACTACCACAACTCTGGTGGCAGGCACTTCAACTGTGTCTCCCGGAGGGCTCCTTGCCCAACCCTCTAACATCGGAGAACATTCGGCCAAAAAATTTGAAGTCGTTTCTCAGCTCAGTGTCAATGGTCAACTGAGAATCATGGGACATCTATGGTTGACTGCCGGTTTCACCTATATCTACTGGCCCTCGGTCGTTTTAGCGGGCGATCAGGTCAATTTAAATATTAATCCCAACCAAAATCCTCTTATGGGAACTCCAGCCCCTCTCTTCACTCGAGTGGATAACAACTTTTGGATCCGAGGGTTCACAGCTGGCTTTTATATTTTCTACTGATCCTGTAAACTCCTTCTGTTTCAATACAAGAACGCCAGTTTAGCGTAAGATCGCTCTGTAGAAGCCCATCTTTTTGCGATCTTCGACGGAAAATCGGCTTGAAGGTAGCGCCCGTTGCTAGGCAGGATTAGCAAATTTACTGATCCACATGCTCAAAGTGAGCACCTAAAAGAACTGGGCAGCGCGCAAGCGCCTTGGCTACCTCCTTCGCCCGCTTCACTCGATTTTCAGTCGAATCTCCTCAAAAATCTGGACTTCTACAGAGCAATCTTACGCTAAACTGACATTCAAAGAGGGAGTTCATGCAGCAGAAAGGAAATGTACTTGGTGCTACTTTTTTGGTAGCAGGGACCTGTATTGGAGGTGGAATGTTAGCCCTTCCTGTAGCCACGGGACCTGCTGGTTTTTTTCCATCTCTTGTGATGATGTTGATCGGTTGGGGTTTTATGACTACCACAGCCCTTTTTTTAGCTGAAGTCAATCTGTGGATGGATAAGGGGGCGCATGTGATCACAATGGCATCCCGATTTTTAGGCCCACTGGGAAAAGTGGCTGCTTGGGTTCTCTATTTATTCATTGGGTACGCTTCCCTCGTTGCCTATTCTGCAGGAGGGGGGGAACTGTGTGCCGCAGGACTGAATCACCTCTTTGGTTGGAATCTTTCTATCCCATGGGCAGTGACTCTGTTTATTGCTCTCTTTGGCACTATCATCTATCTCGGTAATGTGATTATTGGCCGCGTCAATACTCTGCTCATGATCGGATTGATCCTCTCTTATTTATTATTAATTGTCTCAGGCGCACCTCATGTAAAATGGGATGCGCTTTTGCGAAGATCTTGGGGAAATACTCTCATAGCAGTCCCTCTTCTTTTGACCGTTTTTAGTTTTCAAACCATTGTCCCCAGTTTAACGATTTATTTAAAACAAGACGCCCGCGCGCTCCGCCGCTCCATTATTTTAGGCACAACAACAGCTCTGATTTTTTATGCGATTTGGCAGTGGCTCGTTTTGGGAACGGTGCTCCTTGATGGGGAGAAAGGGTTAGCAGCTGCCCTCGCAGCAGGGAAGCCGGCGACTGAATTTTTAGGCGTTTCTGTTGGCAAACCATGGCTTGGTGTGATTGCCGATTTTTTTGCTTTTTTTGCTCTCATCACTTCGTTTTTGGGGATTGCCCTTGGGTTATTTGACTTTTTAGCAGATGGTTTAAAAATCAAAAGAACTAAGATCGGCAATATCGCCTTAGGCTTGCTGGTCGCTCTTCCCACCCTTTTCTTCGCCCTTCAAATGGAGAGGTGTTTTTTGCTTGCGCTCGATAGTTCTGGGGGGATTGGGGACGCTCTTTTGAATGGGCTTTTCCCAGCTCTCATGTTATGGATCGGTCGGTACAAAGAAAATCTGAGCTCCGAATTTCGCACGCGGGGTGGCAAGCCTCTGATTGTAGCTGTAATCTGTTATGCTCTATTTGTCTTTGCGGTGGAAATTTTAGGAAAAATGGGGTTTGTGCCCTCTTTAGTGGGATAATACCGAATCCAAGTAAAAACTACTTTTTTTGGGGTAACAAAGCGCGGAACGCCTCTTGCTTCATCTTTAAGTAGAGACTGGCAAGACCATTTGCTCTTCCAGGTGATAAGGCTGCAGGAATGCCGATCTCCTCTAAGAACGTAGGGGGAGTGAGGAGAAGCGTTTCGGGAGGTTCGCCACTATAAACAAAGATCAGCAATGAGGCCAATCCGGAAGAGATCAGGGCGTCCGATTCTGCGTAAAAAAAAAGTTTTTGGTTTTCAAAACGGGTGTGAAGATACATCATACTTTGGCACCCAACTACCCGATTCTCTTCACTTTTCCATTCAGGGGCAAACGTGGGGAGTTTTTTTCCCCATTCCATGATTTGTTGATAGAGAGCCTCTTTAGAATGAAGAGCGAGGAACTCAGATTTCAGAGATTCAATTTTTTTCAGCAAAAATTACCTCATTTGGGTTTTTTCCCACGATTTGACTCCCACTGCTGATCACCCGCTGTCCATTCGAGGTCCCAGATCTTTCCCAGATCTGAATCTGCATTCCCACCCTGACGTTGTTCGATCTCTTCTAATTTGTCGGTAGCATATTGGATCATCTCTTTTAGAGATTTCACTACCTCGCTATCATCTTTTTTATTTTGTGCCACTTCTTGTTTCAACTTCCTCAATTCTTCTACGATCTCTTTTTTCTCTTTAGCGATCGTCTCGGGATCCCGTCCTAGATTGCGCCCCGTAGCCACCTTCATGGTCATTTGATTGCCAATGAGGATGCCAAAAATGGCACCCATAACATAAGGGTATACAGCAGAGGCAGTGAGAAGCACGGAAACAGCAACGGCGGTAATGATTTGGCGGGTTCCATTAGTATCCAGCTTTTCAATAAAAACATTGATCCAATGCCATAGGGCCCATTTTCCTACCCGATCCCCTGCTCTATAGATTAAAATACCTGAAACGATTCCAGCGCCAATACCGCACCCTAATCCTATGGTAATGGGGAGAGCCACCGCCTCAAATCCATGCATCAGTCCCATGCAGGCAACGATGATTCCCCAGGCTGCAAGATAGCCTAGTAGCGGCTTCCAATTTTCTTTGATAAACCGGCCTGTTTTGGAGATGGTTGAAGATAGGGTATTACCCACAGCCGCAAGGGCTACATCCATTCCATAGGCAACAATGCCAGTTCCCACCCCTAACGCCAGATCTATATAATGCAGTTCAACACCTAACCGTACATATTCACGGCCGGCAGCATTAATAAAAGAATTATAGGCATTGTAAGCTGCGGGAGGGAACATGACAAAGAGTATATATATAGAAAGAAATTGCGTAAATATTAAATAGTTTCTTTCTTGTTTGTGCGTCATCATTACAAAAAGAAATTTCAGATGCATTTTTTAATTGACTAAGATGGAGGGTGTTCGTGAATGAGAACGTTTCCGTGAGCGTGCCCAATTTAATCTTTTTTTTCGGGCACGGTCACGGAAACGTTCTCATTCACGAAATAAAATTTATTTTTGACTGTTCAAAATCTTGATCTACTGGGCAGTGTTCCGGCAATTAAAAGAAGTTTTTTAATAACATGCCCCACTTAATTTTCTATTTGACCTTAAATAGGAGTGTGTAGCCTAATGTGTAGTTTTCACAACGTTTTGGGATATGGCAAAAGAAGACACGATTAAAGTTGAGGGCAATGTAGAAGAGCTGTTGCCTAATATGAATTTTAGGGTTGTGCTGGAAAATGGAATGACTGTTGTAGCCCATTTGTGTGGAAAAATGAGAATCCGTAACATCCGAGTATTGACAGGGGATAAGGTCACGGTCGAAATGTCCCCTTACGACCTCTCAAAAGCACGCATTATCTACCGCCATCGCTAGAGCTAGCCCTAGATTTTTATTATCCAATCCTTCGTGAACGAGCCCGAGCCCGATCGTGGGTGAACTCCTGCCCAAAAATGAAATTCAGTCGGGCAGGGGCTCGGACTCGTTCACGATAGGGAGGGGTGGGTTTCATGAAAAAAGGAGCCATCCTCCTTGATTTTTTTTTGTTTGATCACATAGACTGTGCTCCTCATTACAGGCCCAGATAGCTCAGTGGTAGAGCACTTGCATGGTAAGCAAAAGGTCGTAGGTTCAATTCCTATTCTGGGCAGTAGAAGAATGGATAAAAAACTTAACGTAAGGATTTAAAATGGCTAAGGAATCATTTCAAAGAACCAAGCCGCACGTCAATATCGGCACCATCGGCCACGTCGACCATGGTAAAACGACTCTGACTGCTTCGATTACCAAAGTGCTTGCTTCCAAAGGGGGGGCAAAATTCCGTGATTACAGCTCGATCGATAATACACCCGAGGAAAAGGCGCGGGGGATTACGATCAATTCAAGCCACGTCGAATATGAAACAGATGCGCGCCACTATGCCCACGTCGATTGCCCTGGCCACGCTGACTACGTCAAGAATATGATCACCGGTGCCGCTCAAATGGATGGTGCTATACTTGTGGTGGCAGCAACAGATGGAGCAATGCCTCAAACGAAAGAACACATTCTCTTGGCGCGCCAAGTAGGGGTTCCATCGATCGTTGTCTTCCTGAACAAGGTCGACATGATCGGTGATAGCGATCAAGAACTGATCGATCTCGTCGAAATGGAATTAACGGAGTTGTTAGAAGCAAAAGGGTATAAAGACTCCCCCATCATTAAAGGTTCAGCCTTAAAAGCCCTAGAGGGTGATCCGAAGTATGTCGAGAGTATTAACGAATTGATGAAAGCGGTCGATCAGCACATCCCAACACCAACTCGTGAGATCGATAAGCCCTTCCTGATGCCCATTGAAGACGTCTTTTCGATCTCGGGCCGAGGAACGGTTGCAACGGGTAGAGTTGAGCGTGGCATCGTTAAAATCAACGACAAATTGCAGATCGTAGGTTTGGGTGACACTCGTGATACGGTTGCAACAGGTCTTGAAATGTTTAACAAAACACTCGATGAAGCTCGAGCTGGGGAAAACGTGGGGATTCTCCTTCGAGGCGTTGAAAAACAAGACATCGAACGAGGAATGGTCCTCTGCGCTCCAAATTCCGTCACTCCCCACAAAAAATTTAAAGGGGCCGTTTACGTCCTGAATAAAGATGAGGGGGGACGCCATAAGCCGTTCTTTAGCGGATACCGTCCTCAATTTTATTTCCGCACGACCGACGTTACGGGGACAGTCAACTTGCCAGAAGGGACAGAAATGGTGATGCCAGGGGATAACATCGAAGTGTCCGCCGAATTATTGGCTCCCATTGCGATGGAGGAAGGAATGCGCTTTGCAATTAGAGAAGGTGGACGTACGATTGGAGCGGGCACAATCTCTAAGATCATTGAGTGATATCTTCTCTTTTGAAGAGAAAGGTTTAGCAAAATAATGACTAAACATTCGGCTCCCTGATCTGCGATGCAGATCGGGGAGTTTGCTGTCCTGGGTGTGTAGCTCAGCTGGTAGAGCAGCGGTCTCCAAAGCCGCCGGTCGGGGGTTCGAATCCCTCCGCACTCGATTAGAGTTATTCGAGGTCCCTCTTATATGGTTGGTGAACGGGTACAAAAAATGGATGTTAAAAAAGGCAGGTCTGCTCTCTCTGGCAAAGTAGATGGGCGTAAAGCAGTCGCTTTTGTGGGAGAAGTCAAACAAGAGTTGAATAAAGTGGAATGGACCAGCAAAGACGAAATTAAAAGTTACACTAAAATCGTCCTTGTTAGCACCCTAATATTTGGGATGTTTATCTATTTTATCGATTTGATCATCCAAGGCTTTTTTGGTGTGATCAATCAGATCATAAGATTTTTCGTTTGATCTGATGAACAGTTCAACGCTCCGCGCCAAATCAACACAAAGTGAGTTGAAGCTAATGAAATGGTATGTCGTACAAGTTTTTACTGCTCAAGAGAAAAAAGTCAAAAAAGCTCTTGAGGAATTTCGTGAGTCGGCTGGTGTAGCTGAACTTATAGAGGAAATTTTACTGCCAACAGAAAATGTTTTGGAAGTGAAGCAAGGGGAGCAAAAAATTTCCGAAAAGAGAATCTGGCCCGGATACGTCTTAATTAAGATGAATTTGACCGACGATTCGTGGCAGTATGTTAAGGGCACGACTGGTGTCATCGATTTTCTGGGAGGGGAAACACCCACTTCTCTTACCGATGAGGAAGTCAATAACATCCTCAAAGATCTCAGTGAGAAAAAAGCGGGTGTGACCCAAAAACATAAAATTGAAAAAGGGGATCGTGTCAAAATTAACGATGGTGTCTTTATCAATTTTATTGGAACAGTACATGAAGTGTTCCAAGATAAGGGGCGTCTGAGTGTGATTGTTTCTATTTTTGGACGAGACACGCGGGTCGATGATCTCGAATTTTGGCAGGTGGAAGAGGTAAATCCTGAGTTAGATGGTTAGTGCTAGTGCCTGTTATCGTTTCTGTGGGTGGGTAAAGATAGATTTGCCATCCCATTTAGTTGCACCCTTAGGATTGGGAACTGTTGACGTTAAATGGGGCGGCTTTTATAATGACCGCCTTTCCTCTCATTTGTATGGTAGATGTGTTCTGAAATTTTCAAGGGTATGATTCATGGCAAAAAAATTCGTTAAAATGATTAAGCTCCAGATTCCTGCAGGTAAAGCGAATCCTGCACCGCCCATTGGGCCTGCCTTAGGAGCGGCCGGCGTTAATATCATGGCTTTCTGCAAGGAATTTAATGCCAAGACACAGGATAGAGCTGGAGATGTTTTACCAGTAGAGATCTCGGTATTTTCTGATAAAAGTTTTACGTTTATAACAAAGCAGCCTCCCGTTCCGCAAATGATCAAAAAAGCGTTGGGAATCGAATCTGGATCGAAAACTCCAAACAGAGATAAGGTGGGGCGGCTGACCGATAAACAAGCAGAGGAGATCGCCAAAGTTAAATTGCAAGACATGGGGGTCCGTTCTCTCCGCTCTGCAAAAAGAATGGTCAAAGGGACTGCTAAGAGCATGGGGATAGATGCTGATTTAGAAGAAGATGAAGCTGGGGTTTAGTAGTGAAGGACTCGTTCCGGGGGAACGGGATTGCGGCTTATCGACCCCTCAACTGATTGTGACGTAGCCGAAAAGGTAACATTTTTCTTAAAGGAAGTTAAATAATATATGGCACGAGGAAGTAAACGCATTCGGGAGATTGCCTCACTAGTCGATGTAACGAAAAGTTACATGTTAGATGACGCGGTCGCTATATTACAAAAGTGCCCTTCCGTCAAATTTGATCAGACCGTCGATATCGCTATCAGGTTAGGTGTCGATCCTAAAAAGTCTGATCAACAGGTTCGTGGTACTGTATCATTACCGAATGGTACAGGCAAATCACAAACAATTTTGGTTTTCGCAGCTGGGGAAAAGTTGCAAGAAGCGCTCGACGCGGGTGCTAACTTTGCTGGCAGCGATGAGCTCTTTGAGAAAATCAAGGGGGGATGGACCGAATTTGATGTAGTGATTGCTACCCCTGATATGATGCGGGAGGTCGGAAAATTAGGAAAAGTCTTGGGGCCTCGAGGTCTCATGCCGACTCCTAAAGCTGGGACAGTGACAACCGATGTGGCGGGCGCTGTTCGAGAGATCAAGAAAGGGAAGATCGAATTTAAACTCGACAAGCATGGGGTTTGCAACAGCGGCGTGGGGAAACTTTCGTTTTCTAAAGAGGCGCTCGTTGAAAATATTCGAGCTTTACTGACCGCTCTTGTCCGTGCAAAACCGGCTACTGCTAAAGGGCAGTATATCGTCTCGATTGCGGTCTCTTCTACCATGGGGCCTGGCCTCAAAATTGATCGTGCAGAAATTCCAGCAACGTAAAGGGGTAACATGAGAGAAGAAAAGCAACTTCTGCTCGACGAAATCAAAGAGAAAATTGAGGGAGCTAGCGGTTTTGTCGCCCTCAACTACCAGAACTTCACATCACAGAGGGCGCGGCAGTTTCGTGATCAAATGGCCGAAGCAGGGGGTGAATTTGAAGTTGTGCGCAAGCGAGTTTTTATCAAGGCTGCGGAGAGTTTGGGAATCTCATTTGAGATCGAGAAGCTGCAGGGACATGTCGGAATTATTTTTGCTCATAAAGATACTACCCGGATCATTAAGGAAGCCGTAAAGTTTGGTGAAGAGAATGAGAAGGCAATTGCCATATTAGGTGGGCACATTGAGGGGACTGTGTGCAGTGCAGCTGATGTGGAAGCGATTGCGAAGTTGCCAGGAATTCAAGAGATGAGGGCTCAATTTGTAGGATTGCTAGCTGCACCTATGTCGCAAACGGTTCAAGTGTTCCAAGCTCTCTTGGCGGGCGTCCTTTATTGTTGTGACGAAAAGGGAAAAAAGGGTTAAATTGATTAATAAGTTTTAATGAGAGGTAAGAAACTGTGACTACACAAAATTTAGATGATATCGTTGAAATGCTTAGCAACCTTAAGGTAACGGATCTCGCTAAGTTGAAAAAAATGTTGGAAGACAAATGGGATGTGACCGCCGCTGCTCCCATGGCAATGGCTGTCGCTGCTCCTGCGGCGGGTGGAGCTGGAGCTCCCGCAGCTGCTGTCGAATCGACCGAATTTCAAGTGACTTTGGAAGCTGTGCCTGCTGATAAAAAAATCGGCGTGATTAAAGTTGTGCGGGAAGTGACGGGTCTCGGTTTGAAAGAGGCTAAAGATATCGTTGAAGCTGCGCCTAAGGTGTTGAAGGAAACTGCACCTAAAGCGGAAGCGGAAGAGATTGCCAAGAAAATCGAAGCTGCTGGTGCGAAGGCCACCTTAAAAGGGCTATAAACATTTAGTCGCACCGATGAACCTATCCCAAAAGTAAGCGCAAGATGAACTGTATGAGATTGTTGATGAGCCTCGTAAAGCGTCAGCGCGACCGCGAGGGCAACTTTCCTCAAAAAGCCGCCAGAGGTGGGTTTTTGAGGGGTTGTCCGAGAGTTGACGGAGTCAACCCCGAGGCGGACGGCCATATTGGAGATCATATGGCCGACGAGGGGTCTTATGAGGATCACGGCAAGATCGTGCACTCCCTCCGCGAGTACTTTGTGATAGGTTCATAATTGCACAAGCACGTTGAAAGGCGTGACTTGTGTTGTTGTATTTTTTTGTCCAATTAGAATTTATTCTGTTGGCATTATTGTACACCTACCAAATACTCTAAGGAGCAAGTTCACATGCTAAAGAGACGGCCGGACAGGGTCAGCTTCGTTAAGAAAGAAGAGATTATCGACCTTCCTAATCTGATTGAAGTTCAGATTAAATCGTATAACCAGTTTCTGCAGGCTGATAAATTTCCTGAAGAGCGGGAAAATATCGGGTTGCAGGAAGTTTTCACGGAGATATTTCCCATTAAGTCTTACGATGAAAAAACGGTTTTAGAATATCTTTCTTACAATTTAGGTGTTCCAAAGTATACCCCCGAGGAGTGTATCCGTCGTGGCATCACTTACAATGTGACTTTGAAGGTTCGATTCCGATTAACCGATGAAACGGGGATCAAAGAGGAAGAGGTCTATATGGGGACCATCCCCGTGATGACGGAAAAAGGGACCTTTATCATCAATGGTGCTGAGCGTGTCGTTGTTTCCCAGCTCCACCGGTCGCCTGGCATTAACTATGAGCAAGAGAGGCATCCGAAAGGGATGATGCTGTCGGCGTTCCGCATTATTCCTTATCGGGGAAGTTGGTTGGAAGCTGCCTTTGATGCAAACGATCTCATCCATGTCTATATCGACCGTAAAAAGCGACGACGTAAAATTTTAGCGACTACGTTTATCCGTTCGCTCGGCTATTCGAGCGACGCTGATATCATCGATGAGTTTTTTACGACCCATAACATAAAGGTCAAAAGTGAGAGCGATTTCGGTAAGCTCGTTGGTAAAATTTTGGCTGAAGATGTGGTCGATGCGGGTAGCGGCCTTGTGTATGGTAAGGCAGGGGAGAAGCTCAGCACGGCAATGCTCAAGCGGATTGTTGATGCGGGGATTAACACCTTAAAAATTGCGATGGAAGCAGATGAAAGCCATCCAGTCATCAAAATGTTGGCAAAAGATCCCACTGATTCCTATGAGGCAGCCCTTAAAGATTTTTACCGCAAAATCCGCCCTGGGGAGCCAGCTACTCTCTCTAACGCCCGCTCTGTGATTATGCGTCTTTTCTTTGATCCAAAAAGGTATAATTTGGGGCGAGTAGGACGGTACAAGCTCAATCGGAAATTGGGACTCGATATTTCCGAAGAAGCACTCTCCGTTGTCACTCTGCGAAAAGAGGATGTCATCGCCGCATTAAAATACCTCATTCGTCTTAAGGGTGGTGAGGAGGATGTTTCGGTCGATGATATCGATCACTTAGCTAATCGACGGGTCCGCTCTGTCGGTGAGTTGATTCAAAATCAGTGCCGAGTGGGTCTTAGCTCGGATGGAGAAGATTATCAAAGAAAGAATGAATCTCTTTGATTTTTCATCTGATACATTGACTCCAGGAAAAATTGTTTCAGCAAAAGGTCTTGCAGGAGTTCTTAAGGACTTTTTTGGCAGATCGCAGCTTTCTCAATTTATGGATCAAACGAATCCTGTTGCAGAGCTAACGCATAAAAGACGCCTTTCCGCGCTTGGACCTGGTGGGTTAAACCGGGAGCGAGCAGGCTTTGAAGTGCGAGACGTGCACTCAAGTCACTATGGGAGGATTTGTCCTATTGAAACTCCTGAAGGTCCTAATATCGGTTTGATCACCTCCCTCTCTTCATTTGCAAAAATCAATGAATTTGGCTTTATTGAGACACCTTATCGGATTGTCCGCGAAGGTATTGTGACTGATGAAATCGAGTACATGACAGCCGATGCTGAGGAGCAGTGCGTGATCGCGCAGGCGTCGGCGCGCCTCGATGAACATAATATGTTTGTGGACCCAATCTGCTGGGCTCGTTACAAGGGGGAGTCGTTTGAAATTGAATCGAGCCGCGCCACCCACATGGATGTCTCGCCCAAGCAGCTCGTTTCTATCGTGGCCGGTTTAATTCCCTTCCTTGAGCATGACGACGCAAACCGAGCCCTTATGGGTTCAAACATGCAGAGACAAGCGGTCCCTCTTCTCATTCCCGATGCTCCCATCGTGGGTACAGGACTTGAGGTGCGCGCTGCCAGAGACTCTGGTGCTGTTGTCATCGCTGAAGAGGATGGGGTTGTCGATTATGTCGATGGGCTTAAGATCGTGATCGCTGCGAAGCAAAATCCGCTAGAGAAGAGAACCTACGAATTGAAAAAGTTCATGCGTTCCAATGCGGGGACGTGCATCAATCAAAAACCGCTGTGTGAAATTGGTGACGAAATCAGAGCGGGAGATGTGATTGCCGATGGTCCTGCTACGGACTTAGGGGAGATCGCCCTTGGAAAAAATGTCTTAGTCGCCTTCATGCCTTGGTGCGGTTATAATTTTGAAGACGCCATTATTATTTCTGAAAAATTACTGCGCGAAGATGCCTATACGTCGATCTATATTGAAGAGTTTGAGCTCACGGCGCGAGATACGAAGCTGGGGAAAGAGGAGATTACAAGAGATATTCCAAACGTATCGGAAGAGGCTCTAGCTAACCTGGGAGAGGATGGGATTATCAGGATCGGTGCCGAGGTGAAGCCCGGGGATATCTTGGTGGGCAAAATTACCCCCAAATCGGAAACGGAACTGGCTCCTGAGGAGCGTCTTCTCCGTGCCATTTTTGGCGAAAAAGCGGCTGACGTCAAAGATGCCTCTTTAACAGTTCCCCCAGGGACCGAAGGGGTGGTTATGGATGTCAAAGTATTTAGCCGGCGTGATCGTCTCTCCAAGACAGATGATGAACTCGTGGAAGAGGCCACGCATTTGAAAGATTTACAAAAAGAGTATAAACAAAGAGTGACTCTTCTCAAATATGGAGCGGCACGAAAAATTAGGAGCGTTGCTCCTCAATGAAAAAGCGCCTGCAGCGATCATCCATCGCCGGACAGCTGAGGAGATCAGTCCAGCAAGGTGGTTCTTTCACCCAAGAGATGATCGAGACCTTTGAACATGAAGACCCGATCGACCTGATCATGCCTTCTAACGATATCTATGAGCTTCTCCGTAACATCTTGCGTGACTATGAAGTACAGCTGCAAAAACTAGAAATGAAACACAAAACCGAAGTGGAGTTGCTCCGCAAAGGGGATACAGACCTAGATCCTGGCGTGATCCGACAAGTAAGGTCTACGTCTCTTCCAAGCGGAAACTGCAGGTGGGCGATAAAATGGCGGGGCGCCATGGTAACAAAGGTGTCGTCTCAAAAATTGTCAACGAGGCCGACATGCCCTTCTTGCCAGATGGACAAACGGTCGAGATGATTCTCAATCCGTTGGGTGTGCCTTCTCGGATGAACATGGGGCAGTATTGGAAACCCACCTCGGATTTGCCGCTCGATAAAGCGGGTATTCATGTTAAAAGTCCCGTTTTCGAAGGCTTTCCAGAAGCGCGCATTTGGGAGATGATGAAGGAGCAAAAGCTTCCTGAGGATGGGAAATCATTCCTCTATGATGGGCGAACAGGGGACCGTTTTGATAATAAGGTAGTGATTGGCTACATTTACATGTTGAAGCTGAGCCACCTCGTTGCAGATAAGATCCATGCTCGCTCCATAGGCCCTTATTCCTTGGTGACGCAGCAGCCCTTGGGTGGAAAAGCGCAGATGGGGGGACAGAGATTTGGAGAGATGGAGGTGTGGGCACTCGAAGCTTATGGCGCAGCCCACGTCTTGCAAGAGATTTTGACTGTCAAATCTGACGATGTTTCTGGTCGTACACGAATCTACGAGTCGATTGTCAAAGGGGAGAACCTCTTAAAAGCCGGAACCCCTGAATCCTTTAATGTCTTGATTAAAGAGATGCAAGGACTAGCCCTTGATGTGCGTCCTTTAACTGTGGAAGAAGATTAATTTACAGAGTTGTAGGAGTTTTAGAATGTTCGAAGACGATTCACGCGAGAACCAATTTGATAAATTAAAAATCGGTATAGCCTCTGATACTGTGATTCGGGATAAATGGTCACGCGGCGAAATTAAAAAACCGGAAACAATCAATTATCGCACTTTTAAACCTAAAAGGGTGGGCTCTTTTGCGAAAAGATCTTTGGTCCCACAAAAGATTGGGAGTGTGCATGCGGTAAATATAAAAAAATCAAACACAAAGGATATTGTCTGTGATCGCTGTGGCGTAGAGGTCACCCTTTCAAAAGTGAGGCGTGAGAGGATGGCCCATATCGAGTGGCTGTCCCTGTTGTCCATATCTGGTTCTTTAAAACCATGCCCTCACGTATTGGCAATGTGCTAGGAATGTCGGCAACGGATCTCGAGAGGGTGATTTATTACGAAGAATACGTTGTGATCGATCCGGGTCAAACTGAATTAGAAAAAAAGCAACTTCTCAACGACAATGAATACCGAGAAGCCATTGAAAAATGGGGAAAAGACGCATTTGTAGCCAAAATGGGGGGCGATGCCATATTGCGACCTCTTACGTGGAGAGGATCTCAACGCCCTTTTGCTCGATCTTAAAGAGAAACTGCGCACGTACTAAATCGCATGCAAGCGCAGGATGAAGTTGGCAAAACGCCTCAAAATCGTGGAAGGTTTCGTCTCTTCCACCAATAAGTCCAGAATGGCTGGTCTCCGGTCGGTTCCTGTTATTCCACCCGATTTGCGACCCCTAGTTCCGCTCGATGGCGGGCGTTTTGCCACCTCCGATTTGAACGACCTTTACCGACGCGTGATCAATCGCAATAACCGTTTAAAGGCCATTTAAAGGCTGAAAACGCCCGAAGTGATTGTCCGTAACGAGAAGAGGATGTTACAAGAGGCTGTCGACGCCCTTTATGATAATGGGGCGACATGGTCATCCCGTGATGGGTGCGGCAACCGCCCTCTAAAATCCCTTGTCAGAGATGTTAAGGGCAAAAGTGGTCGTTTCCGCCAAAATCTACTCGGTAAGCGGGTCGACTATTCAGGCCGTTCTGTCATCATCGTAGGTCCAGAGCTCAAATTCAACCAGTGTGGTTTGCCAAAAGATATGGCTTTGGAGCTGTTTGAGCCTTTTATCGTCAAGCGACTAAAAGACTTGGGTTATGTCTATACCATTCGCTCTGCAAAAAAAATGATCCAGACGGGAGGCTGAAGAAGTGTGGGACGTTCTCGAGGAGATCATCAAGGGACACCCTGTTTTGCCTCAACCGAGCACCTACATTGCACCGACTGGGGATTCAGGCCTTTGAACCGGTATTGATCGAAGGAAGGCGATTCGAATCCATCCCCTTGTGTGCGATGCTTTCAACGCCGACTTTGACGGTGACCAGATGGCTGTCCACGTCCCCTTATCCGTTGAGGCCCAACTGGAAGCCAAAATTTTAATGATGGCACCCGACAATATCTTCCTCCCTTCATCGGGAAAACCGGTCGCTATCCCATCAAAAGATATGACACTTGGACTCTACTATCTGATGGCGGATCCAATCTATTTCCCTGAAGAGCATGGGAAAAAGATCAAAGTTTTTGCCAATGCGGATGAGGTCCTTTTAGCTCTAAGTGCAGCCGATCAAACTCCTCTAGAAAAGAGATCGCCGCGATCAGTTAGGGCGTGGTTTGCATATCCATGAAAAGATCAAAGTTCGAGTCGAAGGGCAAATTATTGAGACCACTCCGGGACGTGTTCTTTTTAATACGATCGTCCCTAAAGAGCTTGGCTTTCAAAATTATAGCATGCCAAGAAGCGGATGAGCGAACTGATCTTAGAGTGTTATAAGAAAGTTGGTTTGGAAGCAACAGTGAGATTTTTGGACAATTTAAAAGATCTCGGGTTTGCGCAGGCCACTAAGGCCGCCATTTCAATGGGAATTAAAGATGTTCGTATTCCTCCGATTAAGAAGAAAATCATCGAGGAAGCGCATCAAAAAGTGGCCATCGTTAAAAAGCAATATGAGGATGGGATTATCACCGACGGTGAAAGGGAGTCAAAGACGATCAGTATTTGGACTGAAGTTTCCGATTCTCTCTCCGACGCCCTCTATAAAGAAATCAGCAAAGTGGAAAATGCCCGCCACAATCCGCTCTTTTTGATGATCGATTCGGGTGCTCGCGGTAACAAATCCCAGCTTAAACAGCTTGGAGCGCTTCGGGGACTCATGGCAAAACCAACTGGGGAAATTATCGAATCGCCAATCACCTCTAACTTTAGAGAAGGCTTGACGGTTCTCGAATACTCGATTTCCTCACACGGTGCCCGAAAAGGGTTGGCCGATACTGCCTTGAAAACGGCTGACTCCGGTTATTTAACCCGGAGATTGGTCGATGTGGCTCAAGATGTGATTGTGACAGAAGAGGATTGCGGGACATTAAACTATATCGATGTTGCGGCGATCCGTCAGGGTCAAGAGGAGCTATTGCCCCTCAAAGATCGGATTTTTGGAAGAACAATGGCGGTCGATATCTATCAACCTGGCGACAAAAGCAAGTTATTAGCAAAGGCGGGCGAAATTTTAACGGCTAGGACGGCAGAGATCATTGATGATGCTGGGATTGAGGTGATCCGGATCCGCTCCGCTCTTGTTTGTGAGAGTCGCAGAGGGATTTGCGCGAAGTGTTACGGCCTGAATCTGGCCAATGGAAGACCGGTGGGCTTGGGTGAAGCGGTGGGAATCATTGCAGCCCAGTCGATTGGTGAGCCGGGAACGCAGCTGACCATGAGAACTTTCCACCTCGGTGGTATTGCTGCAGCAAGCTTTGTGCCTGAAGTCGTCGCAGAAAGCGAAGGGATCACCGTTTATCTCGACTTAAGGGTGGTTCAGGATCAGGAGAAAAACTGGTTGGTCCTCAATAAGAATGGGGCATTACATATTGTCCGAGATGAAGGGAGAAGCTTAGAGGAGTACAAAAAACTATTAAGTACAAAATCGATCGAATCACTTCAAAATTGTCCCCTTGAATTAGGAGCTAAAATTTTGATTGCCGATGGTGCGAAAGTCAACAAAGGCCAAAAGGTGGCAGAAATCGAGCTGCACAATATCCCGGTGATCTGCGACCGTCCTGGTTATGTGAAATATGAGGACCTCGTTGAGGGGATCTCGACAGAGAAGGAGGTCAACAAACAAACCGGTCTCGTTGAAGTCATCGTTAAACAACACCGGGGTGAACTCCATCCTCAAATTGCCATTTATGCCGATTCGGGTTTGAAAGAACTCGTTGGTACCTACGCCATCCCAGCCGGTGCTGTCCTTTCAGTTGAGGAGGGACAAAAGGTGGTCGCCGGGATGTTATTAGCTCGTCTTCCACGAGGCGCGATCAAAACGAAAGACATTACCGGTGGTTTGCCACGGGTCGCCGAGCTTGTTGAAGCGCGGAAACCGAAGGATTCCGCCGAAATTGCTAAAATCGACGGGACGGTCGATTTCCGTGGCGTGCAAAAAAATAAAAGGATCGTCGTTGTTCGTGATGAAGGAACGGGGATGGAGGAGGAGCATCTGATCCCGCTGAATAAACATTTGATCGTTCAGCGAGGAGATCATGTCCTCAAAGGGCAGCAGTTAACCGATGGCCTTGTGGTGCCCCACGAAATTTTAGAGATCTGTGGTGTGCGGGAATTGCAAAAATATCTCGTCAACGAGGTGCAAGAGGTTTATCGCCTCCAGGGGGTAGACATTAACGATAAACATGTCGAGATCATTGTGCGGCAAATGTTGCAGAAAGTCCGCGTGATCGACCCAGGTGATACTACGCTGCTTTTTGGAGAAGAGGTGCATAAAAAGCAATTTTATGAAGAGAATCGCCGCACACTGGATGAGGGAGGGAAACCTGCTCAAGCTGCGCCAGTGTTACTGGGGATCACAAAGGCCTCTTTGGGGACCCAATCATTCATTTCGGCTGCCTCCTTCCAGGACACGACCCGTGTCTTAACCGATGCAGCCTGTGCGGGGAAAACAGACTATCTCATGGGTTTCAAAGAGAACGTCATCATGGGGCACATGATCCCAGGTGGAACAGGGTATGAAACCCACGCTCGCGTTAAGCAATTTCTCGATCGAGAGGAGGAAGGGGAGCTCATCTTCGACTTCTCCTAAATATCGTAGAGCAAGAAATGGCGGCAGGCCATTTCTTCTCTTCAATTTTGTAACGCTAAGCTATTCAATGCATGGCCACAATGGCGCTTGTAATGATTCTTGCTATCTAAAAGAAAAAGGAGTTCTATCCTTTTTTTCAGCAGCCGCTGAGGATCCTCTTCAGTCTGCTAAAAGTAGTATTGCTTGTGTAAAAAATCTGTAATGGTAAGGAGGTATTTATGTCAACTCAACCTACTCGCATGGAAGCAGGAACACAAGAACGTCAAGCGTTGGTTCCAACCCAAAAAGGGATCTTATATGCTGGACGCCGCTGCTGTGAGCACCTAAGTAATAAAACTACATGCTGCGCAATCATAACAAGATTATTTATTTGGATATTCTTGGGTCTTATGGCTGGTCTTGCCATTGGTGCAGTAGCTGATACGCAAGACAATCCACGCGCTCCCTACGTTCCAGGTAGAGGGACTATAACAGCCACTGCAGGTGGTCTATTAAGTGGGATCATCGGATATTTGTTATGTGAGTGCATGGTCGTGCGTGATTTTTTCAAGGTAAACGCTTTGCGTAATCGCACACCTGACCGTCTGTAAAAACGCAATCTCGGTCCTTTAGAGAAGCTCTTTGACTGCTCCTATAGGGACCGAGATTGATCCAAGTATTTTTTCAATTCAGATCGACTACAAGGAGGTGTTTATGACTGTACAAAGAACATCATCAAGAGATTGCTGCGACTGTGCCAGATGGGTCATTCTACAATTCGAAAATAAGGCACTTTCTGCAACGATTGCAAGGATAGCATTTTTTATTTTAGCAGGGTGCTTGATCGGTATTATAAGTGGTCTAGCATTGGATGCAAGGTCATCTGGCACGCATGACAGTATTACACGAACCCCTCTATTTGGGGCTCTTACAGGGGCCATCGTCGCAGGTTTATGGGAGGTATTTTTACGTTGTAATTGCTTTTCTTCCGACAATGCGGAAAGACCTTGACCGTTGTGATTTTATTTTCGTGACTGTTTGCGCGTAGCGCATCTTATAAAAGAACCGCTTAATTTCGAAACAAGGAGGTGTTTATGACTGTACAAAGAACATCATCAAAAGATTGCTGGGACTATACCGGAGAGTGCATTCAAAAATTCCACAGAAAAACGCTTGATGCAACGATTTCAAGGTTAATATTTTGGGTTTTAGCAGGGTGCTTAATTGGTCTTATGTGTGGTATAGGATTAGATGGAAGCCGAAATCCACAAACGTTTGGAACCCCAGATAGCAGTACTCCAACAACCACTATAAGTGGGACTGTCGGAGGGGTCGTCTGCGCAGGTATATGGGAGATATTAGTACGCTGTAATTGCTTTTCCTCCAACAATGCGGAAAGACCTTGACCGTTGTGATATTTTTTTCGTGAATGTGAACGTTTCAGTGCTAACAAGAATGGCTCAGAAAAAAGATTAAGTCACCACGCAAGCGTTCACATTCACGAGTTTCTTAGAGAAAAATCTAGAGCGCGCTTCCGCGCGCGGGTAACAAAACTCCACACTTCAGGACTTTGGTACATTTTGTCGTTTGACTGTGTGCTGATTCCCCCCTTTCTAAAAAGAGAGGGAGTTTTATCCTTTTTTTTCGGCAGCAGCTGAGATCTCCATTGCTCTCGGCACAGCTGCTAAAGACCCCATGGGTCTTAGAGTAATTAGATCCAAAGGGGCCTTGTTCGAAAATTTTGTCGCTTGTGTAAAAAATATATGGTTACAAGGAGGCTTTATGGCATATCCAACTAACTTAGAAACAGGCAAAGATGCCGGTGAAAATCAACCACTGGTACCAACAAATCATAAGGGGGTCCTTTATGCTGGCCGCCGCTGCTTTCAACAACTAAATAGTAAGAATTGTTGCGCAACCATTACAAGATTCGTACTCTGGATTTTGTTAGCCACCTTAGCAGGTTTTATTATGGGTGTAATTTCTGATATCGAAAAGAATCAGCAACCTGGTAGAACCTCCACCTCCATACAGAGCGGGTTCAGGGACGATAGTAGGTACTGCAAGTGGTGGTTTTGCAGGGCTTGCTGCCGCGTGTCTTTGGGAGGCGTTTTTACAATTCGATATCATTGATATGAACCATTTGAGATGAACTTAACCCGTCTTCACAATCCCGGTTTAATAGCGGACTCACCGTTAGGTAACCGGGATTGCCATTTCATGATCAAAAAATACAGCTCAGCAAAACGAGTCTCGCTCATATTCTTTACCTTTTAATTCTAATTCGAGAATTGTAGGTAATATCAACTTATTATTCAATTGTAGAAAGTCTTGGTAGATCGCATCGATGGCTACAGGTTGATATCAGGATGTTAGATTTTTTTATCGTGAGAGGAGGTGTGATTGGCTTTGCACCGCTCTAAGTATATATTTTTCGAGCTTAATCGTGTCGGCGGCGAACTTACGAATCCCGTCTGATAGTTTCTCAATTGCCATCGCATTGTCTGTGAGCATGAAGCGGAAAGTCTTTTCGTCGATCTCTAATTTTTCGAATTGAGCCGTCTTAGCATTTTCAGGACTTAAACAACGTGGCACTATGCCTTGGTCTTTTGATAAAACTTCGAGAAATTTAGGGGGAGATTGTTAGTAAGTCACACCCTGCCAAAGCAAGAATCTCATCGACGTTCCTAAAGGAGGCTCCCATGACCTGCGTTCTGTAACCGAATTTTTTATAATAATTGTAAATCTCAGTCACAGAGAGTAGACTCCGGCGGACTTGTTTAGGAGGGTATCCACTGACCTTCTCATGTGCTGTATACCAATCCAAGATACGGCCAACGAAGGGGGAAATGAGCGTTGCGTGTGCTTCTGCGCTCGAAATGGCCTGCACCAAACTAAACATCAATGTCATGTTGCAATAATTCCCTCTTGTTCGAGTATTCGTGCGGCCTGCACACCTTCCCACGTTGAAGCCAGCTTGATCAAGATACGATTCCGATCAATTCCAGCAGCTTCATAAAGACCGATCAGCGTAGTTGCTTTGTGAACGCTTCCGGGGATATCAAAGGAGAGGCGGGCGTCAACCTCAGTCGAGACTCTGCCAGGAATGAGCTTTAAAATTTCGATACCAAAATTAACAAATAACTTATCAAGAATATGGTGAAGCATCTGAGTTGTGTTCGAGGTTTTGTGCATGCCCCACAAAATGGCATCGTCGATCAAATATTGGTATTGGGGGAGCTGCGCTGATTGGAAGATCAGGGAGGGGTTGGTTGTCGCATCCGTAGGTTCATATTTTTTAATGCTTTCAATATCGCCAGTATCGCATACAACCGTTGTCATCTGCCTGAGCTGGTCCAATTTAGTTGCCATTAGTTCTCCCAAAAAAAATCTTGTAATATATTTATTTGTACCATATAACTCGTTTTTAGGACAATCAATTAGATTATTAGCCATTAACATGGAGGAAATATGAGTTTAGTACCCCGCTGGAAATCTTTGTTCCCAACCCCTCGCCGGGCGAGTGAGCTGTTCAGTCTTGGCAAGTTTTTTGAAGATCTCGAGCAAGATTTTGAATCATTTGGCTCAACAAATACAGGTTTAAGCGTTTCAAGTGATGAAAAAAACATTTATATCGAAGCCCATGTCCCAGGATTAACTGCAAAAGATGTCGATGTTTCAATAGATAGCAACAATGTGTTGTGGATTAAAGGAGCGAAGAAGGAGGAGGAGAAGGATAAAAAACGGAAATTCTACCGACATAGCCAAAAATCGTTTTCCTATTGCGTCCCTCTTTGGGATGAGATCGATCTTTCTGCAGAGCCTGAGGCCGTTTGTAAGGATGGAGTGATGACGATTACCTTGGTGAAGAAGAAAGAGCAACAAATCGAATCTAAGAAAATCAAAGTCAAAGAGTAATCACAACAGCTTTTTCCCTCTCCGGCGGGAAAAAGCCCTACTCATTTTGTTGTGTGTGAGGGAGATTGGAATGGAGAATTTTCAAAGCTTCCCCAATCTCTATTCGCATCTCTTGCTTTGTCTGGAGCAGATCGGTCACTAGTTTGATAAAAAATTCAGGCACTTGCTTCGTTTGCAGGTATTCAACAAGACCTTGCTGGACTTCTTTTAACTCCATCAATTCTAGGTCTGGAAATTGTTTATGCTTAACAAGCTCAAGAAAGGGCTGCTGATTTTTTTCATCTAATACATCCTTCAATGCAACGATGTTTGCGCCTCTGACATTCTTGGCTTTTTCCCAAAATTGATCGATTGAAGATATAGGTGTCCCATTTTTCTCCGTGCAAAGGGTGAAATACTTAACAAAAACAAATGTTCTCAAACTCATTTGAGTAGCCATTTCAAAAAAAACAGCTCCCATGGCAAATGAATAGAGCTTATGCAGTCTAGCAAGGAATTCTTGAGCAGGACTTTGCAGCTCGAATCTACATTGGATCAGAGCATCAAGTTCTCCCTTATGTGCCAAAATAGGGGGCATTCTGACCAATGCACTCTGTATTACTTCATCATCTGTTTGGTCAAAACGCAAAAAAGATATTTTTTCAAAATCAGTGAACGCTAATTCAAATCGATCCTTCCGACCTACGAGAATGTTAGCCGGTTTGATGTCAAAATAAAGGGCTCCTATAGTCATCAAAGAAAATATCCCTTCTAGCAATTGCTTGGCCCCTTCAAGGAGTTGTGTTGCCTTTTGGAAGTATCCTTGCTGTATGGCTTCGTCAAGGTTCTTATCATATAATTTTTTCATGATGTGGTGAGATCGCTCTAGGCTAAAGGCAAATATCGGTTTTTTTTCTATCCCCGTCCCTATAGCAATCCCCTGGTGACATAGGAGGGGACGGTATTGGATGAGGCGAAACATTATTTCTTGGTGGCAATCAAACTCTTCTATTTTATCGTTTGCATTAAACAAAGAATAAAATCTTTTAAGGGCGTAGTGCTTTTCTTTTGTTTGATTGAGCTCTTCTATTTTGCATTTCATTTTAATTACTCTACCAGACATGCCCTCTCCCAAAGAAGCGGCTCTCTCCAATACGTCTCGATCGATGATATAGCGCTTATCCGCTTTGGTCGTTGAATTGATGATAATCTGAGAGTTCCGAGAGCGACTATTAACAAGTTCTAATGACATTTCTTTCCGCCTATTTGGCTTTTGCCGTTTTCGCTTTAGCTCCCTTTGCGGATGTTTTTCCATTTTTCCCTTTTGAGGGCTTGTCCGAGGATTTCTCCGTCCTCTTTCCACCAACCTCAGCTTGTGTGAGGCGGTCTATCCACTCTTGCTTCTCAGCATCATCCATTTTCCCCTTTTTCACATATGCGACCCGGTGAAGCCCTCTTTCTGTGATGATAATTCTGACAATTTCATGCTCGCCCGTAGGAAATTGCCTTTCGTAAATCAGATCCCCCTCCTGTGTGACATGCACTTTAGAATTCACAGCGGAAGAGCTGAGCTCTGCCTCTTTCTTCATCAGCTCTTCTACCGATTTCTCTTTGATATGAGCCTTGTCTTTAAACTGAATATTAATGACTTGGGACCAACGATCTTTGGACTCGCCTTCTAAATAGTAATGGGTAATGGCCATTCCATTTTTTGTGATTTTTTGATGACTTACCTTCCATTTATTGCGATTAGAATTCTGGAGGGGTACATGCACAGTTTCTTCAAAACTATACTTTTTGGAAGATTTGGCAGCCGCTTGCAGGGAAGGTAATGCCATTAATCCAAAAAGAATGAAGGGAAGGATTTTCCTCAAAATACACCTCCTTTTACTATTTTAAATAGAAACAGATCAATTTTACCACGTACATTAAATTAGTTAATACACAAATTTAAACTAAATGTCGGCGAATAGAAACTTTAAGTCGTAAAAAATAAAAGCGATTGGTAAGGAAAAATTTCAAAAAGAGGCCAGGGGTGATTTCTTCAACGGGTGATAAGCCGCAATCCTTTAGAGACACTTGCAAAACGAGTCACCCCAGTAAAATCGCCCTTTTGAGTCCTTTTGTCGCCCTGTCGCCGAGCCCTAACTCGCTTGGAGTAGAAGCTCGGCGGCCGAGTCAAGGGCCGAACCGGTTCCCGACAAACTGACACAAAAGCATCGATTTTTCTGCGATAGGCCCCGGGTTCTTTGATATTGGTTAAAAAGGGGTTTACTGTTGAATGAGTGTGGCTTCAACTACGGCATCCCGAGGGATGCACCCTTCATAGAGGTGGTAGTAGTTGGTTGAGCCTCCGGGATTTGGCTCGTAAACCAAATGACCAATTAATTTTTCTGTTTCAATTTTCAAAACCATAAATTCGGGCACATCGTGCCAATATTTAGCGATAATCTTAGATAATTGCTCTTCAGTGGCAAAATGGATAAAGTCGCTATCAGCTGGTGATAAATGGATGTTCTCCTCGCTCTTCTGCCAATCTTCTACGGATAGAATCTTGTAAAGATATTGAGGCTGTTCCTCCGACCGTTGTATATTTGCATTCAAGGCGAAAGGCATAACGCTCACGTTCGCTGCTAAAAAAAACAAGAGAGTGGGCAATTTTAGCATAAAATAAATATCCTCTATAGAACTTTGGTTTTTATTTGCCCTTCAACTTTATAGCTGGGAGGGTTATATGGCAAGGGGTTAAGAAAAAATCCCCAGGGCACAGATCTTCAAACACAGGGCACTGACCATTAAAAAAAGAAATTTTAGAAGCGTTTTTAATGGCCTAAGATCAAGGCATTTTCGAGCCCGAGCCCGATTGCTACCTTGAATTCGGGCACGGGCTCGTTCACGAAAAAAAAGTTTATTTTTGACTGGGCGGAACCAGAGGCCACATTCCGTCAAATAAAAGAAGTTTTTTAATAGTCGGTGCCCTGTCCTCAAACACCTTTCGCTGGTTTTTTAGTCAGTTTTAGAGTAAAACGTGGGGGGATAATGTGATGAGGTGACTTAAATGGTTGGACATCGATTGCAATTTCATTGTCAACAGTGTGAAGAGCCCATTCTTTTCTCTGTGCTGGACCGAGAGCACTTCACCAAAGTTGCCCCTTGCCCTTCTTGCGGGTGCAAATATGCGTTTGACGATGAGACGCTGCTCAGGCACCTGATGCAATTTGAAGCTTTATGCCAACAGATCTACGCTTCTGAGGAGATCCTGGGAAGTTCAGCCATTGCAATCGATGTGGGCAATCATCATGTCAAAGTGCCTTTCAATATTTTATTAACTAGATTAAGTTCTGTCATTGAATTGAACATTAACGGTAAAAAATCAACCATTGTCTTTCGTGTGGAGCCGTTAAAGGATATCCCCGAAACACTTAAGGTTTAATTTTTTCTCAGCGCGCATTTAAACACCTTTTTGGTACATAGCTGTTTCAGAAGGTGTCTCGGGAGGGTGGGGAGGGTTGCTGAGTAATTGCCGCAGACAATAGTAATCTCTCCGTCATTGTTAAGCGCAGATAATAGGATGGCGGTGGCGTCATTTGGCAGTTGGAGTCGCTGGTAGCCTGTCATGATGTATCCCCTAAAGTGATAGGGATTTTTATTAATATAGAGAGAAAAATAGGGGCTCTCTAATTTGCCACAGTAGACATTGAGAAAGGCAATAATGCCGAACGTTCCCCTAAGCAATTGTATTTCTAGGGCTTGCAGAGAATCTGCCGGAACTGATGTGAGTTGGCACGAATCGAATTGGGGCAAGTCAGAGGTCACATCTTGAAGAACCCAGGCACATTGCCGATTGCAACTGACCATCATGAGGAAAAGAAGGGAAATAACCCAAGGCAGATATCTATTTTTCAAAGAGTTATTTTCCCGGATTGCTATGCTATTAGAATATTTTTAATGGCTGTGAGGAGCAGGGCCATTGTTAGAACTGACAATAATGACTCCCGCAGTGGCAAGTCCTCCGATCACAAGGCCTATAGCCCAAAGGCTGATTCCACAATTGCAAGCACAGACAGGGGCTGGCTCGCAGGGATCTACGCCATTACTTTCTCCAGGAGCATCATCTTCCTCCTCTTCAGGATCTTCCTCCTCGGCATCGCCAAAAAGTTCAGCGCAGCGGCAAGGGTAGCAATTGCATGTGGGGCAGTAGCCGTGATTGTAATTTTGATAATCAACGAAGGTATCGCTGGCGGCGCGTAATGGTATGGCACTGGCGGTGATCAAGATACATAAAAAAGTCAAAACAGTTTTCATACTCGCAATTCTCTTTGATAATTAATGGGCCGAACTTCCTGCGGCAGCGACAATAATGCCTGCAGCAATGACAGCCGCAATGGCTACCGCGATAGAACACACGGTCAACGCGCAACTGGTACCACACGCAGCCGCACAGGGAGCTCCTGTAGGAGGAGGTGGACCGTATGGCACTGGAGTTATTGGCCCACAAGGACCTACGCCAGGTTGGTTAGGTGGCATCGGATAATTTCCATCGGGATAGGGTTGTGGAGGATAATTTCCGTTTGGAGGAGGATAATCATTCCCATTGGGCCCATTCGGATAAGCTTGAGACTGAGGTGGATAATAGCCATTTTGAGGAGGATACCCATTTCCATTCGGATAAGCTTGGGATGCGGGAGGGTAATTTCCACTGGGGTAGGGCTGTGCCTGATAGTTACCTGGGTATTGATCACTTGGGACAACGTTGTCGCCATTGGGATAAGTTTGAGAGGGAGGGGGATAATTTCCATTTTGATTCATGTTGCACATGCAGGGTAGACAGTTGCAATTGGGGCAAAAGCCTTGATTATAATAGTTATTGTCGTTGGGATTTCCATTGATAGGGGGACTTCCATTGACAGGGATTGCAGCAGCAGGAAGTGCTGAAACAAAACCAAAGAGAAACGACGTGAGTAAAGTAACGATTTTTAACATAAGGTCAGACTCCCACGAGTACAATTGACTTTTGTATAGCAAACGGCCTATTAGAAATCAATCTTAACTGATTGGATTGCTTTGTATAGTGAGGCTGCGTAGCGGCTGAATTCTTTTTTCAGGCACGTCGCCGTGACCACATACGCCTCTTGATCGGAAATCATCATTGCTTGCATAAATCGAACGTCGCCCCACTGCGATATCCGATCGATTTGAAGCAGCTGCGCGTCACCCGATTGCGTTTTAATTTTTCCAAGCAGAGTGCAACGCGTACGACCCTGCGATTCGTGATAAGTTTTGGCCAGGTTCACATACTCCTCTAATTTTAAATTCGTTCCCTCACAGGCCACATTCAAGGAGGGGTTAAGAGAATTTTGTTCCGAAGAGGGGCCGATATAAATAATTTTGATCTTTTGGGGAAGTTGCGTCGGATCTTGTATACATTCCCAATTTTTGGGGGGTTCCGTAATGGCAATCTCTTTTGCTGCAATCGCATGAACGACAGAGAAAAGAAGCAAAGAACAGAAAAATCTAAAAGGAAAAAAACACATTTAAAAGACCTTGATTTTTTTATGTTGCTATGACACCTTTTTTCACTTTGTAACGCAGTTTTTCATGCGTTTGGTAGGTTCATAAATCCTGTTTCCATAATTTGCGCTAAACTGCTATGGGGTAGGTAACTCAAAAGGGGCTCAGAATAATGGAGAATTTAGATACAGGCAAAGATAAAATCAAAATAATCTGCGAGATCCTTAAAAATGAAACTCTTCAGCCTGCAAAGGAAGAGGCGCAAAAAATATTGGAGGTCGCCGATCAAGAAGGGCGTAACATGATCCGTGATGCCGAAAAAAAAGGGGAAGCCTTGTTGCAAGAGGCTAAAAAGCGGATTGCGAAAGAAAGGGAACTTTTTGAACACTCTTTGAAACAAGCTTGTAATCAAACCATCGAGTCACTCAAACAGGAGATTGAAGAACATCTCTTTAATAGTGAGCTATCGTCTTGGCTAAGTCAACAAAGTGCAGATCCGCAATTGGTCGCTAAGCTAGTTAATGCTCTAGTGTCTGCTGTTGAAAAGGAAGGGACAAGCGCTGATTTTTCTGCACTTGTTCCGAGCCAGGTTCCAGCTGAAAAAGTCAACGCGCTTCTTCTTAAAAATGTGATGGAAAAATTGCGGGAAAAATCGGTGACCGTGGGTGAGTTCATGGGGGGAGTCAAGTTAAAGCTCCATGATAGGAAGCTCACGCTCGATATGAGTGACGAGGCGCTGAAAGAATTAGTGGGGCGCTATATTCGCAAAGATTTTAGGGAGCTTTTGTTTCAACAGGATTCATGAACGAGTATTATTTTTTAGCTAGCCTGCTTCCTCCCTTAGAAATTGGTCACCTACCTGCCTTGGGATTTCAAGAGCTGCAAGAATTGATCCGCTCCAATCTTACAAAAAGGGATCGAATAAAAGTTCAAAGGTTTTTGTCTCAAATCGATATCGAGAACATGAGGGCTTATTGGGCTCATGAACCTCTCGATCCCCGAGGAAATCTCAACCGAGAGCATCTAGAGCAGGCGTTGCAGGATTTTCGTTGGGCTGACGGAGAGCCATTCCCCTTTTTTTTGACCGCTTACTTAGAAAAATTTCAATCCAATCAGGAGAGAAAAGATCATTTCCCCTTCTTGATGTCACAGTATCTTAATTATATGATTGAAACGGAAGAGGGTTTTCTCCATGATTATTTTATCTTTCAAAGGGAACTCCGTTTGGTGATGGTTGGTTTCCGTGCAAAGAAATGGGGACGAGATATTTCTGAGGAGCTGCAATATGAAGATCCAAGTGACCCCATAGTGGCTCAAATATTAGCTCAAAAAGATAGTAGCGAATTTGAACCTCCTTTTGAGTATAAAGAATTAAAACCCATTTTTAACGAATATGCCGATGCGCCATGGGAATTAAATCGCGCCCTTTATGAATATGAATTTAGACAGATTGTGGAGTTGTGGGGCACAGAGCCGTTTACAGTAGATCGAATCCTTAATTATTTGGCACGGCTCATCTTGGTGGAGCGTTGGTTGGAACTCGATGTGCAAAAAGGGATACAGGTCGTTGATGCGATTGAAAGGGAAATATCATGAACATGCAGGTGGATAAGAGAGAAAAAGCAAAGGGAAGGGTGGTCAGCGCCTTTGGCAACTTGCTCCAAGTGAAATTTGATGGACATGTCCGCCAAGGGGAAGTGGCCTTTGTGGAGCTCGAGGGGACCCATCTAAAGGCAGAAGTGATCGAAATCATTGGCGATGAAGTGAAGCTTCAAGTTTATGAGGACACGAGAGGGGTCAAACTCAATACTGCTGTTTCTTTCACGGGAGATTTGCTCGAGGCAGAACTCGGTCCTGGACTTTTGAAAGCCATTTTTGATGGTCTGCAAAATCGTTTGGAAGTGATTGCTGAGGAAAAGGGGTATTATTTGCCCCGCGGAATTTACGTTCTTCCACTCGATCGAAAAGAGGAATGGGACTTTCTTCCTGTTGCTAAAATCGGAGACATTTTGGAGCGGGGAGATACCCTTGGGACCACCATGGAAGGACGATTTGAACACCATATTATGGTTCCCTTTTCCTTTTTCGGAAGGGTGACTCTAACTTGGATGATCTCTCAGGGGCGAATACGGTCGACACGGTTGTAGCACGTGGAAAAAATGAGAGAGGGGAAGAGATCTCTTTTACGATGGTTCAAAAGTGGCCCATTAAAATCGGGATGATGCAGGGGATCAAAGTGAGACCTAGCCAGATGATGGATACTGGGCTCCGTACACTTGACACCCAAAACCCGATTATGAAAGGAGGGACCTTCTGTACGCCAGGCCCATTTGGGGCAGGAAAAACCGTTATCCAACACCACCTCTCAAAATACGCTGCCATCGACATTGTCATTTTGTGTGCATGTGGAGAGCGGGCTGGAGAGGTTGTCGAGGTATTGCGTGAGTTTCCCGAATTGATCGATCCCCATACAGGCGAGCCGTTGATGACTCGCACCTGCATCATCTGCAATACCTCCTCAATGCCTGTAGCTGCGCGGGAATCTTCGATTTATTTAGGGATCACAATTGCTGAGTACTACCGGCAAATGGGGCTCGACGTTCTTCTGTTAGCCGATTCCACTTCCCGTTGGGCTCAAGCGCTTCGTGAAATGTCGGGACGTTTGGAGGAGATTCCCGGAGAGGAGGCTTTCCCCGCTTATTTAGCTTCCCGTATTGCGGCTTTCTACGAGCGAGGGGGGAGCTTGCTGCTCAAAAATGGGCGACAGGGCTCTGTGACGATTTGTGGCGCGGTTTCCCCCGCTGGCGGAAGCTTTGAAGAGCCAGTGACACAGGCAACGTTAGCTGTCGTAGGTGCTTTTTGCGCGCTCTCTCGCGCAAGATCGGATGCGCGCCGCTATCCTGCGATCGATCAGTTGATCTCTTGGTCTAAATATGTCGATGATGTAGCAAAACAACTCGAAAAGGAAGTGCCCGGTTGGGGTGAGATGGTGCGAAGAGCAGGGCGGTTTTTACGGCAAGGAGATGAGATCGGCAAAAGAATGGAAGTTGTAGGTGAAGAGGGAACTTCGCTTGCTGATATGGTGATCCATTTAAAAGCTGAGCTCTACGATTTTTGTTACTTGCAGCAAAATGCCTTTGACAAAGTCGATGCTTACTGCCCCTTAGAGAGACAAATTCCTCTTTTCCGCCTCATCAACCACATATTTGAAACTCCGTTTGATTTCGCTTCACGCGATCGCGCTCGGGAATTTTTTCTGACCCTTCAGGGTAAGATTAAATCGCTCAATTCCACCCCCTTTGAAACGGATGGGTATCGGGAGCAAATGAAGGTGATCCAAGAGATGATAGAGACAGCTAGGAAAATTTGACATGAAGAAAGTATATGACAGAATTAATGACATGCGGGGCAATCTCATCACCGTTTCGGCTGAGGGTGTCAGTTTAGGAGAACTGGCTCGTATCGATCGGAAAAGTGGAGAGGCGATTTTTGCATCTGTTCTCCGTTTTGATGGGGATCAGGTGACCCTTCAGGTTTTTGGGGGGACCCGCGGAATCTCCACTGGGGATAAAGTGACTTTCCTCAAAAGGGAAATGGCTGCCACCTATGGTCCCACTCTTCTAGGGCGTCGGCTCAGTGGCATGGAGACGCCGGCCCAGTGCCACTGAGCCGACGCCCTAGAAGAGTGGGACCATAGGTGGCGGCCGTTTGTTTAAGGAAACCACTTTCATGAACCCCCCACAGGTAACCCAAAAACCTGAAAGTAGCCTGATCCCCATAGAAAACGGAGAACAGGATGCAAAAATCGCCTCTCCACTATCGATAAAGACATTTCTCCCTCAAAAGCTTCCTCAGCCGAAACGGTGATGAGATTAACCCGCATGCTCAATTAATTCTGTCATAATTCTTCTTCATGTCAAATTTTCCTAAGCTTTGTCTCTATCATCTCTTGGATGGTCTTGATTTGCTCCCGAGATACCCGTTTGGAGGGGATGAATAGAGCGATTTAATCTTACCCTGAAGGGTCAGAAAAATTCCCGAGGCCCACAATGCATGAAGCAAAACGGAGTTTCAAATATCTGGTAATAACGGAGAGAGGAATTTATCGGGCAGTAAGCGTCGACACTCTCAAAGGCATTTTGATACAAAAAATTTGATTCAGCTTTTAAATGGATAAGACATATCAGCAAGCGAAGTTCCCTCTTCCACCTACAACTTCCATTCTTTTGCCGATCTCATCTCCTTCCCATAAAAACGGCCTGCTCCTTCGCGACATTCTCACCCAAACCGGGCACTTCCTTTCCGAGTTGTTTTGCTACATCATCGACATATTTAGACCAAGAGATCCGACTGAATCGATCGCAAGATAGCGGCACGCGGATCCGAAAGATCCTGCGCGAGAGACGCGCGAAAAGCACCTACGAACAGCTGACGTTGCCTGTGTCACTGGCTCTTGCAGAGTTCCGAGCAGGGAAACCGCACCACGAGAAATCGTCACAGAGCCCTGTCGCCCATTTTTGAGCAGCAAGCTCCTCGCTCATTGAAGAAAGCCGCAATACGGGAAGCTAATAACAAACTCTCCTCTCAGAAATCGTCCAAACGTCTCACAGAAGCGCTTGACCCCAACAGGGAAGTGGAATCGGCTAACAGGAAGAAAACATCAAGCCCCATTTTCCGGTAGTACTCAGCAATTGTGATCCCTAGAATAAAATCGAAGATTCCCGCGCACTAAAGGCATTGAGGAGGTATTGCAGATGATGCAGGTGCGAGTGAGTCAACGGCTCGCCTCAATTATAGGGGATCGATCCATTCGGAAACTCACGCAAATACCTCGACAACCTCTCCAGCCCGTTCTAGGCATGCACACAAAATGACAAAAAAATGGCAGCGAGTCTTGAGAGGTGGTGTTGGATGACGTTTCTTCCTGCCCCAAATGGGCCTGGCGTACAGAAGGTCCCTCTTTTCATAATCGGGTTTTGGGTGTCAAGTGTACGGAGCCCGGTATTCCATCATATCACTAGGTCTCACTTTGATACCTGCATCATCCCGATTTTAATGGGCCACTTTTTGAACCATCCTGT
>CAVPKN010000019.1:0-89810 GCA_963705695.1 uncultured Chlamydiales bacterium
GTTATGTGGCGCCTGGCTCGACGCCGTGTTCGATCACGCCGCACAGGTCGCCCTGCTGCTGCAGGCGGCGGACGACATGCTGTTCGAGACCACGGTGGCCAGGGAGCTCAAGTTCGGGTTCCGGTTCCGCGCCCGCCCCGAGCACCCGGTGCTCGACGTGGCCGGCGCGGTCGAGTTCTTCGCTCGGAGGCCGGGAGGCGGACAGCCCGTGGGAGCTGAGCCAGGGCGGCAGGCAGCGGCTGGCGCTGGCGGCGCTGCTGGTCGGCGCGCCCGGCGTGCTCGTGCTGGACGAGCCGACCACCGGGCAGGACGCCGACCACATGCGGGGCGTTCCTCCACCTCACCGCCCCCGGCGGCAGCGCTCAAGGCCACCGTCGACGGCGTGCGCGGACTGCTCGATCACGCGGAGACGGCGGCGCTCGAGAGCGCCCGCATCTGCATCCGCTCGCTGCCGGCCGACCGGCTGCCCGCGATCGGCGCCGTGCGTGACGGCCTCTACGTCGTCGCCACCCACAGCGGCATCACGCTCGCGCCGCTGCTCGGCGAGATCGTCGCCGAGGAGTTGATCGCCGACCGCGCCAGCCCGGCGCTCGAGGGCTTCCGTCCGGGCCGCTTCGCGCGTCCCTCTACGCCGGCGCCGCCGGCGTGAGCCGGTGGCCGTCGCCGGGGCGGCCCGTCACCTCGCCCTCGGCGTAGATCAGCTCGCCGCGGAGCACGGTGTACACCGGATCGACGAAGCTCGGCGCCGTCGAACGGCGACCACGGTGGTTGCGCGCTGCGTCGGTCACGTCTTCTTGCCCGGGTTGAACAGGTCCCGGGGTCGAACGCCGTCTTGATCGCGGCGTGCAGGCCGGCCGCGACCGGGCCGCGGTGACGCCGATCCGGCCACGCTTGAGCCAGCCGATGCCGTGCTCGCCGCTGATCGAGCCGCCGAGCGACACGGCGAGTCGCAGAGCTCGGCGGCGGCCACGGCGGCGGCCCGCTGCGCGTCCTCGTCGTCGGCGCCGACGAGGAAGTTCGCGTGCACGTTGCCGTCGCCGGCATGCCCCCAGCTGCACGCCTCCAGCCCGTGGCGCCCACCGATCCGGACGACCGCGGCGGTCACATCGGCGAGGCGGTCGAGCGGGACCACGATGTCCTCACCGAGGCGGCCGCCGCGCACCGCGGTGACGGCGTGCGAGAGCCCGTCGCGCCAGCGCCACAGCCGCCCGGCGCGCGGTGATCGGCGACGACCGTCGGACGGCGCCCTCGGCCAGCGCCTCGAGCGTCTCCGCCTGCTGCGCCGCGACGTCGGACGCGCGAGCCGTCCAGCTCGATCAGCACCGCGAAGCGGGCGTCCGCGGCGAGCTCGCCGGGAATCGGGCGGCCGATCGCGACCGCGCCCTCGTCCGCGTACTCGAGTGCCGCCGGCACGACGCCGCTGCCGACGAGGCGCTCGATCGCCGCGCAGCCGGCGGCGAGGTCCGGATAGAAGCTGGCGAGCCGGCGCGAGGCCTCGGGCGCCGGCACGAAGCGCAGCCACGCGGCGGTGATGATCCCGAGCGTCCCCTCCGAGCCGACCAACAGGCTGCGCAGGTCGTAGCCGCCGACGTCCTTGCGGTGGGCGCCGCCGAGGCGGACGAGCTCGCCGGGCGCGACCACGACCTCGAGCCCGGTCACCCAGTTGCCGGTCACGCCGTACTTGAACGCGCGCGGGCCGCCGGCGTTGGTGGCGACGTTGCCGCCGATCTGCGACTGCTCGACCGCCCCGGGGTTGGGCGGGAACAGCAGCCCGCTCTCGCGCGCGAGCCGGATCACGTCGGCGCTGAGAAGGCCCGCCTCGACCTCTCCCCGCCACAGCGAGGCGTCGAACGAGCGCACGCCGGTCAGCCGCTCCATCGCGACGACGACGCCGCCCGCGACCGGGACGGCACCGCCCGCCAGGCCGGAGCCGCCGCCGCGCGGGACGATCGGCACGTCGTGCTCGTAGCACCAGGCGACGACACGGCGGACCTGCTCGGCGTCGGCCGGTCGCACGACGGCGTCCGCGACCCCGGCGAGCCCGACGCGGTCGCGCGAGCCGTCCTCGCAGTAGGGCGCGGTGTCGCCGGGCAACACGTGCTCGGCGCCGACGATCGCGCCGAGGTCGCGGTCGATGGCGGCGACGGTCATCGCGCGCTCACGGCGCCTCACCGCGCGCCGCTCAGGCGTCGGCGCCGACGGGCACGAACGGGCCCGCCCGCAGCAGCAGGCTGGGCACGTCGTGGCCGAGCGCGTCCGCCAGCCAACGCGAGACCGAGAGCAGCCGGTCGAGGTCGATGCCGGTGCTCGACGCCCTCGCCGTCGAGCAGGTAGACGAGGTCCTCGGTGGCGATGTTGCCGGTCGCGCGCGGGCGCGAACGGGCAGCCGCCGAGGCCGCCGATCAGGCGTCGAGGAGGCGTGACGCCCGGCTCGACCCGGCGTCGCGTTGGCGTAGCCGGTGTTGCGGGTGTTGTGCAGGTGCAGACCGAGCGGCGCGACCGGCGCGGCCGCGAACGCGGCCGGCACGAGCCGCCGCACCTGTGCCGGGACGCCGACGCCGATCGTGTCGGCGAGCACGATCTCGTCGGCGCCCGGCGGCGGCAGCCGTCCGACGTGCTCGACGACGAGCCCGGGGTCGACCCGGCCCTCGAACGGGCAGCCGAACGCGGCGCCCGAGCGTGACGCTGCGCGCAGGCCGCGCGGCATGGGGCGGCGATCATCGCCTCGGCGGCCTGCGCGCGGCCTGCGAGCGTCATGCCCTGGTTGCGCTGGGCGAACGTGTCGCACACGGGTAGGCGATGTGGATCTCGTCGACGCCGGCGGCGACCGCGCGCTCGAGCCCGCGCCGTTGAGCACGAGCGCCGAGAAGCTGACGCCGGCTCGCGATCGAGGGCCGCGAACACCTCCTCGGCGCCGGCCATCTGCGGCACGCGCTGCGGGTTGACGAAACTGGCCGCCTCGATGCGCGCGAGGCCGGCTGCCGGCGAGGCGGTCGCAGAGCTCGCCGCGAACAGCGGCGCGAGCGTCGGCCTCGTTCTGGAGCCCGTCGCGCGGGCCGACGTCGCAGACGGTGACGTGGGTCGGGCACACCCTCTCAGCCTACGCCGATCGGCCGCCGCCGCGGCGGCGCGCGAGCGTCGACAGCGCCACCGCGATCACCAGCGCGCCGCCGTAGAAGAGCTGCTGGACGAAGTTCTGGACGCCGAGCAGCTGCAGTCCGGTGATCCCGGACACCAGGAAGTACACCGCGATGAAGGTGCCGATCGGGTTGAAGCGCCCGGGCCGGATCGCGGTCGCGCCGAGGAAGCAGGCCGCGAACGCGGGCAGCAGGAACGTCTGCGCCGAGGCGGGGTCGGCGCCGCCGAGGCTGCCCGCGTACATGATCCCCGCGAGACCGGCGAAGAAACCGCCGACGATGAACGAGCCCCAGCGAATCCGGTTGACGCGCAGGCCGCTCAGGCGCGACACGCTGCGGCCGCGACCGACGAACAGCAGACGCCGGCCGAGCGGCGTGTACTCGAAGACGTAGAACAGGATCAACGTCGCCGCGATCCCGTAGAAGAAGATCAGGTCGAAGCCGAGGAACGTCTTGCCTACCGTCCAGTCGTCAGGCCGCCGGCGAGATTCGTTACGTCGGTGTCGTTGCTGATCCACTGAACGATGCCGAGCGCCACGGTGCCGGTGCCGAGCGTGACGATGAACGAGTCGATGCCCAGCATCACGACGAGCCCGCCGTTGACGACGCCGAGGGCCGTCGAGGCGGCCAGGCCGGCGAGCATCGCGGGGACGATCGACACGCCGTCGTTGACGTTGAGCACAGAGATCAGCATCGAGGACAACGCCAGGTTCGACGCGATCGACAAATCGAAGTCGCCCGTCGTGAGCGGCAGCAGCAGGCCCAGCGACAGCATCAGCAGCACCGCCTGGGAGCCGAAGATCGTCTGGAAGTTGCTGGCGGTGAAGTACGTGCTCGGCTCGTCCGCGCTGAAGATCGCGATCACGACGATCCACGCGAAGACGAGCGCCCAGCGCTCGACGTTGGTCGCGCCGAAGAGCCGCCGTCCCAGGCCGGGCCCCGACGCCGCGGCCGCAGCCGCGGCCGCCGCGGCGGCCTCCTCGGCTCCGGCGGCCGGCGGAGCGCCCGGCTCGCTCTTGGCTTCCATCAGCTCGCAACCTCCGTCGTCGATTCCCGCAGCGTCACACTGTTGAAGACCTGCTCCCCGATCCGCTCCTTGGTGACCTCCTCTCCGGCGATCTCGACCGCGACACGTCCCCGGGCGAGCACCAGCACGCGATCGCAGATCGCGGCGAGCTGTTCGTTGTCGGAGCTCGCGACGAGCACCGACGCGCCGCCGCGCGCCGCCTCGCCGAGCATCTGGAAGATCTGGACGCGCGCGCCGACGTCGACCCCCTGGGTCGGCTCGTGCAGGAAGATCGCCTGCGGCTCAGTCTGGAGCCACTTCGCGAGCAGCGCCTTCTGCTGGTTGCCGCCGCTGAGGGATTCGTACGTCAGCGCCGGCTCCGGTGGGCGCACGTCGAAGCGATGCAGCAGCTCGCGCGCGCGGCGGCGCATCGGCCGCGTGCGCAGGCCGTACGGCGTGCGGTAGCGGTGCAGCACCTGGAGCATCACGTTCTCCCCCACCGGCAGCGACGGGACGCTCGCGTCGCGCTGGCGGTCGCCGGGCAGCAGCACGAACCCGTTCGCGACCGCCCGGTGTGGATACCACATGGATTTGGTAAATTTAACTACGATCTTAAAAAAAACAACCTTTCAATTTTGATCCGCAGCTATTAAAAGGATGTGAGAAGTGTGCCGAAAATGGAGAGAGAAGTGGCACTCTCTACATAGTTTTGAAAAATTGTCATTTTCAAATTACAGGTATCACCTCTCTCCCTGAGACAAAGCAAGTCTGTAAAGAGGGAAGCACAGAGGACGAAATCGTCGAGAATGGGACCAAATTCAATACACACCTTGTTAAATTAGAAAGTGATAAAGTCAATTCCCACGCATGGCGTAATCTCTCAATCAACGTAACCCCTCTCACAAAGAAGAAGGTGTAAGAGTGTGTGCACACACTCAGAAAATCCTGTGTGCGGAGACAGCAATTCTCGCCGGTCGATTCCATCGAGTACGCTTGATAAATGTTTTCGTAAACTTTTTTTATATCACAGAGCGCACAGAGCCGGCCAAGCCCGCATATGCGGCCCTGGCCGATCGCTATCGCTTGTGCGCGACTGCGCGCAAGTGATTAACTCTGTGTTCTCTGTGGTAAAAAATAACCGCATAAAATTGTCAGCGAATTGCTGTGCGGAGAATTATTATGCTTGTTGTTAATTTTGTAATGCTGTAATATTACCGACATGAAACAGCCTCGCTTTTTCACCTCCGCTCTTTTCACTTGGTGGGCCTCGGCCCAAATCTAATTCTTTTTTTTAATCTATTTTATTTCTTTTTCACACAACTAACAAGTTAAGAAACTTTACAACAAAAATAATTAAAGGAATTTTATGTCAGGTATTTCTTTTTCTAAAGAAACCGCGAATTTATACGCGGAGTATATGGGTCTTATCGACCAAAAGAGCGGTTGCGCGCAGGAAATTTGTCAGGTAGATGCTGTTAATTTTCAAAAATTAAATGAAATCTATCTCAAAGAGATAAATGGAGTTCTGCAACTCCATTTGGCAGGAGTCATACAGTGTGCCAAACTATTGAAAAATGGGGAGTTTGAAAAAATTGATGCTGTATTGGGCGATCATAATTGCCACGTCTTAGCCCTCTTTAGCCTGGTACACTCAAAGGATCCTTCCTTAAAGCAAGAGGCAGAGCAGTTACTCACAGTAGCTCAAGAAAAAAAGCGATCTCTGCAGAGTTTAACGTCACAGAAATCGAAGACGCCACACCAATTTTTTGGAGAGAACGCCTTCACTCTGTCCACCCGCATGAAGTATCTTGTCTATGGCGCGATTTTGAAAGTAGGGACCCAGTGTATTAAAAACCCAAATGGGTCGTTCACTCGCAAGATCGTACCTTCAGTCATACAAGGTAACCTATCAAAAACATGCCCTCTCCCCATCATCGAGCGATTGGTTAAGCCTTTAAGGGAATACATGAATGGTTGCTCGATCGAAATTATCCAACAAGTAGCCGCTTCGACCATCTCATCGGAAGAGGGGAAGTGTCTGGCAGGAGACTATGCCAGAGTGGGAAAAACTATCCATAATGAGACCTTTCGATACCCGTGCGCCTTTTACAATGTCAAGGCTTCTCTGCTTAAAATAGCGAAAGAGGGAATCCCTTTTGTCGTGGTTGCTTTTGAGCAAAATCGGATCCTCTCTCAAGCCCCTTTGATTTTTTTACCCCAACAGAGTACGGAATCTAGCGAGACATATCAGATGAAGCTAGCCGATAAGAGCTCTCTCAAGCCAGAGGATCCCATATTTGTAATTCAGTGTTTCTTTAATAAAAGTTTGAGTGTTGATCAGGTCGGTCAACAACTTGAGGCGTATGACCTGCTGAAGTTTATGTTGGCTGGCATCGCCGTCAAACCCCAGTTTGACGATTTGAAACCAGAGGCTTATGCGCGGGATGAGGATATTGAAGCTTTACCTCAAGAAAGGAGGGAAGAGATTAAACACTATAGAGAGGAAGGAAAAAGATTAGGTCTGCATACCGAAACCCCCACTCTATGCCGTATTGAGCATACCTATGCTAGTAGTTACAAATATCTTAAATCAAATAATAAAAATAGCTAGGAATTATGATGCTTTCTCTTTTTAAAAAATTCAGATCGGGTGCCCCTTCGGGGGTCACCCTACCTCAAGGTGTTAGGCTGATTGCCTTCACTCAAATGTGGGAGAGCTTTAGTTTTTTCGGAATGAGAGCGCTTCTTGTGCTCTACCTTGTTTCAGAGGCAGGTTTTAGTAGCGCGGATGCTTTCATCCTCTACACCCTTTATATCGCATTTGTGAAGATATTTGCCGCAGCTGGAGGACTCATTGTGGATCGATTTTTAGGTTATACCCGATCGGTCCTCGTTGGGGGTGTACTGATTGCGATCGGTCACCTGCTGCTTACCTTTTCCTCCTCTTCTTTGTTTTTTTATTTAAGCTTGGGCACCATCGTTTGTGGTTCTGCCCTTTTCAGGGTGAGCTTACAAGCCTTGCTCGGTTTCTTTTATAGCGGAAAAGATAGCGGAAGAGAGCGTGGGTTTACCTTTTATTATGTGGGGATGAATATAGGGGGGCTGCTGGCTGCAGTTCTCTGTGGTTTTGTGGCACAAATTTGGGGATGGCATGCAGGATTTGGACTCGCTGCCTGCGGAATGGTCATAGGCATGCTCCTCTTTATTTCTAAGATCCAGTTATTTAAGGTGGTTGAAAAGCCAAAACAGGGATCCTCTTCCTTGTTTTTTCTCTGTTGCCTTATAGCTGCTGGTGGTATTGCTACTCTGTTCAGTCATTTTGAGATTGTTCGCTCTTTTGCATTGCCAATAGGCCTTGTGGCCTTCGGTACGATCATGCTCAGGCTGTATCGAAAAATAGATAAAGGGGTCATCCTCCCGATTCTGGGAAGCTTGCTTTTGCTGGCAGCCTTTTCTACTGCGGAGGAACTGTGGGGCTCTCTTTTGATGATTTTCTCTGAAAACCACATCCAAAGGACCCTATTGGGATTTGAAATACCGAGCGCAGCACTTGCAGCCACCAATCCTCTGACGATCATGCTTCTGGGACCATTCATTGCCAGATGTAGGATCAGCTCGCAATTAAAGCTAGCTCTCTCTTTTCTTTTTTTAGCCGCTGCCTTTTCTATTTTCTCTATCGCATCGCTTATGGAGGGAGCTTCCCTTCTTTATCTCATTGCAGGGCTAGCATCCATTGCTATAGGTGAATTGCTCTTAAATCCCACAGCATGGTCATTTGTTTCCCAATCGACCCCCCATAGCTGTGCGGGTACAGCGATGGGGGCTACAAAAGTTGCTCTATCGATAGGGAGTTTATTAAGTGGAGAGGTCGCTCATTTGCCTTTCGATCCTGGCATCACATTCATGATTATTGGCAGTGGCGCATTTGCGCTTTTTCTCCTCCTCATAAGCCTCTCCTTGAAGAAGGTGAGTGAGTAGTTTTGGCGATCCGGTACCGATTTATCGCATTTTACTGACCATGTCATTGACTGCGTCAGTAAAATTGCGAGCAGCTGCTGTAAAATCAAGGAGAGTCTTGGATACAACGCATTCCATGTCGTTAGTTTCCGTTTCGCTCCTTTCTGCAACTGGTGGCTGTGACATGTTCTCCTTAGGAAGGAAGAAGAGATCTTCTATTTTGGCATCATGTTGTAGTTGAGATGGTCCATGATCCACATGGAGAAGTACACGACGACGAAGATGATCGATAGGGTGGAGAGAAAAACGATTAAATTCCAGAGGGGCCCCCTTTCCCGCCATAGGCTGATAAAGCAGATTAATTGCACGAAGGCTTGGGTTGCCGCAAAAAGGAAAATAAGAAGAACGGCGCTCCTCTCTTTTAGATTGAAAAGAGAAGGGTTGAGAATGATGAGGTAAGCGGCAAGTGTTAAGATCAATGAGCCCAAAAAGCCTGTAATGCGGAGTGTCAGATTCATATGAGGTGTCCCATGCCGTAAACAGTTGTGAAGATAAAGATCCAAACAAAATCAAGAAAATGCCAAAAAAGTGCCATCCGAAAGACCTGTGAAACGTTATTCGCATTAAGAGGTCGAAGCCAGATCCGAAAAATCGCTACGATCATCCAGAGTAGGCCTATTGTAATATGCGTTCCGTGTGTGCCCACCAAAGTAAAAAATGAGGAGAGAAAGGCACTCCGAGAGGGCCCATTACCCTCTTTAACTAATTTGGTAAATTCTGAAATTTCGATCGACAGAAAGGCTATACCGAGCGCTACCGTAATTAAAAACCATAAGATGGCCCATCCTTTTCTGGCTTTGTGGGTGGCAAGCATCGCAATGGCACAGGTAAAACTGCTGGTGAGCAGGATTACTGTTTCTGCTAACACAGAGGGGAGCTCGAAAATCTCTTTTCCTGAGGGACCGCTATGGATGTTATTGCGCAATACAATATAGGTCGCAAAAAGGACGGCAAAAATAACGAGATCGGTCATCAAATAGATCCAAAAACCAAATACTTTGGTGTCGCTCTCAAGAGCTACTTCCTCTGCCATTTTGCTCCTCCTCTTTTCTCGTGTTCAATCTCTGCTACCTGACTTGCGGGCAATAGGTACTCTCTCTCTTCATCACAGGCAACAAGAACGATGCAGACGATGACGCCACACAGGCCAATAATGGCAAGCCAGATGAGGTGCCAAACAATAGCAAAACCAAATAGAAATGCAAATAGGGAGATATAGATCCCCATCCCTGTTGTCTTTGGCATTTCAATATCGTGGTATTCCTGCTCAGGTTGCCACCCCTTTTTTTTCATATTCCAAAATGGTTCGTGGCTATCGACCTGTGGAATTGTGGCAAAACTGTAGCTCGGCGGAGGGGAGGGGATCGACCATTCTAACGTTCTTCCGTTCCAGGGATCTCCTGTAGTGTCAAGGTTTTGTTTTCGATCTCGAATGCTGACATAGAGCTGAATGCATTGGATCACAATGCCTCCGATGATGATGCATAGTCCAAACATAGAAGTCACAAAAAGGGGCTGCCACCCCATTGCAGAGGAGTAGTGATCGAGCCGTCGAGTCGCCCCCATGAATCCCAGAAGATATAGGGGAATAAAAGCGACAAAGAATCCGATCAACCAACACCAAAAAGCCCATTTACCTAAACGCTCATTCAGTGTGAAACCAAAAACCTTGGGAAACCAATAGGTTAAGCCTGCAAAGACGCCAAACAGAGCAATACCGATAATCTGCGTATGGAAATGAGCGATTAAAAAGAGGCTGTTGTGCACCTGAAAATCGGCGGGAGGGGAGGCCATAAATACTCCAGTCATCCCACCTAATAAGAACGTAATGATAAAGCCTATGGCCCAGCACATTGGAGAGGAGAAAATCACTTTTCCCTTAAACATTGTGAGAATCCAATTAAAAACCTGCACACCAGAGGGGATAGCAATCAACATGGTGACGATTCCAAAAAACGAGTTGACGGCGGGACCTGCTCCCATTGTAAAAAAATGGTGGAGCCAAACCAAATAAGAGAGGCCTGTGATCAAAATGGCAGCCCATACCATGGAGGTATAATTAGCGAGCGTTTTTTGGGAAAAGGTAGAGATAATTTCGGAGTACATCCCGAATGCGGGCAGCACTAAAATATAAACCTCAGGGTGACCCCACATCCAGATGAGATTGAAGTACATCATCTGATTGCCGCCGAACCCAATGGTAAAAAAATGCATATCGAAAAAGCGGTCGAGCCAAAGCAAAAAAGTCACCGCCGTAAGCACGGGAAATGCGGAGATAATCAGCACCATTCCACATAGCGAGGTCCACACAAAGAGGGGCATCCTCATCAACGTCATCCCTGGAGCTCGCTTCTTGATAATGGTGGCAATAAAGTTAAGTCCGGCAAGGAGGCTTCCCAGCCCAGAAAGTTGTAGGCTCCAAATCAAATAATCGACCCCTTCACCCGGATTAAATTCAAGTTCAGATAGGGGAGCAATGGCCAGCCAACCCGTATTGGCAAAATGACCACCGATGATAAAAAATAGATTAATGAGCACACCCCCTGCAACGGTGAGCCAGAAGCCGAGTGAATTCAAAAAGGGGAAGGCCAGATCGCGCGTCCCAATTTGGAGAGGAACAATCCAGTTCATGAACCCAAAGAAATACCCCATTGTCACGAAAAACACCATGATGTCCCCGTGCGATGTGAAGATCTCTTGAAAATGGTCGGCAGTCAAAAAACCTTGGGAATCAACAGCGATTGACTGCTGGAACCAGATCATGGCGACATCGACCATGCCGCGAAGGAACATCAGCGTGGCAAAGATCACATACATCGTGCCGATCTTTTTGGGATCTGTAGAAGTTAGCCATTCATTCCAGAGCCAACCCCATTTTTTTGTTTTCGTGAGATACAGAACGAGTGCAATTCCCAGTAATACAAAAAAAACGGTTGCCGATAACGTGTACCATTGATGGGGGATGGCATCTCTTGTCAACTTGCCGTAGAAGGGATGTCGCTGCTCAAGGTTCATATTTCCTAACAATTGTGTGAAATAAATCTTTCTTTACGTTTGAGTAAAAAGTAATGGGTTCCTCTACAGAGGGGACGAGGAGTTCTTGATAAGCAGCCTCCGTGAGTTGGAGGGGAGATTTTTTTACGGAAGCAATCCATTCATCAAAATCTGCTTGGGAAGTCGACTTAGCTTTAAAGGTCATACTGGAGTACCCTTTTCCGTTGATTTCGGCAGCTTTTCCAACATACTCCCCAGAACCATCTGCCATGACGTGCAGTGAGGTCACCATTCCCGTCATGCAGTAGATCTGTCCACTGAGCTCGGGAATCCAAAATGAGTTCATGGGCGAGTGATCGGCCGCCAGATCGAAACGGATCGGTGTACGCTCTGGGAATTGGACAAAATTGAGGGTTGCGATCTCTTGCTTCGGATAAATAAAGAGCCATTTCCAATCGATGGCGACCACTTGGATTATCAAGGGATCAACCTTTTCTTCGATCGGTTTGAAAGGGTCGAGCTTATGAGTGGCGTACCATGTGATCGGTGCCATTACGAGGACAATAATGGCTGGAGCAATCCACAATAAAGTTTCACTCCATTTTCCAAATCTGTGCTCGGGTGTGTATTCTGTCTTCCGATTGTTAGCGCGAAACTTCCAGGCTGTTAACAGGAGAATAATCGCCGTAGGCACTAAAATGAGCAGCATCAGAATGACATTCGTCACGATAAGCTCTAATTGCTGATGAGCGATTACTCCCTTCGGATGGGTCACTAAAGTGTGCTCGTTATTCAACACAAAATAGATCACCACAAGAGCTACCACAACGAGCCCTATCCCAATGATTAATTTTACCTTGCCCATACTCCCATCAAATTGACCCCGTGAATTTAAAGCAAAAAAGATTTATTTTGAAAGTCTGGAAAGTGCCCCTGAGAAACTTTTAAGAAAAAGGACACTTTACATTTTTCGTCCGATATTGAATCCTATTAAGTGAAAACATCCTCAACTTAGGAGTGTTAATGAACCTATCCCCCCTATTCGAAAAATCTTTTATAATCACATTTTTTCGAATAGTGGGATAGGTTCATAGGAGCAAACAAGCGTTATCTGAGTTTAGTAACCAAGCTAGAGGTTAGTATGGAAATGTGGCAATTTTGGCTGCTTACACTATCTAGTTTATTGCTTGCTTTGACCGTCATCGGACTGGGTGTTTACTTGGCACTGACTGTGAGAAATTTAAGAAAAATTCTCGGCAGTATTGAAAGAAATGTCGGTGATTTATCACCGATTTTCGATTTTTTTTTCGGTGTGGAACAAACTAGAAAGCAAGCACAGCAGAGTAAAAAACAAACTCTGAATAGCAGTTGGTCCTATGAAGCAGGACAGCTTGCAGCCGATTGGGCATTGAATAGTTTAGCTCTTTGGAAACTTTTATCTAAAAGGAGGAAATCATGAAATCTGCAAATAGTAAAAGTTTTGTTTGGGGAACATTTTTAGGCAGCGCACTAGGTGCTGCAGTCATCCTTTTTTGTACTCCAAAATCGGGTAAGCAAATGCGTAAAGACCTTTCCAAAAAATGGAATGGTGTGCGTGAAAATTTTAGCGAAATCGGTGAAGAGGCCGCTGATTGGCTAAAAGAAAAAACGGCAATCGGAAAAGAGATTGCAGAGGATGCCACTGAACATGCTAAGAATTTGGTGAAAAAAGGAAAAAATTCTGTTGAAGAGGTAAAAGAAAAAATAAAAACTTAGAGTTTTTAGAGGCGGCTGCTTTTAGAGGCACCCGCCTCCTACCCTTCGTAAGCTCTAATTACTGATGAGCGATCACTTCCTTCGGATGGGTCACTAAAGCGTGCTCGTTTAGAAGATTTTTCTCTAAGAAACTCATGAATGTGAACGTTTGCGTGACCGTGCCCGACTTAATCTTTTTTCTGAGTCATTCTCGTTAGCATTGAAACTATTCGGATCAGCAGTTCTCTTATCAATTGTAAATGTTTTTCATTGATTATCTCGAGATGCTGACATATCTTTTTAAAGATTCTGTAAAGACGCCTCGTTTGATGGGTTGACAAATAAGCATTTCTAATGCTTTTGCTTCCGATATTTTCTTCTCTCTTACAAGCATGCATAGCTCGCTTTCTGTCATATAGACTCCCTTATCAAATCTCCTTTCTGGTTGAAGAAAGTTGAAAACAAACCAAGATATGCGTTCAAAAAAAGCATGAAGAAATTAGCCAATAAATCAAAACACGCGCTAATTAAATGGGAAGTGATCGCAAGGGATTTTATTATCATACAGCAAATGAGATTGCAACCCAATGCCCAAAATCAAATTCTCGTAGAAAATGAAAACGAAAAAAGAATATATGGAATTCATGCCGATCCCAATCCTAAAGGGCAACATCGTCTCTTTCCTCTCTCTGGAGATGGGGTTCATTCCATGACAGGCAGCCAATTATTTAATTCCTATACTGATTTCGAGTCATCAAATCACTCGAGTTTTATCAGCTATCTAGAGGAAAAAAATAAGGCAGCAACTTGATTACTGAACACAGTTGGATGATCTACCAGTCGGGGACGGAGGTGAAATCAGCGATTCCTCGAGGAATTAAGGGACCGGCCGCCAAAATGCGAAAGATGGCTCGCGCTGCTTGACTTTCATCTTCAGAGAGGTCTGTTCGAAGTGCATAGGATTGAGTGAGTTTAACAAGCTCTTTGACCACTTCGTGATTAAGGCTGGCTGGCTCCATATAGCTACTTTTCTCAAAATTATAAAAGGCTATCAGACTGGAGGTCACTTCTTTTGGATAGTGCCAATCCTTTTTTTTGCGGAAGATTTCGATGGGGTAATCCTTGTTAGGAGGTGACCGGAGGCAATCAGCAGGGTAATGGAAACGGCGTAGCATTGTTGCAGTATTATCGATAGTCAATGGCTGGAGCGATCCATTCATCGAAATACATATACTGTGGGAAATAAAAACAAAAGAATGGGTAACATTTGTAAATTTAGAAAGATGAACCAAATCGCCGCAAGCTAATTGATCCACAGGGATCGGGTCTGTTTTTTTCTCTACAATAAGTAACTCTGTGGCCCTACTAAAACAGTACATGACAGGGAATATCCCTGTGGCAACGAGAGCTGCCCCATGGCAATTGCCTCCGGCCCGATTAGCCGGATGGACACCATATAAAGCGCGCACCAACGGAGGCAAAATCTCATCCAGACAAACGGAGTAGGCCATCCCTTTCTTAGCTTGTGCGCTCGAGCTACCTAATGGTTCACATTTAAATTCACCTAGGGTAGCCCCTTCATCGATGGTTTTTCTATAGATCGCGAGCATTTCCCACGTTTCTTTGAGAAAAGCGAGCTCTTTCCCATACATGACAATATGGTTCTCTTTATCGCGTATCTGGGTGATTTCAAAAGGAATTTCACTTATGGATGAAGACATATCTCACACATTATAAGTAACTAAAATCATATTTCCAAGCATTTTTTCCCAGTGCGGATCGGAGCGATCCTCTTAATCTATGTTCCCACTTATAGTCGATCAGTCGCGAGGCGTTTGCGCAGGTGAAAATGTAAAATTTTGGGCTGAATCGACTATAAAAGGGGAATTAGTTAGTATCATTTTTATGGTTAAAAGAGAGAAAGATGTAGTTGAGGCCTTGAAAAGCCTCCTCTTTGAAAGGGAGGCGAGCACGCAGGAGGAGCTCTGCCTTGTGCTAGAAAAACAAGGTTACGAGATCAATCAATCAAAAGTCTCGCGCCTGCTCCGCAAAGTGGGAGCCATCAAGGTCAAAAACGTTCTTAACCAAACGGTCTACTCCTTACCGCGAGAACCTCCTCCCCCTTCAGCAAATACCCCCCTTAAAGATCTTGTTATCGACATTCTTTGCAACGAAACACTGATTGTGATCACCACAAGTCCCGGGTCAGCGTCAATGGTGGCTCGCGTGTTAGATTATTACCAAGTTTCCAGTGAAATTCTAGGCACTTTGGCTGGAGATGACACTATTTTTGTCGCCCCAAAATCTATTAAAGAGATCCCTAATCTTCTCAGGAAGATCAAATCCTTGTTGAAAGAGGGTTGTTAACCTGTTTCATGGTCGGACCAGGGATTTTTTTCTCTGAATGTGCATTTTTATGCATTTTTATTGCATAAAAATGCACGCGTCTGCTATATTGAACCTTATGAAAAGCCTATTTATTCACTACTCCCTTTACCGTCGCCGCCGCGGCTAGCGGCGTAATCCCCATTTTTCTCATTAATTAAGTTCCCTAAGTCTAACAAATAAAAAAGGATTTTTATGTCGGTTGATCATGTAAAGCTTTCTATGCACAAATGGCACGATGAGGCGTACCAATTTCAGATTGATTTTATCACTCAGACGGGTTTGCCTCACTCTACCAAGCAATTTCAATTTTCCTATCATCAGGGAGATTCTGAGACGGAAATTGTCGATCTTTTTTCGTTGAATCACTCTTTTCAAGCCCCATTCGATGGAGTGACAGGCGCTTTTAGCAATCGGGATGTAACTCTGCTCGATAAAATATTGAAAAAACAGCTACCTCGAGCTACAGATCGAACCATTTTTACAGTGGATATGAAAGGAGTAGGGGAAGGCTACCTCGATCCCTCAATCGCTCAGAACGAAGAGAAATTTTGCCAGGCTTTTACCGGCAAAGGATCTACACATTCTAAATCAGCAAAAAAGGCCTTGGACTTGCTGCAAAATAAAATCGATTACGTCTATTGCGAAGGCACTCTTAAAGCACACCTATTAAGTCAATTTTCGGAGCAAGAAGCAGCTTATTTAAATAGCCGCAAAGGGGTCGTGGATTACTGCATGCTCACAGAGGTCTTCATGAACGCGGCCAAATTTGGCCATCATAATCATCAAATTGCGGCCAATAATTTTATCCATACTGTTTCCAAGACGGCGGCAGCGTTTCAACCACATCGGTTGAGTACCATCTTGTACCCACCTCTCTATTATAAAACTTCTGAGAAAGTCGCTCAGCTGTTCTCTCCCGTGTTTTATGCCCAAAGAAGTTGTGAGCAGGATCAAATCACAAAATTAATGCTGCAGGTGGCTCTATGAAATATTATTTAGCCGAAGCCTGTCGGAACAAATTTATTTTATTTGATTGTTTAGGGGAGTGTGCCCTTGATGATGAGTTTATTAAAAAAGCACGCACCGCACTTGAGGAGCACGGAAGGGATGATGTTCTTATTCTGATGTCGGGGAGAGAGCAGCATGAGAGACTTTTTGCCAGGATGGCGGTTTTAGGACTTGATGGCCATTTTGGTGAGTTTTGTGGCAACGGAGCTCGGGCTTGTGCGGCCTATTTATTTACCAACTATCGTAACTATCAGGACTACTTTTTAATTTCTCCTCAAGGGGAACATGCTCTTCAACAGAAAAAGAGGGGGGTATTTTCGATAAACCTGCCACGACCTCATTTCTCTATAAACCACCGCTTTGTCACTTCCGATCACATTCTAACAAAATATGGGTGCTTTTATGTAGAAGCGATTGAACCCCATCTTGTTTTACCGAGGAAACTTGAGGAAAACGAGCTTTTGGAATTAGGAAGGGAGCTTAATGGTTTGAAAGAGGTCTTTCCCTTTGGCATCAATGTCAACAGCTGCCACGTTATGGAGGAAGGTGCTATTTTTGTCAGAACGTACGAGAGGGGAGTGCAGCGACTCACTGAGTCGTGTGGCACTGGGTCACTTGCGTGTGCCGCATGGCACCATCAAGCTGGCGAAAAAACGATCTTCGTCATTACAGCGGGGGGAGAGCTTCAGGTCGATTTTATTTCCGATCAGGTCATCTTAACCGGTCCAGCTCAGATCGACGAGGGGGAGCAAATACTATGAACCTAAAAACTCAGGTTATGAAGAAAATCTCCTTTTTTTCGCTGGTCATCTTGATTGTAGCGGCGATTGACAATATGAAAAATTTGCCCTCCGCAGCCCTTTTTGGGAGCGATCTGATCTTTTTTTCTTACTCGCTGTTGTGATTTTCTTGTTGCCTTGCGCCTTCATATCAGCCGAGCTCTCCGCTGCGTTCCCTGATAAAGGGGGAATTTATAACTGGGTAAAACTTGCTTTTGGCAAGCAGTGGGGGATGGTGGCGATCTGGTTGCAATGGATCAACACCATGGTGTGGTACCCTACGATGTTAACCTTTATTGTGGGCAGCTTGGCTTATTTAATTGACCCAGAACTTGCGCGCAACAAACTCTATCTCGTGGCGTCAGCCTTGACTATATTTTGGATATTGACCGCGATCAATTTGAAAGGGATCAGGGTCTCGGCTTTAGTCAATAACATTTTGGCACTTGCAGGGATGGCCCTCCCTTTGTTTCTCTTGATTCTTTTCGGATTGATTTGGTGGCTTAAAGGAAATAGGCTTCAGATCGAATTTCACGCAACAGCCTTAATACCGAATTTGTCCTCATCGACAAGTTGGGTCTCTTTGATTTCAATCATGGCCTCTTTTTTGGGGATAGAGCTTTCTAGTGTCCACATCAACGATATCCAAAATCCCCAGCGCAATTTTCCCAAGGCGGTGCTTTTTGCCTCTGTTTTTATCCTTTTCACCATGATTTTTGCTCCCCTCTCCATTGCTATCGTTTTGCCAAGAGAGGAGATCGATCTTGTCTCAGGCGTGATGCAAGTTTTTGTCAATTTTTTAGAGGCATTTAATCTAAAGGGTGGGATACCCGTCATCATTGTATTGATTGCTTTTGGATCGATTGGCACTATGATCAATTGGGTGATTTCTCCCGCAAAAGGACTCTACCATGCAGCTGAAAATGGATTTTTGCCTCCTATTTTCCTCCGCAAAAATAGGGCAGAGGTCCCCTCCACAATCCTTCTGACTCAAGCCGGAGTTGTCTCTCTTTTTTCCATCTTTTTTCTGTTCACTCCCAATATCAACGGCTATTTTTGGTTTTTAACGGCATTGAGTACAGAGCTCTATATGATCATGTACGTTTTAATGTTTTGCGCAGCCCTCCGTCTTCGTCCTAAATCTACATTCAAAATACCCTTGAGGGGGTTAGTTTGCCTTTTAGGGCTAGCAGGAGCGCTACTCACCATCATCATTAGCTTTTTTCCACCAATAGGAATTCACACAGGCACTCCACTCCGTTACCTACTGACGATACTCTTCGCTAATGGCATTACACTCGCCCCACTTATTTTCTTTTTCCTCTATGCCAAAAGGGGCCGCCTCGTAGCCAAGGATCCACAATAGTTAATTGCCTAAGATCAAGGCATTTTCGTGAACGAGCCCGAGCACTCGGGCTCGTTCACGAAATAAAATTTATTTTTGACTGGGCTGAACCAGGGGCCACATTCCGACAATTAAAAGAAGTTTTTTAATGGTTGGTGCCCCGAGGCATGCTTCTTGGAGCTTGTTTTTAAATGGCATGTGCACTAGTGTAGGGACGTTTATTAAATTTTAATCTTATGAAATGGTTAGTGTTGGTGCTGTTTGCGGCAGTAGGGATAGGCTCGCTGCACGCCGGACTATCGATTAACGGCACTCTTCTCTATTTTACACCTTCTTATGATGAAACTTACTTTGTCATCAATGGAAGTGGCTTCGATGGGAATGGCAATCTCATGCCTGCAGGGAAAAGGATTAATAATCCGGTCGGTTTTACCCCTGGCTTTCGGCTCGATGGCAGTTATTGGTTTAATCGTTGCTTCCATTTTGGATTCAGGTGGACTCATCTTTTTGCGACAAGTGAAGAAAAAGTCGTTAAGTTGAACGTAATTCCACAGCTTTGGCCTACAGAATCAATCCCCAGTCAACTCAATGTTCCCTCCCCCTTTTCCGGAGAAGCCTCTTCCCGAATCGCTGTCATGTACCAAAAAGGAGAGGTTCTTTTTGATGAATGGTTGTGGTCATTGTACGGTTGCCGCTTTGCTTTAAGAGAAGCGATTGAATGGAGTTATATCCGATACCATGAAACGGTGAAGTATGTTGCCACGAATGCAGCGGAGAAGCTCTCTTACCATGCACATACTAAAGGGATTGGCCCTCAATTAGGAGTGATTACGCTATGGCTGCCTAGCGACATTTATACTTGGTTTCCTAAAAGTTGGGCTCTTCGCTTGATGACAACGGGCAGTTTGATTGTAGCCAATTCTAAACCCAAAATCACCACACACGATACTCACAATGTGGAGCACTATGTGACTCAGTCGAGCTTTTGGAGAGTCGTTCCTGAGTGGAACCTCACTTTTGGCATTAACTATTTGAAAAGGTCTCTCTGTATGATGATCGATATCGAATTAGGTTACGAGATCACCACGTATATTCGAGGCGCTTCCAAACTCATATTTGATGAAGCTTCGGTGCCTGGTCACTCCTTTAATCAATATAGCGACTTTTACGTTCACGGCGCCTTTCTCTCTTGTACAATTCTTTTCTAGAGCAAAATTTCTATCGTTCAATCGTTGCTTTGTGTCTGCACAATCAAGCTCTTAGTAATAGAAAAGATTGAACAATAATTTGTGCGCTACGAACCTATCCCGATAATCACCGCGGCTGATCTTTAAAATCTTGACGTGATCTTTGTAAAAACTCTCGTCGGCTATATAATTTCCAATATTGCCATCCGCCTCGGTTGACCTCGTCAACTCTCGGACAACCCATCAAAAACCCGCCACCGGCGGCTTTATTGAGGAAAGTTGTCCTCGCGTTTTCGCTTCGCTTTACAAATCTCACTGCCAATCTTTTAAATCTCATCTCGCGCTGTTTATCGGGATAGGTTCACACAACGGGAATGGCTCTTCTAAACATTTACTTGACACTTTGTGTTTCATCAGGCATGCACCGAGGAAAAAGGAGCTTGTTGTGAATGTAGCACTGGAAAGAGAAAAAGCAGAGGTTTTATCTGAAAAAGAACTCAAATTGATAGATGCTTATTGGCGCGCATCTAATTATTTGTCTGTAGGGCAGATCTATCTTTTAGACAATCCACTTTTAAGGAAACCTCTCATCAAGGAGCATATTAAACCTAGATTACTAGGCCATTGGGGAACCACGCCAGGGCTAAATTTTATCTACGTGCATCTCAACCGGATCATCAAAAAAAATGACCTCGATATGATTTATATCGCAGGTCCTGGACATGGCGGGCCAGGACTTGTTGCGAACACCTACCTTGAGGGAACATACAGCGAGTATTATCCCAATATCACACAAGATGAGGAGGGGCTCAAGAAACTATTTAAGCAGTTTTCATTTCCCGGTGGTATTCCCAGTCACGCTGCGCCTGAAACACCAGGATCGATTCATGAAGGAGGGGAGTTAGGTTACTCCGTTTCCCATGCATATGGCGCTGCGTTTGATAACCCTGATTTAATTGTAGCGTGTGTTGTCGGCGATGGTGAGGCGGAAACGGGACCGTTAGCTACAGCTTGGCATTCAAATAAATTCCTAAATCCTGCCCGTGACGGGGCTGTTTTACCCATCCTCCATCTCAATGGTTATAAGATTGCCAATCCCACAATTCTCGCTCGTATCGATCCTGAAGAATTAAGAGATTTGTTTATCGGTTACGGTTATAAGCCCTACTTTGTCGAGGGTGCAGAGCCGGAGCGGATGCACCAGCTCATGGCTTCAACGTTAGATCTCATTGTCGAAGAGATTAGAGCGATCCAAAAAAAGGCGCGCACCAGCCAGGAAGTTGAGCGACCCAAATGGCCGATTTTAATCCTTCGTTCCCCTAAGGGATGGACCGGACCTAAAGAGGTCGATGGCTTGATGACGGAAAATTTTTGGCGCTCCCATCAAGTTCCATTTGCCACAATGGACAAAAACCACATCAAACTTTTAGAAAACTGGTTAAAAAGCTATCGGGCTGAGGAGCTATTTGATACGCAAGGAAAATTCCAACCTGAGATTGCCGCTTTGGCTCCTAAAGGAAAAAGGAGGATGGGAGATAATCCCCATGCTAACGGAGGCCTTCTTCTCAGAGAATTGCGGCTCCCTAAATTTGAAGAGTATGCAGTTGACGTGTCGAAACCAGGGAAAGAGATGGTGGAGGCGACGCGAATACTCGGGCAATATTTGCGCGATGTGATGAAATTGAATCAAGATCATGCCAATTTCCGTCTGATGGGCCCAGATGAGGTGGCCTCTAATCGGTTAGGCAGTGTTTTTGAAGCGACAGATCGGATTTGGATGGAGTCGACAATCCCACAAGATGAACATCTTTCTCCGACGGGCCGCGTCATGGAAATCTTAAGTGAACACACCTGTCAAGGCTGGTTGGAGGGGTATTTGCTGACAGGCCGGCATGGCTTATTTACCTCTTACGAGGCATTTATTCACATTGTCGACTCTATGTTTAATCAACATGCCAAGTGGCTAAAAGTCTGTCGAACGATTGCTTGGCGAAGACCGATCGCTTCCCTGAATTATTTATTGTCGTCCCATGTATGGCGGCAGGATCATAATGGGTTTAGCCACCAAGACCCAGGCTTTATCGATCTCGTTGTCAACAAAAAGGCAGAGATTATTAGAGTCTATTTTCCGCCAGATGCCAATTCGCTCTTATGTGTCGCAGATCACTGTTTGAAAAGCTACAACTACATCAATGTAATTGTTGCAGGTAAACAACCTCAGCCTCAATGGCTGAGTATGGATCAAGCAATCAAACACTGTGCGCGTGGCATCGGTATCTGGGAGTGGGCAAGTAACGATAAGGGATCTGAACCCGACGTTGTGATGGCGTGTTGTGGAGATGTCCCCACTTTAGAAACATTAGCTGCTGTCGATCTTTTGAGAAAAATGGTACCCGAAGTCAAAGTCAGAGTTATCAACGTCGTCGATCTAATGACCTTGCAGCCAAAAGAGGAACATCCTCACGGACTATCAGATTTCGAATTTGACGAATTATTTACGATGGATAAACCAATTATTTTTGCCTACCATGGCTACCCCTGGCTGATCCATCGTCTCACCTACAGAAGACACAACCACGATAATTTACATGTGCGAGGCTATAAAGAAGAGGGGACTACGACGACACCTTTTGATATGGTGGTGATGAATGATTTGGACAGGTTCCATCTGGTCTCAGACGTCATAGATCGTCTTCCCAAATTGCAAGTCAAAGCTGCTTATGCAAAGCAAGAGATCCATGAAAAGTTGATCGATCATAAGCGTTACATCTCAGAACATGGGGAAGACTTACCAGAGCTGCGCGGCTGGAAGTGGCCTGCCGAGCGTAATGAATAATTTTTGCCTTGCAAAATTGCACTAGCATCTTTAAATTGCTAGGTAAATGGACTACCTGCCTCGGCATTTAGAAGAGCAGATCTTAGAAGCAAAAAACTATTTTAAAGGGATCCTGCTCGTCGGAGCACGACAAGTTGGGAAAAGCACCCTTTTGAATCATTGAAACTACACTTGCAATTCCTTGGAACCTGCTTTAAAGAGATGTTAGTTAGGTTCGAATTGAGCAGACAAATGTTTAAATTCACTTTGATCAAATTGTGGAATGTTAGCTAACTCGGCGCATAGTTCAAAGAGATAGGGCTCCTCACTATCAAGCTCCATTTCCGATTGTGGGATAGTTGTTGTCGAGCTCCCTCTCATTAAGGGTTCGCATAAAGGGGAATAAGAGGGTGTCGGTAGATCCATCGGTTCTTCTGCATGAGCAGTTACCCGTTTGGGAACACCGTTCTCACCAAGAGTGTATTTCTTGGGAAATTTAGATACGGCGAAGTCAAACCCTTCTTTGTTTCGTTTTTTAATAAATGCTCTATGGTGATTATAACATAATACAATGCGATTATACATATGGTAATAGATATTAGAATTTGTTCCGCAATAATGGCAAAATCGATTTTTATCAAAATCATTCCAAAATTGGGTCGCATCCTCGAGTGAATAAAAATTGCGTTTAAAACAAGCATTGACCCACTCTTTACTGTGGGTTTTTATTAGGCTAGAGTATTGTTTAGATTCTCTTTCACAAACGGTCATACCATTAATTTTGTTAGGATCACATATTATACCACAAGATTCACAGTAAGTTCTTTGCAGCACTCGAAAAATCATAGTTGCACTCCAAAAACTTTAATTTCTAAAATCGACATCTTATTTGTTTTTTGTGGTCAATAAGGATATACAATTCGCGAAATAGTAACAAGGCATTTTAAGTATTTTGCAGCAATTCCCGCCGACAATTTATGTGGTTATTTTTTTACCACAGAGAACACAGAGCACACAGAGTTAATCGCTTGTGTGCAGCTGCGCAAGAGATAGCGATCGGCCAGGGCCCGCGTATGGGGGCTTGGCCGGCTCTGTGCGCTCTGTGTTCTCTGTGGTTATAAAAAAGTTTGCGAAAACTTTTATCAAGCCTACTCGATGGAATCGACCGGCGAGATTGCTGAGTATTTTAAGTGAGCTGAGCTAAAAAATGGAAAATCTCTTGCCAAGCGTGTTTGCTGGCAGCTTGATTCCCTTCCTGAGTACCCCCTAAAGTGCACCAAAATTCACCCACACGATGGTAGATCGAACCGGCATAATGGGAGATAATGCCATGTCCGGCGTTGGGGTATATCACTGATCTCCTCTCGATTTTTGAACCTTTTTCATCGAGGCGGGCCACGATTTCCTCTGCATATAGCCAAGAGGGCCAGATTTTATCTTGATCACCTGAGAGGATCAGAAGAGGGGATCCGATCCGTTCTACGGGGATGATCGCCATGGGATCGCGGTGTTTCTGTCGTGCCATAAAAAGGTCGACCACCTCGTAAGGATCGTGATGGGTATTGCTATGATAGGGAATGATCCCTTCGGCACAAGCAAGTCTAAGATCCTCCCCCTCAGTGAGCGACTCCTCTTGACTCATCACACCATGTAAGGAAGGCAAAATAGGTTTCTGATTCAAAAGCCATGCTGGCCCGTTAGGATGGGGAAAACCGCCACTCACGTTGCTATTGGGCACAATGGCAATCAGTGCATCGACGAGTCGAGGTAATAATGCACCCAGGAGCAGAGTCAATTCTCCTCCGCGTGAGTAACCCATCAAAGTGAGTGGACCCTCTTTGACTTGTGGCATTTTTCTAAATTGCTGAATCGCATTTTGAAAATACTCTAGGGGAATATTTTCCAGCTGGGAGGGTAGATGTTTAATTCCGAAATACCCAAGAGCTAAAACGACATAGCCATGGGAAGCGATATATTTCCCTATCGCTTCGGGGATACCATTTTCAGAACCAGGGAGCAAAACCACGCCGGGAAATGGATTCTCTTCGATCGGGGAAAATAATGACCCGAAATACTCCTCTGAAATGTCTTGCTTCTGTACAGTGCGTTTAAATTCCGTCATCGTCTACTCCGAAACGGTTGATAAACCGCAATTCCGGTCCAATGAGGCTACAGATATTTATTCAGTCCGATGGTAAACGCATGGTCTCTATATGTAATGTGGGAGTCACTGCTTAAAGAGACTGTACCTATTGTGTTGTCTACAAATTCAGAAATGGCTCCATCCATCCGAAGGGATCTATAATTTGTATGGACGTAGTCGGCTCTTAAGTGGAGACCACACCAACGGAGAGCGTATTCTAAACCGCCTCCCACACGAAAGGCGGCATGAGATTTATGATTCTCGATGGTAAAAGGAATCGTTACACCTGCACCATCAGAGGGGTTGTCATATTCTAGGTTATAGCGGGCTTTGAGCCTTGCAAACGAGACTCCCAACGTCGCATAAGCCAGAGTGGTCCGATTTAAAAAGATCCCTGGCCGTGCCTGAAATCCCCATTGGAACGGTCGAACTTGGGATGATGCCGATCCACTGACGTTCGCAGTGAAAACACTGGCATTGAAGTCATCGATAAAAAGTGCTTCTCCAGAAGCACGTCCTACCTCATGCTGATACTGGACGAAGGCCTCTAATGCTGTGAATAGAGGTGCACAAAGGCAATTAAAGGGAAGGCTGTATCCCCCCCAAGCCAGTATGCGAGGGGTTTTCCGATTGAGATATCCATTAATGTTATGAGTGTGCAGGCCAAATTCGGGAGTGTCTGTGCCAGGAGCTATATTTGTAATCCTGGTCTTATGCCGCTGGTTGATGAAGCTACCACCCACGCCTCCACCCACATAGAAACCACAAAATTCTGGCGGCCTGCAATAGGGCACCATGGGGCAGCATTGAGAAAAGTGGTAAGCAAGCGCCACCTTCAACTCATGGGTTTTTAAGTGAACTTTAGCATCTTCATTAATGTTTAAGATCGCATCTAAAGCAGGTCCTACATTGCTTCCTTTGAGAGAGGGATCTATAGTTTGTGAATAGGTACTCAAGGCGTACGGCAAGGTGGTTGCAGATAAATTTTTCAAGGCCTAACCCAAAGTTTAAAAAATGGCCATGCTTATGAATGGACTCTCGGACAGCAACAAAAGGACTCGTTTCTCCAATGAGAGCAAAGACATTTTTTGCATCGGTATTAAAACGAACTTTAGCACCCGTGACCCCCACTCTTCCATATAGGAGCGTTGTAGGTGTCAACAAAAACCCCGGTCTGAAGTCAAAACCGTATCGCCAAGGACCGATTCTGACATGGTTAGAAATATCTAGTCCTTCAAATTCATCTTCGAGAACAAAAGCATGAAAATGCGTTTTTCTGGAGTTAGCACGGATCTGAGAATATTGCCCAAATGCCTCGACTCCTAAATATAAGCAGCCGAAGCAATGTCCAAAACCGGCAAAAAACTCTCCTTCCCCCTTTACAGTAAAATAGTTAGCAGCGAGATCACTTGTATAGAGATTTGAAAGACCTTCTTCGGTCAAAGTACCTACAGAAAGGCCAGCCTGCCTACCATCTAGAATAGTTCCTCCGATCCCACCCCCGACATAAAAGCAATCGAAACAGCAAGTCTTACAGCAAGTGTTACATGAATTATTACAGCATGTATTTGCAAAGAGCGATTGTGTGAAAAATAGGCATACACTGGCAACGATGAGAAAAGCCTTCATGCTCAAGATCCTCTGTAAATAAGGGTTTATCAATTATGATCTTTGATAAAGTTTTACACCCTTTTGCGCAAGGAAAAATTTAACTTAGAATCCAATATCCAATGCAAGGTAAGGCCCGTGAAAGCTCGCATCACTAAATAGATTATTGGAAAGACCAGCCGCGTTTCCTGTACCGCTAAACAATACCTTTTCAATGACATTACGGTAGGAAAGCATTTCATAGCCAAACTCCAATGAAGAGGTGAAGCAGCCAAATCGGTAGCTATAATTCAAACCCAGTCGCATTCCCCACATCACGATCATATTCCAAAATTTTTCACGCGATGCGGGTTGTGTAGCCATGACACCGCTAATCCGTTTGAAATTTGCGGTATAATGACTCGCCAATAAACTCCCTTTGAGATCTGACACAAAGGCGAGCTTAGGACAGCCTAAAAAAGTGAATGGAAAAGAAGTGTTTACGGCAATTTCAGGACCAATCCCCCACGTATGGCACCGATTCTTGAGATCTTCGTTTGGCGTTATTCCTCGATAGCTAAGTCGCTCATTGTATAAGAAATTAGCAACATGAAGTCCCGAATTGAATTTAAAATCAAATAGACTGCATTGAGGTACCCAACACGCTAACAAGGTATCGAAAGCCATGTATTGGGTTGTGATTCGAGAGGAAGCTGAGGCAAAAATACCGCCTATTTCTATATTGGGAACGGTGACTATAGGACCTGTATGGGAGCTTGTGTGGCATGATTTAGGCAAATGGGTCCATATGAGCTGAAGCTCTGGAGCACAAGGGAGTGATACCGAGCCAAATAGACGGTAAGCCCAATGGAAGTCAAAGACATTATTAAAACGGCGATTGGCAGGAAAAGTTGTATCAGTGAACTGTTGTGCATAAGCTGTTTGAGTGAATAGAGGCTCTAAAAAAAGCGCTTCGATTCTAAAATGGCACCACTCCTCCTCTTCCGCTAACGCGATCGTTCCAGTCAGAAGGATCAACACCATGAGTTTGCAAAATAACTTCATAAATCCCCTCGTTACCTCTTCAAAAGAATAAACAATAGTTTTTTTGATCTTATGGATCAATCAAATTTTCTAACTCACCTTACGTAGACAATGGTCTCATGGAAGCAGAAGCGAATTCGAGGAGGTCATAGCCAAAGCGCTATGGCCGACGCGAGAGACTCTCTCAGATCAGAGTGCAGCCTCCTTACATAGATCAGTGGCTGCGTAAGGTGAGTTTCTGATAGGGATTAGGTTCTTTTTAAGAAGCTGATCAAGCAGCGGATAATCTCGGCGATGCTCCAGGCTTGAGCGATGCAGCCTCGAGGATGGTGGGGAGAAATGGCATCGAAAATTTCGCTGATATAGCCTAGACCCGCTTCCTTTAGATTTTCCAAAAGTTCTCAAGATATTTATATGCCTCTTGTTTGTCATGGGGATACAGTTTCATCCATACGTCAATGTAAGGACCAATTAGCCAGCTCCACACGGTTCCTTGATGGTAGGCTCCGTCGCGGGCGTGCAAATCACCACTATACGTTTCTCGAAAGTCTGGATGGCTCGGTGATAAAGAACGGAGGCCAACGGGTGTATATAACTCATTTTTAACTTTTTCAAATACTGGTTCCCATAATCGGCGATCGAGTACAGGATAATCGAGGGAAATGGCAAAAAGCTGGTTGGGTCTCAATGCGTCATCATTGCCATTTTCACCCTCAATGACGTCGAACAGATAATTTTTCTTATCATTCCAAAATTTTTGGTTAAATGAGTGGGCCACTCTCTCAGCAAGGTCTTTGACTTCTTGAGCTAGCTTTGTGTGCGACTCCTCATTAAGCCACACCTCAAAACAGCGTAACGCATTATACCAAAGTGCGTTGATTTCAACAGCCTTCCCACGTCGCGGTGTGACAACCCAATTATCTACCTTAGCATCCATCCAGGTCAGTTGATACCCCTCCAGCCCTTGTATTAAAAGACCATCTTCATGGTCGACATGGATATTAAAGAGCGTTCCATGGACATGAGCGTGATAAATGTCTATAAGCTTTGGAAAAATCAATTTCAAGGTTTCCCGATCCTTGGCCAGATCGCAGTACCGTTTGAGCGCATGAAAAAACCACAGTGTCGCATCGGCTGTATGGTAGAGTCCCTCATCTTCCCCCTCAGGGAACATATTGGGAATCAAACCATTCTTCACATAGTAGGCAAATGTGTGTAAGATCCAGCGAGCCTCCTCTTTCCTGCCACAGCAGAGAGTTAATCCTTCTAAGGAGATCATGGTGTCTCGACCCCAATCGGCGAACCAATGGTAGCCGGCAATAATCGTCCGAATTTCATCCCCCACGGCGTTGGCGCGGGTTTGGTCTTGCACGCGACTTGAAGGTTTCACAATGAAGGAATCTGCCGCAAAGACCAGCTGCTTCCCAAGAGGATTATGGGGTACAGAGACTGCTTTTTTTAATAAAAGATTCTTCCTAAGATTTTCAGACTCTAAAGCTTCTTCTGCACTTAAGCTGGCAATTTCTTTCCAATTTTGAGTTGAGGCGGTAAAGGCTCCCTTTTTGTTCTCCGTGTAGTGTCAATCTGAAAAATCCGGGTGACCAATTTGTGGAGAAAGCAGGATAGCCTCGCCGCGCTTCTTTACGGAAAAAGGCATTTTGAGATTCATGCTTTTCTAAAGAGAAGAAGTAATTTCCATTTAAAATGATCTTCAATGAAGGAAAGTTGCCATGATTGACTTCATATCTATCCTCATGAATTGTCAATAAATAAGGAGTGTGATTTTCGATCCCAAGTGGCTCAGAAATAGGCCTAAAATAAATAAAAGGATAGATTTTTAGTTCCAGTTTACTGCCCGATATCAGCTCATAGATGGCATGCGTTGTGTTTTGATAATAGGTCATGAAAATTCTTTTTTTAATATCTGACCCTCAAAATTATAGCGCCAAACAGGGATCCCATTTTCAAGGTAGAAATTTTCCAGGTAGGAGAGACCTTTTAAGTCGATAATGCCATCAGGCTGTTCAAATTGGTTAAGAATAATTTCTCTTCCATCTTCTAAGATGATCGTTTCTAGGAGATGATTTAATACGACGGTTCTTCCCCTATCCCGGAGGGAGGCGGTTAAAAATCCATGGTATTTACGCGTCGGGATGCAAGCGACGGAATAAGAAGCAAATCCACCTAAGCCATTAGCGACAAGCCACTCTTTCTCCACCCATCTTTCTAGATTCCCTTCCTCTTTTGAAAAGTCTGCATCCAAAATAAAATTCATAAAACCTTTGGTGCTAAGAAAAATGATGAATAAGCCGAGAGAATCCATTCAGATTCTTGGCCGATTAAATAATAGCCTGTGCCACCAAAACGAAATTCCTCTGAACTGAATAACAAATTCCACTCTCTTCCGTTTGGTGGGGCAAAAAGAGGCTCCGCCAGCGATTGAAACTTAAAATCTTTTCCGAAATTACAGATCAGTAAACGATCAGCTCCATCATGACTAAAATATCGAATCAAAAGAACATGGGTATCGATCACCGCCCCATCGATTTTTTTGATATTGGCTAAAACAGGATCTTCTTTCCTTAATTGAATCAGTGACTTATACAAAAAGAGTGTATTTTCATTCATTGCATCCCAATTCAGCTGACATTTTCTGAATGTTTCTTCACTGGCCGGATCGGGAAAATCAGATTCTGTGGAGGTTGCAAAAGAGGGAAATTGAATATGGAACTCCCTTCTCCCTCTCCACACCGCTCGTTTGAGTTCTCCACTATGGTCGGCAAAAAAATGAAAAGGTGCTGTGGAATTAAATTCCTGACCTTGAAAAATCAGGGGAGTTTGAGGAGATAAGATTAAAAGGGCTGTCATCGCGCGCATTAGGGAGGGAAATGCGAGTTCAGAAAGGCGGCGACCTATAAATAAATTGGCTACCTGATCGTGATTTTCAAGATAGATTACAAAATGGGAATAATCTTGATGGAGAGAGGAACTCCCTCGGTTTTGCTTTTGCCACGAGTAGTATTGTCCTTGGTAGAGAAAACCGTACTTAATTGCCGAGAGTAGCTCTTGCGGTGTTCCTTGATAATCTGAAAGATACGCCTCCCGTTTTCCCAACAAAGCGACCATTGCACTATGATGAAAATCATCATTCCACATGGCATTTAATTGACAATTTTCAATCAATGAGATCTGCTGCGGTTCATTTTCCGCAATGAGAACGATCTGTTTTTGAGGAAATCTCCCTCTAATCGTTTCCGCAATTTCTTGAACGATAGGTTTTTCAGAGTCGTCATGTAGATCTTGTGTGGCATCGAAACGGAGCCCATCAAACTGAAAATAATCAATGAAATAGAGAGCATTAGAGATAAAAAATTGGCGTACGTTTTTCGAACCCTTACCATCAAAATTTAAAGCCTCACCCCAATTTGTGGTGTAGTAATTATGAAAAAACTCAGGGGCAAATTGTTTGTGCAATACGAGGCCGGGTCCAAAATGGTTATATACGACATCTAAGAGAACTCCTATATTGAATTGATGGGCTTTATCGATAAACGCCATCAGATCAGTGGGTTTGCCGTACTTACTATAAGGGGCAAATAAGAAGAGCCCATCATAACCCCATCCAAATTGCCCATCAAACTCTGCAATCGGCATCATCTCAATGAGGGTGATCCCAAGTTCAGCGAGATACGGTATTTTTTGCATGGCAGCTTGCCACGTCCCTTCCTGAGTGAAGGAGCCTATATGCATCTCATAGAGGATCTGATTTTTCAAGGTACTAACCCCTTTCCAACTCACATCTTTCCATTGGTATTTTTTGAGGTCGATAACCGCTCAGGGTCCAAATACCCCCTCTGGCTGGCAATAAGAGGCGGGATCTGCACATTTGAGAGTGTGGTTTAACACGTAATAATACCTATCCATCTCGACAGCTTCTTCAACGAAGAGAGAAAACCAACCCTCTTTTTCGCTTTCACAGGCCATTTTTTTTCCGTTCAGTAAAAGTTCTACCTGCTGGCACGCGGGAGCCCACACGCGGAAGTGCACACCCTGATCCATAACCTCGGCGCCAAACGGATACTTTCTCTTAAACTCTGCCATTTTTATAAAAAAAACCCTCAAATTAATTTTTGCACAAAACATCTATTATTTAAATTTGAATAATAGGTTTTAAAAGCTAAGTTTAAGAAGTGTTTTTAATGGACTCAGATCGTGCTGTTTTCATGACCGCGTTCGACTTAAATTTTTTTTCGGGCACGGTCACGCAAACGTTCACTCTAAAGGTGGAGGTAAATGGACAATATCATGGCTCCGCAGCGATGGGAACGATGCAACGATAGGAACGATGACAAAAATAGAGCTCTTCTCTTATTTTTGTGATACTTCCTATCGTTTCTGAGTGTGCATATAATAATTGACCGATAATAAAAAACTAAATTAATCTGAATAGAAGTAATCAAGGGAGTTCGTGTGTCGGAAATTCACGGATTGGGACCTATAGGGGGGTACCCCATTAGGACAGAAGAGGATAAAGTAAAGAATGCCCTTGTTTTTTTGAATAGTTTAATCGAGTGGGCCAAACAGGGTGGAGGCAATGTGCAAGAAAGTGATGTGAACGCCATGGTAGATTTACTCAATGCCGTCATTAATGATAGAAACCTACGGATCGATCCACGCGATCTGGCTCAACTCAAATCCCTGACGACCTCCTTATCGAACACCCCGCACGATGAAATTAACGACTCGCAAGTCAATACCGATACTTTAGATCAAATCAAGACCCTTCTAAGCCAATTATAACAAAGTTCAGATATGAACCTATCTCACTATTCGAAAAATGTGATTTTTAAAGGATTTTTTTGCAGATTTTAGAGCCGTTTCGAAGGACATACTTTGGTAAGTAGGCCGAGAAAAGGCTCTAAAAGATGCGGAAAAAGACTTAAAAAGCACTTTTTGCCAATAGTGAGATAGGTTCATCACACACGTTTGATTTCTCTTGCCTGTTTTAGAGAGAAATGCTTTTTATAAGCAAATATGCGCAGTATTCGTGCTAATCTTTTTCTGAGCGTAGCCACTCTTCTGTTAGTCGCCGCCCTTATCGGTTTTTTTTACCCAGATATTTTATCGATAAAGATATTGAGCGCATTTCCAGCCATTTATCGCAGATCCGCAGCGAAGATCAGAAACAAGTCGATGATCTCATCAAATCATGGGTGATCTATCGTTTTGTAAAAGCAGCTGCAGAGCTAGATGCGGTTGCTCAAGCGATTCAATTAGAAAATAAATCCATTTGGGAAATTGCGGGAGCAGCTATGGTCAAGAACCCAATATCGCTGTGATCCAAGTGACCGATCACTTACATCAGAGTGCGCTCATTTGTTTATCAAAATATCGGTTCGCTCCGCATTAATGGGGGATCGACTACGTGGGTCAATAGGCCGGCAGCCGCTTTTTGGGTCAAATTCAAATTGCCGCTATATGATGGAGGCACCCGTAAGAACCTCCTAAGGATTGCGTGCTCTAAGAAGGAGGCTGCTAAATACGAGCTCGTCAAAACTCAAGATGAAGCGATTCGGCAGGTTGCAAGAGCGTACGATATGGTCAAATGCGCGTTTGCTGAATACCCTTCAGCGCTCGCTCTCGTTGCAGCCTCAGATATAGCCTATGATTCCACCGTGGATTCCTATCGCCAGGGAGTCGGAACTTTCACAGAGGCTGTCACTGCCATGTCAGAACAAACATTTGCACAGTATGTCTTAGCGCATGCCTATGCAACACTGCTCACTGCCGCGGCTACTTTAGCTTTCTCAACAGGGGAGCTCACCTCTATTGATTCTCTCGATTCTCCTCTGCTGAAATGAAGACGTCCATTTGTTCTCCAATAAATAAATGAGAATCGGTTTTTTCTATGCGATAGAGAACTTCAAAAGTCTGGGTATCTACTCTCTCATTCACACTATTGGTTAAATATTTCTTAGGAACCATAACAGGTTCAAGATAAAGATATTTCAGGGGAAATTCCGCGGTAGAATCTCCTTGTTTATAAGCCACCGCTGGACTATTCGGTTGGAACCGGAGCGCATTGAATTGATCGATGCTGACTCTTAAATTCAGTGCATCAATATCCCCGAGCATGATTGCCGTTTTACTCGGATCTAAAGTCTCACCTTCTTGGATATTGATCTGCAAAACTGTGCCATCAATAGGGGATTTAATATAGGTCTGAGCCAAATCGGCTTCCACCGCTTTCATATCTGCAAAAGCTTGCTCCATTGCAGCTTGCGCCATTTTTAGCTCAGGCATCCAGGTGCCCGATTGCACTTTGTCAAATTGAACCTGTGCCTCGATAAAATCGGCTTCAGCTTGCTGATATTTATAATAACTTAAACGCTTTTCTTGTACAGATCTGGCCCGTCGAATTGCCATCCAATATTCGATTCTTGCCTCATTGAATGCGGCTCGGGCCCTTTTTAACATTTGTTGCGCCAAGATTAAATCTTCTTTGCGAGGTATTGTTTGCAACTTATAAAAATTTGATAAGCTTTCTTCATATTTTTTCTGTTTGCCGATGAAGTTGGCTTTATAATCTTGATTATATAATTCAAAAAGGACCTCTCCCTTCTTGACTTTGTTATTTACTGAGACATTAATTTTTTCAACAGTACGGTTAAAAGGAGAACTGATTGCAATATTCTTAGATGCAGGCTCAACAATGCCTGTTCCACTAATATAGTTATGGAAAGGAGGGCTTACAACTTGAACATTTTGGGCTGCTTGTTCCGTTCTGTTTCCAATAAAAAAGGCAAAAATAAGAAAACAACTCAAAAGAGTAAGTCCAAAAATAATATAAGCGTACTTTCTATGCATTTGTTTTCTCGATTATACCATCATTGATATTTATAATTTGATCTGCAAAAGAAAAAGTTCGATGATCGTGTGTGATGACCAAAACGGTTCGGCCATCAGACATCACAAGATCGCGCAAAATAGCCATGAATGCATGTCCATTTTCTTGATCCAAAGCCGCTGTTGGCTCATCGCAGAGAATAATTTTGGGGCCATTAATCAAGGCACGTGCAATCGCAACCCTTTGTTGTTGCCCACGGGATAACAATGAGGGGGGAAGATCTTCTTTTCTGGGATATTCAATTGTTCAAGGAGGGATAGGCCTCTCTTGTTTGCGTTTTTTTCGTGCTCTCCTCTGATGATCAATGGGAGGGTCACATTCTCTAATACTGTCAATGTAGGGATCAGATGAAAAGCTTCATAAACAACCCCTAGATGTTGATTGCGAAAATGTGCTTTCTCTAATTCACTCATTTTATTCACAGGGTATCCTAAAATGAGGAGCTCACCTGCATCGGGGGTGAGTATCGTTTCTATAATAGAGAGGAGGGTCGTTTTTCCAGAACCCGATGGACCTACTAGAAGGGTGAGTTTTTTATCAGAAATTTCTAAATCAACACCTCTCAAAACCTGAATTTTGTTTCCACCATCGATAAAAGCTTTTTTAATCCCTTTACAATAAATTGTTATCATGGATTTCTCATCAACGTATGAGGGTCTACTTTGAACACTTTCTTAATGCCTAAGAAAGCAATAAACAAACAAATAATAATAGTAATAACTCCGGTAAAGATAAGCATAGTGCTGGGATACTCAAAGGCTAAAATGGTGTTTTTGACAATAAATCCCCAAAGCACAGTTCCCCCAATCCCCAAAATATAACCGATAATTCCCACTATAAGAGCTTGAAATAAAATCATCTTAAGAACCATTTTGTCTGTGCCGCCGAGAGATTTGATCAACGCGTAATGGCTGAGATTCTGGATGGTCATGATATAGAAAATTTGGCCAGCAATAGAAAATCCAATGATCATTCCTAATAGAACAGAAACCCCATAATTAATTAAAATTCCTGTTTTTTAGAAAGTGATTGGCAATTCTCCTTTCCAGCTGCTTGCTGGTTAGCGCCAAGAGATTTTTGTTAGAATTGATTTGTTCCTGAATTTGAGAGAGATCCGCATTTTTTCGCGCCTTAGCTGCAATATATTGTATCCGGTTCGATCCACTAAATTGCTGCACTGTGCTATTGGTAGCATAAACAATAGGCTCCACATAAAATCCAGCAGCTATTTTTGCGATTCCTACTATAACTGCACGTCTATCATTGATTTCCAATTCATCTCCAATCTGCAAGGGAATTTTTTTCCCATCTGGCAAAACGGTAGCGAAGTGATTTTCGGCGGAGTCGGAATCAATGACAACTGCACCCTCGCGATAAAGATCTTCTATATTGCCCTTTAATAATTTAGGTATTCCTATCAAAGTTTTGTCATCGATCCCATATACTTCTGCAATATCATATTTGCCAGAGATTGCTTTGATTGGGAGGAGTAAATAATTAATAGGAACTGCCCATTCAACGTTCGGGGTGCTTCTGACTAATTGAAGATAATCTTTTGGCATAGAACGGATAAGCTCTTCTCCCTTCGTTGAGGATCAATTATCCAAATGTCTGGCAAAGAAATGCTTGTAACTATTCGATAAGAGCGCGCGATCAGACCTAAATAGATAGCCGATTGTTGCGAAATGAGTAAAACGGCTAGAAAAATACCAAACACCATCCCAATAAAGGCGGCCCGATTCCCGATCAACATTTTGAAAGACGTACTTAGCATAATTTCATATTTAATACGTTTTTAATTGCAAGTAACTCGGAAAATGTTAGTCTATCTTTACATGGCAGAAAAGATAGAACGTAAATAGGGTTGATATTTTTTAAAATAGAAAGCTTTCGCTTCGAGTTTAAAAATGCATCTTGCTATTTTAAAAATAAGAGTGACTAAGGCTTTGCCGAAATAACTTAAACCAATAATTTCACCTAACTGGGTGCCAGTGATCGCTCCTAGACAAAGAAAAAGGCAATTTTCTTCCGCTAAAGACTCACATGTAAAGCTGATTAAGTATTCCGATGTGCCGACTGGAGCGTCAAAATCGCTAAATAAAAGCTCAATACCCAACCTTGATAACGATCCACGGGAGTCAGCATTAAAAGGCCTACAATTTTATCTTTTTGCTGCGCATAAAAGATTCGTTTCTCAATAGCGCTATTAAAAAAATTCATTTTACCTAAGTGAATTTGCGGTCCACTCCTTTGCTGTAGCCAAGTAGATATAGCTTGTTTCATTTGATCTTCCAATGCAGGATCAACATCCTTATATTCTTTGACATCAACTCCATATTGAATAGATTGATTAATCGCCCAACGTAATTTGTGTTTTTTTTGAAAATGGGTTGGATTGATGCTTAACTCTGATCCCACTTGAACTAATGTGCGGCATCCATTGTTAATGGCCCAATGGGCAAAATCATGGTATGCGGAAAGATAGACCGTTTTCAGTTTCGATTCTTGACAGTGAAAATGAAATGCTTGTGTAAGTGTTTCAATATCTTGTGGTAAACAGATCGGATCGCCAACCACGATGGCACAGTCACGGCTCCGATGGTAGCCGATCGCCCCATCGACCTGAGGGATTTGGAAAACATGACAGGAAGAGTGAAGCAATGTCGTAGATTCAGGATGTCCTAAACGCTTTACAATAGAAGCCAATGATTCAGGTTTCGATCTTTCGCCTTTTAAATTGTGCATATTTCTAATATACAATTTAAAAATTTATTTTACATTTGTTTTATGTAATATTACTCCCTTACAATCCTTACCCGTAGAAGAATCCCGATCCCCTTCAAAGGCAATTGCAACAATCGCTGGTTTTGCGTCGGTTTATCGGGGCCGGGTTCTTCAACCCCTGTGGTTAAGATAGCGAGTAGCGGAAAAGGTGACAGCTTGTTTGGCATTTGTTGTACAGCATAACCAGCCATTATAAATGCGATCATAATGAAGGGGTTGAGTCGCTGCTAAAATATGTAAAACTTCTTTTGCGTTTAAAGGGATTAGGTTGGGATAGCTATACATAAAACTAACATAGCGTGTGTCTTGTGTAACAAAAATTGTATCTCCAGTTAATAGAGCACCACGGCTTTCTGCTCCCCTGGACCAATGGAGAAGAGAGGATCCTTCAAGTGGATTTTTTTTCGTGATTACCGTGTGAAAGACAGAGACTCTTGCTGAGCCAATTTGCTCAGTTCCTCTTTATGCAAAGTCACCCACTCTTGAAATGTCATACCCTTATGTCCTACAAGCTGTGGAAGATCATCCCTAACATCTGAAAGATAGGACATCCGTCCATCTACGATTTGTTTAAACGATTCTGCAACCCCAAAAAAATAGGGATCGATAGGCTGTTCATGGGCGGCCATATCTTTGATAAATTGTTCAGGGGGTTGCAAATCGACTACAAATTTTTTTCCCGTAACGTCACTTAATATCTGCACGACGTCGTTGATACTTAATGATTCTGTAGAGAACCAGTACTCCTTTCCTTGATGTTTAGAAGGTCCCTCGACAAGAATTTTAGCACTCCCTTCGGCAACATCCTCTAGGGCAATCCAGCCTAATTTTTTATCATTGGTATAAAAACGGACTTTCCCTTCTTTTACGATATTATAAATCCCTATCAGATTCTGCATAAAGACATTTGGGTGGAGGAAGGTATATGGGATCTCATTGACTTTGATGTAGGCTTCAATCATTTGATGCCAGGCAAAATGGGGATCGTAGCAATCAAATTGTGGGGTAAAGACACCCAAATGGACCAGATGCTTGACGGCGGCTTTTTTTGAAGCATCTACGATTGCTTTGCTTTGAACAAGCATATTGACCGTATAGCCTGTGATTAAAAATAGCCTCTCGACTTGATTAAGTGCCTCAGGGAATGTGCTTGGATCATCGAGATCTAAGTATACCGCCTCTCCATATCTCGCTTTAAGTGAGGGGAGTTGTTCTTTCTTTCTGCTGGCCACTCTTAAAGAAAGAGCATCCTCATTGCGGAGCCTCTCTGCAACTAATTTTCCTAACTGTCCAGTCACTCCGAGAACAAGAACGATTGGTTTACTTTTCGCCATTGCCTATTCCTTTTATATAAGTTTGTACAGATGACAAAACAAGAATTGTGCCAAATCCGTAGAAGAATATCGAGGTTCTTCAGGGCCTAAGTTTTTCAATTTTTGTGAGAATCCGCGCTATTTTCAAGCAAAAAAGCGCGATTTGCGCTCAAAAAAGGCCCTGAGGATGAGTAAGATCAATCCAAAATTCAGGTTAATAAGGGAAGCAGAGAATTTTCTACCCATGTTAAGGTCTCATTGACGATTAAGGACCACTTTGTCAATAGCTCCTCACCCGATCCACCCCCTTTTTGGCAAGCGATGTAGTTTAAAGAAGTAACATTGTCAGGCAGTTCAAAACCTATAAAGCACTCTGGGTGCTCTCTGATACGTTCTGCTTTCAGTAGAAGCTGGTGTATCTCGGAGTGAGATTCACTGAAGGAGGAGAATGGATAGCGTCCCAGACGGTTCATTTCATTAAATGGGATCAGCATTGCAGATACAATCTTTCCCTTTTCGGACAACTCATTGATTGTTTTTGCCAGCTTTAAAAAGTTATGTTCCTTTATGTCAAACCCTGTCACGATGCCATAATAAGCGTGCAATAGTCCTTCGATGGCGTAGTTAAACCAGACTACGGAATTTCTGAAATGGCAGGGGAAGGCTTGAGAATCGATCGTGGGTTGATTGAAAAAAACCACTGCTGATGTAAAGAGCTTGAAATCCAAAAGAGCTTGATGGAGTTTGCATACAACAAAGTGGTCTGAAGGATAATCCCATTTATTGAGCCTATCCAGCACATATGTCATCAAGCGATCGAGTTGCTTCAGAGAAAAACGTTCTTTCTGGCTGATGCTATACTGGATTGTCGGTGGTGATGTTTGAGGGATGGGTACAACCTTAAAACAGGCGTAAGGCAAGTACTAAGGCTTGTTGTATATATGTCTCCATCTTTTGTTTAAAGGAGCTCATCTGTGCAGGTGTCGACTTTTCGAATAATGGGCTCAGTAAGGTCAGCATAGGTGGCAACGATCCTCCAATGTTGCGCCACTGAGCTATCTGATCAAAGTAATAGCGGCTCCAGTAACTGCCTAAATAGAGATTTTCAACCATTTTCTCATGCTGATGGAGCGCAACCTCGGCTGATAACGCGCGCAGATTGTGATGGGGGATCTGCTCTTCAATGGTCGTCGCCCATCGATGGGTCGCAGAAGGTGGCCGGTGATAGCCAATGACTTGCTCTAAGAAATGAACGAGGGCATTAAAGGTTGCAATGAGAAGATAGTGTTGCTCTCTAGCCTCCAACTGGGAGCTAGGGGTAGCTTGGAGGGTAGCAAGATCTTGCAGATAGATCTCAGCTTGCCGCAAAATGAGACGAGGTGTCTGTAATGAAGTCACTGCAATCAGCGAGCATAGATGTGTTGAGAGTAAAACAATCTGAGATTGAAGAGGATGATTTGAGACTTCAGCCCACTCCGCAGGCGCTAGAGAATGTGTCGTGATCATGGTTGTCGTGGTTGTTGTGGTTGTGGTCGTAGTCGTCGTAGTTGTGGTCGTTGTTTGATCCCTACCTGGTCTTTTTTTGAGGAGAGAACGGAAGTTTTTTGCGCAGCTTGTTGTGCAGCCCGTTGTCCTTGCGATTTTGAGCGGCCTTTCGTTGTTTTGCTATTGGCATTAATCAATGCTGCAATTTCATCCACACTTTGTGTTTCATCTGATTGCACTGGAGAAGAGGTGAAGACAACTACTTCTCGATCGAGTAGAGAGAGCGCCTTAGAGGAAGACTTGTGGATCTCATACCATTTTTTCATGGCTGAGTGAAATGAACTGAGCAGGAACATCTGATTCGAGATAAAACTATCAACAAGTCGATGCAAGAGCCTTTGGCGTTGGAGAAATAGAGAGCATTGAGAGAGTTGCTGATAGGTCCATTTCCCCAGTTTGTGCTCATTTTTCAAAAATGGAGCAGAGGGAAAAAAGGGATACTCTACTTGTAGTTTCTCCTTATTTTGATCGAAGTAATCATCCATATCGATCTCTTGATCGTCAGGTAAATTCATAGCTTTCTGTTCTTCAAGAATTTTAAAAATCAGAAGGCGACAAATTATAATATTCATGTTTGGCTCAGCTAGTACAATCGTAGTACTATGTGTCAAGTAACGAAAATGGAGGAGCTTCTCCACAGACTCTTGTTGGCGCACTACCCCCTTTAAATCTCGCCCTGAGAGGAGGCAAAAATGGGGAAAGGCTTGTTTTCTAAAAGTTTGATTCACATCAATAATAGCTGCGGAAAATGCTAAAACCTCATGAAAGGGGAGGGAGAGTAGAGGGCGGATCAAACGATCGATCTCATTCGCAACAACGGCACAAGAAATTTGGGTGTTGCTGAGATATTCCTTAAACATGTATTCCACTAGTTTCACCGAAACTTTTTTGCCTTCTGAATGATCCAATGTGTTTTCTAAAAATCTCGAAATCTCTAGGTCTATAAAGTCACTGTTCAACTCAAGAATTGTAAAAATTTCCTCCAAAATATCTTCTCTATTCCATGTTAGACCCGCATTAGTTAGTTCCTGTTTCAATCGGGTAGAAAACGATCTAAGATTAACAATATCACCAGGATAAGGTTGATACCGCATATCAGCAAGCTTATAACAAATCTTCAGAAACTCTGCGTCTAGAACATGCTTTTCTGGGTGAGCTATAAATAGTTTTTTAAAACGTCTCAAAAATAGAGTGTAAATGTATTGAAAGAGAGAGAGGAAGTATTCATCAGGTCTAATTTTGTTTTGAACCTCAGGAGAGGAAAGGAGGGCCGCGGCCTTTTGAAAGTGGGTCTCGAATGAAGCCAAGTTGGAAGCTCTCACCTGATGGCTAAATTCATAATCTTCCTCATTCGTGTGATTTAAGAAGTTTTGCAGCTGCGACAGTTCTTTAAATTTATCGAGTATCCAGTTCTTGATTTTTGCACAATTAGATCTATTATAGGAGATCGTTGTGTTTAGTTGAGGGTTTGTAGATATAAGATTTATTTTAGATGTCATAACACCCTGTTATTTATGCATAAAAAATAATGCCCTTATTATTTTAAATCTATTTTCTCGGCGCGCTCTTTTTCATTTGAAAATAACATTGTTTATTCCTTAAAAATGTCTTTTTCTTTCATTGCTGTTAGGCGCCAAACTTCGGTAGGATCTTTTCGATATTTCTCAAGATCGATGCCTTTGAGTTCTGGGATCTGATGATATTGTACATTACCTCTCCGAAGAGAATGGGTCAGTTTAATCCCACCACCGGTTATGTTCTTATTTTCTGTCATTTCAATAAGAGCGGTTCGCAAGGTTTTTTCTTCTTCTTCCAAAGACTTTAGTTGGCGATGTATATTAAGCCATTTTTGCGAAATTTGAATCCATACAGCGTCTTCACGTTGCACAAAATCACGATCACACAAAGAGGGTGCATTGAGATCCACTAAACATTTCCAAAATTCCTTTTCCAAATCAATCATTTTTGTGATGAATGGTTCATCTCTTTCCTGCTCTAAAATCACTCCATGTGTGCCATCAAAACTGAAATAAAACGCTTTTTTTAATCCCGTGACAGCTAACTGATGTTGGAGTTGAGGAAAGTACTTTTCAGGAATTCTCCCTTGTCTGGCCAATTTCTAGATCAGTCTGTCCTGGGCATTTGATTTCAACAATACTATTTCCATCTAAATCGATCCCATCCAGACTGGCCATCATCCAATCATGAGCGGGATGAAGAACAACTTTGGGAAACATCACCATCCCTGTCATCTTCTCGAAAGCTTGTCGTGCTGTTTCCTCTAATTCAAGTCCCGTTTTTGTTGTGGAGCTGCAGAAGATTCTATCCCAGACGTTTTTTCAATCCATAGCTGATAGGGAGTCTTCCAGGGAGAAATTCCCATAATCACAGGAGCATCACTTGCGCCAATTCGTTTGCGCCGAAAGGCATGCCATTCGGGAGTATTTTGAATAAGTTGAGATGTCATCTTATGCCTCCACATTTTCTCCCGCAGACATTTTGAAAGGAGACTTATTTTTTTCCATATGAAGACTTTTCTTGCAGAAGTTTACTTTTTAGCTCTGCATACTCATAAGGAATGATAACCATTTTACTTCTCTAGAAGCGGCAACGTCAAGATCGTTAAATATTATCAAAAATAATTTAATCTGTTGAGTAGTCTAATCGTTGCATTATTTTTGCACTGCAGTGCATTCTTTTTGGGATTGGAGAATTTGCACGGCTTCTTCAAAAGACTGCCCTATTGCTGTGTTCACAACCTTTTCTCTAGGCGAAATCTGGTATTGTGGTTTCTTATTAAAACAAGAAACTATTAAACAGACAATGGCAATACTGGCAAAAAATAAAATTATTTGTTTCATTTCTCCCCAAAATTTACGTGTCTCATTGTGTTCTCTTTTTTGCTTTCTTCCTAAAAGTAGAGATCTGTCACTTGCTTCTCTCGCAAGAAAATTTGGATTATGTGCCTTTCGATTCCGAAAATTTCCTAATCTTTCCAGTCATTTGTGGAAAAAATGTGGAAAATAATGAATGAAAAAAAGTTCTGCTATAGAATTTTTGCTTTAGAGAAGAGGCTTCATAAAACCAGTTCAATCAAGTTTGGATCAGCCAAACTAACTGGGCAAAAAGGTAGTTTGAGGGAATGTGTACAAGAATGAAGATTTCACACCTAGCGACTTATCTTATAGCAAGAAAAAAAAATTTTCTTAGCCTAGCAATAGCACTTATAGTCATCTTTACAATATGTAGTGTGATCATTGTCAGAGAGGTGCTGACTGATCGAAAGTTACAGAAAGAACTTTTGCGAAGAGGGTCTGACTGCGAGGAAATTTTTACACTCTATTTACAAGAAAAGATCAAACGACAAGATGCCTGCGCCTGCACGGAGAAGGTTGCCAATGCGATTGATCATATCCTCTATCGGGGAAGCATCAACTCCATCCGTCTCCCTGTTAGCAAGATCATTTCTAAAGCAATGAGTGTGACAGCGCTCCCTATCTGTTTACTGACCGATACAGCTCAGTATACAGCAAAGGGGGTCTATGAGGCAGTATTAATCCCTTTTTCAAAAGAGGAAGAGCATAGAGAGAATATTGAGGAGCATTTTGCGAAAGTCAAGCGATGCCTCCTTGCTCTTGTGACATGTCCTGTAGGATTGATCTCAGCTGATTTAGTGAGTCAGCACTTTGTGACAAGTAGTTCTCTTGAGACGCTCATCATTCCATATGGAAAACTTTATTCGACAAAGAATTTAGAACTCTATCCGAGATCTTGGGAAGATGTTGTGAAGATAATCACAGAGGCAAAGAGGCTTGGCAAACGAGTTGCATTTGCTGGTGCTTTAATGAGTCAGGGAAAACAAGCACTTCCAACAGATGAACGAGATCTACTTATCCACTTTAAATATCTGAACCATGTGAAAATAGATCCTGTGAGAAAAATTGCACAGGTGGGTGCAGGTGCTATTTGGAGCGATCTGCAAGCGAGGGCAAATGAATACGGCCTTGCAGTAAGAGTGATGCAAGCCTCGAATATTTTTTCAATCGGTGGCTCACTATCGGTCAATTGCCATGGCTGGGATCACAAAGCCGGTACATTAAGGGAAACAGTAAACTCTCTATTGATTGTAAATGGTGAAGGAAAAGTAGAGCGCCTTTTCCCGGATGACGAACTTTTTAATTTAGTCATCGGTGGATTAGGAGGGTTTGGGGCCATATTAGAAGCCGAACTCTCGCTAACAAATAATACTAAATTGGCATATGAAGCTGTTGAAATGCCTGTAGAGGCCTACCTTTCCTACTTTAAAACTCAGGTAGCGGTGAATGATAAGATTGCCCTGCACTATTTCCGTCTCTGTTTTGATCCTAATGGAATCTTTGAAAAGGGAATTGCCCTTAATTATTCTGAAGAAGAATCGGAGAGTATGATTTCAAGCATGCCTATGGAACCTGCAAGAGGTAACACGGTCGAAAGAATTGAGCTAGGAATTGCCCGTCGACTTCCAGGAACTCTTCCCCTTGCATGGAAAATGGAGCGATCTGGATCTATTGATGCAAAAAGTATGACCGATCGAAATGAGGCTATGACCTTTCCTCTCAGGTGCATTTTCAATGAATCCAAGATCGATGCTGAGTGGCTTCAGGAGTATTTTGTCCCTGCTTCCCAACTCAATGACTTTCTCCGTTTTTTAGCGGGTGTTTTAAAGGAAAACAAAATTCCTATATACAACGCCACAGTTCGCTATGTAAAACAAAATAGGTTAACCGGCTTTTCCTACGCTCGAAATGAGGATATGTTTGCCATCGTCCTCTTCTTTAATCAGTCGCTTCTTCCAGATGAGATTCAAAAAACACGGCTTTGGGTCCAAGCAGTAGTGGATTATTTGAAAACGCATGAGGGTACCTATTATCTTCCTTACCAAAATTTTGCAACTTTAGATCAATTTCATAACTGCTATCCAGAATGGCAAATCATTGCGGAGAAAAAAAAGCAATACGACCCTGAAATGCGCTTTATGAATGGCTTTTATGAAGAATATGTACTTGCAAAAAATACAACTCCTCTTGACGAAAAACGTGCTTGTTTCCGCACGGTTTTTTCCGATCCTGTACAAAGAGAATGGATTAAAGATTTTCTTAATAACGTGTTCATGCAGCTTGACCAAACAAAATTCATGACTCTTGTCGACGATATTTTAACTGATCCCCATATTGAAGACGATGTGGTCTACCGCTGCTTGCAAGAGCGCATGTGCGAAGGATCATTTTCTTTTGTGAAGAGGAACAAGCGGGCATTAAAGTCTCTTTTTGCGTTAAAAAAAGATCTGGCAGATCAAGTACAAAAGTTGATTGGTGACCGCTCTCTTAAAGGCTATGTGGAGATTGGATATCCAGGAAGACTCAGTCGTCCATTGAAGAAAAAACTCGATATAAAAGGTCCCATCTATGTGGTGAATGAGAGAGAAAAGCTAGTGGATTACATCGAATCGGGATTTCCCAGGCCTTACGATCGCTTTGTCTATCTCAATGAGTATGAGCCTATTCGCCATCAAGATATCCCCACAGGAAGTGTTGATCTGGTGGCAATGTACATTGGTCTGCATCATATTCCAGAACATAAGCTGGTGCCCTTTATCCAATCGCTTCACCGCATTCTGAGTCCAACCGGAAGCTTTATCTTGATGGATCACGATGCCACTTCTCTTGAGATGAAAGAAATGCTATCTGTAATCCATAGTATCTTCAATGTTGGAACAGGGGTACCTCTTGATGAAGAACTGCGCGAATTCCGCAATTTTCAAAGCCTTGCCTACTGGCAGTCCCTTCTTGAGGAAAATGGCTTCATCCAAGGCAATCATCCCCCTTTGATCCGCACAGGTGATGCGACCCGCAACTCTTTGGTTTGCTTTACAAAAAAAGCGAGAACGGAGGAAGAATTTTGTGCACAAGCCCATGCCGATTCTGAGTATGTTCGCGATCCCATTCGCACCTATCTTACAGCATCCGAATGGCATAATGTGAGACTCACTCAAGGATACTGTAATTTTATTGATAATCAGCCGTTCTACCAATTTCCTTGGTTTAGTGAAATCAAAAACATGTGGTCTGTTTTTCGAGAATCGTGGAAAGTCGCTAGACGCCATGCTTCATTAAAAACAGTTCTCTTTTCTGACTGTACGCTCATGAATCTCTTCATCACTTCTTTCACTACTTTGGAATATGCTATTAAGGGAGCCATCTCTCTTCCATTATCCTGGGTGTATACGAGTGAATCGATCGAAGATGCACGTCGTTTACACCTGCTTGTTAAAACGGATATCAATCTTACCCAATTCGATCCTCGCATCCACATTGAGAAGGAATATCCAGACAGCAATCTCAAACATATCACGTTGCCTCGCTATATGGAGATGTTCCATCTTCTCCTAAAACTTTCCGACAAGAGCCTGACCTATGTCGATATTGCAGGCCAGAAAACGATCCAGGTAGACCTCAATGTTGAAAAAAATCAAGAATTTATCCTACCCGTTGGCTGCGAAAAATTATATGAGATTCCTGCCACAGCAGACCCCTTACACGTCTACTTATCACTTGCAGTAGAGGTAGAGCATCTCAATGCTGCATTAGCTTTTTTCATTAAAAATGAAATCCCTATTGCCTATATTCATGACTTTTAGAGATAAATTTTTTCCAAATTTTTCTCCTATGTCGACAAGGGTTGAGGCTTGTAAGTTCTATATTTTATTGGACATTCTCTGCAATCGGCAAACTTCTCATTTTTCTCTTCTCAATAATTTGTCCCGACTTTGACATTTTCAAGCTAAAAAATGATCGGGTTTCTCTCTGTAGAAAACAAAACTTGATTTTGTAGTGCCTAGCGAGAAAATGAAGCTTTCTTTTTTTTAACGATTGTATAACATGCCCTCATGTTTATTCGTGTAAAATCTACTCCTAATTCTCCTCGTAAAAGCGTTCAAATTTGCGAAAATATTCGTGAGGGAAATAGAGTCCGTCAGCGAGTTGTTCGTAATATTGATATCGCTCAAAATGATATCCATCTTCTTGAATTAAAAAAGCTTGCTAAGGCTATTAAAGATCAAATCCTCGAGGAAAGAAGGGGGCCATTTTTACGGTCGAAAGACTCTGAGGAAAGGGGGGCGCCCTGTGGTGTGCCGGCGGAGCACACCACCCAAAGTGATACTTTGGCCGGCCACGGGCCGGAGGGCGCCCCCCAAGTTCTACCCAGCGATCGTTCTAGCCCAAAACTACCTGTCGATTTATGGCAGCTGCGGGAAAAAAGCAATGCGCCTTTTCTTCTCAGTATTTCTGATCTTAATCTGGGCTTTTGTATTCGAATGTCGACATTGCAGCCCAATAAAGAGAGGTAGTGCTGTTTGTTAGCTGTTGAGGGGATATCACCTAGCTTATTTATTATTTTCTAAATAGGCTTTGTAGAAGCTGAGAGCATATGAGGTCATTTCTTCCCTCGAAGCAGTCCGAGGGTCGACAACTTTTCCTTCTTTCAGATATTCCGATGCTTTTTTCAGAGAATCAGACCGTAGTTGAGCGTCTAATTTCGCAACCCGCTCAGAATAAGGAATTGATAAGTCATTATCAGAGTAACGCAACCAAATAGCAGCCGTCGTAAGATAGGCCTTTAATTTTGCTTGTTCAAGCATTGAATAGTCATCAGCAGTTGGTTGTCTTCCAAAATACGACTCTAAAAATTCCCGCTCCTTCTCTTTTCCCAGATTTGAGAGCAGGCTTATATATCCTAATTCGTTAAAAGGATCATCCCAAGTGGCAGTTGTCCAATCAATCATGTAGATTCCATGATCGCCAATCAATATATTGGAAGGATTTAAATCGCCGTGTGTTGGAACTAAAGCATTCGTAGTAATTTTATTAAAGGCATCCCTCACGGACTCGTCAAATCCAGTAGGATACGCAATTCCGCTTCTAACCATTTTTTCATAATGTATCCGCAATCTGTCTAAAAGGGTATATCGGGTTGGATACTCACCATCGAAGTGGTGTAAAGTAGCAATCATTCTGCCTAAAAGCGCAATGGTCTGAGGGTTCTCAAGATCCTTGAATGAGAGAGTATGCCCCTGTATAAAAGGTATAATCATTAGAAAGGCGTTCTGATCCGCAAAAACACACTCAGGCGCAAGTTGGAGTTGGTATCCAATCTTATGTGCATTAATTTCATTATGACGCTGATATTCAGGCTGCTTAGAATCCAAGAATCGTAGAACATATTTTTTATTATCAATATTGAAAGAATATACAGCAGCCCGAGTCATCCCTCCTTGGAGTTTCGTGAAAGAGAGGTTATTTTTCTGATCGTCTTGTGTGCAGATTGTTCGAAAAGCTTCTTGTACCGCTGTAGCTTGTTCAGGCTGGCAACTTTTTAAAACCTCATCATAAGATAGATCTGCTCCATTTAAGTAGGAACATATAGCGAGGAGAAAAGTGAATAAAAAATATTTCAATTTCTTGTACATAAATTCGTAAGGACGAGTGATTTTACCAAAAAAATAATACCGGAAAGGAAGACAAATTTCTACAATTTTGGCCCTGCATGAAAAAATGTAGCCATTTTACTATCTTCGAGGCAGTTGCATTGAAAAATGCCCGATATTATAGAGAATCGAAGCCAAGCTATATGCCCAATTCTTTGTAGAAAATAGGGAGGTAAAAGGCGCAAATAGGCCTCAGAGAGTAGCTTAAGCCTGAAAGTAAGGAGTGGGGCAACCTGGATTTGAACCAGGGACCTACGGGTTATGAGTCCGTCGCAATCAACAAGTGGTAACAAGCTACAACAACTAGTATCACTGAAAATAAGCGACTTGTGTAATTCATAGTATTCTGTCTTGTTGTGGTTTTTTGTCATTTTTTAATTTGAATTCCCCCGCTATTCCCCCATTTATTCAGCATCTAAACAGAAATATTCCTCAAACGTTGAACAAATGATGACTTAGCGGAATGTCGTTGTTTTAGGGCATTGAATCTGTCCGGAAAATCAGCGGATTTTTCACGCAGAGCAAGATCACGTAAATCGATAAGAAGCTCTATTGCCTGGTCATAACTTTTTGCTTTCTTTTCAGAGGCAAGTGACTCTATTTGATTCCATATTTTCTCTTCGCGACCCTTAATCTCATTAAGGCGTTTTTCTCTCAATATACGTTGCGCTTTTTGCCGCTCAGCTAATTCGATTGCAGCTTTTTCAGCTTCAAGTTGGACTCTAGCACGTCTTACTTTTTCAGATTCTTTTAGAACCTCGCCAACTGTACGTTTTTTGGGCTTTTCTTTTTTACCTTCTCGGAATGATTGCCATGCTTTACTAAAACGGCAGACTTGGCTCAGAGCAATTGTTTGATCGCCTTTCAAGCTGCTTTCTAAAATCGATGCCAACATACTATCTCTTTCATTTTGAGAAAGAGTGAGAAGCCATTTGTGAATATCTTGAGAATTAGGTGTTATCTCTTCTAATGAGGGACTCATCTGTGCGGCTGCATCGATTAAATCGCATTCTATTCGCAAAAAATCAGCAAGTTGGACAAGTGCAGGATTTAAGTTTTGTAAGCCTGGAGGAACTGGGGGCTCGAATTCTTCTTCATCATGGTCATCATTTTGTAAACCAGACAACCAGCCAAGGTATAAACAGCGAAGATCTCCACGGATTAAGTCTGTCCTCAAGCTTAAAAATGAAGTTAACCTGAGATCTTCCTCCCATTCACCACCACCCTCGTTTTCCGATAGAAAATCTAATATGAGCTTGTCACCGCTCTGACGGACTGAAAAATGATCACCATCACAATATGGTTGAACAATTTTAAGATCTAAAAGAGTCGAAGGAAGTCGTAGTTTCAAAATATGAGTTCCCCAATTAGCATAATAAAGGAAACCATCGAAATATTTTTCCATCCATAAATCTTCATCGCCTTTAAAATTACCCCAGGAATATTCGTTTATAAAACTATGGGTAGTAATATCTGCACGTGATGAGAAGGATCGCAGCTTATTTATTTCTTCCTCCGTCAAACATCGATCTACAGCTTGAAACTCATAATATTGGTATTCACTCATAAACGTCTCCTCGTAGAGGAAAAATTATAACGAAGAGAGCTATTTCAATCTTCCCCAAAGAGTGATCGGTCACGTGCTTTCTCTCGCAAGAAAATTCCGAAAATTAATCCAGTCATTAGTGGAAATAATGCGGAAAATCTTCAAGTAAACAATGCAAGCGCATCATCAAAGCTGTCAATAGGAGGGATGCTATACAAAAATAGCCTGGCAATAAAGAATACACCAGCATTTTTAAATAGCTTTGCTTTGTATAAGTCGAAAAAATTAAATATATGGCGAAAGGCATGGAAAGAGGGATCGTGAGTACAGCTAATACGCATACAATTCCATACCAGATGCCCATTTCAAAAGCTAACGCACCTGTAAGTGGAATATATGCAAGAGCAGGTAAGAATAAGAAAATGTAGGTGATTACAAATATACCTCCGATGAAGGCAGCTAACCCTTTTTTTAATTTACCGAACATTTTTTACCTTCTATATTTATCGATGATTTCGATTACTTGCTGTCGGTAACAGGGTGATTTTAGGGCATGTTCAAAAAATTTCGTACTTTCATCATTTAAAATCGTGATATTTTGAGACTTCCAAAATTCATGTGCATAATGTTCTTCTCGCTGCTTTCTAAATTTCGCAATCGCTTTTGGATCGCGAGTTTCTAGGCGCATTTCTATATCTTCCAAGATGAGTTGTTCGATCACTTGCTCCGGTTTAAGGCCAGCTTTCTTTCCATCATGTAGGCGCAAAAGGAAAGCACAGAAGGTATAGGAAGTTAATTTTGAAATGAGATCAGGTAAACTAAAATAATTGTGCGATTCTGGATGAGCGGCATCGGGCTCAATCAATACAGCTCCTCCTAATGTAAAAAGATGGATTTTTTGACGTTCTTTTGGTGTCAATCGACTCAGTGCTAAATTTGCGATTAGCGCACCCTGACTATGTGAAAACACAATAATTTTGGGCTTATTTTGGGAAGATGTCTGTTCTGACAAATCGATCAGCATTTTAAAAAACTGGGCGGCAAATTTCACACTTTCGGAGTGATGTCCAAATTTTTGTGCTATTGAGTCAGGAAGGCTACGGAGGGCATCATTGACCAAATAAAGAACATGTTCTCCATGCGCTGTCTTTGAAATAAAAGAAGCAGACTCAAGGGCCTGGCTCTGTGAATTGGAAAGACCATTGATAAATCCCCAAATGCATTGCCCTTCTTTTTCTTGCCCTACTTCTCTTACCGCATCTTTAAATTCCTTTTCGGTACCATAGTCTTTTTGTTTAAAGCGGATTTGATCAAAGTGATGTCCTGGCCGTGATCGTAAATACATCTCTCCGTTGCTTTTATGGACAATCACGGCATCGAGTTTATGAGTTTCAACCCATTCTATTGCTTGGCTTTTTTTAAGAAGGGTATCGTAACCTGCAAGATAGTACTCAACCTTTCTGCCGATTGAATAAAATCTCGCTTTGATCTTAGGGAGTAATGACAATTGATGCTCATTTTCAGGAGTAAAACCAGCAAGTTTTTGAAGAACCCTTAACAGTTTTTCAAAATCATGAGTGAGAAGAGAACGGGGTGTTGATTCAGGCGGAAGGCCTGTGAGGGTGCATAATTGGTCAAGATACTGTTCTGGGTGATTGGGTTGGTAATATTTGGCTATTTCAATGAGGTGGCAATCATAGTACTTTGTTGAACAAATCCAGGCTCGAAGAGCCTTCTGTCCTAGAAGAGGATGTGAGAAGATTGCATATTGATGATATGCGCCGATTGACTTATAGCCTGTTCTGTGCAGGCTATGCGATAAAAGAAGTCCGGGATTGTTTAATCTCCAAGCAAGACTTCCTCCCTGAGCTACATATTTGTTGTCAAAAGCATCAAAGTAAAAAACGATCTCATCATCGTGCCGATAGGCTTTTTTCAAAATCTTCTCCTTATGTCGATAATGGCAGAAGTCAGGAAAATTCTATATTTTATTAGACATTCGCTGCAATCGGCAAACTTCTCATTCTTTTCTTCTCAATGATTTGCTGTGAGGATGTATCTCTATGAGATAGCGTCCTCAGAATTGTATCAAGGACCAGATCTAAGGATTTACTCACATCATCTGTTAAAAAACGTAGGATTATGTAACCGTTTTCTTGCAATAAAACATCTTTTCGTCGATCACGACGGTAAGAATCAGCATTACCAAGATGTTGTGGACCATCCAGCTCAATTGCAATACGATCTTCTATGGATAATAAATCCACTTCCATTTGGCTTAAGCCATCAAAGGGAATTGATAATGAAACATTTAAGCGGAATTTACCAATGGTTTGAGACAGGGTTTCAAGGCGGCGGTAGAGAAATGCTTCGGTTGCGCTACGTGCACGGTTAACCCCCTCCTCATTTTCTGTCAATCTAACTGCGGCTTGCACAAAAAGTCTTGCAAGGGGCATATCTACGCCATCTTGAACTAACCTCCGAACAGTGCCTGCATAGTCTGCTTTCCAAAGGGGGTCTACTGGAAGTGGGACTTCAACTGGCCAGCCTGGTATCGCACTTGCTGGTAACAAAATCCGATATCCTACGGCCTCGTAGCCTCTACAACGTCTGTTGAACATCCGTTCTAACATAGGCACATTGAGGTCGGCATAATCATAGACTTGCACTTCTTTTTTACGGTCATGGAGCCGATGCAATCTTCCAACATATTGTGCGATGGTGCCACGCCAGGAAATGGGTAATGTGAGAAAGAGGGTGTCTAGCCGAGCATCATCAAAACCTTCGCCAATAAATTTGCCGGTAGCAAGTACAACGCGCCCCTCATTCTCAGAAATAGCCGCTAAACCATTTGTAGCATGGGCAATTTCCTTACTACTCATTCCACCCCGCAATACAATTAAATGGGGAATTTCAGTGACCAGCCTATGGGATAAATAGTCCAAATGTGCATTGCGTTCAGTCAGGACAACTGGTGATCTGCCATTGCGGACAGCTTGGATAATTTCTTCACAGATCAGTTGATTGCGATCATTGTCTACTATTAACTCATCATATAGATCACGAAACTGGAATCTGGCATCCTCATTTGCTGGCTTTGTCGGACGAAATGCAGTTGGTCGGACTAAGACTGTATGCTCGAAAGGGCGAAGAGTTGCTTGCTCTTTGGCATTCACTTGGTAACGCACAGGGCCACATTGCATAGTGATGATGGGATGATGCCCATCTTTACGGATCATAGTGGCCGTCAAGCCGGTGACAAATTTTGCTTTTGCAAGACGGACGACCTCTTCAAAACTTTGAGCTGGCAAGTGGTGGCATTCATCTAAAATAAGATGTCCATATTGACCTACAGCATCATCAACAACGCCCTTACGCACCATACTTTCAATAAGAGCCACATCGATCAGGCCCGAGGGTTTTTTACGTCCACCTCCCAACCAGCCAATAGAATTTGGCAGCAAATCAAGAAACATGGAGAGACGTTGTATCCATTGCATTTGGAGCTGCTTACGATGCACGAGAATCAAAGTATTCACCTGTCGTTTTGCGATGAGCCATGCAGCAACGACTGTTTTTCCAAATGCTGTAGTAGCAGATAACACTCCGATGTCACTTTTTAACATTTCTTCAGCTGCTTTCTTCTGTGCTCCATCCTCCAGCTCACCGAGAAAATCGGTAGACAAGAAGCACGCCCCTCATACAATTCCTTTCGAATTACAGGTTTAATCTTCAGATCTGCAAATACTTGACATAGATCTTCAAAACAACCACGTGGAAGCCCGATATGATGCGGATAGTCGCGCGCGCATGCAATAATGCGAGGCTTATCATAGGTGGGCAACCGCATTGCCTGGGCTCTATAAAACTCCGGATTTTGAAAGGCAGCAAGACGCAAAAATCGATTCCGAAGAGAAGGGGATAATGGCTCTTTAGGAATGAAAATTTCGTTGCCAACAACAATTTCCAAAGTAGGCGGCACAGGACCTGTTATAGGTCCTTTGTTGCGTGAAGGTGATATTTTCCATGGAGAGGTTTCATCTTCATCTGGAATGTCAAGCTTCACGCCGATAATGCGGTCTTTGGCTTTTGCTTCACGGACAATTTTTTCAACCTCTAAAAGGTTAATTTTTTGCATACTCAATAGAAATGCCCATTGGTCCTCATAAGCAACCAAGTTATCATCAATAAACACGCTATTTCCTACACTTCGGGCTTTCTTTTGCAAGGGCAATGCGATGAGATTTCCAAATCCGCCTTTGGGTAAGGTGTCTTGGTTTGGAAAGAATCGATCATAGGAGTCAAAACCAATATCGGGCCGGGATTCCATGGTTTCAGTGAGAATATGGGCGCCAAGTTTGCGTGCCAATGCCGCTGGTATTGCAGTTTCAAAAAATAACCATACATGGGCTCCTTTGCCAATCTCGACCGCTCTATTGCAGCTGGCAAGTTCATCTGTCGGCAGGTTTTAAAAAAGGCTAGAGCATCTTCTTGCCAACTCGCTTTGTCAAAATCGGCGGCTAGGGAAAAACAAGTTTCATCCAATAACATGGGATAGACACCCATGACAAAATCATTGCCACGGTTATCCAGGCCTGAAAGATGCCAACGAATTACATCATCAGTGACAGGTAAAAAAGCCCGATGAGGACATTCTGAACATTTGATTTTGGGTTTTGCGCAAATCCCTCTAACCCACTCATTACTACAGACGGGGGCATAGCCCATTTTGCCGGACTTGCGATTTTCAAATCTTCTTGGATATACCTCTTCGCGTCCTCGAAAAAAGGAACGGAATATCGAGATCTTCTCATCAGGCGTAAGAGAATTATTGCCTATGTCTATTCTCATTAGATTGATTTTTCGACAACTTGTCGTAAAATCATGGATCGTTTATTCAATGAATTCAAGTAATTTGGCTATTCACAAAGAGGTGTCTATTTTTTGACGGTCGGACAACCTTCATCCACTCTATTTTAATAAAAAGCGGCAATAATATTCAGCAAACAGGATTTTTTTTCCGAACAGAAATGACTAATGACCTTAACCCGTCCGAGGCGTCCGGAAATCAACTAAGCTTGGATAAAGTAGCTAAACTATTTCAACTTCTCTAAACGCGTCTTCTAGGCTCAATGACAATGAACACTCTTGAGCAAGTCTCTGATAGGGGATTTCCCAAGCTTTTGGCGGAGCATCAAGCTTTTTTGGAATAGAATGTGTTGCACGGACCTTGAAGATTATTTCTAGTGCTGCTTTTAGGGTGCCAAGATTTAATGCCCTCATCTTCACAAGGAGCACCATGTCAACTATATCTTTCACACGCGTATTCTCTCTTTGACGAGGGAGAGTGTAGGCATGTAATTTTTCTGCAAATTGCTGTTCGACAGAAATGATAGTGAAAACAGGAGAGGGGATTCCACAATAACCTAACCAGTCTGTTCCTTGCACAGTTTCTACATGAGTGACAATAGCATCTGCTCCCACATCTAGCTGAAAGCGTTCGAATATCTTACCATCAAGAAGGGTAGTGACTGGATATCTAGCTCCACCATAGGGAGCATTATCCAAATCAATTTGAGCTTCTCCAATTCGATAGGTAAAAAAATCACCCATATCCTGTTGTGCGAGCTCACGCAACTCCTCCACAATCGCTATACTTAAAAGATCGGTTTCTCCTTTTGCTCTTTTGAGAGTCGTAAGATCAATGTCTTTCGTAGCTCTTGCCGTTTTGAGTCGGAGTTCCATAGCATAACCACCCTTAAGAAAGAAATTTGGTTCCTTGGAAGAAAAAGTCGTGCGAGCAACCTGTCAAAGGCTACTTTTCGCCTTAAACGCTGTAGTTTTTCGCCACTTGCTGTTGCTGTATTCCTTAAGCGAGCTTCGAGACTAGTTCTAAAGTCAGCGGCGCTTTTAAAATTTGTAATCATTGAGAATCCTTGTCAGTTTTGAATGAGTTTCGAAAGCGGCCGCTTCATTTAGTTGTTTTCGCGAAATAAGTCCCTTTTGCAGGGCATCTTGAATTGCTTGAACGATCAAATCCTCGGATAGTTTCCCTTCTTCAACGATATCGATGATTGTTTTTAGAGGAGAAGTGACTAAATACCCCTGTTGAGCTATCACATCTGAGTTAGAAAGATGTGCAAAGTGGAAAATGATATGTTTGGGCATGGCCGTCCATTTACGGAATTTCTTGGGGACCGTCATATGCATCTTAGCTGGCATTACATCAGAAAGTTCATATAGCTCCAAAGCCGTTTCATGAGACCAGACCCCTTGTATTTTCCCATTCATATTGCGAGTCCATAACCCCCAAATAACTAGATCAGGGTGGGATGTAATAGGGTAGTGTGCTAACCGATAAATACCACGTAGTTCTTTAACCCATTCTCCAGAAGCAATATAACGATGGAAATTTGTGCGAGAGTAACCGCATTCTATGGCTTGGGCACTCGTAAAGTATCCTTGTTGGGTATCAGCTATTTGAAAAAGAGAGTCTTTGTTGGGCATACATGAATGTTATCATAATGATAACATTCCCACAATAACAATATGGAATAATTAGGTTAATTTCCATTAAATTTGGTTTGGCTGGATGGTTTGAGCTTCTATTATCTCGATTTTCAAGGTAGGAGATTGGTTGGGAAAAGTGATGTCGATATTCTGATCTTCATATTGCAGATAGCAGTGAGCCTCGGGGAAAAAGTCGATCTCCATCATTTCGAGAAGAGAAGATGCTTTTGGTTCTAGATTTACATCGAGCTTGCAAATAGCCATTTGCAGTTTTAACTGGATGCCATTTTCATTTGCTAGTGCGGCTAATGGTGCATGTTTGGTGCTGCAGGTGCCAACAGGCTCTTGAAAGATGAGCATGTAGTTTGCCCTATCTGAATTACGACCATAAGGTAGGGAGTGCGTCCACTTCAAGCCTTCCGAAAAGTTGTTTATGCCTTGTTGCCGAAAAGCAGCTGAGACGGGTCCCAAAGCATCAAGCGGCGATGAAGGAATATAAAGAGCATTCATCTAATTGATCCTGGGGGAGGTGCTTTCTGTTTTGGTTCATCAATCTTGAATTCAGACAAAGTTTCTAGATATTGCCCGATATCATCGCCTCTTCCTAAAACTAAATGAAATGGTTCAATTTCTTGGACGATATCATCAGAAAGCGCTTGATCTTCCCATGGATGTTCTTTTATTGGACAGCTTTGGATGTAACCAATGGGCATTTTTCCAAAATAAATGATAAAAGCTTGAATACCTTTTTCGTTTCGAAGATAGGGAGTCAGCTTTTTTTCCACCTCTTCCAGCGTCCAGGAACGAAGAGAATAGAACTTTTGCACGTGGAGTTGATTAAACCATCGATGGATCAAAGAAAAATGGGTTTCATCAAGCGGATGAAAACTTATTGAAGTATTCGCCATGAGCTTCCATGTTCAAAGTAAAATATGTGTGGCTGCGTGAATTTTTGTATCGTAAATGGCAATGCTTGCCCCTCTAACATTAGGGGATGTTTCTTTCATCAATGAACCTGGATTCGAAGAGAGCGTTTGCCAATGTGCTCATTGACTTTTTTGTGTGTATGACCGTGAAAAACAGCATCATACTTGCCACAAGTCACCAGAGCATCAACTAAACCAGGATAATCACCATGGAAAATTGCGATTAGACGAGAGTCAATTTCCATTTCAAGGAATCGCTCCTCATATTCCAAGTCAAGCCCCCATTTATCCTTGAAAGCCAGGTGACGAAATTTGTCTCCATCATTATTTCCGAAGACGCCGCGCAAAGGTGCTTTCAAAGCCTGAAAAAAATAGAGAATAAAAGGAGAAACCCAGTCACCACAATGAAATACCCATTCGACTTTTTCCTGATTAAAATGCTCAACAGCGGTTCGAATGAGATCACCTTGGTCATGTGTATCGGAAAGAACGCCTATTTTCATAATTCTTCTCCCTTTTTACAAAGTACACGGATCATTGGATGCGTTTCATAGGAGGGTCTTTTTTCGGTAATAGCACTATCTAACACCTCAAATTGTGCTTCCGTCAATAGGTTTGAGAGCTCCTGCTCTTCAAAAAAAGACCAAAATTTTTGCCTATTTCCATACCTCTCATCCGATTGTAACATTTCACCAGACCCTCTTTTGACTGAGCAATAAAAAATCCCCCCCTGCCTTGAGAATGGCATGGATACTTTTGAACACCGAAAGCATATTTTTTTTGGGGATGTGTAGAAAAGAAGCCGAAGCCCAGGCCCCATCAAATGTGTCCTTTGAGAACTCGAGTTTTTCGATATCCATGAGATGAAATTTGGCTTTGCAAGCTTCTTTCCTAGCTAATTCGATCATTTTAGCTGAAAAATCGACACCTGTGACTTTAAAACCCAACTCTTGAAAAAATCTTAGCATCTCTTCCAGGGCCGCATCCAATGTCGAGGATTGTTGCTTGTTCGGGAAGTTTTCCTATGAATTGTTTGGCCTCTATATGCGGGTGGAGAGACTCCGTATTTTTTTTGTATTGATTTGCACTCGCATCGTAACTATTTAAGGTAAATAACTTACAGAGCTTGTCGATGAATCTTTGCATATGAGGGTCGGAGTTCGCGAATGGAATTTCTTCAATTTTAAACCAACCAATCCGATTGAATTCTTGCACATCATAATTCAAGCAATTTGTGCTCTTCCCGTGCAGAAGATACCACAGTGACACATCGGTATGTTGAAAAGCTCCTATAGTTTTTGTAACCGTGAGGAAAAAGGGGTAATCGATCAAAAAGTCGGCACTGATTCCCAGCTCTTCTTGAGCTTCCCTTTTGACTGTTTCCGTGGGATGTTCATTCAATTCAACATGCCCACCAGCTGGAAGCCACAGGCCAGATTTTTTATGGTCAACAAGAAGGAGTTGCATTCTCTCCTGATCAATAAGCACAAAATAGGAAACCAAATGAATATCTGGAATTGCAGGTTTTTCTATCCGAAAAATTTGAGACGAGTGTTTTATCCAATTGAGAGCAAAAGTGATGTGCTCTTTTTCTACTTGATCTAATGGCTGAATCGAAGCAATCAGATCGTACACCGCTTGATGACTCTTTTTCATCCTTCTTTCATAACCTCTTGAATCACATGCCGTGCATTGCTTGCTAGCACTGGATTGGTATCTTTGTAATACGGTAGGGCAATGAGGGCATTAGATAAGGCCCAGCCGCGACCTCTTTGCCATGTGGCATCATCCACATCTAATCCAATACGAAAAGCCTCCCTCATATGGGCTGGCAAAAGATTCCATGCAATAATCAGGTCGCAAGCGGGATCTCCAATACCCAAAATTCCGAAATCAATAATGGCGCAGAGCTTGCCATGTTCAATGAGGATATTACCAGGAGATAAATCGCCATGTACCCAAACAGGGGATCGTGTCCATATAGGTGTCTTTAAAACCGCTTCCCATATACCAGTTATCGCATCAACATCGATCATCCCATTTAATGCTTGGATTGCTTTGCGCGTCTCAATGTCTTGTTCTTGTAATGGGACTCCACGATTGGATGTGGGTCCGCCCGGCAAATCGATCTTGTGCATTGCCTTAATAAATGTAACTAATTCATTAACAAGTAGATGCGGATTTGGGATATGATTGACTGTTGGATTCTTGCCTTCAATCCAATGATAAATTGACCAATTCCAAGGATAACCTTCAGCCGGAATTCCTTTAGCCAGTGGAACTGGAATCGGAATCGGTAAAAAGGGTGCAATTTGTGGTAGCCACTGACACTCTTTGTCTACATTTTCTGCAGCCCATCCAATCCTTGGAAGTCGTACTACCATATCATTTCCCAGTCGATATAGGGCATTATCCGTTCCAGCCGAGGAGACCGGTTGTAGTGGTAAGTCCACCCAAGAGGGAAATTGTTTTGCTAGCAATCGTTGAACAAGTGATAGATCGATATCCAGTTCATCTGCATGCATTTTCACCATGACAGGTGTAGAATTTTTTCTTAGGAGATTAATTTTTTGAAAGAAAGGGTCCTTAATTTTTCTATAGATTTCACCATCTTGGTTGGCAAGGTGGGCTGCTTCCCTCTTTAGTTCACTATAAGTTTGAACTTCTTCAGAGTGATTCATTAAATAATCTCGAAAACCGATTAATTCTCTCCATTCCTTACTTTCAGGATATGTCAAATGGACATGATACCGTCTTTGTTCCTCTTCTGGATCAGGTAAGTAGATGATAAAGTAGAAGCGATCGGGAGTGCTAAAAGTCGGCCTGTATTCATAACCAAGATTTTGAAGTTGCTTTAGTATGAAATCCATGTCTTCTTTTTGGACGGCTATGGCAATGTCAATGATTCCCTTGCCCCCTAAACCAGGAACTGCCGTGCTACCAATATGCTCAATAGATAAAATGCTTATGACATTAGCAATTATTCTTTCCTTCTCCTTGGTGAATAGAACAGGAAAAATCTCACTGTATGGCTTATAGACATATTTTTTCATGACTCGCTCCAATCAAGCGTATTCTACTGTATTTGAAGCTTTTAATATAGATTTTTCTAAAAAATTGGTGGTTATTTAGAAATCATTATGGCTGCACCTTTAGGCAATTCTCATGCAAGCTTAAGGGCGATACCGAGTCGATCAAGTGTTTCACCAGCTACAGCTTAGATGCAAATAAGGATTTAAATTGTTCAACTTCATTTTCCATTTCAATTGTACTCTCGAGTATCGAAACGATCTTGTGCGGTTTTTCGATCGCAAAGTATGAGATGGTCTTATTTGCCTTTTTTGCGAGCATAATTTCAGCAAGTACTCCGTTGGAAATCGGACCAAAGACCCAAATTTGATCGGCGCGCAAAACAACAGAATTATTTGCATCTCTAATGAAATTTCTATCGATGCTGTCTAAAAGGAAGTAATCGAAAAGCATAAAGGGATTTAAAGGGACATGACCTTGTTCCAAAACATACCGCGAGATATGCATCCTGAAGTAGAAAAAATGTTTGGACATTGCCGTATAGATAAGCTGTCTGCTGCCCTGAAGAGATAAGGCTTCGTGCGAAAATGTAGAAGTGTCCATAGATTTTATGGCCTTTTTGCTTTAATTAAAAAATCTGTGAGTTCGCGCACTGCACCTTGGCCGCCTTCATGTGAAGAAATCCAGTTACAGGCTTCTAGTACTTCTGTAACCGCATCCAAAGGGCAACATGCCAAACCTACTATTTTTAAGGCAGGCACATCTGGTAAATCGTCACCCATATAACATATTTCATTGCAACGGCTGCCATACATACTTGCCAATTCTTCAATAATTTTTACTTTATCTTTAACATTTTGGTAGATATGGCAAATCCTGAGCTCTTGACCTCTTCTTTCAACCATAGGGGATGCTCGGCCAGTGATAATAGCAGTAATAAAGCCGGTTTGAGAGGCTAAAACTAATCCAAGCCCATCTTTTACATTAAAGACTTTGATTTCTTCTCCGCTCGATGTGTAGATAATGTCTCCATTTGTTAAAACTCCATCAACATCTAAAGCAATCAGTTTGATCCCACGAGATACTTCTAAAACATTCGTGTCTTGAATTTCATAGCCTAAGATAGGGAGTTGCAGTAATAGGCAAAGGCCAGCGAAGTAGATCAATATTTGTTTCATAGTGCTATTTCTCACATAATGGCCAAAGTGGCAGCTACCCAACTTGGAGTTGGATCCTCTTCAAAAAGAGGGGCAACATCGACCAATTTAAGATCTAAAATTTTCGGTGATGCTTTCTGCCCAATGAGATAGTGCATAACCATTGTTACATCACAAGGGTCACCAATAGCTTCTGGATTCATCCAGTGCTCAAAGTATCCACGATAGTTATTATTCCTTAAGTGAGAAAATCCTGATTCAATTTGTTTGCGAGCAAAAATTAACCCCTGTTCGTCTGTGGGTAGTGTGGCTTCTTTTACAACACCATATGCAATGCCATGATGGCAATAATCATCTGTTCCAACGAGCACTGAATTTTTTGTTAACTCTTTAAGTTCATTTATTTCAGGCAGTTTCTCAGGCTCTCTATTTGTTAGGCATGGGTAACGTTCAAAAAGAGTAGGAGGGATGATACCTCTTCTTTCTACTTCTATTTTCCAAAGAGCTTTAAACAGGTCCAAAGAAAATTCTTTTTCCAAGAGATAACCTTTTGCTGATGCAGGGTCTAAAACACCCCATGAAGCCTCATGCTTAATATCATCTCCATTCAATTCTCTGATGCGTGCTTCAAGCAATTCTCCAGGAAAACCGTGCGCTGTGCCGAGAAGAATGACTTGATCTGCACCGCTATCTAAAATACCGTGGATCACCGCTGCTATTTGATAGCCGCATTTACTGACATAGGTATGAGGAAAGAGCGCACCTCCTCCAGAGTCAAGATTTTGTGCTATTTCTTTCGCCCATTGATGACCTTGATCGAGGATCCTATGTAATCCAGCTTCTCTTAAGTCTGTCAACTCGCTGTAGTACTGCTTTAGAGCATGAACTTTTGGTTTAGAAGCTTTTAGAAACGGGTATGCTTTTCTTTCAGTGCTATGCATTTTTTTTCTTAACCTGCTAGGTTTGGTCCTGTTTTAAAAATTGTTGGAGGGTTGGACACCGACATAAACATCTAGGACGATTTTTTGATGATCTTCTGCTCTTTCGTCGTAAATCCCTAAGTCTGTTTGATACGTCCTTGCCCCACCTAATTCTTCTGGGGTCATGTCCCAAATATCTTTCCAGGCATTCACAATGACATCAGGCATGGGTGCAGGATTTGTCGTAAATTTTGCATAGTGCTGCGGTGAAATAACCAACTTTTGGAAGCCTTCAGGCAAGCTATTGAGGGAGGCAACTTCTTCACCAATGAAGTAGGTGTACGCTCCTAAATAGTCCGATTCATAATCTGTGTAGGCGCAAAATGTGGTGCCTGGTCTTTTCCTGTTGGGGATTTTCTCAAAAAGCGCACCATGAAAATAGCGCTGTACGCAGGGAAAGATAAGCCCCTTCATTTTATCAAGTTCTTGGCTACAACTTGTTCGTACACAAATGCCGATGAGCTTGATTTCTGGCATTTCTATAGCGATTTGTTTCATGGTTAACTCCATGGCAAATGTCATTGTACTATTGTAGAAGAAAAATTATTTTTTATGGGGGAAAGACTACAGAGTTTCTCCATACCTTCATTTTAAACGAGTATTAAAAGTGAGTGAGTCAAGAGAATCCCATTGATCGATCGTATTTCGAGCAGCTTTTTTTAATTGGTGGAAGAGTTGTGGACGCTCTGCTGGCACATCCAACATAGTTGCAATATTGATAAAATCTGTAATGCAAGCAGAACGTATCCATTCGTCGGGCAAAATCCCTCCAAAATCAGTATAGCCTCTTTTTAGACTATCCACATTTAAAGGAAATTGTTCATGATGACGGAGAAGTATGGCAAAATCAAGGATGCTAGCACCTGCATGTGCAAATTCCCAATCTAACACGGTGATTTTTCCATCGGGGTTGTAGAGTAAATTGACAGGTTTAAAGTCGGAATGAACTAGACAGATATCACTATCAATCCGTGGAAAAAAATTTTTGTTTTTCAGCATGAAATTCCGCATCTCATCTGCAAGCGGATCACTCAGCCGGCGTCTGGCGTTTCCCATTTTAGACAAAATAGCAAAAGCTTCTTCAAAGTAGGGGCTGGAATTTTTTGGAAAAGGCCGACCTATGGCGATCCATTGCCAAAAAGACCTGCTTCTGGGAACTTAAATGAATGGATAAGAGCTAACGTTTTCCCCAATTCATAAGAAAGCGAAATTTTAGATTCATCTGATACATCGTAGATATGAATTCCCGGCATAAATCGAAAAAATGGCATAGGCCCATGGCTCGTGACTCTCATTGGAATAAATAAGCTGAGGTATTGATATCTTGGTACTGATTAATTCATGTACTTCCTGCTCAATTTTACAGCAGGCGCGATCACGAGCATAGAGTCTTAATACAAAATCTTCTTTTTCAATCTTGAATTTGTAAGTGCTATTTATCGCCCCTCCAGAAAGAGTTGACAAGTTCCCTTCTATGGAGAGGTGGTTAGGAAAAGCTTCTCGAATTAAAAGGGAGATTTGCTCCTGAGTCAAATCTATATTGTCTATGTCGCGCTCTACATTCATGTTTTATAGTTTTCCAAGGAGCTTCATTTCTTCTCTTGTTTTGCAACATCGCATACCATAGGGATAAAGACAGCTGAATTTCCAAGATGTTTCACACATTTCGGACGGCTCGGACGGCTTCAACAGACTCTTTTTAGATAAACCGAAAATATATAGAGCCTGCTGAAGAATATGAATGAAGAAATAATCTTCTTTATAGAACAACAAGTATGCATTACCCGTCCGAGCCGTCCATAATTGCTAAAGGAGTGAAGTGTATCCATTGCTTGAGATTGACCTAGAGGGCAAACTAAGCAAAATCCAATTTGTTTTTAAAATAAATATTTGATAAACTGAGTTTTATGAAACAAGAAGTGATTTAAGCTATTAAGAAAAAAAATCCCTAAACTTGAGTCGAGTCCACTCCAGTAAAATTTTGGTACGACAAAGAACATGAAGCAGATGTTGTGCTGAATCTGCAGGAAGGCCAAAGTAAGGCAGAATGACAGACTAGCAAGAATTTTTTGTCAGCCATCCACTTGCTTCGGCAAATGTATGGTTAAAAAATTAACGATACCTCTCAAGTAAAACAATCAACGTCCTATTCCTAGCAAATTCATAATCAGTTTTTCAACCATAGCTCCAAGTTTTCGTTGTCTCCCTGAGCGTGTAAGAGGGATGCCTATTTTTCTTGAAATCCTGGATTTCATTGCGGAAATCCCCAATAATCGTCTCCATGAGAAACCACCCTTATTCATAAAAGACTCTCCTTCTTAATTAGTAGTTATTAATCCATCGCCCTACGGTACGCGCATTAATGAGCGCTTGGGCATACGCAGACGCCCTTATATTCGCTTGATCTTGAAGTTGTTTGCGAAAAGCTTCTATTTGCATTTTGAGCGTTTTTAATTGCGAAAGACCATGTATTGCGGCTTTTTCAATTTTAAAACGTTTCTGCATGATCTTATTTTCAATTGCTGAGAGGTCTGATTGCAAAATACCTTGAGCTGAGTTGAATACGAATTTGTTTTCACATTGCTTACGCCAATTCACTAGTTTTTGAATCAATTTCGGACCAAAACCGCTAATACACATTAATTTTTGGGGATCGACATCAGCAGCTGTCTCAATGCCATAACTTTGCAGTGTACTGCTTCTGCCGGGTCCAATACCTTCTAATTTAGCGAATTCGATACGGCATTGATCTAAATGGTTTATCAATTGTTGTTGTCGTCGATTTTCCCATAATTTTTGGAGATCTTGTTGGCGCTCTTTGTGGAGATCATCGTATTGTCTCTTTAATGTATCGAGGTTTTGTCGTTCTTTGATGAAAGCAGCATCACTCATTTTAAGGTTCCAATTTTGAGAAATATCATTCCAGGCCATTTTAGCATCTGTCAGTCGTTTCACTATATCTTTGATTATTTTTAGCTTAGACATTTTGTAGTATACGAGAATTATGCTTATAAATGTGATTGGAAGAAGATGGTAGATGGAATTTTTTAAAATTAATCCAATAAAAAAAAGACTAAAAGTACACATTAAAGGAAGAAAAATTCTTTTTCTCAATTTTTTTACATTTCTTCTTACTTCCAACGCTTCATTTGAAGGAGAGGGTGATATGTTATCAATTTCTGGTAAGGAGGGAACTGAGCTTGGATAAGAAATGCCAATTACCTGCTGCCATAAAGATTCGAAACAGAAGGCGCTTTTTACTCCGGAAGTAACAAGTGGAAATACCAGCACCCCACTTTGCTGTTCAATATTGCACCAAGGACATGAAACTGTAGAATTTAGATAATAATGAGTATCATTTGATAAGCATTTCTTTAAGGAATGCAATAATGTTTCCAATGCTGAGACCCATTCACGAGCATTAGGACGATTCTTATACATCCCTTCTTTCGAAAAAGCACGATCGAACAAGGAGCTTATATTAGGCCCTAAGCTTTCAATTGGAACACTTGCAGGTGGAGGTTTCATCAAAGTTAAATGCACATTTCTAGAATAAGCAAATCGCAATTCTGTAATCGCTTTTTCGAGGGGCATGTCTCCCACTCCTTCAAATCGTCCAGAAAATGGGTGTCGTGCTAGACACAGTAATTGAAAGATCAATACTGCAAGTCCAAAATTATCATGATTTGCTGTGCGAATCAACCCTTTATAAGATGCTAAACCCTGCATTTCAGGAGGTTGGTGCGTAGCTACCCCTACTTCGCATAACCAATTTTTTCCATTTGCTGAAATTTGAAAAGAGTCGGTGTCAATAAATTTGACTGTAGCATCTTTAGCAACAAGAAGATTGCCATGATTCACATCTCCAATTACATGACCAAATTCGTGAACTACGGAAAAAGCTCTAGCGGTATTCATGGCAGTATGAATTAAAAAACGCCAATCTGCTTGAGGAAATTTTTGAAGTCGCAGTTTAGGGCTATAGAGTTCGAATAATGGTCGAAATTCGTGCAATTTTGGCATTGTGAAACCGACTAACTTTTTCGAATGAGTATAGATAGTCTGAATAGGCCAAGCAGCGAGTTTTAAAAGACGTTCATTCGCAACGCTAACCATCGTCAGAATTTTATTAGATTTTTCTGAATCGAGAGGTTTAAAGTATATTTTTGCGGCTATGGAAGAATTTCCGCTGACTTCAAAAACGGAACCCTCACCGCCCTTACCTAATTCTTTGCTGAGTAAGATTGGGTTGCCATTCTGATCAATAAAAGTATGTTTAGGCATCCCTTATATCCCCACACGATCTAACAGCCATTATTAAGGATTTATCATCGTCAGTGCGATTGTTAATATGGGGGGATTGAAGGTAAGCTGTTAGGACATGAGAGGGGCAATCATTATGGCCTAATTTTGATTCTTGTAACCATTTGAAGATGGGTTGTAATGCGGGTGCAAAAACTTCTTGAGTAGAAAAATCTAGTATCAATCGTTCAATGCCATCACTAAATAAAGCGATCGATTCGAATTTTCTGTTAATAGATACAAACTGGATAGTTTCAGCAGTGTTTTCTTGAAAAAGGAAATGAGTTTGGTTAGCAAACTCTCCATGTTGGGGCCAGAAAATATAACCATATTCTTCAGATGCTATTTCAGAAATAACAATCGCACCATCACCTATTTGCAAAAAAATCGCACTTTCTTTTCCGATGATTGCGCTTACTAACGTGCAGATAAAATCGTTCGAATTAAGGTCTCGTGTTGTAGCAAGATCGATAATTTTGTCATTTAGTGTGTTGAGCCAATTAAGACATACTTCTTTTGTGATAGAGTTTAAACTGCTGTCTTGAATAGCAAGAGTGCTAAAATAGTGAATGAAGTGCTCAACTGTAAGAGAAGATCCAATATCGGAATGAGAAGCGCTGCCAGCCCCATCGGACACCGCTGCTAGCAGAACATGATGTCCATCTGGAGATTGAATTACTCGGCAAGAGCTAGCATCTTGGCACGGGATTCCCGTTTTCTTATGAGACGTGCCAATTACAGAAGAATAGGCTGTGTTCCAAGTCTCCCCATCCATTTAAACGGAGGCCCATCCTGTAGGTGTTTGAAGAGCAACAGCTTCTCCTGGTTGAGAGCGAGCAACTCCACCAAGCGAGCTCGAAAGCCATGAAAAAAGCTCTCTAAAACTTAGACTTTTTAATTTTAAAGGTGGTCGATTAGGGTTGCAAATTTTCGTTAAAGTCGACATATCAGCACCTTCCACTCCAACAGCAAAAAAGCTGAATTGTTTGCGTTCACTGCTATCTCCAGCTCTCACTCGTTCAGCTGCTCGTTGCCAATGATCTGTAGGAGTTCCATCTGTAATCAAAAAGACCCAAGGACGATAGTAACTTACACCAGCTTGTTTATATGCAAGCTTTCGTGTTTCTAGCATGTCCAATCCCATTTCTATTGCAGCGCCCATAGGGGTATCTCCAGTGACTGTTAACTCAGGAGGAATAAAAGCGTCTGCGGTCTGAAAATCAGAAACCAATTGAACAGGTCCAAATGTGACAATAGCAACTTCAACTCTTTGTGTTGCCATGCCATCAGACATTAGCTCTTCTTTAAATGTTTTGGTAATGCAAGCATTTTTCTGTAAATTTCAATTTCCCTCTTTTCTTTCTCATAATCAGCTTGTTAACATCTCTTGTTTGAGCAGCATATTCATATCCAAGTATTGCTTACCTGTTATCCACTCTTCGTGAATTTCAATAATCACTCCCGTCACTAAACGCAGGGCCGATTCTTTATTCGGAAATAGCACCGCTACCCGTGTCCGTCTTTTTATTTCCTTATTCACTCTCTCAATACCATTTGAGGTCCTGATTTTCTTCCAATGCTCTTTTGGAAATTGGTACACCGTCAATCCCTCATCTATATTCTCTTCAAGCCATTTGGCAAATTCAGGCGCCTTCTTTCGATAACTCTCTATTGCCCTACGTTTCATCTCAAGAGCCATTTCAATGGTTGGGCTATTGAAAATTTCTCGCACCACGTCTGCTATCTCTTTTCTCATTGACTTCTTAGGGGCATAGCTCTGGGCATTCTGGGCAAGGTGAAATTGACATCTTTGCCAAGGCACCGAAGGAAATACCGTTTTCCTCGCATTTTGTAGTCCAGCGTGGTCATCGCTAACGATCAACTGTAGCCCACTCATACCTCGGGACTGAAGGTTCTTAAAAAAATCCCGCCAATGCACTTCGGCTTCAGACAGGCTAGCTGAGGCTCCTACTATCTCTTGTTTCCCTTCAGAATTAACCCCATACCCTAATAGCACTGCCATATCTATCACTGATCCGCTATGCCTTATTTTCAGATAGATCGCATCGATGATTAAGTAACATATCTCCCCCAAGGGACGGTTGCGGAATTGCTCAAATTGCTCATCTAGTTCTTGTGTAAGCAATGAAACCTGCGTTGAGCTCACTTCATAGCCACATAGTTTCTCAGTGATATCTTGAACTCTTCGGGTTGATACCCCCTCCAAATACATCTGGGCAATAGCTAGCTTTAAAGCTTTTTCTGATCGAGATCCCTTTTCTAAGCTTTGGGGATAAAAACATAGACCACGAACTTGAGGTATCCTCAGATCTAGCGACCCCATCCTGGTGTGTAACTCTTTGGGTTTATAGCCATTTGCATATCCTTTCCTCTCCTCGCTTCTTTCATGTGCGGCTGCTCCTAAAAATTGCTCCCTCTCTATCTTCATCGCGGCATTCATTAATAGCTCTAGCACTGGTTTCAATCCTTCTGTGCCATGACCAATTAATCCTTTCACAATTTCCTCTATCAGGCTATCTTTTAGCTGGTCTGAAATCATATAAATACTCTCCTTTCATTTTGAAGCTTTGAAAAGAGAAATTTGATATCAGACCGCTTTCTTTTCCAGTATTTTGAGCTTAGGAATAGTCGCCAATCTGAAATTACAGAAACAATTTTACACTACCAATGTTTTAAGCCCTTGATTTAATTGTGCAAGTGGATTTCCATTCATCGAGCCTGAGGTGTCAAGCAGCAATACGCAAGCACATCTAGGTTCTGGGTTTGAAACTAGCTCGGGTAACGCAAATGGAATTTGATCTGACATAATTTCTCCAATTTTTTAAAAATCATTGATTTAGAACAAGATAGCATATTTGATGATAGACTCAAAGTCTTTAACTATATATGCTTTTTGAGTAAAAAAAATTATTGAGTTAAAAGATATTTTATGTGAGTTATAGTAACTGCAAAACCATAATTGGTATTTAACCACTCAATAATGTATTGAGGTGAAAGAAGATCGTTTTTCTAGCATAGTTAATGCTGTTTTGATCAGTGAGATCACCCATTTTCTTCCAGCTATTTCAAGAGTTCTGCATTGAAAAAGTTTTGATTCTTCATTCGGACGGTTCGGACGGCCTCAACAAACTCTTTTTTGTTAAATAGAAAAATTCATTGAGCCAGTAGCTGAAAATAGAAAGATAAGACTTTTTCTAGCACAAAAAGTACACATCACCCGTCCGAGTCGTCCGTAATCACGGAAGCAGTGCAGTTTGTCCAATGGCTTGAGATTAGCCTTATAGGGTAAATGCAGCAAAGTCTAATTTGATTTTAAAATAATATTTGATAAGCTAAGTTTTATGAAACTAGAATCGACTAAAGCTGTTACGAAGAAAAAGCTCCCAAAGCTCGAGTCAACTCCAGTGAAATTTTGGCACGATGACGAACATGAGATCGATGTCGTACTTAAGCTGCAGGAGGGCCAAAGTAAAGCCGATGTTTTTTTCGGCAAACTGAAGGAAATGGTTGGAGTGAAAGATACCGAATTAGCATTGAACATAATCGATGTCGGTGCTGCAGCAATTGAACCACTGGTTAAAAAGGATGACCAATTAAATGTTATTGCTCAGAGACTTCATGATTTTGGACCAACGAATGCTGTAGAGGCTTCCCTTGTGGTTCAGGCAAGCGCCCTATTTACCCACGGCATGGAAAGTTTGAGACATTCAGCAACGGCTGATACGCTTTCCCATGGTGAACACTATGCAAATAAGGCGATCAAGCTCCTGCGCCTCCATAATGAGACTGTAGAAGCTCTCAATCGATGTAGGCGAGGGGGTGAGCAGAAAATTGTAGTTCAGCATAATGTGGTTGCTGGACAGGCAGTCGTCAATTTTCCAGGGGTAGGAGGGGATAACAAGGAAAATGGAGGAGAGAACCCATGTTCGAGAGACTATGCGGAGCCAAAGCAAGAACCAATGGCCATCGGCCATGTCGGCAACCCGCCATGGCCAATGGGAGGTGTAGACTCCATGGAGGAAAATGCACTGGTCCAAAAACGGAAGAGGGCAAAAAAAGAGTAAAAGCAGCAAGCACGAAGCACGGCTTTTATTCTCAAGAAAGCCGTGATGAGAAAAAACAGATTCAGCAACTAATCGGTCATGCTCGAGAAAATCTCGCATAAGATAACGTGAGTCTTACTAAGTTGCTGAAAGCCGCAGACTTCGATAGGCTCTTTTCTATGCTTCTCCAAATCAACAAGTTTTAGCTCTGGAATTTGTGAATAGTTCACATTGCCTTTGCGAAGAGATCGTGTTAGCCGAATGCCACAACCTGTGGCGTTTTGGGAGCCTGCCATTTGTATAAGTGCTTCACGTAAATTTTTCTCTTCACATTCTAGAGCTTCTATTTGACTATGGATGGCCAGCCATTTTTGTGAAGTTTCTTTCCATCTTTCATCCTCTCGATTTACAAAATCTCTCTCATTCATGGGGGGTGGAGTAAACGAAGTCATGTTGTTCCAAAATTTCTTCTCTTGATTGATCATTTCAGTAATGAAGCTCTCATCTCTTCCAACTTCAACAATGACTCCTCCATTTCCGTCGAAGCTGAAATAAAAAGCCATATTAAGTCCGGTGACAGCGAGTTGGTGTTGAAGTTGAGGGAAGTATTTCTCAGGAATCTTTCCTGCTTGTGCAACAGCATGATCAATTTGACCAGGGCACTTGATTTCAACAATCGCTTTGCTATCGATATCGATGCCATCAAGGCTTGCCATCATCCAATCAAGCGAGGGATGAAACATGACCTTGGGAAACATGATCATCCCAGTTTTTTGTTCAAAAGCCCGCCTGGCCATCTCTTCCAATTCAAGACCCCGTTTTTGTTGAGGTGCTGTAGAAGAGGTAATGCCGGTTGTTTTTTCTATCCAGAGCTGGTAAGGAGTCTTCCAGGGAGACATTTCCATAATAACTGGAGCATCGCTTGCGCCAATTCTTTTTCGACGCATTTCAAGCCATTCCGGCGTGTTTTGAATGAGTTCAGTGGTCATTTTTACGCCTCCATTTTTTGCAGGTATTCTTCTTCAACTTGGTCTATATTGGAAAGCCGTTCTACTTGCTTTTGCTTCTCTTCCACATGCCTTTTTGCTGATGCAACAATACGATCCCATTGGGAAATATGCAGCTGTTCAAAAGAGTCTATTTTGAAAAAAGCAAGTAGCTTTTTTGTATATTCCTCATCATCTCCAATTAATGTTTCGAGATATTGAATTTGATCGTGAGCAATAGTATTGGATGTCTCTGATTGGGTAGGTTCCGTATTGAGAGAAGTCGCAAATTTCTCCTTCAACATAACATCCTTGGATCACGTCTGGGAATAATTGCCTTGCGAGCATTGAGAGGGCACGTGCGAAGCACATCGCCTCTGTAAATTTGGTCCAAGGGGTATTTGGGCGGTAGATTCCAGCCCGTTGGGCATCCTCAACACCGAAATTGACACTCCAAGTATCTCCATTATCTGCACGCTTTCCATGCAAGATGCAGAGCTGCTTTGTGGACTTGGAATCTTTCTGTATAGAGTGCCCACGTGAACGGATGAGTTGGTTCATCATTTGGGCACTCATCTCAACACGCCCCTGAACATAGTACAAGCCCCCATTGAGTGCTTCAAGTGGGTTAATATTTAGCGACTTTGCCTTCTGAATTACAGCAAAGATCCCGTCTGGTCCAAGTTGTTGGTAATGTCTAGTTTTCATTAGTGCCTCTGCAACACTTCGCATATTTTGGATATCCTGTAAAAGATCTACGGGATGCAGCTGTTGTGTTCGTACAAACTCTTGTTTTAGTGACATATTTCTCTCCTTCATAAACCCGTTGGTTAAATTGATATCTAAAAGATAACACATGTTAACTTTTGACCCAAGAGAAAAGATAATATTTGTCAACTTCCAGATAACACCCTATAGTGATAAGAGAAGCATCAGGAGTGCCAGTGAGACTCGACGAATACCTTTTTAAAACAAAGACAACCAAAACAGCTTTTGCGGAAAAGCTTGGTATCTCAAGAGGCTATCTTCAACATATTTTGAGCGGCATAAAGAACCCAAGTGTCAAACTAGCGAAAAAAATTGAAGAAATCACTGGGGGAAAAGTCTCTAAAGAAGAGATTCTATTTCCCGAAGACTATCGGGAGAAAGAATAGTGACAATGAAACCCAGATGGGTGTTGTGGAGCGCCTTCAGTTTTTTATTCTCGTGTACACAAATGCAAGCGATCTCATCTACAGACCCTGATTCCGTTGAAGAATGTTTTGGTGAACTCTTTGACTATGTGGATATTGATCCTATCAGTCCAAAAACGGTGAATGACTCTTTCATAGTAAGGGCACATGTCCCAGAGATGGCAAAACAGGCAATTGCAACTGATGGGAAGCCGCTCATTATTGCGATAGATATACATCCAGATCCCGAAGGATTTTCTATAATTGACCCCCCTTTGAACATTTTAGAAGAAATCTCTACTAAGGAAGGGGGAGAGTGGACATGGCGACTGAAAGCAAAAGAACCTGGCATTCATACGATCGATTTCAGGATAGGCTACATCAAAAATAACCGTCTCAGAGATAACTGTCCTAAATCTATCACGGTTAATGTAAATGCTTTGCCTCTTTATTCAAGAATTGGATATTTGCTTTACAGCAATTTAGGTTGGCTCATTAGCAATTTAATCACGATCGTCATCGCTGTAATTGGTTGGACCAAAGCTTTTAGAAGACGAGCATAATTTTTAAGCTTGGCATTATGCAATTGGATGAAGTCCAATGCAAATATTTCTCATTTGAAAGATGGCATGGAGGCATTTTTCTCAAAATCCAGGCAATAATAACAAGCTTTGCCTCTACCAATCAGCGCAAAAATTTCGGACGACTTAGAAAAAGCGACGATTTTAGCTCCTACAAAATAGCATTTCTCAAATCATAGAACATAAGTATCTAAACTTAAATATTCTGTACTTTTTTTTGCCTGCAACTTTTTTACTTATAAGCTCTCAAAAAGCCTAATAAGCAGCAACTCTTGCCAAAAAATCCTTGAAAATAGTATGAATGAAGTTACTTAACTTCACTTTAAAAAGGAGTGCGTATATGAAGTTGCCAAATCTGGATGATCTGATTGATTTATTTGGATCAGGGCCTCACCCGAGATGTTTTGAATATTTTAACGTCGAAGATCTTGTAAGCCTGGGATTGTATGAAGATGTGACACATGTGCATCGCGCTATTAGAGGAACCTATAATGTTCCTCCTTATGTGAGATTTAGCCGCAGTGATGTCAGATTTCCATTAAGGGAATTTCGTGAATGGCTTTCTGCACAAACCTGGCTCCATAAATGTAAACAAAAGAAAAAATAGGAGGTAGCTAGGACTGACGGCAGTCAACAAGAAAAAACAAGGATTATCCAACTCACGCATTGGCCGGATTATCACCCATTTCCGACCATAGCTGGTTTAAGATACCTGCGTTTTTATAAAGAATTAGGATTCGAAACAGCGTTTTTGAAATGCGGGAAAACAGTTCTCGTAGATGAAACAGAATTTTTTCGGATTTTGCGTTCTAAGCAAATTGATTCCGACAAAAAAACATCGCAAGGAGAACCTACGATGAGAAAGATTTTATCACAACCCACTAAATGCAAGGAATAAAACATGTATAGTGAAGTTTTAAATCGAAACGGTAATTTGTCATTTCGATTAGCCGAAAGATTGAAAAAACAAGTGGACGAAATGATCCAACAGCTTGTTGGACTAAATTCACAGCGACTTAAGGATGCCTATGAGGGACCTCCGACTATGGGTGTCAAAAATACCCTGAATGTTGCTGAAATGAAAAAAGCCACCATAGAGGAAAGCTATGATGGCCGAATCTTATTCCCTAACACTACTAAAGCTAAGGAACAAACAAATGTATAACCACATTGTAAATCAAAATATATTAAGTTTCAAATCAACAGTTTCTGAAGAAATCAAAAGACATATGGCGGCCAATGGGGCCGACTATGACCAAGAGATTATCTTTGATGGAGAAATCTATCGATATTCTCGAGATCAGAAGAAAAATCAACGAGATGAATGGCTTGTCGCCTTCGAAGGCATTTCTTCCAAAAACAACCCTTTTGCTGTAGTTACCTATGGCTCATGGAGCGATGGAAGCAAATTCACATTTAAATCATGGGATAACCGTATCCAATATCTCGATGAAAAAGAAAAACAGGAGCTTCATTTAGCTCTAAATGAGCGCCAGAAAAAGGTAGAGCGCATGATTTTAGAAAGACAAAATCAAGCAGCTGAGGAAGCAAAGCGGATTTGGGAGAGAAGTGCGGAAGCTTCACCTAATGAAGAATATGCGGTCTATGCAAATTTGAAGAAGATTTCACCCTGTTTTGCGCGTTTTGGAAAAAATCCGAATGGTTTCCCGTCTATAATTCTTCCTCTTTTTAACATCGAAGGAGAAATGCGTTCACTACAGTTCATTTCCGTGGGGGAGAGTAATAAAGTTTATAAAACTTTCCTCTTAGATGGTGAAAAAAAAGGGAATTTCATGACCCTTGGTGAGCTAAGGGATGGTGTTTCCATCCAGGTTGCAGAAGGATATGCAACGGGGTCAGACTGCTACTTAGCTACGGAAGCACCTACAGTGATAGCCTTTGATTGTGGAAATTTGATGCCTGTTATCAATCTGCTGCGGGAGAGATACCCCCATTCAGAAATTGTTATATGCGGGGATGATGATTTCCAAAGTGAAAATAATCCAGGATATACAGCAGCGATTCAGGCCGCCATTGAGCATGGCTGCAAGGTTGTATTTCCAAAATTTCCAGAGGAACTTCAGGAGATACGCAAACAAAAGTCTTTGTCGGACTTTAATGATTTAAAAGAAGTGTGCGGCATTGCAGAGGTAAAGAGCCAAATTCAACATGCGCAGACCCCCTTAGAGCTTTTGCTTGGACAGGTAGCAAGCTCTCCATTAGATACCGACCCAAGAAAAAAAATATATCTGATTGCTTACAAGGCGTTATCAAAAGAAAACCCGATTGAAAAGGATTGTATTTTGAAAAAGTTAGGAGATGCTCTCAAGTCTTCTGGAGTTAAAGATTCCACCATCAAGCGGGAATTTAAGCAGTTTTGTAAGGAATACGATGGTCAAGGGCGATCTTTAGATATGAGTCGCATTTGCGAAGCTGAGCAGAAAATTATCGAGGCCCTCACTGAAATTTTTGATCCCCCAATCCTCCTTGATCATTTAGGAGAGGTTCAAGGGATTAATCAAATGTTTTTTTCCAATAAATTTGCACATGAGCGAATCATTCTTCATGAGCCTTCTGAAAGGACGTTTTACGAATATCAACCGGATACTGGTTTGTGGGTATACAAAACACATGAAAGGGTCAAAATTGATCTGGGGCACAGTTTTTTGCGACTGATCAAGCTATTTGGTTATGAGGAGCTTTTAACATATCGCACTGATTTTATGCTCAATCAGTTACTAGGTCTTCTCAAAGGAAGTGTTGAGCAACAGGATGTTTTTCAGCGTAAGCGGGGGATCATCCATGTGGGAAATGGAATACTTCGATTAAATGAAGATCCCGATATTTTGCATGAATTCAGTCCCGATTACTATTCTAGAAACCGTTCTGAGATCATTTTAGATCCAAAAGCGGAGTGTCCCCGTTTTCTCAATGAGCTCATCTATCCGGCAATGGCATCAGAAGATGCAAATCTACTGCAGAAATACTGTGGCCAATGCTTGCTGGGTTATAATCCATCTCAAACGATTCTTTTAATTTCAGGGACTGCAGGAGGGGGAAAATCAACCCTCGCTAATGTAATCGAAATCATTATCGGTCTTCACAATGTTGCCCAATTAAAAATGAATCATCTCTCCGAGAGATTTGAGGTTGCCTCATTTGTTGGAAAAACACTACTGACTGGCAAGGATGTCCCAGGGGACTTTTTAAATAACCGCAAAGGGGCCAGCGTGCTAAAAGCTTTAGTTGGTGGCGATAGGCTTTCAGCTGAACAAAAAAATTTAAAGAGGCGTTTCGAGGTCATAGGAGAGTTCAATATCATCGTTACCAGCAATACCCGACTACATGTGCGCCTTGACTCAGACACGGGGGCTTGGAAGAGAAGGCTATTGATCATCGAATTTGAAAAAGCTGCCCCTAAAAAACCCATCCCAAATTTTGCTGATCTTCTTGTCACGGAAGAAGGCTCTGGGATCCTTAATTGGATGATAGAGGGTGCTGTAGCGCTTCTTGAGGAACTCAAAGAGTATGGGCGTGTCCAGCTTTCTGGGGAGCAAGGAAAACGCGTAGATGACCTACTATCGGAATCTGATTCCATACGTGCCTTCGCTCAACAGTGTATAGAAAGAAGATCGGGGTCAGATGTCACCGTTGCAGAGCTTGTAGAAGCTTACAGCATATTTTGTGATGACAGAGGGTGGCAAGCTCTTCCTGTGACAGCATTTGAGAATCAAATTAGAAATATCATGCTGGAGATACATCAAATCAACCGTCGCCACGACATTAGAAGGGAGTCAAATCAAAGGGGTTTTATGCATGTCGCCATATTGCGTGATCAACTGAAAAGGGAGACATAAATATGCCTCAGGTGCTCGGACGGTTCGGACGACTGCGACAGAGTCTTATAAATGAAAAAAATAAAAAAGATTGCCAACCCTCAATATTGGTGAAGTCTAGTCAAAGAGAGACAAGCGTCTATTCCTCTGAAAAGCTCTCTCTCGTCTATGAGTGGCTAATGATATGCTTGACGGAAGGGCATATCGAACCGTCACAACCCAAAGTGGGAAGGATCTGTGGGTGGCCCCAGCGCCCATTTTTTTGCGAATCTCTCTATATCGATTTTGAATGCTGGTGTATTAAGCGCGATATACTTCCTAGAGAAATTGCTGGCGGCAATTTATTTTATTCCGTCACAGATAGGATGTTTCAAAGAGAAGGGGATAAATATCACTTTCCACTGTTGGAAGAGTGTAGAAAGAAATACAAAAGCCTTGCGGAGGATATTTATGCTCGAACCGATCACTAAAGCTGAACATGACTTAGTAACCGAATGGAAAGAGAAAAAAGCCAAAGTACCGCCTCATATTAAATTTAAGCAACGAAAGGAAGAGGTCGTACCTGCTCTGCAACTTTTAGGTGGTGGGCATAGTGATCCAGAGTACCGATATTTTGCAGATCCGGATATAGGCAAAGATTTGCAATCTAGTGATAGCTTTCTTGCTACTATTTCTAAAACCACAGGCACCCTTAATGAAACGTTTGGTGTCCATCTACTTCTACAAACTTTAGGAGCCTCACCACATGCTAAAGAGATTTGTCAAGTTGCAGAATCTGTCTCAGCTGCTTTAGTGGAAATGGCGCCCAAGGATGCCATCAAAGGGATGATCGTCTCACAACTAGTTGCCCTTTATCATCAAATAATGAAATTCATGCAGAATTCGCTTAACGAAAATGCCTTTGAGCAAGTGGTTGATCTAAATATCAATCGTTTCACAAAGCTTAATGTTCGTTTTCTACATACCCTAGAGATATTACTCAAATATAGGAGGAGAAGTGAGCAAACGCTTCATGTCGAAAATCTTACAATTAACAATGACGGCAAAGCTGTTATTGGGAACTTTAAGACGGCTCCTTAAGGATTTTTTCAAGGTAGAACCTCATGGATACTCTGCCACAATGCAATGCTAAATCCAAACAGTCTGGATATCGATGCAAAAACTTCTCTGTAAAAGGAAAAAAAGTATGCTGGATCCATGGAGGTAAATCTTCAGATCCCAAAAGTCAACAAGGAGTTGAAAAAATTCGTAATCTTAAAACGAAACATGGGCTGTATACTCGAAATGCTGTTGAAGATCGGATTCAATTTCGAAAATTTCTCCAAGAGGCCGATGAAATGCTTCACCGCGTTGAGGAGCAAATCAAATAGTACAAAAGATTTATATTTGATTCTGTTGGATAACTATCTAGATTTTAAGAGTTTTCATTAAATTATTGAATAGAAAGTCTTGAATAAGGCCAGTATAGTGCAACACTATTTGCAATGTCTGATGCGAGGAGCATCTTAGGGGTTATACGTTCTTTTTTAGGAAATTTGCTACATGCTCTGTTAAAGCAATTATTTAAATGAGTTCTTTCAACTTTTTCACCCTTAATATTAATGAAGATAAGATCGTTTTGTTTTTTATCTTTTGTGAAATTTTTTAATTCTGAAATTATATGTTTGGGATATTTGACAGATAATTTTTTAAACTTAACTAAATGCTCGTTTTCTTCTATCTGTTTGACCTTAAGGTTAAGAGTTTCCTCCACTGTTGGAGCTCCAAAGTACAGTAGCTTAGCAATCAATGCATCACGTTCAGGGAGCAATTGTACAAATTGAATAAATTTCTTATATAGGACAACTTTTTTAATTGTCCGTTGAAAATCAGGATCTTCTCCCTGCATGATTAACCCACAGGTGATACGGGAGAGATGCTGTGAAAAAAGAATATATGCCTCTACCGTCTTTTCTTTTTCAGCAATATTCAACATAGGAATACAGCGAATATTTTCAATGATCCATTGGTGCTCTTCGGTATTTATATCATTTAAGGAGCGTACTTCGCCATTATCTTGCGTGATTCTAAGTAAACCTATGTCGATGAGATGGAGCATATAAGTTTCATATTGCAAGGCTTGCCTTTGAAGGTTCTCTTGATGGAGCCAATGTTCAATCTCTGCACCAATCGGAATCATTGCTAATTCATTGCGAAAAGTTGAAATTGCTTGTGTGAGTTTATTGCTACTGTTTTCCAGTATTTTTTCACAATGCTGAAGAGGGGGGACCTTTTTTTTAATGCGCTTTTGATATTCTTCCCAAAAAGATATTTTTGTTTCCATTGCTCCTCTCTTTAGCAGCCAAAGATCTTTCGATTCATATCAGCCACAGCGTTCTTTTTATAGTCTTCTGATAGATGAGCGTACCGTTTTGTCATTTGTAAGTCTTTATGACCTAATAAATCTGCTATATCTGCAAGAGAAGCTTTATTCATTCGCATATAGGAAGCGCAAGAATGGCGAAGATCATGAAACCTAAAATTGGTAACGGCAGCCTTTTTTAAGGCCATTTCCCATGGAGTTCTAAGGTCAATTGGAACATTCGAATTTTTTTTACTTGGAAATACCAGGTTTACTTTAGGGGATCGATTTGCTGCAAGTTCATGAAGTAATTTAGAGGCAAGTCCCACAAGGGGAACAACGCGTATCTCTCCATTTTTTGTTTCATAGAGGGTGATTTTTTCTCCTTGCAAATCGATATCTTGCCAGCGGAGGTTCATAAGTTCGCTTTGGCGCATTCCAGTGGAAAGAGCAAGTACTACTACTGGATAGAGATAAGAACTTTTACTGGCTTTGCACTGCTCTAGCAGTCGAGTTCTTTCTTCAAGATCCAAGAAGCGAACAATTCCTCTTGGTTGTGTGGGTTTGGTCACTTTGCGCAGAGGATTATCTTCTAACCATCCCCATTCTTTAACAGCTACAGTAAAGGCATGAGACAATGCTGAAAGGTACCGAACTACTGTTGCAGGGGCCCTGATCGTTCCTCTTGGAGTGAGGCCGTGTAGTAATTCTTCTCGATACTCTCCGATCAAATTTGGAGTGATATCAGCAAGCAATAGATAGCCGATCTTGTCCTTCCACCAGAGTAATTGCGTTTCTACGTTGTGTGCATTTTTGGGCTTTTTAGGGAGAATTTCTTTGATGTATCGATCAACCAGTGCACCTAATGTGCGTTTTTTGGCCTCAAGCGTTTTAAAATAGCGACCATCCTTGATTTCGGTTTCTGTCTTATGCATCCATCTTTTAGCGTCTGTTATTCGATCAAAACTGGCAGTTAGTTTTCGGTGACCCCTTAAACGAATTTGCACACGATAGGTAGTTTTCTTGCCGTCACCGCTTGGTCTTTCTTCAATGTACCCCATTGCATCTCATCTCCGATAATAGCAACAGAGTTACATAAAGTCACTATTCATTGCAACAACTGACATCACATTGTGGAGGATGTTTTGTGGTAGAAAAAAGGAGAAAAAAGTATTGGTATTTTTGACTATTCGTTGAGGCTTGTTAATGCTGATTCCCCCACTATTCCCCCATTTGTTTTACATTTATATGTATTTTTTCAGAAGCATTTGCATGAAAATCACTTATTATTAATGAGATAAAGAGAATGGGGCAACCTGGATTTGAACCAGGGACCGACGGGTTATGAGTCCGGGGTCTCCCAATACTTTACAATACAGGACAACTTGTCTCAGCACCATCATACATAGGGTTAAGCCTTTTCTTCAATTGCCAAGTGCTGAAAAGAGTTGGGGAATACAGGTGATAGGTGTGCCACTAGCGTGCCATGGAAAAGCAAAGAGATCTTTCCATAGATTTTGCAGGCCGCACAATAGATAATCTATGAGTAGGATTGCCCCCACTACCATCCATGGTATACATCCAGCAAAGTAAGTCATATCATATCTGCCACAATTGAGATATCGCCTCATCAGGTAGATGCTGGCCAGTAGTGAAAATGAGATGCATAAACTAACAAAAACTGGGATAATCTTGATCCATGCAAAACCACCTTCAAAGATGACAAAAGTCCAAATTCCAAAAAAAAATAATAGAGGAAGGAATAAGATTCCATAAATTAAGGTCCAAATGATCGTCCACCAAATGGCAGTTGAATCTTCTTGTTGCATACTTTTATCCTTAGTCATTTCTCTACCTGTTGCTGATACTTATTAACAATCGAGCCAAGCACAGTTTGGTAGCACTTACTATCGAACCCGTGTTGTACAGAATCGTCTGGATCTAAAACGGTTAGATTTTTGAGCCTTTCAAAGGCTTCCTTATAAAAATTAGTTCTTTTTTTAATATAACGTTCTTTAGCAGCAGGGTTGAAAGGGTTTACATGTAATTCAGCGTCGCGAGCAGCCAAAAGCTGAATGACATCATCCCTGTCATAGCCTTTTTTACGTGCATGGTACTCTTGTAAAGCCAACATTTGAAGATGCGGGGAACCAAAGAGGCAGACTAAGTCTGCAGCACTAGCGTAGTTGTGTGAATCAGGATGACTTGTTTGAGGAGCGACAAATGAACCCCCACCAAATGTAAAGATCCTGAGTAGTTGTCTTTCGGATGTTGGGAGACGTTCTAAAGCATGTTCACAGATAATCGCGCCTTGGCTGTGAGCAAAAATAATGATGGGAGTTTTATGCTCATCTCGCTTTGCCTCAGCCAACAAATAGCGGAAGAAATATTCAGCAAGAATGACAATAGGCGAATCAATTGAAAGCTTTAAAATACCGCAAACCAGTAGATCGGCCACCCACTTGGTATCGTTAGGCAGAGAAAAAATAGCCTCGTCACTAGCGGCGGAAGAAATCAGTTCCGTAGATTGTCTGGCTGCTGCTTTGGTATTGTAAATCCCATTAATAAAACCCCAGATGCACTGTCCGGGCTTTTTTCTACCAATAGTTCTGACTATAGTTTCTATTGGTTTATCAGGGGGGAGAAGATCTTCAATGGTAGGACATTCATCATATATTTTGGCATGCCAGACTACATGATGTGGCCTGGAACGCAGGTATACATGACCATTACGTTCATATACAATGCTAGCATCAATGCGGTAGGACTCGCACCAAGTAATTGCTTGGGTTTTAGAGAGAATGATATCGCCGCCAACTAAATATGAATCTTCCTGCTCTTGGCCGTATTCAATTTTTCCATTAATTCTGGGAAGAAGGGAGAAGTCCTCATCGCCAAGAGCTGCAAAACCACAAAGCTGTTTAATTGAATTAAGTAAAAGTTGCCATGCCTGTTCTGAGAAAGATTTAAGCTTTTTATTTGTAGGTAGATCAACTAGAGCCTGCAGTTTTAAAATAAATCCTTCAGGGTCGTGTGGTTGATAATGCTGTGCGACAGCCTTCAGCTTTGCGTTATAGTATTTCCTCAAATGAAGCCAGCTAGCAAGGGCTTGATGTCCATTCTCAGGAGTGGGAAATATGGCGAATGACCCACATGCGCCAATAGAGCCATTTTGCTTAGCAACATGACTGTGACTTTGGACAAGCCCAGGATTATTGATCCGCCATGCTAGAGTACCACCTTTGGCAATGTATTTATTCCCAGCGGCATCAAAATATGCGATCTGTTCAGCGTCTTCTGGATAGGCTAAAAGAAACATTTCTCTTCCAAACTCAATTGCCCATATCTGTTTTAACCAGAGGCCATGAGATTAACATTGCTGTAATGTATTGTCAAATTTTGATAAATGCCAAGAGAGCTCTTGCTTGAAAACAAGGGTCTTCTTAGAATGAAGGTATAAAATGGGTCGGGACTACCCTACCGGCGTTTGAACCTCAAGGACAACCTTGGGGTCTTTCGCTTTTAAGGGGTAAACATAAGATTCATGGTCTTGATACAATTTCTCCTTCAAGATCATAAAGGCTCGATTGGGTTGGTCGGGCTTTAAGACTGAAAGCCTAATCGGGCGAGCGACGATATCTGCAATTTGTAGTCCCTCAGAATTTGTCCTTTTATCTGCGATCACAATTTCAAAGGGCAGCCTTTGCTTAAGGAAGTTATTATAGTCGCATACCCGCCGGAATTCCAATTCCAGCTCCAGATCTTCTTTTTTTTCCCCGTGCCTCAAAAACTACATGCGTAAGGCGATTATTCTGCTCAATCTCCTTTTGTTTGGTTGAATGAGCCAAGCTTACTGCTGCAAAGTGCTGGATGCATAGGGTATTGGTGCGGTCATGAGTGTGTGCCACGAAGCAGTTTTTCGTGGAAAATTTAATTTCACACAATGGGTAAAAAAACCTCTAAACACCTGTCTGAAAGTGATGTGAAGATGTGGGGCAACCTGGATTTGAACCAGGGACCGACGGGTTATGAGTCCGTTATTAAAAAGGACGCTAGAATTTCGTGTAGCCTAACTCAAACTATCGCAATACATTGAGTTATTGAGCATAAGTTCAGATAAGCCCAATTAGGTTGCAATAGTTGCTGCGAGCTCCCAACAAAATCCCAACAATTTTTCTTTACTCTTCCTGGCTGATTTTGTTTATCTGCTGCAGCTTGATCATTTAAATTAACAATCTCAATTTCTTCAAGCTTAGTCTTCTGCTCATTTAAACGCTTTATATCACATAACTTGTTCCCCGCGCATCCCTAACGGGCTGCGCTTCGATGTTTGCTACCAAAAAGCCTCCCTCATTTTTGCTCATGAAAGGGAAAATAATTCTCCATTCGTTTGGCAATTGTTTTCTTAAAGCTTAGATAAAGACTTTAATGAGCCTCGTTTCCTGTGTCTCCAATATTTGTCCGTCAAATTTTTTCTTTGCTCTCGGAGCTCGTATCCTCTAGGTTTAAGAAAGGCATTAAAAAATTTAACTGTAGGGATCAGGACATAGTGAAAATTATATACACTTTACTCTAATATTAACTAGAGAGATAATTTTGCTAAAGGATTGAAAGCATCGTGCATATTTCATCAGATGATTTAACTCATCAACACATTAATTTTTCAAATTTCATTAGTACACAGGATTCTAAGTTTCTTTATCAATGCGAACAGATAGATCGAGTTTTTAATGAAACATTTCAAAAAACCAAGGAAAATTCTAGTGAGCAACAAATTTTGATAAAAAACAAACAAGCTTGGGATCACTTTGTTCTAAGCGCTAGAAAACAGGCGACTAATTCTCTCTTAGAAAAAACATATCATCCTGATGAACCGGGAATTAACGTGGTGGTGATGCGTGGGGGGGAGGTTTTATATCAAAGATCAATTGGTCTAGCAGATCAGCAAACGGGGAGTGCCCATTCCTTACAGCAAAGACAACATTTCGGTTCAAACTCAAAACAATTTACTGCCTTTTCTGTTTTAAATCTTGTAAAAGAAAATCCAGAAAAATTTCCTGAAGGATTAGATACTGAAGTACATGTGTTACTTCCAGAATTACCAAAATTTTACCATGAAGGGAAGCCTGTAAAAGTCACAATTAATCATCTCTTACGCATGCACAGTGGGCTACCGAATACCTTAGAATTGGCAGATTTTTTGGGCATTGAAGAAAAAGACCTCACTGAAAATACAGCGATAGAAATCTTAAATCAATTTTCTAAAAATCAAATTTTGGAATTAGAAGTTGCACCAGAGTCTAAATTTGATTACAACAATGCAAATTATTGGTTGCTTGCATCTATTGTTAAAAAAGTGAGTGGGAAAGATCTACGCGTCTATGCTGATGAAAAAATTTTTGGCGACAACGCTGTTGGCATGAAAAATACTCATTTTGTCGACCCTGATCAATCTATAGAAGAGCAGACCGTTCCTGCTTATCGTTTAAAAGAGGGTCAATTTGAGCCATTGAAGACATTAAATAAAACCTCGGGACCATGCGGAGTGATTGGTACAGCCGAAGATATGGTTAAATGGGATGAAGCTCTTTCGAAAAAGGAAAAATTAGACCCTGAAATTGTGGATGCATTTCTTTCAACTCCTCCAAAATTAAGTCCAGAAAGGCCCTATGGCAATGGTATTAATGTTTACGACATTGGAAATTATCGTATCTACGCTCATTGGGGTGGTATTGGAGAATATGTAACGAGATATGTACGGGCTGAGCATCGCTCAAACCCTGAAAAAGCTTTTTCTCTTTTTGTTAACTCTAATTCTAGTCGTTCAAAAGGTCCACCTATTGCATTTGAAAATATAGTTAATGAAATTACAAATACTTTTGCAGGTGAAACAATCTTTGAGAAAACGGGCTTAGAGGGAATTGCTCAAATGAAGGAAGATTCTGAAATTAGTGAATCGAAAGTATACCTACCTGATACATGTCTTGGAAATTATAGAGGAACTCAATTTTCAAAGTGTACTTGCCGCATAGAAAGAGACGATATGGGAAGGTACTTTTTTTACCTTAATAATAGTCCAGGCCCTGCTCCAATCACAATGCAGAAAGATTTAAGTTCCCCTATTGTTGGCTTACCAAGAGGAGAAATCCTTGAGTTTACAGAAGCAGGAAATATTATGACTTTCCACTTATCTCCTAAATATAGCGTACAGTTTAAAAAAGAAGGTGTCTAGCTATTTTTTACCGACGCATTGGCGCTCGGCTGGCACCTCGGCCAATAGCGCGGTGGGGCTCGCCAAAGCTTCGCAATGGCTCGCATTTGTAATCGCTTCTTGTTATGGCAGCATGGCTTGCTCGCGAATGCCATGTCATATATTTTGAATTGGCAATACCTAGGTTTCAATGCTATATTTCTCTCAATAACGATTCTACTTCAGGTGACGGTGACTTGCAGAAAAGAAAAATGTTCTTCGGACGTCAAACCAACCCTTGATGATTTTATTAATTCAGGCTGGGAGGATGCCTTCCAAGGGGATGAAGTGAATAGCCTTAGTGTCATTTCAAACACTCTTGCTAAAAAAGGACAAATTGCAGCTGAAGAAGGCAGGTCATCGCAAAGCAAAGTCCTTCAGCTTTTAGCTGATGCATGCTCAATGATGCTTCAACCCATGAGCATGAATGAGCCATTCAAGCCCTTTTTCAGAAGCCAGACTGCACGGTCTGCAATTCCAAATGATTTTAGTGAGCAAGACATTGATTATTTCATAATGATACTTCCATCAATCAATAAGCCAAACTTGAAAGCACGCCTCTCTGATCTGATTTGGCTTAAAAAACGTGACAGGGTAAACCTTGCTTTAGAAGCAATAGATTCGTATGTCATGATTCCGATTACCCAGGACTCATTCACAGGCGATGGCGGACGTTGTTGGCTCAGAGCCGTCTATCTTGCAAGAATGTTAAAAGATAAGGCGGGCGCGCGGCTGGAAAATATTATGGAAAATATTTTGGAAGCACTTCGAAATTCATCTGAATCGGATGGTTTTTTAGCTAAATGGCTTGCGGATATGCTACAGGAAGCGGCTTTTGGAGCTAGCTACGAAACTGAGATTGCCGAGAAACTCGTCGCCATAGCAGAGGCATTCAAATCGCAAAAGGAGTTTTATCGCAGCAGGGAATATTACGAATCTGCCTCTCATTGGTTTTCTAAAATAGAAAAGGAGCAGGCGTGTTTCCAAGCAATCGCAAGCAAGGCAGGCGCTTGGTGCGATGAAGCCACTTCAAAAGAAACAGCGTGCTATTTTAATGGATTCGATAAATTTATTTTCCAGCCATGTGACATATTCAGATTTTGGTATATGCGCATGCTTTAATTCACAGATTCCAGAGTTATTGAACCATAAAAATTTATCAGAATAAATGGAGCTTGGATTGTGAGGAATTTTGTGTTGCGTGTCCCAAAGTTCTAACATTTGGCAATATTCTGGAAGTTGATAGGCTCGAACAAGCTTTAGATCAATATCATCTCCTTCAGCGACGATGTAATGCTGGTCATCTGTGATTTGGCCGTTTACTTTTAAAAGAATAGAACTGGCTGGGATATAGTGAGCAAGAAGAAAGTGTTTAAAGGACTGACCGGGAAAAACTTCAAATCTATAAACACGATCTAAACGATCGGTTAGCTTTATCGTGATTCCGCCTGGCATTTTTTTCTCCTAAAATTTTAGTTGGAAGATAGTTGTACATAAGGTTTGAAAAATTTTCAATTTCAAATGCACGATGGTTTTCGCCTGGTTCGACAAAATTCTCTTGTGCATTTATAAATATTTCTTCTATCTTCGCTTTACGCAATTTTTAGGAACCTTATCGGAGGAAATCTATGAAAAAAGGTCATATTGCAAATCTTCTAGCAGTAGGGGTTGGAATGGCCTCTCTCGCAACTTGTGCTGAGGCAGCAGTGCACACAGTATTTAACGTACAACCGAGAGCAATTAATCTTCAGGTTTGTGATGCAAACAAGCTTTCATTGAGCAGCATCCATCAAATGATCAGCCAAAGAAATTGCAGGGATATTCAAATTGTAAGATCTTCAGCAGACGACATGCTACATCTATAACATTTCGTCTTTCAAGGTAAACAAAATGTCCTCAATGGTTGGTCGGGTGACAAGTCAAGAGCATTTTATCGCACCTAAAGAAATTTCGTATCAGGACAGTAGACTGCCAGTGCTTCTGCGTCCTTTAGAAGAAAAAGACGCAGAAGTCATTCATGAAGCAGTTATGCTGAGTCTCGAAAGTTTTCGCCCCTTTATGGATTGGGCGCATCGAGAATTAAACGTTGACGGACAGCTTCAAAGAATTCGCAAGTCAAAAGAAGGATTTGCAAAAGGCACGGAATTTGATTTCTCTGTGTTCTCTCAGAATACTGGCGAATTTTTAATGTCAGCTACATTAGGACCATCTCGAACGCCAAACACAAAAGCCCTCAGCATAGGGTATTGGACATCGATTAAACACTGCAATAAGGGATTAGCGACTCTAATTACCAAGATCTTGATCATTGTTGCATTTGATTATATGGGCTGTAATCGCGTTGAAATTGGATGTAATAAAGCTAATAAAAAAGAGCATGCGTGTCATTGAAAAATGTGGTTTTATCCTTGAAGGGGAGGCTAGGAATTATTTTACACAGCCTACTCCTGAAATGATTCAAAATGGTTATTATTCGGATAGAACCTGTTTACAATATGCATTAATCCCACAAGATCTTAAATCTTTGTCCTGGTTTGAAGAAATAAAAAGCAAACTCATCATGAAACCATGACACATCTAAATGTTTTCCAATAACTCGGATAAAACTTTTCATTATTATTTGCTTGCAATAGTTGGATCTTTATCATCTGCCGGGGCTACTATGACTTTAATTGCCCTCTCGGCAAGTTTATATGCTGTCGATAAGGGCGGTACGGCTTCTTCGTCTATATATGTTTTAAATTATTTTGGGATAGGTCTAATAGGTTTTGCAGGCGGTTGGATTCTACAACGTTTCACAGCTATTACACTAGAATATATTGGGAGCCGTTATTATCGCCGGAGATACAGTTGTTCGAGGTTGGTCTTTTTTGGTCTCCCTTTTCGCAATTGATATTTTCCGATTATATGAGGCCATGGAGTTGCCTTTACCAATTCTCGGAACACTTATTTTTACCCTTTCTACTTTCTCTCTCATTTCGCCATTTTTAATAGGAAAAATGGTGAGAGATTTTGTTGAAAAAAATCAAAAAGAAGGACTGGCCATTGCTCGATTTGAGCGGTTCTGTCATCGAAGCGGCCAGAGCTTTTAGTGTGACACGCCAAAGTGTTTATAATTGGATCAAAAAGAAAAAAGATACTGGTACTCTGAAAGATAAGATTCAGGGAAGGCCTTGGAGAAAACTTAATCCTGAAGCACTCATAGCCTATGTGGAAAGCAATCCGGATTTGACGTTGGCGGAATTTGCAGAACACTTTGGCACAATCAGCTCTACTATATGTGAGGCTTTCAAGCGCTTACGTATATCTCGAAAAAAAAGACCCTGCGATACAAAGAACGGGACGAAAAGAAGAGAGAATTATTTCTGGAAGACCTAAAGGCTTACCCAGAAGAAGAGCGCGTTTTTGTAGATGAAAGCGGAATAAATTCTTACTTTCATAGGTTGTATGGTTGGTCAAAAAGAGGGACACAGGTTTTCGGCGAGGTTTGTGGAAAACGATTTGCTCGGGAGAGTTTTGTAGCAGCAAAAAGTGGATTTAGAGTTTTTGCGCCCTTATGTTTTCAAGGCACTTGCAATACAAAGCTTTTTAATCCTTGGGTGGAAAAATTTCTGGTAGCGGAACTTATACCATCTATCATAAATAATCTGCTGTTTGGACGAGAGCGAAAGCCGCGCGATTGAACGATCGTAAACGACCCAATATTAACAATATGGGGTCGTTTACGATCGTTCAATCCCGCGGCTTTGGCCTCGTCCAAACAGCAGATTATTTATGATAGATGGTATTAAGCCTGGTCAAGTTGTGATCATGGATAATGCAACTTTTCACAAATCAGAAGATACACGGCGGCTCATTGAAGGGGCCGGCTG
>CAVPKN010000020.1:0-165501 GCA_963705695.1 uncultured Chlamydiales bacterium
GACCCATACAGTTACCTTACCTCGGGTAGAACCCCTGCCTCCCCCTTTTCTATACCCCTCCCAGTGCCGAGGGGGAAGCCTCACGGGAGCGCCGAGGAGGGCGTGAAGGGGGAGAAGGGCAGCAGCCCGGCGGCGAGGGACCTACTTAGCGTAAGTTTTCCGTTTTTCCCCTCTGCAGGGCCTTTGTTGGGGCAAATCGCCCTTTTTTGCTTACATAGCGCCTGCGGCTATGATCGGCCCAAAAAATCGCAATTTGCCCTCCATAAAGACCTCTGATTATGAGAAAAATTAACCCACATTCAGGTTACTCCTTACTATTTCTTTATACTAAAATATTTGCTGTAAATATCTTTTATATGGTATAATTCTTTCTATATTATACAAAGAGAGGTGTTTACGACGTCAGGTACCGGATATACAGTGGTCAATTCAGGCCAAGTATGGTATAAGGGTCAGATGCTCCCAAGTCAAACGTTGGTAATGACAGATAAGGACGGTAAGACCCATAATTTAAAACTTGTAGAAACTGCGGCGGGTCAGCGTGTTTTCGGTGAAAAACAGAGCGCATTCGATAGAGCGTGGCAGAAGGTATCTGCTGCTTTTAGTTCTGCTGTCTATTCGATTGCTTGTGCCGTATTAGGTTTTGGTATGGTAGAAATTATAAAAAATTTCTGTGGCATGACGAAAGAAAAGGTGGACGTGAAACGAGTCGAGGCAGTGGTGGCTAATCATAAAAGTCAACATGAGAATGGTTTTTATTCGCTGTAAATAGAACGATATTTAGTAGTAAGAAGGCTTCACGAAAAAGAAGGGGCTCAGATATAGTGCGGATATGACTGCAGCTCCTCCTTTAGACTGGATTCGGGAAGTCGATGCCGCATTGATCCTCCTTGATGAAAAGCCCCAGTTGGAAACTCACCCCCACTCGACTGGCATCAATTTGAAAATAACTTACGCACGCTTTTCAACAAGCCCACCTTAAAAATCACGCACCAGGCGAAAGGCTGGATGGCTTCCCATCAAGTTTTAGAAGGGTTAGGTAAAGAGCTGCTCCCCCTTTCCATTGTCTGGTCTCAAATTTCTGCCCCCGCCTTTTTTGTCACAAATAGCACACAGTTAAAAACATGGATTGCTGAACTTTTTGAAACAGAGGTGAGTGGGCAATATTTTTACGATCACTCCCTTGTCGAAGGATTCTATCACTACTTTGCTGCCGAGATGCTCCGCCAGCTTCAGAAGCTCCATTTTGCTGCCCCGTTGATTCCGAATGTAGCACCCCCTGTTGAGGATTTGAGACAGGCTCTCGGAGAAGAATCGTGTTTCGTCATCGACGCCACTTTGTCCATTAATAATAGACACGTTTTTGGCCGCATTCTCTTGCCTGTCTCGTTTCGAACCCAATGGAAAAATTTTTTCGCCCATCTTCCTCTCCCTCCTTTAACCGAGGCCGATAAGGAAAAATTGCCTGTTGATATTAATTTAGAAGTTGCACGGAGCCGTTTGAGCTTAGAGGAGTGGAGAGAAGTAAAGACGGGGGATTTAGTTGTCCTTGATTATTGTTCTTATGACCCTATCGAGCATAAAGGTGGAGTGTTATTAACACTTAATGAGAAGCCCATCTTAAGAGGACGAATTAAAGAGGGAGAGATCAAAATCACTAATTACCCTTTATATGAGCAGGTAGACGAGCCTATGGATCGAGAGGAAGATGAAAATCTCTATGGAGATTTAGATGAGGATGAGGACTCAGAGTACGAAGAGGAAGATGAAGAAGATGAGGATGGAGATGAAGACGAGGAGGAAGAGGATGAGGAAGATCTTTTTGCCGACTTGGAGCAATCTTCCCCCCCTTCTCCTAAAGAGTCTGTGAAAAAAAAGAGGGCGGAGAGCATTTCTGAAGAAGGTCGCCCTATTTCGCTTGTCGCGGAAGAACTCCCTGTTCATTTAACCATCGAAGTTGGTAGGCTGCGGATGAGTGCTGCGGAATTGATGAAGCTGGCGCCGGGCAATCTTCTCGATCTTCATGTGACTCCTGAACAAGGGGTCGATCTGGTGATCAACGGGAAAAAAGTGGGGCGTGGTGAACTGGTACGCATTGGAGATCTTCTTGGGGTGAGAATCCTGTCGATGTAATGGTAGGAAGGATGATTGAGAGGGGGAAAAAAACTGAAGAATTTTATAAAAGCCCTACCTTAACAGGTGAGCCATTTTCTGAAGAGGGGAACACCTTCGATGAGCTCCCCAAAAAGGTCGGCGGATATAAAATTGAATCTCTTCTAAACAAAGGAGGGATGAGCTTACTTTATCTCGGAATTCATCCCGAAACGCATGAACCGATTGCCATCAAAGTATTATTGCCGAAATATGTTTCCCATCAGGATATGGTGGAGCGGTTTCTGCGTGAGGCGGAGATCATCGAACTGACCAATCATCCCAATATCGTACGACTTTATGGTCATGGGAAGTGGGCTGGCGGCGTCTATATCGCCATGGAATTTATCCAAGGTATTTCCCTAAGACAGATGATCTTACAGCAGGCAATGTCTCTCAAAAGAGCTCTCGAGGTCGTTTTGCAAATCTCCCACGCCTTGACTCATCTCCATTCCCATGGGATCATCCATAGGGATTTAAAGCCTGAGAATATTCTCTTAACAGCTCAAGGAGGAGTTAAAGTCATTGACTTTGGGATCTCGCAGATCTACACCGAAGTGACAAAGGGAAACCATGGGAGCATACTTGGAACTCCGGTATACATGAGTCCCGAGCAAAAGGCGAATCCCTTACAAGTGAGTTTTTCTACCGATATTTTCTCCTTAGGAATTATCACTTATGAACTTGTCACCGGTAGACTGTGCCATGGAGTCGTACATCTTTCGGTGGTTCCGCGAGGCCTGCAAAAAATTTTAGCGAAAGCATTGCAGAGTAATCCGGCGGATCGTTATGAAGACATTGTTGATTTTATCAATGCCATTTCAGGGTATATCTCCTCAGATGAGCTTAGGAAAGACATGCGGGGAAGTGATTATCTCGGCGAATTGAGTGAGAGTCTCAAGGAGGCGCAAACCGTTTTGATTCCAAAAGAGCCTCCTAAATGGCCTAGATTAGATATGGCTTTAGCTTCCAATTGTTCCACAGCGCTCTCGACGTTTTATTGCGATTTTTTTCAACCCAAGGACGGGGTATATAGCGTCGTGGCTGCTGAGTCGCTAACTACTGGAGTAGAGGGATTGTTGCAGATTGCTATTTTGAAGGGGATGGTGCTCGCCCTTGCAGGAAATATCGAGAGACCGATCGATTTGGTTTCAACCCTCAATTTGAGGGTGCGAGAGGCATGTCCTGGGGGGCAATTCTCCTTTTCTTTACTGACTCTTTACCCTACGGTGGACAAATTTTCTTACATTTCGTGTGGATATATCCCCCTTTGGTATCTGTCTGAAGGATCAACAACACCTCGCCGACTCACCGCTGATAATCCCATTTTAGGAGCCACCGCAACCACGGAAATTGTGGAAGTCGATTCTAATTTTGTGATCGGCGACACGCTCATTTTTCATACGTTTCAGGCTGGGATGGCAAAAAATGTGGGGGAGATCGAAAGGGATGAAAAATTATTTTTGGAAGCACTCGAAGAATATTTATTCTTAGCGCCTCAAAGGCAAGTAGAGGCCATATTTCGCAAGGTTTCGCAAAAAGAAGAGCGGGGCTATTTCCAACACCCTGTAACGGTGATCGGAATTGAGCGAACGGCTTAAAAATAGATGGAAAAAATGGCATCTATCCTGTTTAAAAAGGAATGAAAAAAAAGTTTTGGGATACACCAATACGTTGACGAACATTATAATCACGCTGATGAAACTTAGACCTCTAGTTGTCGCAACTACCACTCTTTTCCTTTTTGGCATGCAGGCTACTCTTTCTGGCGAAGAACTTCCTTTAGCAAGAAATCAGCAAACTCGAGTTAGCAACCACTCATTACAATGAAGCGCTCTCCACACAAAAGCAGCCTTTTTTTGCCGATGAGGACGAAATCGATGTATTCCCGATACCGGTTCAAAGTAATAAGCAGATTGCACAAGTTGATGTAACCGGAGGCTATCCAGGAGCAGGTTATCCGGGGGCAGGGTATCCAGGGGCAGGTTATCCGGCATTAAGTAATCCAGCGGTGTCAGAGCAAGGTTCTCTGGCTCCTCTCTATTATGCTCCCCATTCAGCCTCTCCGAAGAAAAGGCTCAACGCGTCTATAAGAAGGCAGAATGTTCAGAGGTGCCAGCACCTGGCTATACGATCATTTCGAAGATATCTCCGTAGTGCAACTGATCCGTTTTATCAGCAACATCGGTGGCACCAACTTTATCTTCAATAGTCAAGATTTGCAGGGGATCACTGTTACGATTGTTTCAAGAGATCCAACCTCGGTTGCCGATCTTTCGGCTGCCTTGATGCAGGTCTTAAAAACACATGGTCTCTCCGTCATGGAAGAGGGCAACAATGTTTTGATCTATCGCAACCCATCAAATGTGTCACGTGTCTCCACGGTGATCACCAACGAGAACGCTAATGACGCCTGTGATAAAGCAATCGTTACACGGGTCTTTCAACTCTACAATGTCGATCCGGTAAAAATGGCGGCTATTGTCGGCAGGCTTGTCTCTCCCGAAGCAATTGTCGAACCCTCCCCCGAAACGCGCCACCTCATCGTCACAGATATTACTGCTAATGTGAACCGAATCGCAGATCTGCTCTCTGCTTTAGATAATGCCTCTGAAATTGCCCCTGATATTGCTGAATACCATGCCAATAACGCCGATCCCGTCGACCTGGCCGAATACGTGCGTCACATTTTAACGCCTCTCGCCGGAGGAACTATCTTTTCTGACTCCAAAACCTCTGGCAATTATTCATCGTAAGGGATTCCCTATATCATCCAAAAAGCAAGAGAAATTTTACGCTCTCTCGATGTTGCGCAAATCTCCTCGTTGGCAATCGGCCCTCCTCCTCCTCCATCGGTAGAGATTCAGAACAACGCCCTCTACATGTACAAACTCAAATATAAAAATGGGGAGGAAATTGCGGCTTCTCTCCACGAAGTGGGAATGACGTTACAAGCATGTGGCGTGGGCAATATCGATCTCATCTGTGCCATCTCGAGTATCCAGTGGATCGATGTGAATAATTCAATCGTAGTCACAGGGACACAAGATGCGATCGACAAAATCGTTGAATTGATTGACAATCTCGATAAGGAGCCAAAACAGGTCTATATCGAAGTCCTCATTCTTGATACCACGCTCACAAACTCCCTCGACTTCGGTGTCCAGTGGATCGCTCTGGGTGAAGATCAAAACCGGCTGGCATTTGGAGCAGGTCTTCTCGCCAACTCCCCTCCGAACCCTAACCTCCAGGGGGGTGCGCGGAGCGTGGCGACCACAACAGGGACCGGCCCTCAAATTCCAAACCCCGGTAACGTCAACGTTCCCCCTTTAGCGACCCCTGCCCAATTAGATGATTTGATTAATAATGGTCTCACTGAGGCCTTTAGTCTCGGATTTATTGGAAATATTATCCAACATGGCGGACGCTCCTTTTTGACATTGGGAGCCCTTGTCTCTGCATTAGACGAAGAGGAGGATGCAACCATCGTGCTCAATCCTAAAATCATGGTAGAAGACAATCAGCCAGCTGATTTCTTCGTGGGACAGAATATTCCCTACCAAACAACGAGCACGGTGATCCAACAAACGGGATCTGTAACGCAAAACATTCAGTATGAAGATATTGGCGTTCAGTTGCAAGTCACGCCAACCATTGCTCCCGATAACATGGTCACTCTGCAGATCAATCAAGCTGTGTCTACACCTGTTGGAGTTCCTGGAGCCACAAACTTAACTCCTGTGACGAATAAAACGTTGGCAACGACCCGCGTCCACGTTCCCGATGGGACGTTTTTAGTCATGAGTGGCCACATCACCGATATGTGTACTTACATCCGATCGGGAATTCCTTGTTTGGGAACGCTCCCTCTCATTGGACCCGCTTTCAGTCGTACGATTGAACAGCGGCAAAAGAGAAATCTGATTTTCTTTATCCGTCCTAAAGTGGTCACAACCATCCAGCAAGGTCTCGATGTGACAAACCAAGAAGGATACAATCATAACTACGACAGCGATCCTTGCTCTCTGTTAGACACCTGTTGCGAAGACGCGCCTGAGTGTGAAATATATCCTAACCCCTGCTGGCCTCTCTCTCCAGGAGCCATAGAAGCGCCACAGGTTCAAAAGTTTTCGGAAGATAAAGGGGCCCCATCAGCAGCGACACCCTATCGGGGTTCTCCGCAAACAGCTCCTTATCCAGGCGCGCCGCAACAGTACTATCCAGTGCCCTATCAAAATCCCACTCCCATTCCGTATCAAGATGTGCCACTGCCCAATACTTACTTCGATACTACGATAGGGCCTTACCAGGGCATCCTCCAACCAAGCCCCTATTTTGACACACCTGTTATGCCATACCCGGATCAAGTCGATTCCTATCCCGCTATCGATCAGGCCCAACCTGCATGGATCATGCCCTAAATAGAAAACATTGTTATTGTTATAAACCTCGTGAACGAGCCCGAATCCGAGCCCGCGCCCGAACTAAAAAAATCGGGCACGGGCTCGGGTTCGGGCTCGTGCACGAGATTTTTGGGACGTTTATCTTGAAAAGAATGCGTGCAGGATCTATACCAGAACCTCAAAATATCTATAGATGACAAATGCGTGTGTTGGTCGCCGGGGGTGCCGGTTATGTTGGATCTAGGTTAGTTCCGGCCTTGTTGGAGGCGGGATACGGGGTGACTGTACTCGATCTGTATCTTTATGGGGAGGATGTTTTGACTCCTCATCGAGAGCTCAAAGAGATAAAGGGTGACATCCGCAATCTGCAAACCGTTGAACAAGCGCTTGAGGGATGTGATCACGTCATTCATCTTGCCTGCATCTCTAACGATCCCAGTTTTGAGCTCAATCCTGCCCTTGGACGCTCTATTAATTTTGATGCATTTGAACCCTTTGTGCGCCTTGCAAAACGGAAAAAAATAAAGAGGTTTATCTACGCCTCCTCCTCCTCTGTCTATGGTGTGAAGCAAGTAGCCAATGTGACGGAAGAGATGAGTTTAGAGCCGTTAACCGATTATTCGAGATATAAGGCGCTGTGTGAGGAAGTTCTCCTCCGTTATGTCGATGAGGAGTTTGTGGGAACAATCTTGCGTCCTGCTACAGTGTGTGGTTACGCCCCCCGTCAAAGACTCGATGTTGTAGTGAATATATTAACTAATTTGGCCTACCACCAGGGAAAAATTAAAATCATGGGTGGGGATCAAATGCGCCCAAATATCCACGTTGATGATATGGTCGATGCTTATCTGCATGTACTCAAACAACCTGAGGAGAAAGTCAAGGGGGAGATATTCAACGTGGGATATCATAACCACACAGTTCGAGAAATCGGCGCTATTGTGGCTTCGTTAATTGAAGGGTGTCAAACAGAGATCGTTCCTACAAATGACAACCGTTCCTATCACGTTTCTTCTGAAAAAATCGCCAGAAAACTCCATTTTACACCTTCTAGATCGATTGAGGATGCTGTTGCGAGCTTGTTAAAGGCGTTTTCCCAAGGGAAGCTGCCTAATGCGCTTGAAGATAAAAAATATTACAATATTCGAACGATGAAGGAAGTGCAGCTGCAATGAGGGCATTGATCACCGGTGGAGCGGGTTTTATAGGAAGCCATCTTACCGAACTATTACTCGCTCAAGGGCACGAAACAATCGTCATCGATAATTTCCATGGCGGAAGAGGACGTAATCTCCAACGTGTCGAAAACCACCCCCATTTTAGCTGCCACACCTTAGATATCCGAGAAAAGGGCGCTATTGAGCCACTTTTTGAGAACGTAGATTGGGTGTTCCATTTGGCGGCTCTTGCCGACATCGTTCCTTCCATAGAAGATCCTGCTGCCTATTTCGAGGTCAATGTCGATGGTACATTTAATGTGTTAGAAGGTGCACGGAAGCATCGTTGCGCTCGCTTCATTTATGCGGCTTCCTCCTCCTGCTACGGGATTCCCCAAATATATCCTACGCCAGAAACAATACCTATTGCTCCCCAATATCCTTATGCCCTGACGAAATACCTTGGGGAACAGCTAGTCATGCATTGGCACAGAGTCTATGGTGTGAAAGCCAATAGTCTGCGCCTCTTCAATGTCTATGGACCCCGTTCCCGGACCAGTGGCACGTATGGGGCTGTTTTTGGGGTTTTTTTAGCGCAAAAGATTCACGGTAAACCATTCACTGTCGTGGGTGATGGGACACAGACGCGGGACTTTACCTATGTCTCTGATGTCGCAAGGGCCTTCTTAGCGGCTGCTGAAAGTAGTCAATCGGGGGAAATATATAATGTGGGAAGTTCCCATCATTACAGCATCAAACGATTGGTTGAACTTTTAGAAGGGGAGGTCGTCTACATCCCTAAACGGCCAGGTGAGCCAGATTGTACGTTTGCCAATATCGAAAAAATCAAATGTTCGCTAGGCTGGGCGCCTGAGATTTCATTTGAAAAGGGAGTCTCCTTGCTTCTTGCTTCAATTGATGATTATAGAGACGCTCCCGTTTGGGAACCAAGCACCATTGAAAAAGCCACAGGAAACTGGTTTAAGTATTTAGGGAAGCCCTCAGAGGAAATAAATGTTCAATAAGCGCTTCAACGAGCTCGGTGAGAAAGTAAATTCGTGTATCTACTCTACCCATACAGAACCGATCAGTGGGGAAGAAGCCTTGCAAATGGCTCATTTTTTACTCCGCCAGGTATCTAAAGTAGAAGGGATCGTGTATGTAATTGGTAATGGAGGGAGCGCCGGAATCGCCTCCCATTTTTGCACCGATCTTTTACGCACGTTGGAAATTTCGGCGGCTACCCTCTCCGACTCCAACATTTTGACCTGCTTTGCGAACGACTTCGGGTATGAAAATGTCTATAAAATTCCATTGCTTCGGAATTTAAAATCTAAAGATTTTCTCGTGGCCATCTCAAGCTCTGGCAAATCCCCGAATATCGTGGAAGCAGCTAAAGTGGCTCGAGAAAAAAGAACTCCTATAATGACTTTAACAGGGTTCTCTCCGTTTAATCCACTCCGCACCTTGGGAGATCTTAATTTTTATTTAGATAGCCAGGACTATGGCCTGGTAGAAATGGGACATTTTTTTCTTTTACACACCATCATTGACGCATGGAAAACACAATATCAGATTCGATCAGAAACAAAATCAGAAAATTGGACGAAATCGGTCCTTTAGTAGCTGCTGAAAAAAAAGAGGGGAGGCGGATCGTTCATTGCCATGGAGTGTTTGATCTTCTCCATCCCGGGCATGTACGCCACCTGCAAGAGGCACGCAATCGAGGGGATCGGTTAATTGTTTCAATTACACCTGACCGCTATGTGAATAAAGGACCAGGGAGACCCGCTTTTTCTGAGGCTCTCCGGCTCGAACAAGTGGCGGCCCTTCTATGCGTCGACTATGTCGTTTTAAATGATGCCCCCGATGCCATCTCCATCATTGAAAGGATCAAACCCGATTTTTATGTCAAAGGAGTGGAGTACCGAGATCATAATGCCGATGTGACGGCTAAAATTTCTCATGAAGCAGCCGCGGTCGAAAAGAGCGGTGGGAGTATCTATTATACCGATGATATCGTATTTAGTTCTTCCGAGTTAATTAATCGATTTATCGATGAAGATGCTCTCCGAATCGCCCCTTTTATCGATTCTCTTAAGAGAAGCCTTTCTTTGGAAGACGTTTTAGAGAAAATCGATGATTTTTCCTCCATGAACGTGCTGGTTGTGGGAGATGCAATCATCGATGAATATCAATATGTGGAACCACTAGGGCAGTCGGGTAAAGGGGTCCATTTGACTGCACGCCTCATGGAGAAGGAAGTCTTTTTGGGTGGGTCACTTATTATTGCTAATCATCTCGCTTCCTTTGTGGGCAAGGTCACTCTGATAGCTGGAATTGGGAAGGATTGTCCCCATCGCCCTCTGATCCATGAAAAATTAGCCCCCAACGTTGACCCCCACTTCATTTTCTTCGATGATTTCCCCACCCTGACGAAAACGCGCTTTGTGTTAAAAGATGGTCAGACCATTACAAAGCTCTTTGAGACCTATTCCAGCAATCACCCCTTACTTCAGGAAACACATACGAACCACGTCCTCTCTTTTTTGCAGCGTAAAGCAAAAGAGTACGATCTGATCTGTGCGGCTGATTTTGGCAATGGTTTTACCAATGCTGCCATTGTGAGCGCTCTTTCGGGGACACCCACATTTTTAGCGGTAAATACACAAACCAATAGTGGTAACCGAGGATATAACGTAGTCACACAGTATCACAGAGCCGATTTTATCTCCCTTAATGAGCCAGAGCTGAGACTCGCCGCTCACGATAGAGAGAGTCGTCTTGAATCGGTGGCATCCGATATCTCCACAGTGTTAAACTGCCCACTCATTTCTGTGACTCGGGGAGTCAACGGAGTGTTTATTTGTTATTCAGCGGGGGCTCCGATTTCGATTCCAGCTTTGACAACCCGCGCGGTCGATCGAGTCGGTGCAGGAGATAGTTATTTTGCACTTGCTAGCCTCTGCGCAGCTAAAGGATACTCCCCACTCATTGCCGGTTTTGTCGGTTCTGCAGCCGCTGCTATGGGGGTCCAAATTGTGGGTAATCGGGAATCTATTAATAAAATTGCGCTGGCCAAATACGTCACACGGCTTATGAAATGAAACACCTATCGATTTTAGAAAGAGAGCTATTGCGGATCCGAATGATTGAGGAGGCAATTGCAAGGAGATACAGTGAGCAGAAAATGCGCTGCCCTGTCCATTTAAGTATTGGTCAGGAGGCTGTGGCGGTCGGTGTGTGCGCGTCATTAACGAAAACGGATTACGTTGTCAGTGGGCATCGTGCCCATGCCCACTACCTGGCAAAGGGGGCAATCTCAAGAGAATGATTGCTGAAATTTATGGCAAAGAGACGGGGTGTTGTGGTGGAAGAGGGGGCTCCATGCATTTGATCGACCTTGAAGTCGGTTTTCTAGGTTCCACTCCAATTGTTGGAGGAAGCATCCCTGTCGGCGTCGGGGCGGCCTTTGGCTCTCAATTAAAGGGGGGAAAACCGGATTGTTGCGATCTTTTTTGGAGAAGGAGCCACTGAAGAGGGGGTATTTTCAGAGAGCTTGAATTTTGCCGCCCTTGAGAAGTTGCCTAATTTGTTCATCTGCGAAAATAATCTCTATTCCGTCTATTCTCCTCTCTACGTCAGACAGCCCGAAGAACGGAGCATTGTGGCTTTGGCGGAAGCTCATGGTGTTTTTGCGCTCAGAGGGGATGGGAATCAATTGGACGAGGTGGTGAACCTGACGGAAGCTGCAGTGCGCCACATTAGAAAGGGTCAGGGACCCGCTCTTCTTGAACTCACTACTTACCGCTTTCGGGAACATTGTGGCCCCGACCTCGATCCCTACCAACCTCCCGAGGAAGTGGCTGAGTGGAAAATCCGGGATCCAATCCGTGCTCTGCCTGAATGGGCACTCGCCGCCAAAGAGGAGATTGCCCAAGAAATTGAAGAGGCCTTTCATTTTGCAGAATCGAGTCAGTGGCCGAGTGTAGAGCAAGGTCTGGAAAAGGAGAGGGAGTGTTATGCCTAGCAAAATCACATATAGCCAGGCAATCTTGCAAGCCACAGATCAATTAATGGAGAGAGATTCCGCTGTCTACATCATGGGATTAGGGGTTCCTGATCCCAAAGGTATTTTTGGAACGACACTTGGCTTACAACAAAAATATGGAACCAGGCGTGTCTTTGACATGCCGACCTCTGAAAATGGGATGACTGGAATTGCGATCGGTTCAGCTCTTGTCGGCATGCGTCCCATCATCACCCATCAGCGTGTCGATTTTATCTTGTTGGCACTCGATCAGATCATTAATAACGCGGCCAAATGGCATTACATGTTTGGTTCGCAACAATCGATCCCGTTGGTGATCCGGTTGGTTATTGGTCGAGGATGGGGTCAGGGACCTCAACACTCCCAAACCCTACATAGCCTCTTTGCCCATATTCCTGGTTTAAAAGTAGTGATGCCATCGACGCCGTACGATGCGAAGGGGCTTTTGATTTCCGCTGTTGAAGATAATAACCCCGTCATCTACATGGAGCATCGTTGGCTTCACAACATTTACGGAGATGTCCCCTCAGAATATTATCAAGTCCCCATCGGTCAGGCTAAAATCATGACAGTCGGTAGCGATGCCACTGTGATTGCCTGCTCCCATATGACTCTCGAAGCTTTTAAGGCGCTCCGCTATCTGGAGGAAGATCAGATTTCAGTGGAGGTGATCGATCTCCGCTCAATTAAACCGTTCGATAAAGCAACACTCCTTGCTTCTGTCAAAAAAACGGGACGTGTGTTGATCGCCGATCCCGATTGGAAAACATGTGGATTTGCGGCTGAAATCGCCGCTTTCTTGGCGGAAGAGGCCTTCGAGTACCTTAAAGCTCCTATTAAACGCCTCACCTTTCCCGATCGACTCTCTCCAACGAGCTGGCGCTTGGCCAATCACTACTACCCTTCCGCTAAGGAGATCGCCATCGCACTTCTCGAACTGCTCAAACGACCCACCCGTGCTCGCCACCTTCTCGAAGATCTTCTTGCAGAAAAAATGAAAACCCCCCTCGATACCCCCGACCCCTCCTTCACCGGTCCCTTTTAAGATCACCGAACAACACTATTTTTTAAATCGAGTTTGCAGCAATTCCCGCTGGTCGATTCCATCGAGTAGGCTTGATAAAAGTTTTCGTAAACTTTTTTATAAGTGATTAACTCTGTGCGTTCTGTGAGCTCTGTGGTAAAAAATTAACCGCATAAAATTGTCGGCGGGAATTGCTATCGAGTTTGCAAAGAGGTTAATTTTTTTAAAGATTAGTGATATTATATTTCGTGAACGTGCCCGAGCCCGAAACCAAATGTTCAAGTAGCAATCGCGGGCAAGGGCACGTTCACAAAATAAAGTGAGTGGTGTATGAAGCGCGTTGTGGTGATTGGCAGTAACTCTTTTTCGGGGAGCGATTTTGTTGATCTTTTGTTGGAGAGGGGGGAGTACGAGGTCGTCGGGATGAGTCGCTCGGATGAGAAGAGCGAGTTGTTTCTTCCTTATAAAAACAAGGTGGATCGGAAGAAGTTTCGGTTCCAACGGATCGATTTGAATCACGATTTGCCTGCCTTAGAAAAATCGATCGATGATTTTCAACCCGATTATATTGTCAATTTTGCGGCGCAGAGTGAGGTGGCTCCCAGTTGGCGCAATCCCGATCACTGGTTTCAGACAAATGCAGTGTCGCTGACGCAATTAGCGAATATTCTTAAAAGTAAATCGTATTTGAAGAAATATGTTCATATCTCTTCCCCCGAAGTTTATGGCAGTTGCGAAGGATTTATCACTGAAGAGGCACCACTCAATCCAAGTACCCCTTATGCGGCTTCAAAAGCAGCAGGCGATCTTTCCTTATTTACATTTGTGAAAAATTTTGGTCTCCCTTTAGTCATGGTCCGGGCCACAAATGTATATGGCGCCCACCAACAACTTTTTAAAATCATCCCACGGGCGATCATCTATATGAAACAGGGAAAAAAAATTCCCCTTCATGGGGGAGGGAACGCCGTTAAATCATATATCCATATCCGTGACGTTTCTCGGGGGGAACTATTAGCTATGGAGGAGGGAAGGAAGGGGGAGATCTACCACCTTTCTCCCGATCAAGGGGTAGCTGTCAGAGAGGTTGTAGCCCAAATTGCAACCAAATTAAATCTCACTTTTGAAAACGTGGTCGATGCAGTTGAAGAGAGGTTAGGACAGGATAAAGCATACACCATTGATTCCTCTAAGGCACGCAATGAATGGGGATGGCGGCCGAACGTTTCTCTCGAACATGGCATTTCGACAACGATCCAATGGGTTGAAAAGCACTTCGAGGAGATCTTACGTCACCCACTTGAATATCAACATAAGGCGTAAGAGATGGGACAAGAGATCGACCTACTTGAAAATTATCCGAAGGGGAAGCGGAATGTCAAAGAGCGTGGAGCAGACAAAACAGAAACCGATAGGGCGATTGCCCGTCAGTTTGGAAAGGAATTTTTTGATGGGGAGAGGCGGCATGGCTATGGGGGATTTTCTTACCATCCCCGCTTCTGGCAGCCGGTCATTCCCACGTTTCAAACTACATATGGATTGAGCCCGGCGTCGAAAATTCTCGATGTAGGATGCGCTAAAGGGTTTATGCTCCACGATTTCCGCTTGTTAATTCCTGGTATTGAAGTGCATGGTCTCGACATTTCAGAATATGCGATTACCAATGCTCAGGAAGAGGTTAAAGCGCATATTCAGGTCGGCGATGCGCGCTCCCTTCCCTATCCCTCACGCTACTTTGATTTGGTAATCTCGATTAATACGATCCATAATCTGGCTGGTGATGATCTCAAACAAGCACTTGTTGAAATTGAACGGGTAGGGCGTGGTCGCAGTTTCATCACCGTAGACGCTTATCGTAATGAGGAGGAGAGAGAGCTCATGTTTGCCTGGAATCTCACAGCACAGACGATCCTACATGTCGATGAGTGGAAGCGATTATTTCAAGAGGTCGGCTACTCGGGAGATTATTATTGGTTCATTCCGTGAAGTGGATTGTGATTGGCAGCGATGGGTTTATTGGGAGGCATTTTTGCCGCGCCTTACCTGATGCTCTTCCCTTGAATCGGCGGCAGCTCGATCTGTGTGGATCTCATGAGAATCTGAATCTAGAAGGGTATGATTTCGGAGTGATTGCAGCCGGGATGGGGAATCCAAAAACATGTGTTGAAAATCCAGAATTGAGCTTTCGGTGCAACGTCATTGGAAGCTTAAGCTTAGGAAAAGAGTTGTTGAAAAGAGGGATTCGACCTATCTTTTTTTCCTCCGATTATGTGTTTAATGATGACCTTGAGTTGCGTCCTTTAAATCTTTATGGGGAGCAAAAACTGCAACTCGAACAGGAAGGGGAAGAGATGGGAGCTCTCGTCATCCGTTTGAGCAAGGTTTACGGTATTGAAAGAGGAGATAAAACCCTATTTGATGAAATGGCTCAGACCCTGATGGCAGGAAAGGACGTTCGAGCCGCCTATGATCTAATCTTTTCGCCAATTTATGTGGGAGATGTCGTTAAGCGTGTGATTCATTTAGCGACAAAAGGGGAGCGGGAAATTGCCAATGTGGTTGGACCCACTTTTGCAAGTCGTTTAGAGATGGCAAACGCTCTTGCACAGCATTTGGGAAAAACGGATCAAGTGCGATCGATTTCCCTAAACGATCTTAATGATGGGGTGATTAGACCCAAACGATTGGCTTTAAAGGGTGATTTTCCTGCTTTGACGTGGAAGGATGGAATAAAGAGGCTGTTAGCGGCATATGAATCTATACCACTATTGGTAAAAAGTGCTTTTTAAGTCTTTTTCCGCATCTTTTACAGCCGCTTCTCGGTCTACTTACCAAAGTATGCCCTTCGAAGCGGCTCTAAAATCTGCAAAAAAATCCTTTAAAAATCACATTTTCCGAATAGTGAGACAGGTTCATGGATAATAAGAATGATGTGTGGGATTCGATTGAAGAGAGGGTGAGTCAACGTACAGTCACTTGGTCGGATCATTGGTCTTATAATTTTCGCAACGATCCCAAGAGATTGGCTTTTGTTTTATCTCGCTATAAATTTGCGGCAAAAATGAGTTTTTCCCAGAAAAAAATTCTGGAACTCGGGTGTGGCGAGGGGATTGGGGCCCCCATTTTGGCAGAAGCAGCGGTGAGCTATACTGGAGTTGATCTTGACGATGCAGCCATTATCTCTGCCCGGAAAAACTTTGGATCGGGAGGCTCCAACGACTCCAAATTTCAATTTATCTATGACGATTTTATGGGGAAAAAATTTGGCCGATTCGACGCTGTTGTCAGCCTCGATGTGGTTGAACATATTTATCCCAAGCATGAATCGATCTATTTTGAAACCATCGTTCACAATTTAGAAGATAAGGGGGTTGTTATTTTGGGGACGCCAAACATCACTGCAGCTCCCTATGCCTCGAAAGCCAGTGAAATGGGGCATGTCAATCTTTTTTCCCAACAACGTCTGCAGGAGAGACTCTCCGATTATTTTCACAATGTCTTTCCATTTGGAATCAATGACGAAATCGTGCATACGGGATATGCGCCGATGGCCCATTATCTCATCTGCGTGGCATGCAACAAGAGAAACGAATGGAAAAATTGATAAAACATTTTCAAGAAAAGGGGTGGTTTCTTCTCGATTTCCCCGATCCAGAGCCCGCACGGCAAACAAGGAGATTTTTGCAGGAGAGGTTATCACGCCATTTTGGCAGATCGATCCCCTTAGAGGAATATCATTTTCATGTCAATGATGATGAAGAGCATACAGAATTGCAAATCGCCATGACGAAGGCCTTTAGAGAGGCTGGGTTAGGTCCTGCTATTTTAAGTGCTCAGCTGATGTTCTTCAAGGAACTGATCGGCCCCGATCTTTTTGGGCAGGCCTCTCCCTACCTGCGGATGACCCGCCCAAACTGCCCACAGGATAACATTGGCTACCACCGTGATACCTTTTATGGCGGCTCTCCCTATGAACTCTCTGTCTTTGTACCGTTTGTCGATCTACCTTCTGAGTGCAGTCTCAGTGTCCTTTCAGGTTCCCATATCCATTCGGAAGAGCGTTATCCGACGACGCAGATTGAGAGTGATTCCGTTAAAAAAGGAACATCGAAGCACCAACTCGGATTCTTATATGCTCCTAAGCTTATGGATCCCGCCATTGATGGTAAAATGGAGGCAATCCCTCTCAAAGTGGGGCAAGCCCTGATCTTTAGTCTCTCCACCGTCCATGGGAGTATCGTAAATCGAGGTCAGATCACGCGATGGAGTAGCGACATGCGGGTCATGAACGCCTTAGCACCCGTCGACTTGAGCGCCAGACCCCATTATTACAAACCCTTGCATTACTCGGTGGTATCCGAGTCGGCTCAACGGTATTTTTATGCAAATGGAAAAGAAAAAAGAGAAGATGTCGAACTGGGAGAGCGTCACGCAGCTCCTCTGTAGTGAAGAACCCATTGAATTGGGTCGTTACCACTCCCACTTGTCACATACTGCCCCCTGCAGAATGCTTTATTCTCTCTCCTATTATAAATTTGCATCCAAGATGATCGGAAGCCATAAACGGGTCCTCGATATTGAATGCAATGAGGGATTAGGCAGTTGGGTGATCGCTAAGGAGTGTGGATTTTGCCAGGGGATCGACAATGACCCAGAAGCAATCGCAGTTGCCAAAAAGAACTTTCAGGAGGCGTGTGTTGAATTTATCTGCGAGGATTTTGTCGATCTCAAAAATGGGACGTGGGATGCCATTATCCATTTTGATGATGTTAAAACGGCAGCGGTCCACAATTCCGAGGGCAATTCCTCGTTGATCAAAAAAATGGCTTCCCATCTCTCCTCTAATGGTGTGGCTCTCATTGGCAGAGCAAACGAAATCACTCCCTCTGCCCCGATTTCTTCCCCTGAATTGCTTTTAAGAGAGACCTCCCGTTTTTTTGAGCATGTGTTTCCCTTTGCTGCACATGAGGAAATTGTGCACGCAGGCTACCATCCCTTTGCTCATTATACCATCGTGCTCTGTTGTCAACCGCGGCTTGAGGGGATATGAAGATCAAGGCGGCTATTCTTACGCAGCTAAAAGCGCCTTTAGAAATTTGGGAGCTTGAAATGCCTCCTCTGAAATCGGGGCAGGTTCTTGTCAAAATGGCCTACAGTGGATTGTGTCACAGCCAAATCAATGAGATTGAAGGGTTTAAGGGAGAAGATCCCTACCTTCCCCATATGCTAGGTCATGAGGGGTCTGGTCTTGTTGAAAGAATTGGCCCTGATGTGACAAAGGTGAAGCTCGGGGAACGTGTGGTCCTCACTTGGCTGAGGGGAGGGGGAGCCGAGGTTCCCTCGACGCGATACAATGCCACACGCGGTAACGTCAATTCGGGAGCGATCAGCACCTTCGCCAACTATGCTATTATTTCAGAAAATCGGGTGGTCCCCATCCCTTCCACGATGCCACTGAGAGAGGCAGCCCTTTTAGGATGTGCCCTGCCCACAGGTGCTGGGGTCGTTTTTCATGAAATGGGTATTAAAAAAGGGAATTCCTTTGCATTATTTGGAGCCGGAGGTGTGGGTTTAAGTGCCCTTTTGGCTGCCAAGATGGCTGAGGCGAACCCGATCATCGCTGTGGATGTACAAGAGCATAAACTCGAAAAAGCCAAACAATTGGGCGCCACACATCTCGTCCATGCCCTTAAGACCGATCCCGCCCGGGTGATTTATGAGATTACCGAAGGGGAAAGGAGTCGATTATGCGTTCGAATCGGCGGGGAAAAAAGAGGCAATGGAGAGCGCTTTCGGTGCGTTAAAAGCACCAGGATTGTGTGTTTTAGGCGGTAATTTGCCAAAAGGGGAGAAGATTTCTATCGATCCCTTTGATTTGATCCGCGGTAAACGGATTATCGGCACTTGGGGAGGAAAAAGCCAAATCGACCAAGACGTCAAGACTTATGTCGAGCTTTTTTTGGCAGGAAAGTGCGATCTTGCCTCCTTGATCACCCACGAAGTGCGTTTAGAAGAAATCAATGAGTTGATCTCTGAGATGAAGCAGGGTCGTGTTGGCCGCGGTTTAATAGACTTCACATGAAAGATTTTAATAGCTGCAATACGGCTTCTGTAGAATCGAGATCATGGTCAATAGCAAGTCGTTCAGCTTGTTTGAGCAGCATACCCATTTCCTTTCCCGGTTTGATCCCTATTGCCTGGAGATGATGAGCACGGACGAGAGGATTTTTTTGTTGAATGCGAAGAATGTGTTTCGATAGAGCTCCCTTGTTTCGATCATGTTTTTTCAGATATTCAATCCGCCTAGGAGGCTCGATTTTACTCCCCTCAATCTCGATAAAGAGTTGGGCATGGGGATGGGCATACAAATGGGCCCATTCGTAGCGAGTGGCGTTTGAACATTCAGTTATTTCTGAGGCCTGATGGAAAAAGGCAACAAGCTCTCTGTCCGAAAGAGGCGTCTTTAAATAGCGGCAAATATTTAGTTTTTCCTCGAGAGAAAGGGTGGAAAAAAGCTCCATGATGAATACGATACAGGGAGTATTGAGAGGGAAGTAGATAAAGGGGGCCACTCGCTTTTTGACTTCTTCCTCTGTGAGGGGGGGTAATTGAGGAAAAATGGCATTGAGAAGCTGTAGTTGATGGAGTTCAACGATCGCCTTTTCGAAGTGGGGATAAGCCGCCATCTTAGAGAGCTCTTGCCACACCCGCTCCATGGATATAGCGGGAAACAGGGTGTGGGAGAGAGAGGCAATAGCCGACGCAGTCTGTGCTTCTATCTGAAAACCCAATCGTGCGCTAAAACGGACGGCACGGATCATGCGGAGGCGATCTTCAGTGAAGCGGGAGAAGGGATCGCCAATGGCACGTATTAATTTTTTTTCCAAATCTTTTTGCCCTTCCACATAGTCATAGAGGCTTTCTGTCAAAGGATCATAAAACATCCCATTGATTGTAAAGTCTCGCCTTTGCGCATCTTTTTCGGGAGAGGAGAAATCGACTCCATCGGGATGTCTGCCATCATGGTAGGGATGGTCTTTGCGGAATGTAGTCACCTCAAAATGAATTCCTTCAAGTACGACGATGACGACTCCGAAGGCAATTCCAACGGGGATTGTTTTTGGGAAAAGTTGTTGAATGATTTTAGGTGGCGCACTCGTGGCGATATCGATCTCATCCCCACTCGTTTTGCCAAGGAGGAAATCACGTACCCAACCACCTGCAAAATAAGCAACATACCCTGCGTGAAACAAAGTTTTACAAATTTCTTTTCCAAGTTTATAAGCTGTAGACATCCGTTCATAAAGTGTATCAAAAGTTTCCAAAGTGACAAAGAGTGATTCTTACCTTGCAGCCATGTTTGACGAGATGGAGAAGGCACCTCCTATTCTTCAAGTGGGATCTTTTTGGAAAAAATCGTATGAGGAGTTTGATTTAGAACATTTTAAAGATGTGCTGGTTCAAAAAAATTCCAATTCCTTCTCCCACCTTCGCGATCCCCGTTTCCGCTTCTTGCATTCCAATGTGCGGAAAAACCGAATGATCCTTACTTTGCTCCAAACGCTTGTTTCCCCGCAGGGTGCCGAAAAAGTGAAGAAAAAATCACGAAGCGCTATTTATTTAACCCGCCTTTTATGGGAATATCTTTTGCTTCACCTTCCATCCCGTTTATTGGAAATCGAAGAGCCGGCTATCGGCAATCCAATGTGGGTAAAATGGAGAAACCGGATGGTCACTGAAGATTTAGGGAATTCCCTCCTTGAATTTCACACACTTGAGACTGCCATCGATCTGTCAACAATCCACACGGTCTTTGAACTGGGGGCAGGATATGGACGTCTTGCCTTTGTTTTTCTCAAACAACTACCTGCTATTAAGTATATTGTTGCAGACTTTCCCCCCAATCTTTTCATCGCTCAAAATTACTTGGGGCAACTCTTTGCAGAGAGAAAAATTTTCCATTTTCGCCCCTTTAAGGAGTTTGCAGAGATTCAGAGCGAATTTGAAGAGGCTTCCCTTTGTTTTTTTCTCCCCCATCAATTAGAGAAATTGCCTTCTCAATCGATCGATTTGGGAATCAGCATTGGAACTCTGGATGAAATGACGCGGGGGCAGATTGCTTATTACTTCTCCCAATTCGATCACCTTCTCTCCGGTTATTTCTATTTCAAACAGCGTAAAGCCTCCTATCTTCCCCAACATAAAATGACAATATTAGAGGCTGACTATCCAGTCCCTGTTCATTGGGAAGAACTCTTTTGGCATCCCTCTCCCTTAAACCCTCTGTTCTTTGAAGCTCTCCTTAAAGCGCTTCACTATAATGTAACCTAAGTTTTGAATTGATCTTCCTCATCCTCAGGGCCTTTTTTGGCGCAAATCGCGCTTTTTTGCTTGAAAATAGCGCCTGCGGCTATGATCATCGCAAAAAATCGCAATTTGCGCTCAAAAAAGCCCTCTGATTATGAGAAAGATAAACCCAAAACTCAGGTTAATGTAGAAGATTTTTCACTAAGAAACTCGTGAACGTTTGCGTGACCGTGCCCGACTTAATCTTTTCTCTGAGTCAGTCTCGTGAGCATTGAAACTATGAAACCATGCGGATCAACAGTTCTCTTGTCAGTTGTAAATGTTTTTGATCGATTTACGCGATTTTTTTGGAATCACGTCGCACGATTTGAGGAGGCTTCCTTTGGGTGATTGTCTCTTCAGAGATGTTTACTTCAGCAATTGTGTCGTCTGAGGGGACCTCAAACATAAGGTCACGGAGGAGATTTTCCAAAATCATGCGCAAAGCGCGGGCCCCGGTTCCCGCCTCTTTCGCTTTTTTTGCGGCAGCAAGGAGTGCTTCTCGGGTAAAGGTGAGTTTGACCCCCTCCTCAGCAAACAAATGCGTGTATTGTTTCACGATCGCATTTTTTGGCTCAGTCAAAATCAAAACAAGGTCTTCTAAAGTCAGTTCATTGCAGTTCACAATGCAGTTAAACCGTCCGACAAATTCTGGGATCATGCCAAAGGCTATCAGGTCTTCCGGCTCCACTTGTTGGAGTAGGAGGTTCTTATTGTAAGGATCGATCGCTTCTCCAATCTTTCGATCGGTAAAGCCGATAGTACTTTTTCCTAAACGTTTGGCTATGATTTTATCAAGATGGACAAAGGCGCCCCCGACGATAAACAGAATATTCTCTGTATTGACCTTAATATATTCTTGGTGAGGATGTTTTCTCCCCCCCTTGGGAGGGACGTTTGCGATCGTTCCCTCTACGATTTTCAAAAGTGCTTGCTGAACACCCTCCCCCGAAACGTCTCGCGTGATCGACACATTGGATGTTGTTCTCCCTATTTTGTCGATCTCATCGATATAAATAATTCCCTGTTCCGTGCGCGCGACATCGTAATCTGCAGCCTGAAGGAGGCGAAGGACGATATTTTCCACATCTTCTCCAACATATCCGGCTTCAGTGAGAGTAGTGGCGTCGGCAATCGTAAAAGGAACATCGAGAATCTGTGCTAACGTCTTAGCAATCAAAGTCTTTCCAGAACCTGTAGGTCCCAATAATAAGACGTTGGATTTCCCATAGTGACTCTCTTTGTTTTGAGCGACTGCTCGAATCCGCTTGTAGTGATTATACACAGCAACAGCAATTGTTCTTTTAGCAGTGTCTTGTCCGACGATGAAATCATCGAGTCGAGCTTTGATCTCCATCGGCTTGAGAAGCTTAAGCTCACCTGGAGGAGCCTTTTTCTCTAAAATGCTCATGCACAAGCGAATACAATTGTCGCAAATAAAAACATTTGGACCGGAAATCAGCTTCTGCACATCCTCTTCGGCTCTTCCACAAAAAGAGCAGGTTGGAGGTTCTTTGCTATTATTAAATCCTTTCTTGACCATCGCTTATTTTGTTTTCTTTGTTACGATCTCATCGATCAATCCATATTCAATGGCTTGCTCAGGACTCATGAAGTAATCCCTTTCAGAATCTTCTAAAATCTTTTCCACTTTTTGTCCGGTGCATTCGGCAAGAATTTGTGATAAGTAGGCCTTAAGGCGAAGGATCTCCTCAGCTTGTAACTGGATATCAGCCGAGGTGCCCATAATGCCCCCAGAAGGTTGGTGAATCATGATGCGGCTGTGGGGTAGAGCCCTCCGTTTCCCTTTCGTCCCTGCGGCAAGGAGGAGCGCTCCCATGGAAGCCGCCTGTCCAATACAGTAGGTGCTGACATCACATCCTAAAAAACGCATGGTATCAAAAATAGCGAGACCCGCTGTGATATAGCCACCAGGTGAGTTGATAAAGATCTGGATATCTTTTTTGGGATCCTCTGACATGAGGTAGAGAAGCTGTGCAATAACAATATTGGCTAAATGTTCGTCGATGACTGTACCGATGAGAACGATCCTATCTTTAAGCAAACGGGAGTAGATATCCATGGCTCTTTCGCCACGGCCTGTATCTTCAATCACATAAGGGACCAGCGTCATGTTCTTTTCTACCTTTTAAAATAAGTTACTTAACTCTCCAGCATTCCTGTGGAGTATGTGCTCGGCGGCCGGATAAAGGGCCGAACTGACCCCGACAAACTGACTCAAATTTTCTGGGGCGGCTAGTTTTGCAAGCGTATCTACAGGACCGAGTGTAAACATAGCCTATACGCGGGGTCAAGAAGTTTGTAGTTGTGCAAGCGCATACTCTTTTGCTTTCCGTTGCAAAAGTGCCGAGGCCATCCGAGCAACTAAAACACGCGTTTTCTGTTCGTCAGTTTCATTCCGATAGAAAGAGGGGTTCTCTTTAAAATGACGGGCAATCTCATCGTTGAGTTCTTGATTGGTAAGAGCAATAGAACCTTGTTTAACGATCTGCTTATTGATGTAATAGAGACGCAAAGCCTGATCGACTGTAGTAGCCACTTCGTTTTCGAGCTCCGGCATCCTCTCTTTAATCTCCATCTCAGCAACATGTTCGGCTTGGAGAGACTCAATTTTTTTCGACAGGCGGATCTCTTTTTCCGATGCCACGAGGGAAGCTGGAAGATCGAATGGGTACGCGGCTAAAAGAGCATCTTCCAATGCGACCATTTTTTTAGCAGTATAGAGTTCCTCTGCTTCTTTTTTCAAATTATCGTGTATTTTATGACGCAACTCTTCGAGAGACGTGAGCCCTGTTTTTTTGGCCAACTCATCGTCGACTGGTGGCAGGATCATTTTTTGAATGGAGTGAAGTGTGATCCGGACGCGGATCGGTTTAAAATTTTGCTTTATCCTCTCTTCTGCATCGGGATCGACCTCACTTTCCCCTTGAACAATAGCACCTGGTTGAAGTCCCAAAAGGAGTTTCTTTAACCAGGGGGCCAAACGGTGATCGCTCATCTCAAAACGGCGGTCTTTTACAATCGATTTTGGGGGATCTTCTTCTAAGGAATCGATGGTGATGTCGACGAAATCGCCACTTTCTACACATCGCCCCTCAATTTTTTCCCAATCTGCGTAGCTCCTTCTCACCTCTTCAAGGATTTCATCGATTCGCCCCTCAGCGATATTTTCTTTTTCCATTTTAGGCAAAGAAAGGGTTGAAAAATCAATCTGAGGGACCACAGGTGCATGATCATAAGAGAGGGAAATGACAGCGCCTTCTTGAGTTAAGGTCTCAATTTTTGGCTTTGAAATACTCTCTTTGTTTAAGGGATAAACGCCCGTTAATTCGACAGCAGCTTGATAAGCTTCTCCCACCAGAATTTCTTTCCACTCTTTTTCGACATAAGAGCTATAACGGGAGATCACCGTTTGATTAGGAGCATGCCCTTTACGAAAACCGGGTACCGAGATCCTCTTATTGACGATTTTGATCGCTTTAGTATATCCCTTTTTAGCAGCGGTCTCCTTGACCGTGATACGGACAAAGTAGCGACACCCACCCTCTTCGGTCGCTTCAACGGAAAAATGTTCGTTTTGTAAAACCTTATGATCCATGTGGAATTTTTTTAACTGAATTTCAAGCGGGTGATGAGTTTCGAACTCACGACCCTCACGTTGGCAACGTGATGCTCTACCACTGAGCTACACCCGCACTTCTGTCTGAAGCGGGTGATGAGGATCGAACTCACGACATTCAGCTTGGGAAGCTGACGTTCTGCCACTGAACTACACCCGCAAAAGACGCGGTCGGGAGTGTAATTTGACGCCCCGTTTTTCTGCAAGTTGTAAACGTTTTTCGGATGTAATTCAAGGTTATACAGAGGAAATGTTTTTTTGAGGAAGGAGTTAACACCTTTAAGCATTTTTGGAAAAAATGAGGTCTTTTTCTCTAAAAGCGGTCGCTTGGCAGGAGAATTTGCCCAATGCTTATTCTGACGCAATAAACTTGTCGAGCTTTACACAAGCGATTAACTCTGTGTGCTCTGTGGTAAAAAATAACCGCATAAAATTGTCGGCGGGATTGCTGCAAATGTACCAAACCGAATCATATCACTTTCGTGAACGAGCCCGAGCCCGAATTTAAGGTAGCAATCGGGCTCGGGCGCGGGCTCGTTCACGAAAGTGCCTCGTTCTTAGTTAATTAAAAACGTTCAAGGGGGGACTTATGCTTTGGTCGGTATCGGATCGTTACAACTCAGTCCATTTTTATTAATTGGTCTTGCCATTCTTACATTGATAGCAACGAAAGAAAAGCATGACATACTCGGTTTCACAATAAATAACTTTCCGCCACGATCGTCATCATAAATATCGTGCACATAGATGATGGGTGTGTTTCTTTTTGGTGAGGTGGTGTTACTTTTTGATTGCGTTCGCGAGAGCAAATGAGTACAACTTAGGGATCGATTAGTGGAAAAAAGAACGGCATGCTCAATTTTCGAAAACTCAGGCAGGATTTCTCCTCTTCGATTTTGAAAGAGGGGAAGGAACTCTATGACAAGAGATCAGTTATCAATGCAAAAATTCTCTTATTTGATGCGAAGCACCTACGGATCAGCTCTCGTGTCAAAGGTGCTTTTGAGAACATCTACGAAAGCGAAATTGAAATAGACAGGTCGGAATCGATGGCGGTCGATTCCAATTGTGACTGCACCTATACCTACGATTGCCAACACATCGCGGCTCTCCTTTATTATTTAGAGGAAAATATCAATGAGATCGTCGTCACTTATTCCAAAAACATCAGCTTAGACCATCATGATGATGAGGTGAAGCAAGAGCTTTTAGAGACATTCGTCCAGGCGGCAACTAAAGAAGATAAGCGGAAAGATCTCCATTTCCAGAAAGAGATCTTAAGAGAATATAGTGGGGCAGCACAGCAGCTTGGAGGCTCTCCCTTTTTCTTGCCCCCCCTTGTTCTTGATGAAGATAAGGCCGATTTAGCCATTGTTTTTTCTCAACAACCGCAGGAGGGGCATCATGCTGAAGTACAGCTCGCCATTCGCCTGCCGACCCGTTCAAAGCCACTTCTCATTCCGAATATCAAGGCCTTTCTCGATGCGATCCGGTACCGTGATCCGATCAGTATTAGCGGCAAACGGTATTTTTTCACTCACTATTCATTTGAGTCACCCGCTCGTGAGCTACTCGATATGGTTCTCAACACGGCGCGTTTCAATGGTTCCACAGAGGAAAAATATCTCCGCGTAGCCACTTTAGAGCAGGAGGCGTTAGGTTCGATTTTAGCCCGCGCGTATGATTTAGCCATTGGAGGAGAGCATCAGCTCTCAGCAACAGCGGGAAAGGAATCGCTACAAATGCCTTGTCTTTATTTTGGCAATTTGGAGGAGCCTCTCTGTCTCTCCCCCTACCCAGCTCAGATTAAATTCAGTCTTGAATATTTAGAAGCTCCAGGGCCCACCCTTCTTCTCAAACCGTACGTGCGGATGGATGAAGAATCGATCCTTTTGGATGAGGCATGGATTTTCGAATCGGCAAAACCTGGTATTATCCACAAAAATACCTACTACCGCTTCCCACCGAAAGTGAAGAGATCCCATCTTAGATCACTCCCTCACGTGCGCGACGTTACGATCCCTGAGCCTCTTTTTGGAACGTTTATTGAAAATGGCCTTCCGGTTTTGCGTCAATATGCAGAGGTCGCCAATCTCGGCATTATCGACCGTTTTGTCACCCTTCCGTTCGTCGAAGAGGTGAGAGGAAGGTGTGAGATCAACTACCTCAATGGCGAGCTTGAAGCCTCTCTTTTCTTTATCTATGGCAAAAGTGAAATCCCAGCTTCCTTAAATCGCCTTTCCTATGACGATGTCTCTCGTTTTGTGGGTCAGGAGGGAATTTTGGCCCGCAACCTAGTTGAAGAGAGGAAAATGGTGGAGAAAGTCTTCGAAGATTTTCTCTACGACGAAAAAGAGGGTGTCTTTCGCGTAAAAAGCGAGAAAAAAATCGTCGAGTTCATGACTGAGGTGATCCCCAATAACCAAGACAGAATCACCTTTGCCTGCCCAGAAAATCTCTCAGAGCAATTCATTTATGATGAATCAAGCTTCGAATTGGCCTTCTCTGAAAGTGAACGGATCGATACCTATAAAGTAGAGTTAAAGGTCGATGGATATTTAAAAGGAGTTTCGCTCGATCTGCTTTGGGACTGCCTGGCTTCGAAGAAGCGATTTTTAGAATTACAACATCCTTCCGCTTCCGGAAAAAAATCGAAATCTCTAGCCCGCATTCTCGTGCTCGATCTTGAAAAACTCTCCCCTTTGGTCCAAATTTTCGATGAGATCGGCCTCTCCAAATTGGAGAATTACGTCGAGGAAAAGCCGTTATGGAGTCTCACTTCGATCCAGCCCACGCTCTTTAAAGAGTTGCCAGTCAAATTTTCGATGAGTAAGAAGCTGAAGCAGATTCAAAAGCAGCTTTTAGGTGAGGGGCAGTTTACAGCGCAAAAAGTACCTGAGGAGATTCAGGCCACTTTGCGTGGCTATCAATTAGAGGGTGTCCATTGGTTAGAGCGGTTGAGAAATATGCATCTCGGTGGAATTTTGGCGGATGATATGGGTCTGGGTAAAACCCTGCAAGCCATTATCGCCATCACTCAGAGCCGATTTGAAAATGGGAAGGTTCCCTCTCTGATCGTCTGCCCCACTTCTCTCGTCTATAACTGGAAGGAAGAGTTTCATAAATTTAATCCCGGTTTGCAGGTCACCGTCATCGACAGCGTTCCAGATAAAAGGAAGAAGGCGCTTAAAACGATTCAAGATTACGATATCGCAATCACCTCTTACAACTTGTTGCAGAAGGATATCGAAATCTATAAAGAGATCGCTTTTAACTATGTCGTACTTGATGAAGCGCAACATATCAAGAACCGGGGCACGCGCAATGCTAAATCCGTTAAGATGGTCCGTGCAGCCCACCGCTTGATTTTGACAGGAACGCCGATTGAAAATTCTTTGGAAGAGTTGTGGAGTTTATTTGATTTTCTCATGCCCGGCTTACTGAGTTCCTACGATCGCTTTGTGGAAAAATACATTCGAAAATTGGCCCCTGTAGTACCTGGCGAAGTTAACGCCATAGAGACTTTGAAAAAGAAAGTTTCCCCTTTTATCCTCCGCCGCATGAAGGAGGACGTCTTAGAAGATCTTCCCCCTGTCTCGGATATTCTCTACCACTGCCATTTAACAGACACACAAAAAGAGCTCTATAATTCCTATGCTGCGTCAGCAAAAGAGGAACTTTCACGCCTTGTGAAAAAAGAGGGTTTCGACAAGATCCAAATCCATGTGTTAGCGACCTTGACACGATTGAAACAGATCTGTTGCCACCCAGCTATTTTTGCCAAAGATAAAGCAGAAGCGGGCGATTCGGCCAAATACGATATGTTGATGGAATTGCTCCCTGCGTTGATCGAGGGGCGGCATAAGACGGTAATCTTCAGTCAATATACCAAAATGTTGACAATCATGAGGGAGGATTTAGAACAGTTAGGGATCTCTTTTGCCTATCTCGATGGTTCGAGCAAAAACCGTCTGGAAATTGTAAAACAGTTCAATGAGGATCCAAAGATTTTAGTATTCCTAGTCTCCTTGAAAGCCGGGGGATCAGGCCTTAATTTAACAAGCGCAGATACCGTTATTCACTACGATATTTGGTGGAACCCGGCGGTAGAGAACCAGGCGACCGATCGGGTCCATCGGATTGGGCAAAAGCGATCGGTCTCTTCTTACAAACTCATCACACTGAACACAATTGAGGAAAAAATTTTAAATCTGCAGAACAGGAAGAAGGGACTGGTCAAAAAAGTCATCAGCTCGGATGACGAAGCTATTGCTAAACTGACTTGGGAAGAGGTCTTGGAACTGCTGCAGACATGAACCGATCTCCCTAATCGTCGCGGAGATGAGGTCTGAGGTATTGCCTTCCTCGCGATTAACAAATCTCACGGCAATATCTTATAGCGAGGATGAGTGAGATAAATTTGTGAAGTAAGAAGCATTAAGCTGCTTCTAAAGGAAAAAAAGAGACAATGTCAAATAGGAGTCACCCTGGTTACAAAGCTCTTTTGGAAACCCTGCGAAAAACAGCGTTTAAGCGGGTTGACAAATTTTTTAATTTTTTTTCAAGCGATATTGGGATCGATCTCGGCACGGCAAATACCCTTGTCTATGTAAGGGGAAAGGGAATTGTTTTAAGCGAGCCTTCAGTGGTTGCTGTCGATTCCCAAACAAATGAAGTGTTGGCGGTCGGGCATAAAGCAAAGGCCATGTTAGGCAAAACACCGAGAAAGATCCATGCCGTCAGACCCATGAAAGATGGGGTCATTGCTGATTTTGAAATAGCAGAGGGGATGTTAAAAGCACTTATAAAGCGGGTCACACCTGCCAGAAGTCTTTTTAGGCCAAAAATTCTGATTGCCGTGCCTTCAGGGATTACTGGAGTTGAAAAAAGGGCAGTCGAAGATTCCGCCTTGCATGCTGGGGCGCAAGAAGTCATTTTGATCGAAGAACCGATGGCGGCTGCCATCGGAGTCGATTTGCCTGTCCATGAGCCTGCTGCGAGCATGATTATCGATATAGGGGGTGGAACGACTGAGATTGCGATCATCTCCTTAGGCGGTATCGTGGAATCTCGAAGTTTGAGAATTGCTGGCGATGAATTCGATGAGTGCATCATCAATTACATGAGACGCACCTATAATTTGATGATCGGCCCCAGGACGGCGGAAGAGATTAAAATCGCGATCGGTTCCGCATTTCCTTTAGGAGAGAAGGAACTTGAGATGGAGGTCAGAGGGAGAGATCAGGTTGCTGGTCTCCCTGTGACAAAACGGATCAATTCTGTCGAAATCCGCGAGTGTCTGGCCGAGCCGATTCAACAGATTGTGGAGTGTGTGAGATTGACATTAGAAAAATGCCCTCCTGAACTCTCTGCAGACTTGGTGGAGCGGGGAATGGTTTTGGCAGGAGGAGGAGCGCTTATCAAGGGGCTCGACAAGGCATTGACAAAAGATACTGGATTGCCTGTCATTATTGCACCCCACCCCTTGCTAGCTGTTTGTCTCGGAACCGGAAAAGCGTTGGAACATCTCGATAAATATAAAAAACGGAAGGCGATGATTTGATACGCAATAAAAAGTTAGATGCCTGGGTTACTGCAATGGCAGAATTGACTCAGCCCAATACTATTTATGTGTGCAACGGGAGCGACGAGGAGTATCAGCAAATCGCGGAACAGTTAGTCCAGCAAAAGGTCTTCATTCGCCTGAATGAAAAATTGAGACCCTTTAGTTTTTTAGCGCGCTCTAACCCTAAAGATGTGGCACGTGTTGAAGACCGAACTTTTATTTGTTGCCAAAGGAAAGAGGATGCAGGGCCCACCAACAATTGGAAAAGTCCTGCTGAAATGGAGCTACATCTCAAGCTTTTGTTTCAAGGATGTATGCGGGGGAGGACGCTCTATGTAATCCCTTTTAACATGGGTCCTCTCGGTTCCCCGATCTCCCACATTGGGGTTGAAATTACAGACTCACCCTACGTGGTGTGCAATATGAAAATCATGACGCGGATGGGAAAACCTGTCCTTGAAGCGTTAGGAGAAAAAGGGGAATTTATTCCCTGTATGCATAGTGTCGGGCAGCCCCTTTTACCTGGTCAGTCCGATAGCACATGGCCCTGTAACCCAGAAAAAACGGTCATTGCGCATTTTCCAGAAAAGAAGAGTATTTGGTCCTTTGGTAGTGGATATGGAGGGAACGCTCTACTTGGGAAAAAATGTTTTGCTCTCCGTATCGCCTCAGTCATGGCTCGGGAGAACGGGTGGTTAGCAGAGCATATGTTAATCGTGGGTGTCACGAATCCACAAGGCAAAAAAAAGTATTTCGCGGCCGCTTTTCCAAGCGCTTGTGGGAAGACAAATCTGGCCATGTTGAAAACAACTCTTCCAGGTTGGAAAATAGAGTGTGTAGGCGACGATATCGCCTGGATGAAATTTGTCAAGTGATGGAGAGCTGCGAGCAATCAACCCTGAAGCTGGATTTTTTGGTGTAGCGCCAGGGACATCTGCTACCTCAAATCCAAATGCCCTGATCACATGTTCTCGAAATACAATTTTTACCAATGTAGCCCTTACTAAGGATGGAGATGTATGGTGGGAGGGAATGACCCTAAGCCCCCCGCAGGATTGATCGATTGGCAGGGAATACCATGGAACAAGGAGGGAAAACGCCAGCAGCTCATCCCAATTCCCGCTTTACAGCGCCAGCAGCGCAATGTCCTGTCCTCGATCCTGCATGGCAAGATCCCAGGGGGTGCCTATATCGGCAATTATCTTTGGCGGAAGGCGGAGCACTGTCGTTCCCTTAGTCTACGAAGCGTTTAATTGGGAACATGGGGTCTTTATGGGATGTAGCATTTCTTCTGAGACAACAGCGGCAGCTGAAGGGCAGGTTGGCAAGTTGAGACACGATCCTTTTGCCATGCTTCCCTTTTGTGGTTATAACATGGGTGATTATTTTAAACATTGGCTCAATATCGGTAGGCGTGCAGGCGCTCAATTGCCCCTTATTTTTTCAGTGAATTGGTTTCGTAAATCAAAAGAGGGGAAATTTTTGTGGCCAGGGTTTGGTGAAAATGCACGGGTGTTAAAGTGGTGCTTTGAAAGAATAGAGGGAAAAGCGGCGGGGGAGAGATCCCCAATTGGTTGGCTCCCAAAAAAGGGGGAATTAGATACCACTGGACTGAATATCGAAAAAGAGCAGTTAGATGTGTTATTCGAGATTGATAAAGAGGGGTGGGGCAACGAAGTCGAGAGATTGCGTGGCTATTTTTCTCAATTTGAACCCCATCTACCTGCTGAAATCACCAACGAGCTTGAACTTCTCAAAAAGAGACTCAATAATCAATGAAAGAAGCCTTTCAGGTGATTGTTCTCGGATCTACAGGGGGGCCTCGCGAGAATAATCTCTCTGGCTATTTATTTTCTCCTGTCGACACAGAGGAATGGATCGCTCTTGACGCGGGATCTCTACTAGGTGGCATTGATGTTGCGTTGGTTCAAAACAGCCTCCGCCATGTTTCGTTTAGAGATAAAAAATTGACGCCAGCTGCTGAAATGTTAACAAAGAAGGTGCTCTCCTTTCTTCTCTCTCATGCTCATTTAGACCATATTTTAGGGCTAGTGATCAACTCACAGATCGACAGCCCTAAAACGATACTTGGAATCGATCCTACCATTGATAATCTCCGCGACCATATTTTCAACGGTCTTATCTGGCCCAATTATGGGAGCGAAGGTGTGGAGCCGATGATCCGCCTCTATACTTATGTCCGTCTTTCCCTACATAAACGGCACAAAATTCCCAGGAGTTCATTGAATGTGGAGGCCTTTTTATTAAGCCACCCTCACGGTTATCCATCGACGGCGTTTTTAATCGAGCATAATGATCTCTTCTTTCTCTATATTGGGGATACCTCTTCTGATCTGCTTGAACCGGAAAAGCACTTAACACGAATCTGGGAGCGTATCGCTCCACTCATTCAAACGAAAAAATTGCGTGGGATTATGTTAGAATGTTCTTATACTCACGCCCAAGCCGCCCAAGTCGTTTACGGCCATCTAGACCCTTCTCTGATGCTCAAAGAGCTGCATCGACTGCAAGAAATTGCCGCCACTCCTTTGGAGGGCTTTAAGGTCACTGTCACTCATCGCAAAGAGCTGCTCCATCAAGGGGTCGACGCCATCGCACAAATTCAAAAAGAGCTTCTCGAACTCAATGACCTCGGCATTTCCTTTGTTTTCCCAAAACAAGGGGAAAGGCTATTGTTTTAAAAAACTAAGGTTTTTTCATGCTTACGTTTCATTCCATTGCTCATTTTGCACAAAGTGAAGGAGCTGGGCATTTCTACCACTACCATCGGGCCGTTCAAAAGGCATTGGAAGGAAAGGTGCATGATCTAACTGTTTATGTTCCTCTAGACGCTCACTTTGAGGAGCTACCCAAAGGGTGGAAGAAGTGGTTTAATTCCTTTTATAATCGGAAAAACCGAAAAAAATTTTGGAACGACTGCAAAAATCTCTTTAGACGCCCCTCAAAAGGACGTCGCATTTTCTTTATCGAATTTTTTGGTAGAAGGGATTTTTTTCTCTACGGATGTGCAGCTCTTCTCTTCGCACGGAAAGAGGATATATTTTGGATTCTCTACCGCGACGATTTAACCATCCGCCGCAGTAAAGATCTCAAGGTCATCCGCTTCATTTCAACGCTTCTTCAATGGCGCTTCAGAGATCATTTTATCCCGCTGACCGATAGCGAATTGTTGGCTGATTATTATAAAAATTGGTTTTCTATCAGGCCTCAAGTCCTTCCCATTTTATATACGGAAGTCGCCCCGCTCTCCCCTAAATCACAGGATCATTTAGTATGCACCTGGCTGGGTTCACCCAGAGAAGAGAAAGGGGCTCCAGAGATTGCTCGCTTAGTCCAACTCCCCGATCCCGCAGCCGCGCGTGTGGAACTTGAAATCTCAGGGGCAGCCTATTTTCCAACCATCAAAAATCAGATCCGTGTCACCCTCCGAAAAGCCTATTTAACGGAGGCTGAATACTATCAGTCGTTGAGAAAAAGTGACGTGGTCTTACTTCCCTACGATCCCGATAAATACAGGCTACGCACCTCGGGTGTTTTTATCGAAGCGATCCTGGCTGGAAAAATTCCATTGGTCAAGCGGGGAAGCTGGCTCGCTTACGAACTCAATCGATTCGGTCTAGAAGAGCTGATTGTCGATTGGCATAACCCACTCTTTTTCTCTAACCTATTTTCGATTGTTCGTGATGAAAACGTGATCCTCAAATTGTCCACAATGCAAGCGGCTTACCTCTCCTTCCATGGTGAAGAGAACTTTGCCCGCTCCCTAAGCGCTCTCATTCATCAATAAATTTTTTAAATATTGCCCGCTATTAATCATTTGTTTATAATTCGCCCCAAAAGTAGGAGTATGTTATGGCCTCTCAAACAAAGCTACACCCCTCATTTTCTAACCTGAAATGTGCTGAGATTGCTCCCCAAAAAAAGGACGCTGTAAATTTTTGCTGTGGGGGTGCCATTCCAATCGCTCTGATCATCATCGGCAGTCTCGCCCTAGCAGGAATTATGACCGGTGTGGGGGCCATTCATGGTACGTTTATCGCCCTTTCAGGCGTCGTAGTCCTTTTGTGTATTGCCTCCTGCTGCGTTGCAACTTGCTGTGCCAAGGTTGCCAATTTCGTGTCACTGCTCCTCTTTGGGGCTCTTCTTGCAGGAAGCGCTTTAGTCCTCGCGGGTCATCAATGGGAATTTTTAACGATTCATAATTTAAGCATTACAGCCATTGCCCTAGGCGCCTTTGGACTCCTAATGGCATGCTTTGTCTTTTACTCAACGCCACCAAAAAACGCCTACAGTCAACACCATCAACAAACACAAGACAACTCTCACATATCCAACTAGTGGAACTACACAGCTCCTTATGGTGATAATAAAGCCGCTTGTTGTGACGCTTTTTGGTTTTTTTTAATCGTAGAGAGCGAAGTCGTTTTTTGCGAGATAGAGGCAGGTTTTCCCGAGCTCTCTGAGTTTCCTCTTTAGATAATGACGTCGGTCGGCCTTTGAAGAGGGGGAAAAGGAGAGGAGATATTTGGTGGAACCGGTGAGCAGAGAAAGAAAGAGTGGCAATAATGCTTTTTTCGATTGTGGAAGGGAGCAGAGAAGCTCTTTAATTTTTTCGGAGTGGGGAGAGGAAAACGCCTCGCAGAGTTCATACGCGTAATCATAAAGCTTGTAGGCAAGAAGGATAAGAATGTATTTTGCAAACAGCTTTTCTGGCGTGGCTGATTCCTTAAGCCTTTTTAAAAACAGTTTCTTGGGAAGAAGATAGAGAACATTGCCCCAAATCAATTGGGGAGTTGAATCGTAGGTGGAAATCCGATTTTTTCGGATCCAATGCTCCCGTTGCAATTGAAAAAGCTCAAAATCGAAATAGCGGACATAGGTATCTAGTTCACTAAATAATGGAGCATTGCGTCGCAGAGGAGAAAATAGAGCTTCCACTTGCAAACCAAGACATTGCTGGGTGAGGACCCGTGTCGCTCCCTTCAAAATCTCTAATTCTGCCCCTTCCGCATCAATTTTGAGAAAATCCACACGATGTTCTGCGAGGACTTTGTCTACAGTGTCTAATTTAACGTTCCGCGTCCCGATCTCTTTAAAAAGATGATTCAATTGAAATGTCTCCACCACTTCAGAATCGGCTTTAAAGAGCGAGGAGGCTGGAGGATAAGCCGTCAAATGGATGGGTTGAGTCGATTTTTGCGACCAAAGGCCGATTGGAAAATTTTGAGAGGGAGTGCTCCAGGGTTGCGCTCTTGGGTCGGGATCAAAGGTATAGAAAAAGCAGAGGTTTTCCCACCCTTTCCACTGAGGTTCAGGGCCACCTGCGCCCCCAACGTCTGCTACACAGAGCCGCTCTTGTTCTAAAAGAGTAAAAAGAAGTTCTCGTAGTGCACAGTGCGCTTGCATAGAAAAAATCCGGATTTTAGTGTGTATTCACAAACTCATAATGGCTTATATTCGAGTTCTTTTTGCGTAGGTTACATCCTAGCACATGGGGACCCTATCGATTATATGTTAAAAAACCTTCTGGAAAAGTCTTTTCTGCTTTATTTGTTTCAGGAAGCTCGCTTTAGTCATGCCAAAAAATACCTCATCAAATCGCTATTTCACGAGCTTGATCCTTATAAAACTTTCGTTTTAGCAAAAGATAGAGAGAGTTCCCTTTGTATCTGGGCACTTAAGCAAATCAAACATCGGCGCGCCCATTTCTCCGATGATCTTTATTTTTGGGATTTCGACGGGGAGAGCTGGTTAGGCAATTTACATCATATCTATGGACTGTACGAATACCTCTCGGGGTTATTTTCTGTCATTTATAGTTGTGACTATAAAAATAAAACGGTCTTAGATATCGGTGGGTACATCGGTGATACCGCGCGGTTTTTTCTCCTCCATGGGGCCCGCAAAGTGATCATTTATGAGCCAGTCCCCAAAAATTTGCTCTGTCTTGCCCATAATTTGAAAAAAGAGAAAGAGATCCATGCCTTGGAGATTTTTCCTAAGGCGGTGGCTGAAGTTGATGGGGAAGTGTTGATTGAGTCTAACTACCCTGAAGGGCATATTGGCTTTGGCAATCGGGAGGGTAAGTATGCCCTCCGTGTAGCTGGAGCCTCTTTTGAAACCATCTTAAGTCATGTTAAGGCAGATATCGCTAAAATAGACTGTGAAGGCTATGAGAAACACCTTCTTAAGGTGTCAAAGCAGGCTCTTTGTCTGATCCCATATTGGATGATTGAAATTCATGACAACTCTCTCCTTCAACTCCTCGATCAGAAATTTCAGAATGCTGGATACTCTGTAGAAGCGATTCCTGTTCCTCCGGGGCATATGCAGATACACCACTATAGAAGGTAAGTGTCTGCTGAGCAATTTTTTTGCCCAAAATTTGACCCTGCTCCATATCTTCTGGAAAATGCACGCCTGCCCAAAGACGACTGAGACATGCTTCTCGAGCCATTTCGTGCCAGTAGTTAGTTGATCGAGGGAAGAAAAAGGAGAGAATCGTTGTGGCAATGGCCGCTTGTATGGCATGCCCGGATGGGTAGCTCGGGGAGTCTAAAAAGAGTAAAGGTTTAAAATTGGGATCCATTTGTCCCGGTCTGGGCACACAGTAAGCATATTTCCCTTCATATTCGGCGATCATCCCATCGTAGAGTCCTTTCATTAAGGCCGCTCGGACTAAAAGAATTTTCTGCGGAGCCACACGCTGCTCTTTCATAAAATCGTTTGCCAAAAGATACCAACAACACCCCTTCCCCCGTGCCCATTTACATACCGTTGCGTGCTCAAAATCGGTCATTTCATTGCTCATCTTTCTGAGCTGTTCAAATTGTTCCCCCCAAAACCGATGGTCATTGAGAGGGGGAGGTGGTGGTGTTTTTGGAAGTGGAGGACTCCAAGGTATCCAATGGGCGATTTGAGCGACATAAGTGGGCTCTTTTGTGCACCAACACAGTGAGGGGAAAGTGTGGGTATTTTGTTCTTCAAGGGCGAGCCGTTCAAAGTAGGGCTTCAACACGTCTCTCGCTTTCTGTTTGATCGGATCAGGACATGGAGTTTGATTTTCAAAATCGGGAAATATTTTTTTGGCTAATTCTTCCGCTACGCAGATCAGTAAGTTCGTATCCCCTATCCCAACGTCATTTTGTGCGTTATAGAGATAGGTGTAGTAATGCATTTGACTGAGAAAAGAAATTTTATTTTTATTAAAGTATTCCTTAATATTTCTATCCCAAGGATCATCAGCGGTAACAAAGCCGTGCGCAAGTAACCAACAGAGTGTAAAAATAAAATATCTTCTCATTATCCTGCTACATAACATCTCCCTTTTTTTGCCACAATCACTAACTTCTGGCTCATAAAGCCAGTTTAGCGTAAGAGGTCTCTGTAGAAACCCCGATTTTTATAGAGATTCAGCTGAAAATCGAGTGAAACGAGCGATTAGAGAAACGTTCACGGAAATATTACCAAAATGAAAAGAGGGGCTTCTACGAGAGATCTTACGCTAAACTGGCCTTTAACAGATGGGTATAATGTTCAGCACGTCTTTGCCAAGTGAAGCGATCGGAAAAATAAGAGATCTCCCGTTGCAGTTGATGGCGGAGAGTCTCTTGCTGCAGGCTCTCAATGCAATCTGCCAAAGCAGTTTCGTTACCAGGTTCAAAAAAGAGGACCCCTTGACCTTCCTTAAAATGCTCCCTGACAATGGGGAGGTCAGGGGCGATAATCGGGCGTCCCCATGCTGCATATTCAAATAATTTTGTATGCGCTACATAAGGCATTCTTCCCCGCGCTTGGAAAGGAGCGATAAAGGCATGAGCATCCTTAACAATTTCAGCAATCTTTCCAGGTGGAATGAAACCTAGTAAATTAACTTGCTCTTCTACCCCGAGCTCTTTAGCGAGATTGAAGAGATGGAGAATCTCTGTTTGCTTTCCACCCAGAATCGTGAGATGGACTCGACGCACCTTTCGTAAAGCTTTAAGCAATAGAGGAATTCCCTGTTCCTCGTAGAGTTGTCCCACGTACATGACATGGAGAGGGGAAGCTGGGGGAGGTGGGGGCAAACTATGGGCCTTAACGGCTAATGGGATGACTTCAATGGGGACTTTAAGACTATAAGGAGGCTGCAGCAAAATTTCCTTAAGAGGTAGCGTTGTCACGGTAATTTGATCAGCGTGAGCCAGCATCGATTTTTCGAGATAAAATGTATGACTTAAAGAGGGCTTGAGATGAGGATAATGGGCAAGTTCATGGACTTCGTACAGATAGCGGACATTAGGGATTTTGCGCTGCAAGTGGTAGTTTCCCTGTTTACGGACACTCAGAAAAACCCATTCAGGTTTCATTGTGCGCAATTTGGCTTGTGCTTTGAAAAAAAAAGGTAAGTTCCAGCTGATGCCAAAGGGGTTATTTTTGCGAATGAGGTGGAGTGTCTCGATATGAAAAAGGGGATTAGGAGGGACATTGTAGTGTGCGAAAAGGGAATCGACTTGGGAGCCCCTTCCAATTAAAAGACTCATTTCCCATCCCAAAGCAACCAGAGCCGCACATTCATGAAAAATGAAAACATCATGAGCTCTTTTTTTTGGAAGTATCTCGTTATAAGGGTAAACGATCCTCATTTGTCAAAATAGCGAACTTCTGTTAACACCAAATTATTATGTATAGTCGATCCCGAGAGCTTTGGCGCGGTAACGTAAAATTTCGGACGGAATCGACTCTAATTATATCTTTTTTGTGGCGTTGATGAAAGAGATTTTCAGACCGTTGGTTACAGTTTGGGATAACATGGAGTCCAGGGGTAAGAGGATCACCCTAGTGACCCTTGTTTCCGTGATCGTTCTGTGGGGATTTTCCTCTTTGTTAGTGTCTCTGAAACAAAAGCAGAGTGCCTCCTATGGGGAAGAGACCCCTCCTCCGATTGAGGCGGGGACGAATATTACACATCAAGAGGTGCAGAAAGGGTTTGAACTTTTTGATAGTAATACGTGGATAAAGGGGGAGAAGGAACTTCAGATCCTCGAGATGCGGGCACTCAAGGGGCAACTTGAAAAAGATTTGGGACGTTTTCACAATATCCAAAGCGCCACTGTGCTTCTCGATCTTCCGCCTCAAAGAAATTTTGCGATCTCTCAAGAAAAGAGAAAGGCCTCTGTCATTTTGACATTGGTACCAAATACCACCCTCTCCTCTTCAACAGTAAAGGCTATAATCAATCACCTTTCGGGTGCTATTCGAGGGTTGGAAAGTCACATGGTAGCCATTTCCGATACCTCGGGACGCATCTACAAGTCCTTCGATCCCGATAGCAAAGGAGGGACACTCCTTGAATCGAGTTTCCTTCTCGAAGATCATCTTTATGAAAAAATGGAGTTGATGTTGAGTCGCTTAGTGGGAAAAGACCATTTCCATGCCTCTGTTCAGGCGTTGTTTGATAAAGAGCGGCAACAAGCACTTTCGATTTCAATGACACTCCTTATTGATAGCCTAAATGTCCAAAATCAGGAGCAAGAGAAGCTCACAGAGGAAATTGAACGCCAATTGATTGCCATGGGAGAGGGATATGGAGCTACTTGCGTGCCCGTTATTGAGTGGGTTAATTTTGAGAGGGAGCCCATTAAAGAGCTAGAGTGGCAAGAACCGGTTAACAATCAGCTGAGAACGATCTTTTCCTTTATTTTGGCGGGAATTTTATTGGCAGCAGTGCTCTTTTTTTTCCGCCGTTTAAAACGGGGAAAGAAAAAAGAGGAAACAATCCTTCGTATGATGACACGGATCGATGTGAATAAATTGGCTGCATCTATACAGGGGGAAGATCCGAAAACCATTGCTCTGATGCTTTCCTATTTGGAACCCACCCGCGCCGAACAAATCATAGATGCACTAAAAAGTGATCTACAGGAAAAGGTTCTGTACTATCTTTCAGAGTGGGAGAATGTGCGTGATCATTAAAAATGGGCGTCTGGACGGAAATGCCGTATTGACGGCAAACAAAGAAATTGTGATGACCGAGGAGGCCCTAGAACACCTTCATTTAATGGATGCGATACAAGAGCTGGCTCTGAAATTGGTGGAGGAAAGAAAAAAAATATTAGATCAGCTAAAACCAGAAATTTTTGAGTGTATCCTCTTAATTTGCGAGAGGATCATACGCGCTCAGTTGAACTCCCCTGAGACTCTCAGGGTATTAGTTGACTCTTTGATCGGCACCATGTCGCGAGATTCTGATCAGTTTATCTCCGTGAGGTTATCACCTGAAGATTATGAGATGTTAGAGAATCACTCTGGAAGAGATGAGAGGGCAAATATACGTTTTAAGGCCGATCCTCGGCTTGAACGAGGGGAGTGTCGATTAGAAACTGAATGGGGTATTCTAAATTATTCCTTAGAGCGTGAGCTTGAGCGATGTCTAAGCTATTTGACAAAGAGTTAGGAGCAATCAGGCATCTACCTGAGCTACGTATCAGCGGAAAAGTCACACAGGTTATTGGAGGTTTAATTGAAGCAAATGGGCCCACTGCATTTGTGGGTGAAATGTGCTTGATTTATGGAAGAAAGGGAGATCCCATACCTTGTCAAGTGGTGGGCTTTAAGGAGAGAAAAACGCTTTTAATGTCATTTGGAGATGTGCCCGATATTACCGCGGGAGCAGAGGTTTATCCTACAGGTGAAGAGCATCGCATCGGTGTCAGTTTAAACATGTGTGGACGGATTTTGGATGGTTTCGGTCATCCTATCGACGGCGGCTCAAAAATAGTTCCTGAACATTTTTATCCCACTAAACCGACCCCCCTTTCACCTTTAGAACGGAAACCTATCAACGCGTATTTGGAGACTCAAATTAGAGCGATTGATGGGGTATGCACGTTAGGAAGGGGAGGGCGCGTCGGAATTTTTTCGGAGGCTGGAGTTGGAAAATCAAGCTTGTTGGGAACAATCGCTCAGAGAGTGAAGTCAGACATCAATGTGATTGCTCTTATTGGTGAGCGAGGGAGAGAAGTAGGGGAGTTTTTGGAGCATAAATTGGGGAAAGAGAGCCTCTCACGCTCGGTCGTCATTGTCGTCACAGCCGATCAATCCCCTCTACTTAAAATCAGGGGGGCCGATCTTGCCATGACAATTGCGGAATATTTCCGTAATCTAGGCAAGGAGGTGGTTTTTATGATGGATTCCCTCTCTCGCTACGCAATGGCGCTTCGTGACATTGGACTTGCGGCTGGAGAGCCTCCAACTACGCGTGGATATACTCCTTCCGTCTTTGCTAATCTCCCCAAATTTTTGGAAAGAGCAGGCAACACGTTTAAAGGATCGATTACGGGGCTTTATACGATTTTGTGTGAAGAGGAAAACGGTTTTGATCCTCTTCCTGGGCAGATCCGTTCCCTAACAGATGGACACCTTTTCCTTTCTGAAGATCTCGCAGTCATGAATCACTACCCAGCGATTGATGTGTTGAAAAGTCTCTCACGCCCAATGCCACAACTCGTTTCCCAACAACAGTTAGCCAAGGGAAAGAAATTACGTTCCCTTCTCAGCCATTATAATAAGGCTCAGGAATTGATACAGCTAGGTGCCTATATAAGAGGGGCAGACCCCGCACTTGATGAAGCTGTCGCTAAAATCTCAGCAATCTGGCAATTTTTACAACAAGAGGCCACCACATCCTCCCCCCTTTGAAACCACGGCTTCTCTACTGGAGAGTATAGTATGAAAAAATTTATTTTCCGTTTGGAGACTTTGTTAAAAATGCGTTCGGTGCATGAAAGCACTCTCAAACGTGACTTAGAGCAGGCCCACCAAAAATGGAATCAAATCAAAGAGCGGGAGGGGATGTTGCAAACCCAAATTACGACCCTCATTGAGGAGATGAAGAAAAAAAGGGAGGAGGGGGAAGCTCGATTTGCAAGAAACATACCATCAAATTTTAGATCATCTTCAACATTCATTGACGCAGACCCAACACACTTTGTGGGGCCAGCAGAGTCAAGTGGAGGAACATAAGAAGCGGCTTCAGCAGGCATTTAGAGAAAGAAAAATCATCGAAAAGATAAAAGAAAAACATTATGCTGGTTGCCGCTCAGATGAAAACCAGAGGGAGGAGGCTCTACTCGATGAAATCAGCTGCCAAAAGTCCGCCGATACTTAATAAGGAGGAATGCTTTGCCAAGCTGAAATCGATCGATCAAGAACACCTTGTAAGCCATTGGGAGGTTCTCACAGAGGATGAAAAAACAGTTTTACGGAAACAAATCACCCATTTAGATCCTCATTTTTTTCGGCAGCAAAGAGAGCTCGTTTTTCAGAAAACTGAAACTGTTCGCAATTACAAACCTATAAGCAAGCCACCGTTACTCAGAACCTCCTCTGACAGCACATTGGGAAAAAAGATAATTACAGAGGGGAAGGGAGGTGTCATCGTATTGGCAGGTGGCCAGGGATCGCGAGTGCGCTGCTTGGGGCCAAAGGGATGTTGCGAGGTGACAGCAGTCAAAAAAAAGACGCTGTTTCAATTATTAGCGGAAAAAGTATATGCGGCAGGAAAAGATGTTGGCAGACCCTTGCAAATGGCATTGATGACATCACCACTGAATCATCTTCAAACCAGACTCTATTTCGCCAATCATGATTATTTTGGACTCGAGCGTAGTCAGGTGACTTTTTTTGAACAGCAGATGTGGCCATTATTAGATTTGGAGGGGAATCTTTTTTTAGAAGCGCCAGATCAGATTGCATGGGGTCCCAATGGCAATGGTGGCGTTTTCCGCCAATTTGTGAAGGCTGGAATATGGGCAGAATGGCAAAATAGAGGAATCGAACAAATCAACGTGATCCCTATCGATAATGCTCTGGCAGACCCTTTTGACTATGCTCTTTTTGGTTTTCAAGCAAGATCCAATTGTGATTTTGCTATTAAGACGGCTATCAAACGTGATAGGGATGAGAAAGTCGGTGTGCTTGCTGAGGTCGATGGAAAAGTGGCTGTCATTGAATATTTCGAAATGGGAAAGAACGATAGAGAGTGTTTAGATGAACATGGGGAATTGGTCTATCGATTTGCTAACATCGGGCTTTATTCAGTTGCAACCTCTTGGGTGAAGGCGATCGGTACACAACCACTTCCCTTACACCGAGCGAAAAAAGCTTTCACAATGTGGCACGGTGGCAAAACAGTAGTTTCCAATGTGGCAAATAGCTGGAAATTTGAAGAATTTATTTTTGATTTGTTATCCTTTGCTCCCAATGCTGAGGTTTTGTTGTGCCCGAGGGAAAAATGCTTTGCCCCTTTGAAAAATTTTAGTGGGGACGATAGTCTTAAAACCGTTCGAAAATCCCTTTTAGACAATGACTGCGCCGTTTTTCGAGACATTACCGGTGCAGAGGTTCCATCGGATGCAATTTTTGAATTAGCGCCGCAGTTTTACTATCCTACAAACGAACTGATTAATAAATGGAAAGGGAAGTCCTTCCCCAACGAGGAATACGTGCATGAGTAAGTATAAAAAAGAGGGCAAAAACATAGGCTATTTGGGGGCAGGCGCTTGGGGGTATTCGTTAGCTTATTTGTTGGCCTCTAAGGGGTATTCGGTAACATCGTGGTGCCTCGAGGAGGCCGCTGCATCGCATTTGGAGAAGAAAAGAGAGCATCCAAAGATACAAGGATTTCCCGCACCTCCATCGCTCTCGTTTACCCATGATATGGAGGAGGTCTTAAAAGAGAAAGATTTAATTGTGGAAGCGGTCACCTCAGCGGGGATCCGTCAAGTTTTCCAAACGGTTAAACAGATTCATATTCCAAGCTGTCCCATTGTTTTAACTTCAAAAGGGATTGAACAAAATACCGGTCTTTTGTTGACCGATGTGGTCACTGAGGTATTGGGGGAGGAACACCGTGGCAAAATTGGGGTCTTAAGTGGCCCCTCAATTGCCATTGAAGTGTTAAAAGGTTATCCCACTTCAGTTGTATGTAGTGCTTTCGATCCGTTAGTCATTTCACTGATTCACGAGGTATTTTCGACTCCTGCCTTTCGCGTTTACCCCAATTCCGACGTGAATGGGGTTGAATTGGGGGGTGCGTTGAAAAACATCATTGCAATAGCGTGCGGTGTTTCTGATGGGCTTGGGTTTGGAGACAATGCCAAAGCGGCGTTGATGACTCGCGGTCTCCACGAGATTCGTAAATTGGCAGTTCTTAAAGGCTGTAAGCCAGATACATTGAATGGGCTTGCGGGAATGGGAGATCTTTGTGTGACATGCCTTTCCAAATTCAGTCGCAACTACCAATTTGGTCGCCTCATTGCTGAAGGCCTCACACCCGATCAGGCAAAAAAGAAAATCGGTATGGTCGTAGAAGGGACCTACACCTGCCTTTCCGCAATTCAACTCGCCAAAAAAGCACAGATCGAGCTTCCCATCACAGAATCAGTCTATAAAATTGTTTTTGAAAACATGACTCCACAAGATGCCGTCCGTTTCCTCCTCCAACGTGCTACCAAAGAAGAATACCTCTAACCAACTGTCAAACCTGGCCATCCCATTTTCGTGAACGAGCCCGCATCCTATTACCCATAAGTTTTGCTTAAACTTAATGGGATACGCTACCTGGAATTAAAAACCTCCCATTTTCTGGCTAATATTGCTTCAGGTCCAAAGCTGCCTTTCGGTCTGTGATTTACAAGACAAACATTGTGTGATGTTTAAGGCTTTCTAAAAGATGGCAATCACAGAGAGAACAGAGACGCTGAGGCGCTGAGAAAATCGCCTCTTTTTGCCCCGCAAAATGCTGGAAGAGAAGGTATTATTTCAACGAACAAGGAGTCTAAGTTGAGGAAAATACTATCCTTGTTCGTTGAAATAATACCTTCTCTTCCAGCACTTGAGCAAGCTCAAGAGAGGCGATTTTTTTTCTTCCTCAGTGTTTCAGTGCCTCCATTTCCTCAGTGCTCGTCAATATTTATTGAAGACGTATCCCATTAAGTTCAAGCAAAACTTACGGGTAATAGGATGCGTTCACGAAAATGGTGGAGTTAATTTTTTTAAATAATATTTTTTTTAAACGGACAGGGCTCTGCCATTGAAAAATTTATTTAACCTGTGGAACTGTGGCGATAGTATAAATTAATGGAAACACAAATTAAATTTTGTTATAATTTGTGAACTATATTGTTTAGGATTGTTATGTGTTGTGGGAGTTCGGGAGTCAATGATCAGAGGGTTGAAAGGGGATTACACAAGCCCACGACAGGTGAACGGAGGTTTAAAATAATAGGAATTATTTTAGCGCTTCTTGCCATCATTGCGATTATTGTCTGTTTTTATAGCCTGCCACCGGCTATGGCTGTGGCCACTTCTGTCGCGATTGCGATTGCAACTCCGGTTATTTTCTTTTTGATTGTGGCCGGTTTATCTGGCAGAGCGGATAGGGAGAAACGGAACGGAATTGAAATGGAGGCATTCAACTGGCATCAAGTCAATCATGGTCAAAAAATAAAAAATATCAAAAAAAAGAAATAGAGTTATCGCTTTGGGCCTTTTGGGGGTAATTGTGAGGGTGGGGCATAGGTGCCGCCCTCAATGGCTGCAATCCGCTTTGCGACGGGAGGGTGGGTTGCAAAAAGCGAGGACCAAAAGGAATGATTGTCGAAATAAAGATGGGAATAGGCCATACCCGTTTTAGGCATATCCCGAACATGTTGGTACTTTTCTATTTTTTTTAGAGCATTGGCAATCCCATGAGGATTACGGGTAAATTGGACCGCACAGGCATCGGCCAAATATTCTCTTTGTCGCGAAACCATGGAGCGGAGAATTGCTCCCGCAAACCAGGTGATGGCGCCAGCGACGAGTAAAATAAGCGCTATTAAAGCAATGGAGTTACTTCCCCCATTGCGCCGCCCTCTTCCACCAAATAAGAAAGAACCTTCCAAGAGTCGAATTCCCAGATAAAAGACAATCACAAACCCCATGACCATCGCGGCCAATCTCATGCTGACTTTCATATCGGCGTTGTAGACATGTCCAAATTCATGGGCGATCACTCCCTGCAGCTCTTCCCGTGTGAGTAATTTGAGCGCACCACGTGTGACAGTGATAGCGGCATTCTTCGGGTTCATTCCAGCAGCAAATGCATTGATCTCCTGCGATTCAATAATGTAGACAGGAGGCACTGGCTGTCCGCTGGCCACAGCCATCTCTTCCACAAGATTAAGCAGTTGCACTTCTTCAAAGGTGGCTGTGGCAGGTAATATTTTTTTTCCTCCCAAAGATTCGGCAACAAAACTTCCCCCAGAGGTCGAGTAGGCAAGGTAATAAAAGGCAGCGACGAAAAACGTGATTGCCAAAAAGAGGAAGCTTAAATAGGGCATAGGTGGAGTGTACCCCACTTGAGCGAGGTAGCGGACAAAGATGTGAATGAGGAAGGCGATGGCAAAAGTAAAGAGAACGAACACAAAAACGAATAAAGTCGTTCTCCCCTTCGCTTTTCTCTGAGCATCCCAAAAATTCATAAAAAAAGAAAAACGTTAGAATTTAACCTTAACAGCTTTTTTTGCTTCTGCCTCTTCGGTAACAAACTGATCGGCTGGATGGTGGCCAAAAGCAGATGCAAAAAGATTATTAGGAAATTCTTGCTGTTTAATGTTATAGAGCATGACATTATCGTTGTATGCTTGTCTGGCAAAAGCCACTTTATTTTCTGTGGAAGCGAGCTCCTCTTGAAGCCGTTGCATGTTTTCCGTGGAACGTAAGGCTGGGTAGTTTTCCGCAAGGGCAAATACCCCTCCCAGAGCGCCACGGAGAGAAGTCTCCGCACCGATGAGTTCTTTTAAGGAAGCTCCCTCCCCTGTAGGCCCCCCTTGCTTTTCCAGCTGATTGCGGGCCGCCTGAGCCTGATTTCGGGCCTCAATCACTTTCTGCAACGTGCTCTGTTCGAAGTTCATATACCCCTTGACTGTCTCAACTAAATTGGGGATCAAGTCGTATCTTCTTTGAAGTTGCACGTCGATTTGACTCCACGCGTTTTTAACTTGGTTCCGTAAATTGATCAATCGGTTGTAGATACCAATGATCCATGCTGCTATGAAAATCGCAATGATGATTAAGATGATAATTGTCCAAACCATTGAAGCACCGTCCATTGTTTAAACCAAAAGGGAGTGTGGATGAGAGATTCTGCAAGACTCTCACCTCCCTTCTCTTCAATCTTACTACAAGCTTCTCCGATGGTACTCCCCTGTTTAAAATAGGAGAGCAACTCATATTCCGCTTGTGAGATCTCTCTCCATGTTACCATATTTTCAGCCGTTCGATAAAGCACGAAGTGATAATTGCCATAACTCATTTCTGGAAAGGGGGAGGAGTTATAGTGTTCAACTTCTCGTTGGAGGAGAGTCTCTCGAAAATGGAATAGATTCCCTCTCAAATTGAAAAGATGAATATGGGGCTGAAGGGTGAGAGGGTAGACCATTCGCTCTTCTGTATTGAGTGCGCTAAAATCAACAGAGGAAAGGGGACCTATCCAACTGGCATACTGGGCTGCCCAGTCGATTGAGGCAGCGTGGGTCACAAGATAACGATCGATATGATGGTAATGGGCATCGAGCCAATGAGTAAATGTGTGGCCGAGTCGGTTAAGATCCCAATGCACTGGCGGATATTGACTTAAATAGGGAACGGCTAACTCATTTTGGAAGGAGGAATAACCAAAGAGTCGAACCACGGTGGGAAAATGATTTTGGAGGGCTTTCAATAGCCGCCACCAATATTGTTGGTGGTAGATTTCAATGCGTTGGAGAGGAGTTAATGTGAGCGAGGGAGTGATGTGTTTTTCTGTTTCCTGCAAAAAATCGTCGCTGAACCGCTGAGTGGGCAGTTTGTGATTGGGTTGAAGCGGCTGAGCGATCAGTTGCCCCAACCATTCTTGGAGTTCGCTCACTTTTTTCATACACTCAACGCCGTTTGGAACATTTTTGCTCTTAAGGCCTCATTCCAGGTCTCCTCAAAAGTGACAAATCGATCATCCCACTCCAGTAATGTCGATACCCCCTCAACATGGGGCCAAATTTGGGCATAGAGCTCCCATACAGCATCGCAAACAGGATGATCGTGTGTGTCGAGGACGTAGTCTCCATAGTCGGTATGGCCGGCAAGATGGATCTGGATGACACGCTCCCATGGAATATGTTGTAGATAGGATTGGGGATCAAAATGGTGGTTGCGACTGGAAACATAGATATTATTGATGTCGAGCATCATATAAGATATCTGCCTTCTCGGCAATGGCCGTGTAGAACTCCCATTCCTCCATCTCATCGCACCGATAGGAGAGATAAGAGGAGAGATTTTCTAGGGCAAAGGGGATCTCCAGATAATCTTGAACAATGCGGGCGCGCTCCGCCACGAGATCGATCACCTCTTGCGTATAAGGTAGGGGCAAAAGGTCGTGGAAATGGGCACCCGGCAATCGTCCCCAGCATAAATGATCGGAGAGCCAGGGAGTTTTAGTCCGTTTGGCTAAGGCTTTCAACTGTTTTAAATACTCCCAATCCAATGGGGTAGGGCTCCCGATGGCAAGATTAACCCCATGCTGGACTACAGGATAGCACTCGAGAATCTGATCGAGAATCTCCAACGCCTTTCCACCCTCAACCATATAGTTTTCGCTGATGATCTCAAACCAGTCTATAGGGGGCTTTTTAGTAAGAATCTCATTATAATGGGCCGCACGCAGTCCAATGCCAATCCCTAATTGAGGCGGCTTAGATTTATTTGGATTTGTTAGAGGGCTCCTCATCCATGTTCCCATTTGCCTTTTGCCGCTGCCTCATTTGATTATTATATTGAATTTCAACGGCTTTGTTTCGATCTTGGATGGGGAATCCCCCACCCCCTTTACATGCATTTGCTCCGGCACATTGGTGAAGCGCAGTCGCGCAACCTCCCATCCCAGAACAACTATTTTGCCCGCTGCAAGATTGACGTGACATCTCGATGGCCATCATCTTATGTTGCGCATCGAGCTGTTTAAATTTGTTTTGACCTTCCGCATTCAGTGAATTGTAAAAGGCGTCCATATCGGAGGAAAATTCCTCTAGGCCTCTCTCTTGTTCACTCTCCCCTTGATTTTGGCAACCCGTCACAAAAAGAGCTGCACTGATGCCGATCATTGCCAAAGTGGCAAGATTTCGCTTCTTCATCGTGCCTCATCAGTTTAAAATTTTTATTTAAATTGGAATTTTAGAAAAAAAACTCTTTCTTGGCGAAGCTTATTATGTGAGATAAGGTATTAACTCGGCTACCATATCTTCTGACATTGCATTGAGTAATCGCTCTATATATGCAGGTCGTCTTTGCATTGAAATGCCATTGAGCTGATTATTGAGAAGATCAGATGCTGCGTCAAAGGCTCCATCATTCTCGAAAATTTCGGTTATTTTTTCTACTTTTGCTGCAATTTCTGCTTGTTTCAGTTTTTTGATACGTTCCGATAATAAAGGCCTTACTTGCTGCGCAACTTCGGAATCCATTCTCTCCAGGAGCATCTTGAGATAGATCCTTTTTTCATCATCAGGAACGCCAGATAAACAATGACACCAGATATTATCCGCGGTTTGCTCAGCGCCATACCGCAAAAAAAGCCAGTTGAGTGTCTGAACCTGGTCCTCGATGGCCTGATCTCCCTGTTCTCGATGGAGAGCCCGATCGTTTGAAACGTTTGGCTCTATTGCAATTTGAGCAGGGACGCTCCACCCTTTTTCACTCAGTATTTTTAACGAATTGTTGATCGCGGTTATCCGTTCTCTATCTGCTTCAAATTTCTGCTTGTTGTTTGCTGTTTGAGTAGTATCAAATTGGTACGATCCGAAAACGCCGTTTGCGATGTGGCTACAATCGTGATCCAAAGCGTCGCAAACAATAGGGTAGTTGATAAAAAAGGGATCCGCTTTGGCAGGTATCTTCTCTGTGAGCTGTTCAAGGGCATTGATTTTTTTATCTATTTGTTCCGCAGTCTTGATTTTATGTTCCAAATTCCAAAGTTCGTTTATTTGGGACATTTCATTTAAGACTACAAGTGTATCTAACGCAATAGGAACGAATGCACCTTTCAAAAGAGGGTGTGTAACAAATTGAGTCATTACTTGGTTGAAGCGGATGATTTCCCCTTTGAAGTAGTGGTAGATGGCATTGAAATCCTTTTTGCCAGGGGGGGTATTTTTGACCCCTTCTTTAAAGAGTAGGAGGGCGTCTGCATTCCACTGCGTGATAAAAGCCTTGGTAAAGGTCGTAATATAGCCTTCTGCTATCTGAGGAGAAGGAAAGGTCTTTTCTAGCTTTTCAGAGAAAAGAGCAAAGGTCGCTTGGTATGGGATCATGAGACTGGTCTCATCCAGGATGATCATGCGGCTGATCTCATCGATAAGCTCCTTTAATTGATCTGCGATAGTGGGATATTCCTTAAAAAATGCGGCGGGAGGTAATAACTGGGCACATGCATGGAGTGATGACAATGCATTCTCATCGAGCATTTTTTGATTAGCAATGTCGAGCAGAGTGCCCCAGAGACCCACTAACTGATCTAACTCCGCATAGCTTGCATTTACAAGGGAATCAATATCTACTTCTGCTACTTTCGCTTCACGCAACGCTTGGTTTAAAGCAGTGAGTCGCTCCTTGATAAATTCCTTCACCTTAGGATATTGAGAGGGGTGGGAAAGCGGTTCACCCTCTTTGTTGAGTGCAGGGTATCTCCCTTTGATGATCTCTTTACCACTATTGAGGATTGCTTGGGCTCGTTTGAGTCTGTCGAATTCTGGAGCGTACCCAATTTGAGGGGGTGGTAGAGTGCTTATGACCTCATCTAAAAAAGGGAAATGATCTACTGTGGCTCTCTTTTTGGGTTCGAGCCGGATCTCCGTCGGTTGGTAGCTAAGCTTGATTCTTATTTTAGCTAATTCGAGAAGAGGTGGGTAATTTGTATCCTTACTCCCTTTCTCTTTGAGCACAATCTTCTGTTTTTTTCTCAGGTGGGGGTTGGGAACCTCTCTTCTGATGGGCTGCCGTCTCGAAACCGTATCTTGTTGGCGTGGGCTCCATCCGTCGGTACATTTAGCGATCAAAGCGAATCCAAAAAGAGCTAAGCCGCAATAGGCAATGATTTCTCCGCTCATGCTGAAGGCATGAGTCGCTATCCCAACGAGTCCTGTGAAGATAGCACCCAATCCTAAAATCATGAACACAACAAATAATAAATTTTTTCTGCAACAAGGGGAAGGCTCCCTCTGAGGATGGGAGGTGGCGGGGAACATATTCGTAAAGCGGCAGAAAAACACATACTTTGTCTCAATCACCTCAATATTGAAAGGATTTCAGGATGAGTCATTTCACGGAATTCTCCCGGCATCAAGGAGCCTAATGAAAGAGGTCCAATGCGGAGACGAATCAATTCTCGTACGGTCAATTTGGCGGCAGCAAGGAGGATTCTGACTTCATGTTTTTTTCCTTCTGCAACAACAATTTTAAGAGTTCCCCGTCTGATTTTTTTGACTGTGAGTGGCTTGATTAAGGAGGGTCCGATCCAAATGCCTTCCGAGATCGTTGTTAAATGATCAAGTGTGATCTCTTGATCGGTCTTTGCCAAATATTCTCTGGAATGGTTGTAAGAAGGATGGATAATACGGTTAGCAAAGAGGCCATCGTTTGTGACGCAGATCAATCCGCTCGTGAGTTGATCGAGTCTCCCTGCGGTAAACAAACGGTAAGGGAAGTGGGAGAAAAGATCGAGAATCCGTTTGGCGCCCCCTTGCTTTTCCTGGCTGGTACACACATACCCTACAGGTTTATTGAGAATGTAATAAAATTTTCTTTCTTCAAGTTGAATTTTCCTCCCACTGACGGCGATACAATCGGCATAAGCATCGACAATTGTCTGCGGTACACATACCATGTGGCCATTCACGACGACTTTACCGGCAATAATCAGCTCTTCACATTTTCTACGTGAGGCGACACCCGAGGCTGCTAAAACTTTGCTTAATCTATTTTTCATAAAAACTGAGATAATTTTAAATGATATTTATCGAATTTGTCGATAGAATATTGCGTTATGGGATCGTTAATTTTACTAAGACATGGGGAATCGGAATGGAATCGAAAAAATTTATTTACTGGCTGGATCGACATTCCGCTCAGTGAAAAGGGGGTAGAGGAGGCTCTCCAGGCGGGGCGAGAGATTAGCGCTATTTCCATCGATCTTATCTTTACCTCGACGCTCATTCGTGGGATCATGACAGCCCTGTTGGCTCTGTCTGTCCATCGTTCAGGAAAGGTTCCTGTGATCCTTCATCCCGGAGAGGGGCGCCTTGAGGAGTGGGGGAGGTGTTACGATTCAGAGACTGAGAAAGAGCTGATCCCCGTCATTCGGGCGTGGCAGCTCAATGAGAGAATGTATGGGGAGCTTCAAGGTAAAAATAAGGAGAGAATGAGAGCGGAGTATGGAGAGGAACAGGTCCAAATCTGGCGGCGTAGTTATGCCATCGCTCCCCCCAACGGTGAAAGTTTGGAGATGACAGCAGAAAGAACTCTACCCTATTTTAAGCAAAAAATTATTCCTCATTTGAAAAGGGGAAAAAATATTTTAATTGCAGCTCATGGCAATTCTCTCCGCTCCATTGTGATGGATTTGAAACAATTAAGTGAGGAGGAGGTCGTAAGTCTGGAGATTCCAACAGGTAAACCGATCATCTATGCCTATCCATTTTAATTATCAGATGGGGATCCCTTCGACCCCTCTACAGCAGCGTGCCATCAGAGAAGCGTATCTTTCCCTATATGCGTTTTGCGGAGCCAGCAAAGAGGATCATCTGATTTTTACCTCATCCGGAGCTGAGGCGGTAAATCATGTCATCTGGGCTACCTATGTCGATGTGACTCGCAAGACGGGTAAAAATCAGTTTCTTTGTTCCAATCTCGATGAAGCTCCCACAATCATGGCAATGAGCCGGCTTCAGGAGTGTGGCTGTCTGTTTCATATGGTGCCTTCGACTCCTTATGGCTATGTGACGGCAAAAGAGGTCGCTGAGAAGATCACTCCACGGACGGCGCTTCTCTCCTTAAGCTGGGCGAACGGTTTGACGGGCGTTATACAGCCGGTTGCTGAGATTGCCGAACTATGCCATGAGAGGGGGATTCTCTTTCACGTCGATGCCACCCACGTTTTAGGAAAGGGAGATTTTACTATCGAAGAGAGTGGGGCTGACTTTTTGACGTTCAACTGGACTGATAGGGGAAGTGTTTATTGGTCATCACTTCCCATAAAGAACTCTCACCTTTTATTTTAGGGGGTGGAGAGCAGGGAGGGATGCGTGGGGGGAGATACAATATCCCCTCTCTATTGGATTTAGCTGCCTGGGCTCAGGAGGAGCGAGCCCATATCGATCATTATGGATTGGAAATGGCCCGACTCCGTACTCATTTCGAACAGAAGATTTGCAACGCGATACCTGATGCCACTCCGATTTTTCAGGAGCAGTTGCGCGTTCCCCATATCACAAGTTTATGTTTTCCGGGTGTGGCTAGTGACTCACTTTATTTTTTACTTCTTCAGAAAGGGATTTATACCACTTTTGGCGGGGGACATTTTCAGCATTTTTCCCATATTCTCAAGGCGTCAGGAATTGATGAGTTTCGAGCACTCTGTGCTCTCAGTTCTTTTTCTTCATTCGATGAGGAAGAGGAGATAAAAAAGGGGCTGAGGAGGTTATTGCAGCTGTCATACAGCTGCAGGAATACTCACAACAACTCATTATTGAGGAGCTGGCATGAGCTACGACGACCTGATTAAAAAAGCCCTTGGAGCCGACTCAGTGAAAAGGGGAGCAAAAGGATCGTTTCTCCCCATAATTGCGGCCATTTTACACCCGCAGATGCCACTGCACGAGCGATGCATTGCGCCAAAGGAAGGGCGGGTTATTTAGCAGAAGGGAATCCGGTTGCGCTGTATTGGTTGGTCGATCCTACAGATGGGTCATCGTTGATGCCAAATTTCAGGCCTTTGGGCAAGCGGCTTTGATCGCTGCTGCCGAGTCTGCCTGTGAGCTTGTGATCGGTAAAAATTATGATCAAGCGACCCACGCATTAGTGTGGAACTGATCGATAAAGGGATGAGAGATCAACCTAATGTAAGTGCTTTTCCACAAGAAGCCCTTGATCTTCTCAATTTAACCTTGGAAGCCATTGACGACGCCGCTGCACAGTGCTCTGGGCTTCCTCTCTCTCAAACCTACATCACTCCAATGCCTGAAACAATAGAGGGAACAGGATATCCGAATTGGATCAATTTGCCCATGAACAAAAATTAGCCGTCATTGAAAAAGTATTGGATGAAGATGTGAGACCCTATATTGAGCTCGACGAGGGGGGGATTGAGGTGCAAGCTTTGATTCATGACAAAGAATTGATTATCGGATACACGGGCAACTGCACCTCATGTTATTCCTCCATCGGTTCCACCCTTTCCACAATCCAGCAAATCGTCCAAAGCAAGGTCCATCCTGACCTCAAGGTAGTTCCCAATTTAGATGCCCTTCATCTTTAATGAACCTCCCGATAAACAGCGCGAGATGAGATTTAAAAGATTGGCAGTGAGATTTGTAAAGCGAAGCGAAAACGCGAGGACAACTTTCCTCAATAAAGCCGCCGGTGGCGGGTTTTTGATGGGTTGTCCGAGAGTTGACGAGGTCAACCGAGGCGGATGGCAATATTGGAAATTATATAGCCGACGAGAGTTTTTACAAAGATCACGTCAAGATTTTAAAGATCAGCCGCGGTGATTATCGGGATAGGTTCATAGAAGTCTAATGAGGTCGTAGCAAGAGGTTATTGAGAAGAGGCGCAAAGGGGGTAAAACCTTGTTGCTTAAAGAGAGCGAGGTCCGCCGAGAAGTGGCTGGCGAGGGTAGAGAGGAGAGCCCCCCTGTCGTAAGCCACTCCTGTTTCTTGGAGGAGTGAGGTTGCAGGTTTATTGATGGCGCCGAGAGCTTCGGAAGTCATATTCACATTGAGGCCCATGCCGAGGACAACCCCATTGTTATTTCTTTGAGGCACAATTTCGCACAAAATACCGGCCAGTTTTTTTTCCCGGATTACGATATCATTAGGCCATTTGATCTGGAAGGGGAGTTGTGGCAGTGAGCGAATCGTGGAGAGGGCTAGGAGATGGGTTAAAGTGTAGGGCTCCTCTTTTCAGGGATGAAAAAACAAAATGTGAGATAGAGATTGCTCTTGGGGGGGGAGAGCCAAACACGCCCATACTGCCCTCGCCCCGCCGTTTGTGTATCAGCCGTCACCAGTGTGAGTTGAATAGGGTCAAATGAACTCAAATGAGCCTTGGCCCATTCATTAGTAGAGGGCAGTGTTTCAAAATGGCGACGGATCAATTCCATAAAACTCAGTCGACTATTATAATTGAAGGTGACAAAAATGTGGAACCACCGCTCTTTGCTCCGCCTGGACTGGCAGATCATTCCTGTTATCTTTGCCCTTATGATCATTAGCCTGCTCATTATCTCGGCTACTGATCCTGCATGTCACCACCTTTCTCAAACAGGTTTTTTCACCCCTAAAGCACGGAGTCAGCTCCACCGTTTTATCTTTTAGGATGGGTGGTTTTTCTTCTCTTTGCTGGTATGGATTACAATAAGCTTCGGGAGTGGGCCTGGATATTGTATCTTGTAATGATGCTCAGTCTTGTGGGCCTTTTTTTTGTTCCGGCGATCCAGAGTGTCCATCGGTGGTACCGACTTCCCTTCATCGGAGCTAGTGTACAGCCTTCTGAATACGCAAAACTCATCGTTGTGATCACTTTGAGTTGGTTTTTGGAAAAGAATCGACCTCAAGCCACTTTCGTGGCATACCGCTTTTCTCGGTTGTGTTATTGCGGGATCCCTCTTTCTTCTCATACCTCAAGCAGCCTGATCTGGGGACAGCTTTGGTCCTATGCCCGTCACGCTGGTGATGTTTTATCTTGGAAATATTCACCCGGGGATGGTCCGATTACTCACATTCTGTGGTGTCGCCTGTCTCCTCCTTATTTTATTGGTTTATTTAGAAGTACTCTCTTTTGAAAAGATGCACCCGTATGCCACAAAAATCATGAAGGAATATCAATATGAACGACTTAATCCCCATAACCACCATCAATGGGCAGCCATGACGGCGATCGGTGTCGGAGGGATTACAGGTAGCGGCTGGCGTGCGAGCGAATTTACTGGCAGGGGGTGGCTTCCTTATGGTTATACGGATTCGGTATTCCCGGCATTTGGGGAGGAGTTTGGGCTCATTGGCCTCCTGGTTGTGTTAATTTTATTCTACACATTGATCTATTTTGGCTTTCAAGTGACTGCCGTAGCCAAAGATCATTTTGGGCGGATGCTTTCTGCTGGAATTACGGTCTATATTGCCATGCATATTCTGGTGAATATCTGCATGATGTGCGGCTTTCTCCCAGTTACAGGTCTCCCTCTCATTCTAGTGTCATATGGAGGTTCCTCTATCTTTGTCACTATGGCGGCTCTCGGCATTTTGCAAAGCATCTATAGCCGTCGTTTTATGTTTTAAAATATTTGTTTGGCATGAATGTTGCATGAGTGCGGCCACCATTAACTAACGGATTAGTACCAGGGAGGGAAAATGCAACCTGCAAATGCGCTTGAAAAAAGAATTGCTTATCTTGAATTTGTCAACGATCAACTCGCCAGTGAAATTCAATATGTGGATCGGTTACTCCGTTTGATTGGATTTCCAGAGGGACTTGACACGATCAAAAACGCGGCACAAGAAGCCATCGAAGAGGAAGATTGTTAACCCAAAACTCAGCCCTGTGTTACTCTGGTTTCATGAAATTTTGGGATCAGTATCCTTCTTGGGAAACAGCAGAGGAGGCTTGGGATCAAGGCGCTCAAAAAGCCGCTCAATCAAAACCGATTGGCAAACTTAAGGTGCTTCCTCAGATGCCGGGCATTGTTGCCGAAACAGCTCAACATTTGAAGTGGAAGAGCTTTAAGTATATGGCCACCCATGATCGAGAAGGAAAGATCAGGCGCCATGTTTTGAAACACCCGATCCGTTACGCATTCCGCTATGTAAAATCGTTAATAAAAAGAAAAAGTTATAAAAGGGACGGGGATTTTTTCTTATATGGTCTTCCCTCTGTCGAGGGCTTTGTGAGGGCTGCTGTGCAAAAAAATGCCCTTCTGGTCGTTGGATTTTCCTATTGCCAAAAGCCCCATGAATGCCCTTCAGGTCGCTTTAACGACCAGTGCCTTTCCGATCCTGAAAATCCGATCTGTCGGCAGTGCCCGATCGGAAAAATGCTCCATGCGCTTCCCCACCAAGCCATTCCTCTTATCATTCCCACGGTCCATTATATCGGTGATCAGATCTTTAAATTGAGTGAAGCGCATCCGGAAAAACAGATCGTTTTTCTCATTACCGCCTGTGAGCTGACCCTTGAAATGTTTGGCGATTGGGGTAATATGGCGCAGATTATCGGTATTGGGGTGCGATTAGATGGCCGGATTTGCAACACGATGAAAGCATTTGAGCTTTCGGAAAATGGGATTAAGCCGGGGCTGACTGTGGTGACGGAGCGGACGGAAGAGAGGATCCTAGATCTGATTGGGCGCATCCGATCAAGTGTTTCCTTCTGAAAGGCTTATTGCCTGATTTTCCATCAAGTGGGCGGAGCCGGGTCGCTTGCATGCAAGAATAAGCGCAACACCCATGATATACCTGTACACAACTCGGGCAGCAAATAAAGAGTTCATTGCAATCCATATTGGCGCAATTGTAATAAGTATCTTCTGAAGTCAAACAATGGGTGCATTGAGCAATCGGTTCACTTTCCTTCCCGTCGATGGAGATCGCTAAGCGGTCGTCGAAAACGAAGAGTTTCCCTTTCCAATGTCGGTTCCCTTCCTGCAGTCCATAATTGATGACACCCCCCTGCAGCTGGTAGAGTTTTTCAAAACCCATTTCCCTTAAGATCGGTGAGTAGAGTTCACACCTAATCCCTCCTGTGCAATACATCATTATGGCGGTTGTTTTAGGGGTCGATCGTTCGACTTAAGGCCTCAGCATAGGCGGGAAATTCCCTGAAATTTTCTAAAGGTAGAGTGCACCCCTGGCGGAAAGTGGCGCGATGGTCCATTCGTATTGGTTTCGCACATCGAGCAATAAATAGTTCCATTCTCTATCATTTCTCTCCATTTTAAGGGGGAAACGTGCTCGGCCGTCAGACTTATATCGACTTTTTGATCCAAAGCCACCAGCTGCCTTCGGTATTTAACTGTCATTCGGGGAAAGATCTGTTCCTCTGTCGGATGGGCTTTAAAAGAAATCGATTCAAAGCGGGTGTCTTGCTTGAGCCATTGAATATAAGCTTCCACATCTATCACACTGCCACTCATTTGCCCATTGATCCCCTCTTCAGCGATATAAATTCTGCCAACGCAATTTTTAGTGGAGAAAAACGCGATCTGCTTCTCAACCTCGATATGGGGATTTTCGATGGGAACAAAGCGATAAAACGCAAGAGCAATGAACGACATCTGGACGTGTCCAAGTTAAGTGGGGCTGTATGCCGAGAGGCATTATACAACGATTTACAAATATATCCATTGTAGAAAATGGGGCACCTAATTATGATTTCCAGCTAATTAACGCGGGTGCGCACATTGCCGCGCATTTCCATTTTATAAACTTTTATTTTTGTCATTGAGGAGAGAGAATGGCACGCTATCGAGGTCCAAAAAATCGCATTGCCCGACGGTTTGGCGCAAATATTTTTCGGACGAGCGCGTAATCCCCTGTTACGCAAGTCAAACCCCCCTGGACAGCATGGAGCCCGCCGGCGCAAAAAATCCGATTTTGGCATGCAACTCGAGGAAAAACAAAAGTTGAAAGCATGCTACGGGATGCTGATGGAAAAGCAAATGGTCAAAACCTTCCAAGAGGCCGTTTGCAGCAGAGGGAATACCATCGCAGATTTTTTTACAAAAATTGGAATGTCGGTTGGATATCGTTGTGTTCCGGCTCCGTTTCGCCAGGACTGTTTTTGCAGCTCAACAGCTCGTCTCCCATGGTCATATTCAAGTAGATGGAAAAAAGGTGGACCGCCGCTCATTCCAAGTTCGCCCCGGCATGGAGATTTCCATTCGGGAAAAGTCGCGCAAAATGAAACCGATCATTGAAGCTCTTGAAATTGCCGTCCAAAGAACACCAGACTATCTCGAGTTGCAAAAAGATCAATTTTTAGGAAAACTTTTCCAGTACTCCCTAACTCGACCAGATCGAAGGGCAGCTCCCCCTACCGATCAATATCCCCGTCGTGTGCGAATTCCTAGCCCACCAAACCTAGTGCCCGACCACGCAAGTTTTTAGCATTTTGGCTGCGTCAAAGCCCCGGGGTTCAACGTTCATAAGTGAGACCCAAAGTAGAACAGAGAATGAGGTGGGCTCGCTACGAAATTACCGACCAAAAGGTGGCCATTATTATGGCAGTTCAATACCTATTTTCCCTTTCCTCCTCCAACGTGCTACTAAAGAAGAATACCTCTAGTTTGGCAAGCTCCGCCAGCCTAAATCTATCTTGAAATTTGCGCCAAAAAAGGCCCTGAGGATGAGGGAGATTAACCCAAAATTACTAACTTCGGATCCAAAAATAGGCTTTCTTCGTATAATTCTCAGAATGGACGCGTAATTGGTCGTATAGAGCGCGAATAAAAGTTTCTTTGTCATTAAATTTGAATAAGCCTTGGTTATTATCGATCGAATCCTGAATATAGTAGCCCTCAGGGGAATAAGAGAACCAAAACGTATGACCCACATCAACTTTGTCCCCATTGGCAACACCTTTTGAAATGTAGATTCTCCCGTTTCCGGACACTCCTGTAAGATGACGGCCGCAAATCAGTTTAAACATTTTAAAATCAATATGATAACTGTAAGCTTTATATTTTTCGTGCTCTGAGCCTAAGGGTTTACCATCTGGACGCTTCCTAAATACCTGTTCATAATCCATCCCGTAAACAGACTTCATGCAAGTCGCAGCTTGTAATCTGACTTTCCGCTTCTCTTCTATGGATTCTCTGCCATTAGTTGCAAAATAGAACGTTGTTCTGTGGCCTGAGTCGCAGTTTAACAAGTTCATCTGTAAGTCTTTAATATGCTCATATAGAATATCCTCTATATCATTTTGAGCATTCAAAAGCCGCAGTCGGAGGCTTGAGAATCTGATTTATCATTTGCCACTGAGTCAAGCCAGCGCAGAGACCCTTTTTACAAAAGGAGCAGCAAGCATCGATATCTCAAGAAATGCTTTATTGGATTGTATTCCATTCATTTTCTCTAAAAGAGCAAGTGCGCTAATTGGATCACAATCTGCTACCTGGATCGTTATTGCACCTAAATCCTTCTTCAGCTTATCGATCGCATTGACCACATTCTCCCGCGTAAAATTAAGCTGAGGTAAGGGGACTATCCGATAGTTAAGATTTGGGCAGAGTACGCCCTGAAACGATGTAGCATCTAACCTTTTCAAAACTTTTATAACGATACCGACTATGATCAGGATGGCTCCATTAATAGCCAGCGCGTGCCATGTGCTTGTCATGTTTAGAGGGTTTGCAATGCTCAAACAAATTCCTCCGAGCAAGAGGATGATTCCTATGGCAATAGCATAAGTGCCTGCTTTATCCAAGCAGGAGGGCTCTTAGATTGGGTATGAAGTGAGGAGTATTTAAAACATTATACATGCAGCTATTATAAATATTTAGAAAAGAAACGTCAATGAATTTCTTATTACGCCATTGCAAGTCTTGTAGCCAAGCGCGCCAGAAAATCTTTGTTGAATGTTTTATGAAGTTGATGGAGAGCGTTGTAGATGAATTGCAAGAAGGTTGGACTTCTCTGGCAAAATCCAAAGAGAAAATTATTTTGTTTATTAAATTAATATTTTATTAATAATTATTGTTTATAATTAAGATATTATGGCTTCAGGTGTTGATTCTTATTACACATCCCCCAGAAATACGATCGTGGTGCTCTCTATGATCTCCACCTTAGCCGTAGCACTGGGTCTGATCGTAGCCTGCGCCCTCTCTCAAGGGTGTATCCATCAGTGGGCTCAGGCCACCTCCCTAGATTTGGCTTTCTATTTCGCACCAGGATGTGTCCTGGTCGGGGGGTGTATTATTGCCTTTGTCGTCGCATATCTTCTTGGAAAACATTAGACCTCTTGCATATTTATGACGTCATTTTAGTTACGCAAGAGGCATTCTTAGTCCCTTTCTTTCCTGCTGCAAGGAGTGCAAAAAAGGCATGGAGGCGGAAAAAATAGGCAGCGAGGGTAAATAGGGCGGCAAACACTGAGAATTGCAGTGCAAAAGAGAGAAGTTGTGGGCCAAGGAGGCGCGTAAAAGGGTAAAGAGAGTGTCCGCAGAGATAAAAAAAGGTATTGTCCCTTAGAAAATAGGCGCCACAAATTACGGTCACTGCTGAGGCAACAAGGGTGGCACCGCCGGTTTTTAAGATTTGAAGAGAGATTCCAGTTGGTTGGAGACCGAATTTTTTAGAGAGCAAGAGCGCCAGAATAGTTACATTGAGAAGTGCGCTGAGGGCTGTAGCGATTGCAATGCTAACGGCGCCCCAGCGGAAAAGAAAAAGAAAAAGGGAATTAAGGGCAACATTTGCACACACTGAGATAAGGGCGGTGTAACTGGGAATGCGGTAATTTTTATGCGCATAGAAGGCGGCCGCAAGAATCAGAACGAGTGTCATTGGAAGAAGTGCAGAGCCGTATGCCCAGAGAGCAAGGGTGGTTTGCAAGATCGCCTCTTGAGAAAAAGCGCCATGGCCGTAGACGAGGTTGATCGAACAAAAGCCCAAGGTGAACAAGGCGCCTGTGATAGGAATGAGGATTACAATGGCTTGTTGGATCGCAAAATTCAAAAATTGTAGGTATTGCCCTTTGTCCTTTTGCTGTATGGCGCGGGAAAGAGGGGGGAGAAGGGCCCCCGTTAAAGCCACTCCGACGAGCGCTAGAGGAAGTTGTTGAATACGGAGGGCATACCAAAGATAAGCAGGCCCTTCAGGGTCGGCACCTCTTGCAAATAGTGAATCCAAAGCAGAATTAACTTGAGTTGCAGCCACTCCGATAACCCCTAAGGCAAATGGACGAAGGATTCTCAATAGTTCCTGACTAAACCTTTTCTGTTTTATTTTTTCTCCCTCCGATGCCTGCTTTACAAAGCGTAAAACGGGGGGGAGAGTGGCGAGCCACTGCACTGCAAACGCGATGACAATAACCATGGCAAGGTATTCAATGGCTCGAGAAGCCGGTAGAGGGGCGAGGAGAAAAATGGCGCCCAGCCAAATGAGATTGAGGAAAGTGGCGAATTCGGGAGGAAAAAGAGGATTCACAATTGAGTAAAGAATTATTGAGGGCATAGAGGGAGATAAAGAGAAGAGCGGGGAGCATGATCATCGTCAGACGAATGACCTCTTCGCTACCAGAATGGAGATGGGAAAAAAGAAGTATCCCCCCCAAAAAAATCTCTACGATGACGGTGATCGACAGCAGCACCCAGGTCATTGCAAACGAGAGATCATAAAAAAAACGCGCTCCTTGCGCGGCATTTTGCTGGCGCAAGGTTTAAAGGGGGAAACGCAGACATGAGGGCTCCCTCACCAAACAGCCGGATGGAGTAGATGTGCAAAACGGAAAGCCATCCAAAATGCCGCAACGGCAGGAGTTGTGCCAAAAACAGCCGCCATAGCTACCTCGCGAGCCAATCCGGAACAGCGGCTAATCATGGTTCCAGAAAAAAAACGTTTAGCGCTTCTTCCTATTGTGGAAGTTGTTATCTTGAACCGTCATGTATGATTAGTGTAAGCTTTCTCTCCTTATGAAACAACATACACCAGTAGATCTTTTGTTGATCGGCGCCCATACGTCGGCAGCCGGTGGCCCACACCATGCCCTTCTTGAGGGGAAATCGATCGGCGCTACGACCATTCAGCTTTTCACCGCAAATCAAAAACGGTGGAAGGGGAAGCCATTAAGTGAGGAGATGGTCACTCTCTTTTCAGAAGCCCGAAAGGAGACAGGAATTAAGAAAGTGATGAGCCACGCAGGCTATCTCATTAATTTAGGCTCCCCGATTCTGAATTGTTAAACAAAAGTCGAGCCGCTTTTCGAGAGGAGATCGAAAGATGTTTGGCTTTAGAGCTCTCCTTTTTAAATTTTCATCCCGGTGCTGCGTGCGGCGATGAGATTGATTCCGCTCTCGATCGTGTGGTAGAGAGCCTTCTCTATGGAAGATCTTTTTGTAGATGATGACACCCGTCTGCTGATTGAAACGACCGCGGGGCAGGGGAGTAGTTTGGGACCGCGCTTTGAACAAATCGCTTACTTGATTGAAAAAACGAAGAAAAAATTACCCATTGGTGTCTGCATCGACACATGTCATATTTTTGCCGCCGGTTACGACATTAGAACCGCAGAAGGATGGTTAAAAACATTAGAAGAATTTGATGCAACAATCGGTCTCCCCTATTTGTATGCATTTCATTTAAATGATTCCTTATGCCCATTTGCAAGCCGCAAGGACCGGCATGCGAATTTGGGGGAGGGAGAGATTGGGCTCGATAGTTTTAAATTTTTGATGAGCTCTGAGATCACGAGAGCGATTCCCAAATACCTAGAAACACCGGGAGGATGTCCCGTTTGGGATAAAGAGATCTGGACTCTGAGGGAGTTTGCAAGATAATGAACCTATCCCACTATTGGCAAAAAGTGCTTTTTAAGTCTTTTTCCGCATCTTTTAGAGTCGCTTCTCGGCCTACTTACCAAAGTATGCCCTTCGAAGCGGCTCTAAAATCTGCAAAAAAATCCTTTAAAAATCACATTTTTCGAATAGTGGGATAGGTTCATGCGTAGAAAAATTAAGGAAATCAAAGAAAATAGTGGGGAATGGGTAGGAAAGGAGATCCATGTTAAAGGATGGGTGCGCACCCTACGAAATCAAAAAAATTTTGCATTTATCGAAGTGAATGACGGTTCCACCCTTTCCGGCCTGCAGGTCGTTGCAGATCATCAGTTGCCCGATTATGAAAAATTGATGGCTACGATGACAACGGGGACCTCTCTTTTTGTGAGAGGGAAAGTCGTAGAAAGTCCAGGCGCCAAGCAAGCCGTCGAACTCCACGCTTCCGAAATTAAAATTTTGGGGCTCTGTGATGCTGAAAAATACCCTCTTCAAAAGAAGCGTCACTCCTTTGAATACCTACGTACGATTGCACATTTGCGCCCTCGGACGAATACCTTGGGTGCAGTTGCGCGGGTGCGCAATACCTTGGCCTACTCTACCCATCGCTTTTTTCAAGAGAGAGGCTTCCTCTATGTCCATACGCCGATTATAACCTCTTCAGATTGCGAGGGAGGGGGAAAAATGTTTCAAGTGACAACCCTTGATAGTAAGCGGCCTCCCCGTAATGAGCAGGGTGATCTGGATCACACGCAGGATTTTTTTGGCAAACAAGCCTTTCTGACTGTTTCAGGACAGCTAAATGGGGAGATTTATGCTTGTGCTCTCTCTGATATTTATACGTTTGGACCGACATTTAGGGCTGAAAATTCCAACACCTCACGCCACCTGGCAGAATTTTGGATGATCGAACCGGAAATGGCGTTCGCCGATCTCAATGACAATATGGATATGTCTGAAGCCTTTCTCAAATATATCTTCCGAGATGTGCTCGATAAAAATGAGGAAGATATGGCTCTTTTCAATCAGTTTGTTAATAAAGGGAGCTTAGAACGTTTGCAAGCAATTATTGCACAACCCTTTGAACGGATCACTTACACAGAGGCTGTCTCCATCTTAAATCAATGCGGTCGGTCGTTTGAGTTTCCGATTCATTGGGGATGTGATCTGCAGTCGGAGCATGAACGGTATCTCTGCGAAGAATATTTCAAAAAACCTGTCATCGTTTCTAATTACCCCGCAGCCATTAAGGCCTTTTACATGCGCGCCAATGAAGATGGAAAGACGGTGGCCGCGATGGATGTTTTAGTCCCGGGTATAGGGGAGATCATCGGTGGGAGCCAACGTGAAGAGCGGCACGATCTTCTCATCGAGAAGATGGATCGCCTCGAGCTCAATAAAAAAGATTACTGGTGGTATCTAGAGCTGCGGCAGTTTGGCTCCGTCCCTCATGCCGGTTTTGGCGCCGGCTTCGAACGCCTGGTCCAATTTGTCACTGGCATGGAGAACATCCGCGACGTCATCCCCTTCCCCGCACCCCCGGCCACGCCGACTTCTAACCATGTCAAATCACTATTGAAATGAGTTTTGCTTAATCAAAGCTTCCATTTCTGTCGATTTACGGCGATAAGCGATATAGATCTTTGGGTTTGATACACAAATTTCCTCTCGTATAGTGTAAGCTACAAAATGTTTGTTTAACCTCGACTTTGCACATTTAAAAAATGATTTACATTTCTAAAAACATTCAGCCATAAGCTCTTCTAGAAATTCTCTTTTACTCGATCCTCTTATTTTTGAACTCGGTATTTTCCTCGAGTTCACCTTGTTTCGATGTTTCCAAATTTCCTTCCTCACTGCTACCAAAAGATCAGAAAAGGTGATGCTGTTTTTTTGATACCAGGCTGTCGATCGATTTGTGATCTGTCCTTTTTTGTATAAATCATGCCCAATTAAAATGAGTAAGCTATATAAGCAAAATAATAACGGTGTAGTTCTTTCCACTGCTTCATCTGACCATTGTCTTTGTGTTTCAATCCCTAAATGGTCGCGGCATTCACGAAAGGTGACCTCTAAATTCCATCGCTTTATGTAAATTTCAATGACTTGGCTAGCAGTCAAAGAAACGTTAGTTGCCATTAGAATGATCTCATCATTTGGCAGAGGATATCTATCCCTGTGCGGCAATATCTATTTTTGCACCTCGGATGCTCTTCAGGCCTCCTAGGCACACAAAAGATGGGCAATGCAAAAGCTCGCTTTGACCAGGGAAAGTAAATAATGACCGCCAATACAACCCATTTAATTCCCCAACATTTTACTAGCCACTTTCTAGAAGAACGCACAGGATCCCTGTATATATCTTTGGCCTTAATTTTCTTCCCTTTGCGTCTTTCTAAATGCTCATCAACAACTAAAAGTAATTCTCCTTTTGTAAAAGGTAGGATCATTTTAATAAGAATTTCAACTGCCTTTAAACCATCCCACTGAGATTGACTTAAAACATGATGATAATTAGCAAAGGCCTGCTCACCTTGCATGCCCAATATCCTCAGACAAGCGCAGACCGTCCGACCACCTCGGCATATAGTGGCCCCCAAAAATAAAAGGCACATCTTAGAAAATGTTTTGCCTGTACGAAAAATAATGTGAAAAGGAACTAAAAATGGTAGGATGGACGCCGGTAGAGTGCTCATAGATTGATTTGTGGTAAAGTTTTTCTATGATGCTAGCTCTACCTTTCTTTATTTCAAATCCCTTAGTTTCTTGACAAATCATTTTTTAAATGTGCAAAGTCGAGGTTAATTGAGCCCCATCTTCTTTGATTTAGATGACGTATTCTGTTAATCAAGAAATGCTTATGGGTAAGAGGGGATTATCTGAACTTGGGCTATTTTTTACTTGCTCATTTTAGTTTTAATGAGAGAGATAACTGCGGTGACAATCGCTCCAATAACAACAGAGATACCCCCTTGTGTTGCGATAGATCCCACCGGCATATCAGCGACTCCAAACATATTAAGAATTCCCACGGCCTTTAAAATATAACTTCCTATTGTGCCTCCCACAATCCCAGCAATGATATTGCCAATCGTGCCGAGGCTCTTCTCCTTGAGAGAAGCGCCAGATAACCTGCCTCCTATCCCCCTCCTACTAAATTAGCGATTAAAGCAAAATATCCATATGAACCTCCTTATGTTCGAGTCTGTTTCTTTTCCTATTAGCAAACAGGAATAAATCTGTAAATTTTTTTTTTCCGACTTGGAGGAAATCGCTGCTGCGTGTTGCTAGCCAACATGAGCCAGAAAGGGGTGCGGCGCAGTTCCCGGAACTGAAGAGGGAGGTTTGTCTTTCAACGGCCTGAGCAATTAGGGAGGTTTTTAGGCGACCTATTTCCTGTGCTTTGAACTTGCGGGTGGTGTCGAGGACCTGATTGAGTTGGTCCACATTGAGAAGGGTGATAGGGAAGTGGTTGGGTAGTTGAGGATCGATGTTCCGAGGGACACTTAAATCGATCATCATTTGGGGATGGTCATTTTTAATGTGTGAGGGGAGAGCGAGAAAATGGGGGGATTTGGTGGCAACGATGGCTCCATCAAAACAGGGACAATCGTGGAGTTGATCCCACGGGAGAAAGGAGATCCCTTCCTTGAGCAGCGACCCACTTGCCTTCTGATCGCTCCTGTTGCAGAGCGTGATTGTGCCGATCCCTTGTTGACGGAGCCGGAGTAGTATTTTATAGTTGATTTCTGAAAGGCCGACTAAGAATTTAGGCTGTGTCAGCGCAGGAAGATGTTCAGCAATCGCATTTAAGACGGCTTCCTCGATGGAGAGTGCATTTTGCATGAACTGAGCATTTGAGCCGGATATCTTTGCCGATTTTTAATGCTTTTTGGAATAGGAAATGGAGCTCAGGTGATAAACGATCGGCATCCTCATACGCTCTTTTAACTTGCCCTTGGATCTCACTCTCCCTATTAACGCGCTATCCACTCCGGCCGTCACGCGGGCCAAATGGAAAAAACAATCGCTGCCGAAGTAAGTATAGATCCGGTGCTCAAATTCCTCCCGGATCTCATTGCGCAGAGCATTTAAAATATTAGTATATGGGTATGCGTTGGATCTTCAGATTGGAAGTAGATCTCTGTGCGATTGCCGGTCGCATAGCAATACCCAGGAAAATAAAGCGTAAAGGGAACACTCTGTGCCAAATAGCCGAGCGCAGGCTTTCGCAAATTTTTCCCTGAGGGTCAGATCAGCCGATTTGTGGTTGATTCCCAGTATTCCTATTTGCATCTTTCGTCAAACAAATTCCTACCTTATAGTTGAGTCGATCAGAGCTCACAAGTAAAAAAGTAAAATTTTGGACTGAATCGACTATATATAAAAAATATCGGGGAAACGAGCAATGACAAAATTTTTCGCAAAGAATATCATGTCGTAATATGGCCAAGAAAGACAATATGATGAGAGCGCGATTCGAACAGTTGACGCTCTGACCCATATCCGATTGCGTTCTGGAATTATATGGAAGATTGGAAGATCGGTCCCCATATCGACGACGGGATTTATATTCTCCTAAAAGAGGTTCTCGATAATAGCATCGATGAATTCATCATGCATCATGGCAATCAAATCAACATCGCTTTCGAATCATTCTATTTCCCTGATTTCGGTTCGAGATCATGGTAGGGGGATTCCTCTGGTAAAGTGATTGAATGTGTGAGCCAGATCAATACGGAGCGAAATACAACGATGACGTATTCCAATTCTCCGTGGGTTTGAATGGTGTCGGTTTAAAAGCGGTCAATGCCCTTTCGAGTCATTTTATTGTGCGTAGCTTGAGAGAAGGGAAGGTCTTTGAAGCGGAGTTTAGTAGGGGCATTTTGCAAGGGAAGCGGGAGAAAAAAACAACGGAGGGAAACGGGACTTATGTCGAGTTTATTCCAGATGTTGAGATTTTTAAAGAATACCGGTTTCAAGAGGAGTATATCCGGAAACGGCTTTGGCATTATGCCTATCTCAACACAGGTTTGACTACTCTATTACAACGGAGAAGCGATCCAATCGGAGCATGGACTGCTCGATCTACTCAATAGCAAGGTGACCGATGATCGGCTGTATAAGCCGTTTCACTATCGGGGGAAAAGGATGAATTTGCGTTTCTCCATACGCAAAATTATGGGGAGAGCTACTACTCATTTATCAATGGGCAGTATACTGCCGGATGGGGGAAGCCACCTTTCTGCCTATCGAGAAGGCATTTTAAAGGGGGTCAATGAATATAGAAGAAGAATTTCCAAGGGGTCGATGTTCGAGAGGGGATCGTTGGATGTATATTAGTCAAAGTGAAAGATCCGATTTTTGAATCGCAACCAAAAATAAGTTGAGCAACCCGAAATTCGCACGCCGATCATGAAGAGGTAAAAGACACTGTTTTGCGCCTGTTGCATACTTTTCCCGACAGCGCCGCCAAAATTATTAAGCGGATCGCTCTTAACGAAAGGTTAAGGAAAGAGTTAGCGGCTGTTAAAAAAGAAGCGAAGGAAAAGCAGAAAAAGATCTCTTTTAAAATCCCAAAATTGCGGGACTGCAAATTCCATTATAATGAGGAGTCATTGTACAGCGATCAGACCATGATTTTTCTCACAGAAGGGGAGTCGGCCGCGCCTCAATCGTATCGGCCCGAGACCCCTGACTCAGGCGATCTATTCGCTGCGAGGGAAGCCGCTGAATGTTCATGGGATGAAGATCGATCAAGCTCTATAAAAGCGAAGAGATGTATAACTTAATGAGTGCCTTAAATATCGAAGAAGATCTCTCCGGTCTCCGTTACAATAAAGTTGTTTTAGCAACGGACGCTGATGTGGATGGTATGCATATCCGTAATTTATTGATGACCTTTTTCCTGACCTATTTTGAGTCACTGGTGATCCAAAATCATCTCCACATTCTCGAAACACCGCTTTTTAAGGTCAGGAACAAACAGAAAACGCTCTACTGCTACTCTGAGGAGGAGAAAAATAAGGCGATCTCTGAAGTGGGAAAAAATGCCGAATAACCCGTTAAGGTTAAAGGCGAAATATTTACCATGAATTTAAGCAATTTATCGGTGATGAGATCAAATTAAGCCCCGTTGAAGTCCACGCTTTCTCTGACATCAAGCAAACCTTAGAATTTTATATGGAAAAGACACGCCTCAACGGAAGCAATTTATTATGGAAAATTTGGTCAAAGAAGAGTGATCTATGAACATCTATATTCCATCTGGCAAAAGTGCCTTTTAAGTTTTTTCCCAAATTTTAGAGCCGCTTCTCGGTCTACTTACCAAAGTATGCCCTTCGAAGCGGCTCTAAAATCTGCAAAAAAATTCTTTAAAAATCACATTTTCGAATAGTGGGATAGGTTCATGGATGATGTAAAGGAATTTTTCAAACGAAATTATCTCCGCTACGCTTCCTATGTCATTCTCGATGCGCGATCCCGGATGCCGTTGATGGCTTGAAACCCGTTCAGAGGCGTATTTTGTGGACCCTGTTTTTGATGGACGATGGGAAACTTCATAAAGTCGCCAATGTGGCGGGGCAAACGATGGCCCTCCATCCTCACGGAGACGCGCCCATTATCGATGCCCTGGTCAATATTGCCAATAAAGGGCATCTGCTCGAAACGCAAGGGAATTTCGGCAATCCGTTGACAGGAGATCCCCCAGCGGCGGCTACGGTATATTGAAACAAAATGAGGGAGAACTCCAAGGAACTCTCTTAACCGCCAACTCATCTTTTTCCCCTTCCTACGATGGTAGAGCTCAGGAGCCAGTTACCCTACCCGCCAAAATCCCTCTCTTGCTTCTTCAAGGGGCTGACGGTATCGCCGTGGGCATGGCCACAAAGATTCTCCCCCATAATTTCAATGAACTCTTAGAAGCACAAATTGCTATCATAGAGGGGAAACCGGTATCACATCCTTCCCGATTTTCCCTCAGGCGGAATCATGGATCCCCGTGAATATGAGTTGGGGAGGGGCAAATTAAAACTGAGAGCTAAGATCCAGATTGTCGATGAAAGAGACCCTTGTGATCCGAGAAATTTGCCATGGTACGACCACCGAATCAGTGATCCGTTCGATTGACGATGCCGCTAAAAAAGGGAAAATCAAAATCGATACGATTAATGATTATACCGCGGAAAAAATCGAAATCGAGATCAAGTTGCCAAGAGGGCAGTATGCCCAAAAGTGTATCGACTCATTATACGCATTTACCGATTGCGAAGTGACGATCTACCCGCAGATGGTGGTGATCAAAGAGGGGTTCCCGTGGGAAACTTCGGTCAACGAGATTTTGGAATTCCACACTACCTGTTTACAAGGATATTTACAAGCTGAGCTTGAATTTGAGCGCAGTCGCCTCCTCGAAAAGATATTTGAAAAAACCCTGAGCAGATATTTATCGAAAACCGCCTTTACAAGGGGATAGAAACGGAAGACTTATGAGAAGGTCCACTTGGCTATTGAGCGGGGCTTGAAACCTTTTCATAAACAGTTGGCTGTATCCCGACCTATGAAGATAGGGAGCGTTTATTAAGCATTCCGATCCGGCGCATCTCCCGCTTTGACATTGCAAAAAATGAGGAGGAGATCGCTGCCTTAGAAGAGGATCTTGAGAATGTTGAAAAGCAACTTAAGAATATCAAAAAATATACGATCAAATATCTCCAGAAACTGCTCAAAAAGTATGGGCATTTGTTTCCAAGGCGTACACAGGTGGAGCTGATCGAAGAGCTCGATAAAAGGGCCATTTCCGAAAAAGTGATCAAAATTGCATACGATCCCGATACCGGCTTTCTCGGTACTAAAGTCACTGGGGCACACACCTTTGAGTGTTCCAATTTGGATAAACTACTGCTCTTCTTTGACGATGGAACATACCGCGTCATTTCGATACCGGAAAAACAATATATTCATACGAAAGAGGCGCGGGTCATCTGGTTGGGTGTCGCCGACAAAAAAACGGTGATGTCGATCATCTATACCGATGAAAAAGGGTATCCACACGCCAAGCGCTTTGTCGTTAAACAATACATTCTCGAAAAAGAGTATGAATTCCTCGATCGGAGTCAGCAGCTTGAGTATATCTCCAGTCAAGCGGGGGAGACTTTAAAGGTGCAGTTTAAGCCGAAACCGAAGCAAAAAGTCACATCGATCGACTTTTCATTTGATGAAGTCGGCATCAAAGGGGTGGCTGCGAAAGGGATTCGCATTGCAAATAAGGAATTGAAAAGTATATCTGTAAAGAAATAAAGGGGGGTCAATGAATCAATCTAAAGGTGTCGAGGGTCCATCTCCAAAACCGGAAATGGGGGAGATTAAGGAAGCCTTAGGTGGGCCAGAACATGGCGGGGTCACGCATACCTCTATACGCACGACAGGGGCGTTAAAACGGCTGCTTGTACAACATTATGGTGAAGAGAAAGGGACAAAATTGTATAACCGTTTCATGGTCACCTTTGCCATGATGATGCTCTCACAAGTGCAACATGCCGCCCAGAGAGCTCAGAAAGCCGCACAAGATATGCGGTCGGACACCCATTGATGTTTTGTTCTTTGTTTTTAGGTTTTGCCACAGATGAACAGTTCAATGGAGAATTGAACAGGATCAATCCCCATTTGTTTTCATTGTTAGTAGGCAAGGAGGAGTATCTCACGGAGGTTAATCATAAAGGGAATCGGTATCTTGGCAAACCTCTCCAAGGGTATCCGACGCTCGGCCAGCTAGAAGATCTAGAAAAGCATTTATTGAGTCTTCTCCGCAGGTTAGTTCCCCATTATCACTTTGAACAAACTCCGCCAGTACTTTTAACTCTTACATGAACGATTTTCTGATTGTGGGGGAAGGTGAAGAGGGGACACGGCTAGATAAATTTCTCATTTCCAAATTCCCTCAATACTCTCGAACCTATTTCCAATCACTCATCGAAAAACAATTGATTGTGGTCAATGGTGAACTGATCAAGAAGGGAGGCAAGCTCAATGTTGGCGATGAGATCGAAGTTGAATTTTCTGTCACACCAGAAATCACGCTAGCAGCAGAACCGATCCCCCTCGATATTCTTTATGAGGATGAGCATTTACTGGCGATCAATAAGCCAGTGGGTATGGTTGTTCATCCCGCAGTGGGGAATTGGAATGGCACATTTGTCAATGCACTGCTCTACCACTGCGAGCAACTTCAAAGAGATCAGACGATCCGTCCCGGGATTGTACATCGGCTGGATAAAGAGACGTCAGGAGTGCTGCTTGCGGCGAAAGATGAGTCGACGCAGCGAAAGCTTGTTGAAGCCTTTGCCCTGCGTCAGATTGAGAAGGAATACCGAGCGATCTGCTTTGGCAATCCAGGTCAGCGCACGATTGTCACATCCATTGGGCGCCATCCTGTGCGCCGGAAGGAGATGGCAGTTGTTGAAGGGAGAGGGAGAGAAGCGAAAACGATCTGTGATACCCTTTTATACAATGCGCAGTTGAGTTTAGTCAGACTGATACCCTATACAGGTCGGACACATCAGTTAAGAGTGCACATGCAATTTATTGGCACTCCTATCTTAGGCGATCCTGTTTATGGCTCACCGACAGCTAATAAAAAATATGGCGTCACCCATCAACTCCTCCATGCCTACCTTCTCCGTTTTGCGCACCCTGTCACGCAAAATATGATCGAGCTCAAAGCCCCTATTCCTCCCGCGCTTGAGAAATACATACAACTTTTGCAGCGAGATCAAGAAAACGGGTGATGTAAAAGCTAAATCTTTAAAGAACAAGTTGTAAAACTTAATAAGAATCTTTTTGTAGATCGGTAAAAGAATTTATTGTAATATGATTTTTACTTGAACCTTACCGAAAATTCTTTGTCTAAATAGGAACAGAAAATGAAAGACTTTGTAGCTTATATCGTTAAAAATCTGGTAGACCATCCCGATCAAGTGAAGATCAACGAAGTGGGTGGGACGCATACTGTTATTTTAGAACTCTCTGTCGAAAAATCGGATATTGGCAAGATCATTGGCAAACGTGGGAAAACCATCAATGCAATCCGCACACTTTTGATGTCGGTCGCTTCCCGCAACGGTCTCCGTGTTAATCTCGAGATCCTCGAAGAAGAGAGATAGAAACTTCGGACCGAGCAGGATTCGAACCTGCGACCACCCGCTTAGAAGGCGGGTGCTCTATCCACTGAGCTATCGGTCCATCGAACCTATCCCGCTATTGGCAAAGAGTGCTTTTTAAGTCTTTTTCTGCATCTTTTAGAGCCGCTTCTCGGCCTACTTACCAAAGTAGGCCCTTCGCAGCGGCTCTAAAATCTGCAAAAAAATCCTTTAAAAATCACATTTTTCGAATAGTGGCATAGGTTCTTCCGCCCGATACTATCTTCTCTTTCCCTTATTTATCAACTCACCTTACGCACTTTTTCTCTTTCCGAGAGGAATTGCACGTTCATCATCAATCTACAGCAATTGCCGACGGTCGATTCCATCGAGTACGCTTGATAAAAGTTTTCGTAAACTTTTTTTATATCACAGAGAACACAGAGCGCACAGAGCCGGCCAAGCCCCCATACGCGGGCCCTGGCCGATCGCTATCTCTTGTGCGCGAATACACGCAAGCGATTAACTCTGTGTGCTCTGTGAGCACCGTGGTAAAAAAATAACCGCATAAACTTGTCGGCGGGAATTGCTGATCAATCTACAAAAAAATTGTTTTTGTAGGGGGTATGTGTTATGTTGCCAACCGGGTAAGAAAGATGTCTTGTTCTGTACGATTTCACGATTTTATTGAAAAATACAATTTACTTGAGAAACCGACAGTCGCCATTGGCGAGTTTTTGAATAAACACCCCACCGTTTATAAAATTGTCCTGATTTTTGACCATCTCTTCCGCGCTGCTATGATGGTCGGATTGATGTTTATCCCACACATTCCTATTTATGCCTCAATGAGTTTCTGCTTTGTGGGTTCTCTCATCTACCGATTAACCGTCGAGAAAAACTGCGCCTATAAATTTGCCCTCCCCGCTTTTGCAGGGGCCGCCACCTTTATGCTCACCCTCCCCGCGCTGATCAATATGATTAATGGCGTTGCCTTTTTAACAGCCGGGTCAGGCCTTCTTACCTGCGCCTCTTTTGTCCCCCTTCTCCTCTACGGAGCCTATGTATTTCTCACAGTGAACTACGATGTCGACAGCGCCTTAGGTCGCCTCCCCCCACCTGACTGCTGCCAATGTAAAACCTCCAATCCCCCATAACTCAATAAATTTTCCTTTATAAAATTTTAACGTGCTATTATTTTATTATTTATTTATAATTATGTTAATAAATTAATATTAACGCCAGCTCGGTTTTTAACTTTTAGCTAATAAGCATTTTACCTCTTTTTTGCCCACTTCTAATGAGGGTTTTCTTGGCCTCAAGCTGTAGGCCACCAACCCTCCCATCAGATTGAGTACAAAATTGATCGGACTGCGGTGCCTGGTATGCTCAATTTGGCATCCCTCTTTTAGTTGCCCGATCACGCTATCTACTACTCCTCTTCCCTTCAGTAACAATTTGTCATAGATCGACATCAGCCTGTTTTTCATGTTCTTTCGAATCTTCGTAACTAGCTGGATGCCTTTCTGATATAGATTATCGAATAAATCCTGAGAAATGTAGCCTCTATCTCCAAACAATTTTCCAAACAAATCTTTTGCTAATACCGTCACAACCGATTTATCCGAAACATTCCCGGCAGTGAGCATCCACGAAAGAATTTCACCACATTCATTTATAATGAGATGTAGCTTCAGTCCATAGAACCACCCTTTCGTAGTTTTTCCCTTTTTAGCGATCCCTTTGAACACACGATGAGAAGAAGATCGCTTAATGTGACAAACCTCTAGAGAAGTAGAATCCACAAGAGAAATCCCTGTGCAGCAACCAAGTAGGCCTTGGAGAAGGCAGAAAAGGTAGAGAATGACTCGTTTTTGCTGTCCTAAAAATTGAGTGTAACTACATAAACCAGGAAAATCCTTATAAAGGGATGAGCATACATGTCTCAAATAGAAATGTTTGAAGTTTCTGTAGCCACTCTGATGAAACAAAATGAGAATCGTGATAACCTCGCTTGTTGACAGGCGAGATTTTCTCTTTGGAAGCTGTTTTCCAGCTGAGAGTAAGTGACGGTTGAGAAGAGTTTCAAATTCTTTACAGAAATCGTCTACAATGCAGAAAGTCTCAGTGAGATCCATATTAGTGCCTTTTGGTGTTGATGTTTGTTTTTGCAAGAAAAAACTTAGACCCAAAATGGCACTTTTTTCAAGAAAAATTACCTCATATCGTTATATATCAATCTTATAAAAACCGAGCTGGCGTTAGTTAATATTCATCAAGATATATACTTGAGAAATGCGGCAGGTCAGTTTCTTTTTAGCACTCATACTTCTGGATGGAAACCCTTAAAAGAATTTATAACAGGAAATGCCACTATCGCTCTTGAATTAAACGAATTTGGTGAGCCTTTATTAAAGGCAGGCGCCGAAATCTATGAAAAATCCCCAAGTAAAACTTGACAATCGAAATCAGATATTGCACAATTCCTCAAAAAATATGAGGTTTTGTGCAATCTTCTATTGATAAACTATTTGAGATCGCCGAATCTCAGCAGGGTTATTTTACCACTAAGCAAGCCAAAGCCTGCGGTTATGAAGATAACACCCACCCTTACCATGTACAATCCGGTAACTGGATTCGAGTCTATCGAGGCATCTATCGTCTAGCTAAGTTCCCTCAAACAGAGCGACCTGATCTTATTATTTGGGCGTTATGGTCGACCGACAGAAAAGGGATAATGGAAGGAGTATTTTCTCATGAAACAGCTCTAACCCTTCATGCACTTTCCGATATTATGCCAGATAAAATTCATATGACTGTGCCTAAGACATTTCGTCGGCGTGCTCCAGTTCCGCCTATTTTAATACTTCACTATGCAACTCTTAAATCTGAAGAAATCATTATGCGAGAGGGTGTCTTAATCACAGCCGTGCATCGAACATTAATAGACAGTATTATGGACAAGGAAATTTCTCATGATCTTATCATTCAATCGGTTAAATCTGCTCTCAATAAAGGAATGATGACCCGATCTGAATTTAAACAACTATTAACGGAATCGAAAGTAAAAAACTCACCAATCTTCATCCACATTAAGGATCTTTGAATGCCATCTGTAAGAATATTCAATGACGCGAATAATTTTAGAAAAAGCTTGGAAATGAGGCTTCTCAATCTTGCACATTCTTCGGGTCAAGATTTGCAAAGACTCAGAAAACAAGTTGTGTTTGAGCGATTTCTAGCTAGGTTGTTTGCTAACCCTATTTCTCCATGGATCCTCAAAGGCGGTCATGCTATGGAGCTGAGAATGGAGAGTGCAAGAGCCACGCAAGATATTGATCTGTCGCTTAAAGCCGGTCGAGTTTCTGTAAAACCACAACTTATTTTAGAACATCTTCAAATGGCAATGAGCGAGAAATTGAACGATTTTTTCGAATATAGGATCGGGGAGGCTCAATTAGAGCTTGATGGACCACCCTATGGAGGATTTCGATTTCCAGTAGAGTCTAGATTAGCTGAGCGCGCTTTCGAAAGATTTCATCTCGATGTCGGTTGCGGTGATATTTGTTTAGAACCTTTTGATTTGCTAATAGGAAAAGGATGGCTTGATTTTTGCGGCATCCCAAAACCAGTCTTCACTACGATTTCTTGCGAGCAACAATGCGCCGAAAAAATCCATGCTTATACATTACCACGAGAAGGGGGTTTTAATTCGAGAGTCAAAGACTTAGTGGACATCATTTTATTGATAAGATTAAAAGATTTTAATTCTGAAAGATTTAGACAAGCTTTGGATATGACATTTACAAGAAGAAATACACATCCCCTCCCTCACCTGCTCGCGAAACCACCTCAAGCATGGGAAAGTACCTTCAAAATTTTAGCCTCTCGCTGCGGCTTAAATCCAAGCATGGATTTAGCATTTGCCGATATGTCCACTTTTTACGAAAAGGCTTTAGTTGCTCATGTATAATTGGTTCTAGTATTGAATAGGGATAGAGAAAAGAGATCACCGACACGCTACTTTGAGATCGGGTTGTATTTCGTGCTCGCACCATTCCTTTCTCTCTAATCGAATATTTTTAATAAAGGGTTCAAGGTCATAGATTTTACGCATTCCCTGGGCAAATTGGTTCGAGGTGCGTGCGGTGAAGGGCACACCCCCGGACGCTTCTCCACAAAACAAGCGTCCTTAAGGGCTTCTTAAGCTAAATCTTTTTTGTGGATCAAATCGGCTAGTTGATATCTCAACTAGCGCACCCTGCTCACACATTTTTTTTAGCCTCGAACTTGCTGTTGCGGATAAAAGCAATAATAGGTTCCAGTGCAATAGAAATAGACAGATCCAGCGTTTGTTGATCGAGAATTTGAGTCTTATCTCTACCTAAAAAACGACCTAGACGAATAACAGCATCGGGGAAAACCTCTCTTGGATGGTCTGCAAAAAGTAAGATGGCTCCGTTGGAAGGTATTTCTTTTGCCTAATTTTTATTCTAAGACCTAATGACTTAGCAGTGCTTTGAGTGAATTTTTTTGAAATGTTCTCAAACAAATTTTTTGCTAAATCAAAATTAATTTGATCTAAGTTACAATCAAAGTTAGGCTGTTCATCAAAATATTTATGTTCTTTCAGCCTCTGAATTTCTAAATGGTCACCGAATCCGCCAATCGATTAGTCGATCCGAATCTTATATAAGCGCCTTCATTGACTCCTTTTGATTTAATGTAGTAGGGGCCAAAGTTGTGGGATACAGACACCAGGAGTAGATCTCTCCCTCGCCAGGTATGCAACTGAAGAGAGGGAACTAAAAGAGGTTCAACCGAATCAGGCTTTGAGCAGTCTCTTCCTCTGCATTGCCCCGAATAATATTATCCAAAGCCTCCTGCTCTTCTGCCTTTGTACGACGCGTTCTTGTAGCTTTAGATGCTGCTCCGACCATATGACGGGTAAATGTAGTACCTACTGCATGTGTTGCCATAAAAAATGGCTCACTAACTGTTAAGAATTAGTGAAGGAATTTAATAGGCGCAGATATTTTTTTCCAACCGAAAAAAATGCTCCGGCGTTTTCTTTTCCTCACTCCTGGTTAAACTGGCCTATAAATTCTATTGCCTCGTTCATCTTCGAGGTTCGATAAACTTCCAATAATAGTGCTTCCTGAGCCTCATCCAATATACCTCTCCTCGAGAGGCGTCAATTTTGGCCTTATAATCCCTCGAGTTCTTGCATTGGTTCTAAAAAAAATAAAAAATATTATAAAAATTAATAATAAATAAATAATTAAAATATATAATATAAGCACATAAGAAATATTTTTAGGTTCTATATGACACAATATGTCGACAATTTTAAAAATAATGCAGCTTACATTTGTGAACAAACTGTAGAAATAGGTAAAGGTATTGGACAACGAATTATAACGCTGGATCGATCAAACCAGCAGTTTGTAGAGACTCCGGAGTCTCATCCAGAGGCTCAGTTGAAGGGAAGAGATCGTATGATTACTTATGAACTTGCACGTGTAGTCGTGGGAACCCTTCTCATCGCTTTTTTTACGTATCAGTGCATTGCCCATCCAGGTGGTCTGAATTATTTTTTAGCAGGTACAGCAGGATTCTTTACTCTGGTTGCGTTAAAAGAAGTTGCGATCCAGAACATAGCTCGCCAAAAAGAAAAGAAAAAATTTGGAATCGAGGAAGAGAACGAAGATACAAAATTCCCGTTACATGAAATGGTAGATGAGGTCACGAAAGGGATAAAAGACGATGTGCACCGTTCTCTCAACAAATTGGGCATTAAATGCAACAATAGTAACGTTACTGAAAATGTTGATTAAAAGGAATAAACGATGAGCCATGATGCAATAGAAGAAATTAACAGTGTTTCCTTTAAAAGCACAACGCAGTCACAATGGAAAGCATGCCTAGAGGTAGAGAAGGAGGAGAGGCTCTCTTCCAGATTACTAGGACTTGCAAAATCTGTTGGAAATTTTGTTATGACTCTTTGGGAGTGGCTCCTGGCACTTATAATTGCCCTGTACCGGGCCTTTGGCATCGTCTTCACCAGCGGAAGCGCTGCCGCCGGTTCTGCTGCTTTGACTGCATTTGATAGTCTCATAGCTATCACTTCGTGTGCCACATTTTGTGCTTTAGCAGCCACGATCCACAATATAGGAAAATACAATGCTGAAGCTATGTCTGACAATTCCTTTGGTCATCATAATAAAAGGGATTGGAGACCGTTGAATGATGATGCCATCGAATTAGACACGCTGAGTTAAAGTTGAGAGAAATACATTTTTACGATCGACTACTCTCTCGAGACGTCATCAGGTAGTATTCTTACTGTTGAATTTTTTGGCATAAAATGAAACCCGAGTTCCCATTGCAAGACGCCAAGTCTTTTCGCCTAGCAGCCAGGAAAATTGATTAAAGCGTTATGGGGATTTCTGGTTGTCGTTCTTTTTCTTCCTCCACCAGGGGAAGACAGCATCGGCTTGCTCTTTTGACATAAAGCCATTAATCAGGGTATGGCTTGCAAATTTTCGCACTAGGCAAGAGAGGAGGAAGGTAGCACCTAGTGCGGCCATTGACCACCACATATTACACCTATAAGTATATACATTTTAGCAAATTATGGTAACTAACCCGAGTTTTGGGTTTATCTTTCTCATAATCAGAGGGCTTTTTTGGGCGCAAATCGCGCTTTTTTGCGATGATCATAGCCGCAGGCGCTATATTCAAGCAAAAAAGCGCGATTTGCACCAAAAAAAGGCACTGAGGATGAGGAAGATCAACCCAAAATTAGGTTAACTAATACCGAATAATTTTTAAAGCAATAACCAGCGCATAGAGGGGAGAGATTGCAGATTAGCAATGAGAAATCTATACTAGTGCTTTTTTAATGGGGAGGGATTATGAACACGGTTATGCTAAAAATTTTAATATTGGGCGGCACGACTTTTTTAGGACCACACCTTGTTGAGGAATTACATCAGCGTGGTCATGAAGTGACTTTGTTCAATCGGGGGAATCAAGAGGTCGTATGTCCAGATGTGGAAAAATTGCGCGGAGATAGGGAGGGTCACTTAGAGGCCCTTAAGGGAAGGAAATGGGACGCGGTTATCGACACGTCTGGTCATTTGCCAAGAATCGTTGAAGCCTCTTCTGAGATCCTGAGTGGCGCGACCAACCATTACACATTTGTGTCCACCATCGGAGTCTATGCCAATTTCGACCAGTTCGACATTGATGAAGAGTATCCTGTAGCCATATTGGACTCTCCTACCGAAGAGATCACCGAGAAATCGTACGGCGCTCTCAAAGCTGCTTGTGAGAACGTGATCGAAAGCTATTTTCCAGGTCGATCGTTGATTGTGCGCCCAGGATTAATTATTGGCCCAGGTGATCCAACGGGTCGATTTACTTATTGGCCCAAACGGATAAAAGAGGGTGGGGATATTTTAGCTCCGGGAGATCCAAAAGAAAATGTGCAATTTATCGATGTTCGTGATCTTGCTGCATGGATCGTGGATCAAGTCGAGCAACAAACCACGGGAGTGTATAACGTAACAGGAAAGCCCATGCCATTTCAGGCGTTGCTTGCAGAGTGTCAAAACGTGACACAAGCCAATGCTCAATTACATTGGGTTAGCGAAGATTTTCTGAACGAACATCAGGTGCAGGATTGGGTAGAACTGCCTTTATGGCTCTCAAGTCGACGTAAGATGCCAGGTTTTCTAAACGTCAGCACTGAAAAAGCTAGTGCATTGGGCTTAACCTTGCGTCCACTAAGCCATACAATTGCCGATATTTTAGAATGGGATGAGCACCGAGTCAATTCCATTCAGGCTGGCTTGAATCGAGAAAAAGAGGAAGAACTTCTCAGATTATGGCGTCTTGAGAAGGATATTTTAGGGAGAAGTGGTTTTATGATAGGCGGAATTAAAAGAATAGTTGTTACAAAGGGTAGAGAAAGTGAATTTGAACAGCTATTTAATCAACTCAGAAATGAAGTTAAGAAGAATGAGCCGGGTAACGTTTACTACGACCTTTATCGGTCGAAAACGGAATCGAGTAGCTACACTGTTTTTGAAAGATATGTCGATCAATCCGCATTAGACACCCATAAAAATTCAAGTCATGGAGCTACATTTTTTCCTAAAATCAGAGCTTTATTGGCCAGTATCGATGTTGAATATTTTGAAGGTATTTAACACATTGGCCACTATAATGGCGGCATGGCTGCCTTTAATATGGCCACGATTGTGGCCATCTCCTGCTCTTTGATCGGCTTTTTCCAGTTGGCGAGGTACATGTGGAAAAAGAAGCTTAGGGTGGAGGTGGCACCTGTTTTCCGAGAGATGTAGTGAAAATGGACATGGGGAACCATTTGTCCTGCTTCCCTTCCGTTTTTCTGCAAAAGCAAGTAGGAAGAGGTGTGGAAGGTAGATTGCACAGCTTGATGCACCTTTTTGATCACCGAAGCCATTTGCTGCGCCTCATCATCAGACAACTCATCAAACGTTTTGATGTGCCTTTTCGGAATAATCAAACAGTGCCCTGGGAAAATCGGTTTGTGGGTATAGAGCGCCAGCACTAAATCATCTTCATAAAATTTCTGGCGGTTTAAAACGTCCGGATTACAGAAAGCACAATACTCTTCAGATGCGGCGATACTCTTATTTTTAGGGAAAATGAGGGCAAGAAGAAAAAGGAGAAATAAAATGGCGAATAGAAACGGATATTTTAACTTTTTTTTGCGCATAAAATGGTTACTTTTTTGCAAATATATTGAGTACCCAAGCTCATCCAAAGTCCTATAAAGACGAACAGAAAAAATGTACCGGCTGCTGACTGCACACTAAACGTCTTTGTAGCAATAGCATGAATCAAGAAAACTCCTATAATTCCTACAGCGATCATCGCTCCTAATCCCCACCTCGTTCGCACAATCAATGAATTCTCTGGAGTCACCCGATTGATAAAAATACCCACTCCTAGCCCGATTCCACAGGCACAGATAGGGATGATCATAGCGGAAGGTAAATAAAGTATAAGCACTACCAGTAATGAGACATTTAAAAGAAATCCATTCCATGGAGAGATATTTTGAAAAACGCGCTCCACTCTGGGGAATAGAAGAAAGTAGAGACCTAGTACGATCATGCCAACCAACCACCCGCCGAGTATATCTATAGGAAAATGCACCCCTAAATAGACCCGCGAAAAAGAAATGACAAGCGGGTAGAGAGGGGCAAACACCCACTTCCACTTGCTTTTCCAATACACTAACAATAAACCTGATAATAGAATGGCGGTTTGGGCAGCACCGCTAGGAAAGCCGTAACCGCTCACGTGTATCACGCCAAGAGTAGGATCGAGGTGAAAGGGTCGAGGAAGAGCAAATCCATTTTTTAATCCCAGATTGACAATGTAATTCAAGGAGAGAAGATAATAGATTTTGATTCCAAACTGCCAACTCAATCCGATCCAAACAATAGGGATCAAAATAAATAAAAATTCTTGCCTGTCGAAAAAATCAAATAGCTGAATGAGATGATCGAGAAAAGGGGAACGTAATTTTTGAAGAAACTGTATCCATTCCATTTGAAGTGGGAACAAAGCGGCCTCATTTTAAATAGAGTAGTTTAAGACTTTCTTTTTTAAAAATCGAGTTAAAAAAGATGGAGCAATTGATCGAAAGCGTAGATGCGGGCTCCCTTGAGTAAGATCACATCGCCAGGCTGGGCCACCCGCTTCAGGGCCTGTTCTAATAGGTGGCGAGATTCGAAGAGCTCTACGGGTTTGTTTGCTTGCTCCCACATCCCTTTCATGATTTCACACCATTTGCCCAAACAAAGAAGATAGTCGGCATGCCGCAAGGCCGCGCTACCCACAATGCGATGCCCCTCCTCAGAATAAGCGCCCAATGCATCCATTTCGCTAAGAACAGCCACAACTTTACCACCTGGCGCTGGAGGGGGCAAATTTTCTAAAGCCCCTTTGATGGCTGAGGGATTGGCATTATACGCATCATTAATAAAGCAGATCCCTTGCTTGACTATTTTTTCAAACCGCATCGGCGGTAATTGTAAGGAGGGGGTTACTTCCTGGATCAATTTCCAGGGAACATCTAATGCTCTTGCTATCGCAACCGCGGCCAACAGGTTGTGATAATGGATTTTACTTGGCAGACGGGTGGTCAACTCGGACGGCGGCTCCCCCTTGATATGGATCGATACCCGATCATTTGGCAAAGCCTCCAAGTAGCAATCGGCCTCTTTACTTTTTAAGGAAAAAGTTTTTTTGAGGCAGTTCCCTACGACAGCCGCTTGCTGAAAATGGGGCATATCTAAATGTAGGAAACCCAACTTGGTCTTTGGATGGCTCAAAATTGAGGCTTTCTCCTCTCCAATGCCGGCCAGTCCGTTGGAAAAATTGCAGACATGTTGAAGATCAACAGTCGTAATTAAGGCAATGTCAGGGGGTGCGATTGAAATGAGTTGTTTGAGATTGCCAGTATGGGTCATCCCCATCTCTAATATTAAAAAATCTTCTTTCCCTTCTGCCATCAAAATACTTAAAGGGAGAGTGATCTGTGAATTATAGCTCAAGGGGCTTGCAAAAATACGGTACCGGGAGCGGAGCAAGGCCGCAGTAAATTCCTTAGTCGTCGTTTTCCCTAGCGACCCTGTGATCGCAATCACCTGTGAGGAACGCTTTTCTAACGTGGTGCGGGCAAAATTTTGTAGACTGAGTAACACATCAGGGACCTTGATCAAGGGAATTTGGGGGACTTCCCCACGAAAATCCTCCCTGATTACCGCACCCATAGCCCCCTTTGAAGCCACTTCTTTTAAAAAAGCATGACCATCGACACGGTTGCCAGGAAGAGCAAAAAAAAGATCGCCTGAAGAGATTTTCCGGCTATCAATGGCAAAACCTGTAATCAGTTTTTGTTCGGGGTGACTATATCCAAGCTCTTTGGCTACGACACGAAAAGGAATTGGTTTCATAAGCAAAGTTATAAGAGGCGTATTGTTTTTTTTCCACCACGATGGTATGTTTCCGATTTTGGTGGTATAGCCAAGTGGTAAGGCAGAGGCCTGCAAAGCCTCCATTCCCCAGTTCAAATCTGGGTGCCACCTAAATCAATAAAGACACATTTGGAACGTTTGGAAGACGACCAAATGTGTCTTTTTTTTAGAAGCTGTCCTAAAACCTGCTTTCAGAAGAGATAGTTGATATTTTGAGCAGATTTTACGATGTAGAAGCTGCCCAGAAGATCGACTATATCTTCGAAATGAGGTTTGAGGACAGCTTCTTAGATTGTGTTCACAGAATCCTATGCTTTATTTAATTGCGACACCGATCGGAAATCTTAAAGACATCACACTGCGAGCTTTAGAAACATTGGCTCTCTGTGATTATGTCTTGTGTGAAGACACTCGGCACACCCGAATTTTATTAAACCACTACCAGATCAAAGTTCCTTTGAAGAGTTTCCACCTTTTCAATGAAACAGCAAAAGAAGATTCCATTGTGTGGGATTTAAAAAGGGGAAAGCAGATCGGTCTGGTCTCAGATGCGGGGACACCAGGCATTTCAGATCCTGGGGAGAGATTGGTGAGACGGTGTCGGCAAGAGGAGATCGAGATCTCTGTCCTCCCTGGCCCTTGCGCTGCCATTGCTGCCCTCTCCGCTTCGGGGCTCGCCACAAGCCGATTTCAATTTTTTGGTTTTCTACCGAAAAAACCGGGAAAGCTGAAACGGGCCATTGGAGAACTATTACGCTATGAGGGGACCTCTATTTGTTACGAATCCCCCTTTAGATTGCTTGCCACCTTAAAAATCATTTCTCAACAAGAACCCGAGCGTAGATGCGCCGTGGCACGAGAGATCACAAAAAAATTTGAAACCCACATGCAGGGAACGGCAGCAGAAATGGTTGAATTTTTTTCTAAAAATAAGCCCAAGGGGGAATGTGTCGTGATGATTGGAGGAATTGACGCAACACCCTTTTCTTGATATACTGATCGCTTATCACTATTTTAATGATGTAACAGGAGAAAGATCATGGCAGATGCTAAAGAAATGATTTTTGAGCAGGAAGCACGCGATAAATTGGCTAAAGGGATCCAAAAACTCGCCGATACGGTCCGCAGTACGTTAGGTCCGAAAGGAAGAAATGTGGGAATTGAGAAAAATTGGGGAGCCCCGACGATTACCAATGATGGAAACAGCATCGTCAAAGACTTCGAATTGGCTGATCAATTTGAAAATATGGGTGTCTCGATGGCGAAAGAGGTCGCAGGCAAATTAAAGGATAAGTGTGGCGATGGCACCACAACGGGAACCATCCTCCTCGATGCTATGGTTCAGCTCGGGATTAAATTCATTGCCGCTGGAGCCAGCCCAATCGGTTTAAAGAGAGGAATGGATAAAGCTGTTGACGCTATCGTTAAAGAGCTCGAAAAGCGAGCCATCCCCGTCAAAGGGTCTAAGGATACCAAAAATATTGCAACCGTGTCGGCCTCTGGCAATACAGAGATCGGTGAGATGATCACCCAGGCGATCGACAAAGTGGGCAAGGAAGGGGTCGTCACTATCGAAGAGGCAAAAGGGACTGAAACTGTAATTGAGATGGTTGAGGGGATGCAATTTGATCGAGGTTTTATCAGTGCCTACTTCGTCACCAATCAGGAAAAAATGATCGTCGAGATGGAACATCCTGCCATTTTGATCGTAGATAAAAAAATCTCCTCTGTGCAGGAAATTCTTCCTATCCTTCAAGCCGTAGCCACTGCTGGGCGGGAACTCCTCATCATCTGCGAAGATCTCGAAGCTGATGCATTAGCGACCCTGGTTGTTAACAAAATCCGCGGCATTTTGAAGGTCACGGCTGTGAAAGCGCCTGGCTTTGGCGATCGTCGTAAGGCAATGCTTCAGGATATCGCTGTTCTGACAGGTGGTACCTTAGTGTCTGAGGAAGCGGGAATCAATCTCAAAGATGCTACCTCAACTGTACTCGGGAGTTGTGATCGGTTGATTATCACTAAAGAAACCACCACTTTAGTGGGTGGAAAAGGGAAACAGAGTGAAATCGAAGGGCGAATCAAACAGATCGACAAAGAATATGAAAAAACAGCGAGCTCCTACGATAAAGAGAAACTTCTAGAAAGGAAGGCGAAACTCAAAGGAGGGGTCGCTGTCATCCGAGTGGGAGCCGCTACAGAACCTGAACTCAAGCAAAAGAAACAAATGTTTGAAGATAGCCTAAACTCGACAAAGGCAGCACTTGAGGAAGGGATTGTTGCGGGTGGCGGTCTTGCTCTATTCCGAGTCGCTAAAAGCCTTCTATCCTTGAAACTCGAAGGTGATGAAGCCCTTGGTGCAAATTTAGTCGCACGGGCTCTTGAAGCGCCTGTTCGTCAAATCATAGCCAATGCAGGTTTAGATAGTTCGGTGATCGTTGCACAACTGCAAGGGCTAGATGATAATATGGGCTTTAATGCTATGACCGATCAAATTGAAGATTTATTGAAGTGCGGTGTCATCGATCCTGTCAAGGTCGTAAAAAATGCCCTCTCGCACGCCGCATCCGTTGCTGGAATCGTCTTAATTTCTGAAGCACTCATTGGAGATGCTGAAGAGGAAAATTCCACAGCGAAGGGAGCCGCTTAAGTGCAAATGGAGGGAAGATGCTAGCGCATCCCCCTCCGACATCTTCTTTTGCACACACAAAATAAAGATGCCGTGTTCATTAGTATTTGGGATCGCAGCTTTGCGCGTCTTCTGGGCAGCAAGAGCATGGGTCTTGAGAACATGAGCACCCATCTTCTTTACATTCCTTTTTATAAGGAGGAGCATATTTTTGCTCACAACAAGTTTCAGGGCACTCTTGCCGTGGTGATTTTTCTTTACACTCTGGACAGTCGTAATTTTTCTTAGACATAATTTTTCTCCATTTAATGATTAATGGAAGGTTGCTAAAAGGAAAAAACTATATACTGATAACTTTATTTAACACTAAAATAGATAATAACTCAAGCGGTTTCTAGTGAACACCTTGCGCGCTATTAAGAAACCATAAAAAATACGCTTATGGCTTATCGTATTGCACATCTTTCCGATCCCCACTTTTCCCAGGTGACATATAGCCCCCTTCAATTTTTTTCGAAAAGGTGGTTGGGGAATCTTAACCTTCTTTTGTTCCGCAAGAGAGCTTACCACACCGATCATCTTTGGCACTTACCTGATTTGCTTCGTCATTTGGGTGTAGAGGCACTCTTTGTGACAGGCGATTTTACCTCAACTTCGCTCGATGTCGAATTTAAGTGGGGAAAACAATTTATCGATGCTTTTAAAGCGGTCTCTATTCCCACGTATTTTGTGCCAGGGAACCATGATAAATACACGGGGAAAGCGGAAAAAAAGGAGCTGTTTTCTGGTTTTTTCCCAGCCCCTGGGCTCAGAGAAAAAAAAGTAGAAATCACCTATCTTCAACGGGGCTGGTGGTACATCGGTCTCGATTGCGCCATTTCCACTCCCCTTTTTTGCTCCTATGGTGATTTTTCAGAGGAAACCGCTCGCTATTTAACACAAGCTCTTGAAACTATCCCCCGCTCTGAGCGGGTCATTTTGTGTAATCATTTTCCATTATGCCCCTATCTGCGCCCTCGTTCCCTGCATGATTTAAAACACGCCAAGAAGCTTCAAGCGCTGCTCAGAAGCTACCCTCAAGTCAAAATTTATTTGCACGGTCACGATCATGCCTATTACGTTATCGATAAGCAAAATGAAGGCCTCCCCCTCATTCTCAATAGCGGCAGCTGTGCCCATAAATCGGATGCGACTTTTTCTCTGATCGATCTTTATGACACCGAATGTCTCATCCAACGCTGCAGCCTTAAAGAAGACAATCAGCAACCCTCTTGGGTCATCGATTGGCAGCACCATTACCCACTATAATAGAAAAAAGGCTCTCTCTGTTGGTTTTAAAAACCCGATTCGGCGATTTTGTGTGCGGTAGCAGCAATTTGGGAAGGGAGTAAAGTGGGATGCATGGCGTTGGAGTCGATCTTTTTAGTGCGCAGATCGGGCATCTCTTTTACCCTCTCAAGCCACTCTTTTCTTTTAACAGCTTCTGAGGAGATGTGTAATCGATCCTCCACACAGGCTCTCTCCACTCTTTCTTTGGGAGAGCATTTTTTGATCACGGCAACTGTGTCTACAACATTGACTTCCATAAAATGAAGTTATAAATGATCTGAACGAGTTTTGTCTATCTAAATGAAACCGCCTTTTTGCAAAAAAATCAGCGCAATGCCAAGTGGCACAAGCCATCGGATGAGAAAAAACCAACAGGGGAAAAGGAGACGCAACCCTCCAGTTCCTTTCATGAATTCGGTTTTTACCACTTCGTTTTTGAGGTGCCATCCAATATAAATGGCTGTCAAAATCCCTCCAATGGGAAGGAGCCATATAGAGACCAGGTTATCGATGGTGGTGAAAAAATTAATCCCGTATATCGGAAGCCATAGTTTAAAAAGTCGGTCAGATCCTGCGAGTGCGCTTGGAATACCTGCGATAAAAGTGGCAATAGAGGCTACGATCACAGCTTTTTTGCGACTCCACTGGTAGAGATCGATCAGGTTGGCGACCACGACTTCTAAAAGGGCGAGAGCAGAGGTAAGAGCTGTAAAAACAAAGAGAGTAAAAAAAACTGCTGACAGAATCATAGAGCCTGGCAAATGAGCAAAAAGGAGCGGCAGTGTTTTAAAGACCAGACCCTCTCCTCCTTCCGGCGGGAGATGAAACGTAAATATGACGGGGAAAATCGTGAGCACTGTCAGCATCGATACAATGACCACTGTAATCCCGACAATCAAGCCGATTTTAGGAAGATCTTCGGTTTCCCGTAAGTAACTCCCATAGGTCAGGATGATTCCCTGCGCTAGACTAAGAGTAAATAAGGAGAGCCCGAGAGCTTCTAAAATACCTACCCACTTCATTTGAGTGAAATCAAAGTGATAAAGGTAGGTAAGAGCCTGGGGAAAGCCTTTTAAGGTCATGGCATAAAGGCAGAGCGCTACGAGCAAAATAAGAAGAGCAATGGTTAAAATTTTGCTCCATTTTTCAATCCCCTTTCTGACTCCCTGGAAAACGACCCCAAAAACCATTAATAAAAACACAAAGGCCCACAAAAGAGAGATATCCCCTGCCTTGTATAAGATCTCAAAGGCATTGGCGATTTGAGAGTCGGTTTTCCTTTCATAAAATTGGTTGAGCGACATCATCAAGTAATTTAATCCCCAACCTGCAACAACACAGTAGTAGCTTAAAATGAGAAAAGAGGAGACTACAGCCAGCCACCCGACAGCTCGCCATGATGAAGATTCCCCCGATAAGGTAGCAAAGATACCCACTGCTCCTCTTTGGGCACGCCTTCCCAAAATGAGCTCACCTATAAAGAGAGGAATTCCCAAAAATAGAGTGAAGAGCAGGTAGAACAACACAAAAAGTCCACCCCCATATTCCCCCGTTACATAGGGAAATTTCCACAATGTCCCCAACCCTATCGCAGAGCCAAGTGCAGCTAACACAAATCCTAACCGGGAACTCCAATGCTCTCTCATCAGCCTCTCATCTATTCATCTATTCAAAAGACCTCTTGCGTAATTAAATGACGTCATGTAATTACGCAGGAGACCTAAAGGTCTTTTTAGAAAAAAACAAGCAAAATGAAAAGGAAATTCACAGAAAGAAGGGAGCGGAGTGGCGGATTTCAGTGAGGCCATGGCGGAGCATCATCAACCGATCGAAACCAACTGCTACACCGCAGCAGTCAGGCAATCCCCGATCCAAAGCGGCTAAAAACTCCTCATCGATCGGAAGCACATGTTTACCAATCTTCCTTCTCTCCTCGTTGGCGCGCTTAAAGCGGAGACGTTGCTCGTGAGGATCTAAAAGCTCATGATAACCATTCGCCAGTTCGAGTCCTTTGTAATAAATTTCAAATCGTTCTGCCATTCCGTTGCTGCCAATTTGTGCTAAGGCTGCCTGCTCGGGAGGAAAATCGGTAACAAGGGTGAGACCCTGATTTCCAAAATGGGGCTCAATCTCAAAAGCGTAGAGTTCATCTCTCTCTACTAAAGAGGAGGGATAATATCCCACAAAACGGAGAAAGGTATCTCGATAGGTAAATGTTTCGATGGTCTTATTTTTTAGCTCAAGAAACAGATCGATAAATGCAATTGTGTCATCGATCATCTCTTGGAAAGTAAAACCAAGCCGATACCACTCAGCCATCATAAATTCAACCGTGTGGTTTGAACCCTGTTCTCCATCTCGAAAAACATGGGAGAGTTGAAAAATATCTCCTAGTCCATCAGCAAGAAGCCGTTTCATCCCATATTCTGGAGAAGTATGGAGGTAGGCTTTTTGATCACAACACTTCGCTTCAATCAGTTCGATATTCAGATCGACTGAAGCGCTCCTGCTTAATATCGGAACATCGACCTCCATCACCTGGCGCTCGGCAAAAAAAGCGCGTGCTTTGGCTAGCATCGAAGCACGATCGGATAAGAGTGCAAGGGAGTTATTTGTTAATACGGGAGACATATTCTCCGGTGCGGGTATCCACCTTAATCCACTCTCCCTGATCAATAAAAATGGGAACTTGAACGATGGCTCCGGTATGGGTCGTAGCTGGCTTCAGAACTCGACCCGATGTGTCACCACGCAGGCCTGGGGCTGTTTCGACGATCTCCATCTCCATAAATGTGGGGGGCTCAACTGTAGTAGCTTCCCCTTTGTAAAAGACCATACTGTAAATGACGTCTTCCTGAAGCCATTGTTTGACATCCTCTAGCTTTGTATCAGGAATGATGACCTGCTCAAAGCTCTGATCATCCATAAAAGTGGCTCCAGAATTATCAGTGTAAAGCAACCTCATCTGCGCCTCTTTCACATCAGCCTCTTCAGCCGAATCCCCCGATTTGAACGTTCGTTCAATCGTCCGAGCTGTCAGCAAATTTTTTAATTTCACCCGAGTGAATGCTTGTCCCTTTCCAGGTTTCACAAATTGAACAGAAACAATAGTATATGGTTGCCCATCCACCTCAATTTTCATTCCTGCTCGAAAATCATTTGTTCCAATTTGCACCATAAAGCATATCCTTGATAATCTGTTGATTTATGGACACCAGAATAACATGTGAAGATTAGTTACAAAAGAGGATTTATCATATGGATTTTGATCCCAATTCACATGAAGCGCAGATTGCTAGAGATACCTTGGAGCGGTACTCGGGCTCAGATATCGATCATTTCGGCTCCTACTTGCTACTGACTAACTTTCACCGCTACATCCGCACTTTTGCGGAGATCTATCAGGTTCCCCTGATGGAAGGCTCTATGTTTACCGCGGCCCACTCCCCTACTCATGATGTGAGCATTGTAGATTTCAAATTGGGATCGGCTGCCGCGGCACTGATCATCGATCTGTGTAGTTTTCTTCCCCGGATTAAGGCGGCCTTGATGTTGGGCATGTGTGGAGGCTTGCGCCGCCACTATCATATCGGAGACTTTTTTATCCCTATCGCCGCTATCCGTGGAGAGGGAACATCTGATTTTTATTTTCCTTCAGAAGTGCCGGCCTTAGCCAATTTCTTGCTGCAAAAAGCGGCCACGGAGGTCTTGGAAACCTATAAAGCCCCCTACCATATCGGCATTACCCACACCACAAATATCCGCTTTTGGGAGTTCAATCAGGCATTTATCGAACGACTTAAAGAAACCCGGGCACAAGCGATTGAGCTTGAATGTGCCACCCTCTTCGCTGCCAGCTACCGGCGTAAATTGCCCTTAGGCGCTCTCTTATTGATTTCCGATCTCCCATTGACACGGGAGGGGATCAAGACAAAAAAAAGCGCCAAAATGATTTTTGACACTTACACTGCGGACCATCTTAAGAAGGGGCTCGAAACGATAGCTGTTATGGATGTCATGTTAAAACATAAAGCCAAAGGAGCCTTCCGCGGCAAATCTCCCACAGATATATAGATCCCAACGCTCAGGTTAATAGAGGTCTAATGTCTTTTGATCTCTTTAGTCAACTCTGAAAGCCTTTCTCTTTGTTGGAGGCTGAGATGAGCGCCATATGAGATAATGTACTTCCGTTTTTCCTCGGCTCCTTGAAAGTCACCGTTATCGATATCGTAGGCCACATTTTTGATCATATCGTTCAAAATAAAGACAATAGTCAACGCAACATTGCGCCTTAAACCATCATTTAATTTTTCTTTACACTCCTCCCAATTCCACACATCTGTCGGGAAAGGTGTTTTATTTTTTATTGCCGGTTGAGCGGGTTGCGCCTCCTGATCTGGATTCAATGAGTCAGTTACCGAGTTTTCTGGCTGTGCTGGCTCTTGAGGTATCGTCTCTATGGAACCGTCAAGATCGATAACGTCAAGTTCCTCCCCCTCATTTGCAGAAGGCGACTTTTTTGGAGCATTTGAAGTCGTGGTAGTGGTCGTTGTTGACGTGGTTGTTTCACTCCGTTCTGGTGAACTTGCCGCTGCTAATTTTGTGAATAACTCCTCATCGGAGGAAATATCGGTTTCAATGTATCTTTTCCTCTTTTTACCCCGCCGCTCTGACTTCGGGTCCTGTGCGGATAACGCGACTTCTCCTCCGTCGTTCGAAGAGAACCCTTCCTTTTCTGGAGAATCTAGAGCTGCTGGCATTTCGTTTTCACCACTCTTATAGGGCGCGTAGGGTGCAAGCTCAGTGGGCCTTTGTTTTTTCACCTCTTTGACGAACAATACCTCCTCTTCAATAGCTTCTTGTTCCTCAGCTGAATCTTGGAGTTCAATCATGGGTGTATTCCCACGTGTGGAGCGATTCTCGATTCTTTCATTGGTATTCGATGTGCTTTGGCGCGCTTGCCTTCTTTGTTTCTGCTTGTCGTAAAAAAAATTGACCCAATTAGGTGTTGTTTCCTCTGCAGGAGGTCTCACTTCAGGTGGCGTCACAGCAGTACCAGAAGGTGGCTGTGGGACTTGGGTCGCATAAAATTCTTGAGCCCACTCATTTGTTTTTTGGACGACCTCGGGATTGCGATCGTCAAGCGGTGGTGGCCGACCAAAACTAAATGCTGGGAGGGAAGATGAAGAGCGATCAATATTATGTGCCATAAAACCTTTAACTTATTAAATAGTAAGGTTTTATGAATTAAAAATCAAGGATTTTTCAGGAAAGAATCCGTTCGAGTATCGGGTCGACGGCAAAACCGAATTCCTCGGCAAGGGCGCTTGCAGGAGCTGATGCTCCGAAACTATCCATTGCGATGGTGATTCCATTTATTCCGACGTACTTGTGCCAACCGAGCTCCACCCCTGCCTCTAAACTCACCCTGATCCCTAAATCACCCCCAACGATCGATTCGCGGTACGATTCCTCCTGCTGCTCGAAGATTTCCCAACAGGGCATAGAGATTACCCTCACATCTTTTCCTCGATGCTCTAAAGCGTCTGCTACGTTTAGAGCCAGTGAGAGTTCAGACCCTGTGGCAAATAGGGTATAATCTGGCTTTTTTTTCTCTTTTTTAACAAGATAGGCGCCACGTCCAACCCCTTCCGAATAAGGCTTTTGAGTCTCCTTGAGAAGAGGGAGCACCTGCCTCGAAAGAATGATGGCAGTAGGATACCTATAAGTGAGGGCGGCGATCCATGCCATCTTCACTTCATTGCTATCTGCGGGGCGGATCACATGAAGGTGGGGAATGGCCCGCAAGGCGGCATAATGTTCGATCGGTTGGTGCGTAGGGCCATCTTCACCCAGAAAAATAGAGTCATGGGTGAATTGATAAATGACATGGAGCTTCGACATAGCAGCGAGACGGATCGAATTGCGCATATAATCTGAAAAAGTGAGGAAAGTGCCGATAAAAGGGAGAAACAGATGCGTATAGGCAAGGCCATTGGCAATCGTCCCCATCCCAAATTCCCGCACGCCGAATTTAATGTTCCTTCCACGGAAGTTGCCTGGTGAAATAATAGGAAAATTTTTGAGCAAGGTGAGATCGGAACTCGACAGATCGGCTGAACCCCCGATTAAATCAGGAAGAAGCGGTGCAAGCGCATTGACAACGATATTCGATGCTTTTCTCCCTGCTTGTGCTCCTGCAATCTCGAGTTTCCATAATTTCTCTTCCAAATCAGCAGGCAGTTCATGCTTACTCATTTTATCAAATTCGGTTTTCAATTGAGGATTACTTTTCGCCCAAAGGCGGAACCGTTGATTCCATTCCTCCTCTTTTTTTTCCTGTTCTTCCCCCCGTGCATAAAAAAATGTTTGGACCGATTTTGGGATGTAGAAAGGCTCCTCTGGTAGCCCTAAAGCTGCTTTTGCGGCAGCCACTTCTTCTGCCCCTAAAGGAGCTCCATGCGCTTGGTGCGTTCCTGCTTTTTTAGGCGCTCCTTTTGCGATGATCGTGTGGGCTAAAATGAAAACCGGCCTGCTCTGATTCTGCCTCACTTGAGAGAAAACCTCATGAAGCTGATCGACATTATGACCATCCACTTCGTAAACATCCCACCCATAGGCTTTGTACCGCTTCAACGTATCTTCGGAATGGGTCTCAGATAGAGGGCCATCCAAGCAAATCTTATTTGAATCATAGATAAACACGAGGTTGTTGATCTGAAGATGCCCGGCTAGGGCGCTCACTTCGTGGCTGACACCTTCCATGATATCGCCATCGCTGCAAAGACAAAACACTTTTGCATCGAAGATTTGATGTTCTGGGGTATTGAATTTCTCAGCTAAAATTTTTAAACCCAATGCCATACCTACGGCATTCCCTGTCCCCTGCCCGAGTGGCCCGGTTGTCGCTTCTACTCCTTCGGTCTCATGATATTCGGGATGTCCAGGTGTTTTTGAACGGAGTTGACGAAAATTTTTAATATCATCTAGGGAGATATTGTAACCCGCGAGATGGAGACACGCATAGAGCCACATCGAGCCGTGGCCGGCGGAGAGCACCAGCCGATCTCGATTGACCCAATGGGGGTTTTTCGGATTGTAATTCAACTGATGACCAAAGAGATAAGCGCCTATTTCGGCACACCCCATAGGGAGACCCGGATGCCCTGAATTTGCCTTTTGAACAGCATCCATAGCGAGCTGCCGAATCGTATTGGCAATTTTACCCATTATTTTCTTTGTTTCCGGCTCGAGCTTCCCTTCCATTTCACCACCTAAAGTTTGAGAAAACTAAATACACTAGAACCTATACCTTAAATTTTCAAGAGCCGAATATTATCTTTGAAATACAACTAATTTTTCAAAGCACTCCTAGTATATTTTATTTTTGATAATGAATATAGATAGACATGTCTAAAAGCGAATTACAAAAGTTGCCTTATCAAAAATAAAAATCTCGATAATTTAGTCTTGACACTTGCTTTTGAGGGGATTACAATGGTTGCTGTGTCGGAGGCTTCTAGTAGTTTACAGGTGCGGCCATCTTGGGAAAAGATGTTGGATGATCCTGAATGGAAATTCCCTGTTAATTGTATTCAAGGCGCACTTATTGCCATTCAACTCGTTGGTATCGCGCTCATGTTTTTCTCTTTAGCTGGCACGACACAGCTTATCCCCATGAGCGATTTAGTGATTATCGGCCTTGCAATTGGCGGCTTTTTGCCGCTTATCATCTCTTCCCTGGTTTGGTCGAAGTTAGGATTTGTCAATAAACATGCAAGCATCAAAAAAGGGCTCTGCGTGATTGCAGCGATTGCCTTGGCAGCGATTGCAATCGGTCTTTCGGTGCTCAATGGAAATCTTCCTGGCATGGAATTGAACACGGCCCGTTTTATCTTTGGATCGGGTGGTATTTTAGTCTTACCTCTTTTTGGTCCTGCTTTATATGCATTCTTGGCTTGTATGGATTGTTTGAAAAAACATTAGATAGCGGTTCCCCTTCGAAGAAAAGGAGGGATACTGTATCCTGCTGCCATGATTTGTGGATTTAGAGATGAGCAGCCAAGAAATTAGAAGGAAATTTCTGCAGTTTTTCCAAGGGCGGGGGCATACTGTCGTTCCCTCCTCCTCTGTCGTTCCTTTTGAAGATCCTACGTTACTATTTATCAATGCCGGCATGAATCAATTTAAAGATGTTTTTTTGGGGAGAAGCATTCGGGAATACACTACGGCTGCAAGCGCGCAAAAATGTATCCGCGTGGGTGGGAAACACAACGATCTTGAGAACGTAGGCCACACAAGCCGCCATTTGACTTTTTTTGAGATGCTCGGAAACTTCTCCTTTGGAGATTATTTTAAAAAAGAGGCCATTTCCTATGCCTGGGACTTGACACTGAATGTTTTCGCATTTGAACCCCACCTCATTTGGGCTACCGTTTTTCACGAAGATGAGGAGGCGTTCGAATTGTGGACAAAATATCTCCCCGAGGAGCGGATTGTCCGCATGGGAGAGAAGGATAATTTCTGGGCCATGGGAGATACTGGTCCTTGCGGCCCCTGCTCAGAACTCTACTACGATCGAGGATCGCACTATTCCCATGCCAGATCGCCTGCAGAGGATATCGACGGTGTCCGTTTCTTGGAGTTCTGGAACCTCGTATTCATGGAGTTCAATCGGGGGAAAGGGGGGGAACTTCAGCGCCTTCCCAAGCAATCGGTCGATACTGGAGCCGGCCTGGAGCGTGTTGCTTCCCTAAAACTAGGAAGCGACTCCCTCTTTGAAACAGACATTTTGCGCGCCTTGATTGCCCAAGTGGAACGCATGTGTGGCAAAAAATACGACCTCACTCAAAAGAGCAGCTCCGCTTTTAGAGTGATTGCTGACCATATCCGTACACTAGCATTTGCCATCGCAGATGGTGTCACACCGAGCAACTTGGAGCGCGGCTATGTGTTGCGGAAAGTGTTAAGACGGGCCATCCGTTACGGTCGCCAGCTCGAACTCGAAAAGCCTTTCCTAGCAGAACTCTTACCCTCTCTGGTTTCCCTGATGGGGGATGATTATCCAGAACTTCCACTCAATCAAAACCGCATTGCCGAAATTGTGACACTTGAAGAGGATAATTTTCTGCGTACGTTAAAGCGAGGGGGCAATATCTTAAATTCCATCTTAATCGATGCTGCGAAAACAGGGGAAATTTCAGGGGAAGAGGCCTTTAAGCTTAAAGATACCTATGGACTTCCCCTTGAAGAGATCCTGCTCCTCGCTAAAGATTCCAATCTTGGCGTCGACATCGGGAGATTTGAAGAATTAGAACACGAGGCCCGGGAGCGCTCCAGAGGGACACGCAAAGCGTTTGAACAACAAGTAGAGACCTCTCTTTATGGAGAGTATTTGGAACGTCAAGGGACGACCCAATTTATCGGCCATGGGCAATTGGCGGCTGATACTGTGGTTTTAGGGCTTGTCAAAGAAGGGAGTGAGGTTGCTGCTCTCCACGAGGGGGAAGAGGGAATTGTTCTTATCAATCAATCCCCTTTCTATGCAGAAAAAGGGGGACAGATCGGCGATCAAGGCACCATTTCGTCAGAGAATGTTCTCTTTGATGTGATCGATTGTCAGATGCCTTTTACCGATGTGATCGCTCACCATGGCGTTGTCAAAAAGGGGGAGATCCACGTAGGCGACAGAATGACAGCTACTGTAGATGCCGCACGGAGGAAAAAAATTGCCTGCAACCATACTGCTACCCACCTTCTTCATTGGGCATTGAGAGAAGTTGTAGGTCCCCATGTGAAACAAGCCGGCTCTGTCGTTGAGCCACGCCGCCTCCGCTTCGACTTTAGTCACCACAAACCTCTGTCAACAGAGGAAATCGAGGCGATTGAGGATCTCGTCAATGTGCAAATCCGAGAGAACCATTTAATTCACACCTACGAACTCCCCTATACCGATGTGCAGCAGAGACGAGATATCGTTCAATTCTTCGGAGAAAAATACAAAACCCAGGTCCGCGTTGTCGATATGGATATCTCAAAAGAGCTGTGTGGTGGATCTCACCTGACTGCCACGGGATCGATTGGGTATTTCCGCATTATTAAAGAGGGAAGTATCGCGGCGGGGGTGAGGAGGATCGAGGCGGTTACTGCAGAGGAGGCAGTTGCATGGAGCCGGAATGAAAAAAAAGAGCTCCATGAGGCTGTCGAAAAGTCGGTATTAGAAAATAAAGCCCTTGCCATAGAGTTGATCGGAATGAAAAGAGAGCTGTTAAAGGCCGAAATCGATGAAATTTTGACCCACCGCATTCAAATTGGTAGCGCCAAAGAGAAAATCCCCTTCTTACCCTACGTATCTCCCCTTAAGGGTGAGGAATTGAAAGAGTGTGCCGATCTGATCATGAAGAGAACCTCCTCATTACTGCTTTTGTTGATTGGCAAGCAGGAAGGAAAATGTAGCGTACTCATTCGGGTTTCCCCCGATTTGGCCAGCAAGGGAGTGAATGCCGCCGCTCTTTTGAAAGAGATCGCCCCAACTCTTGGAGGAAAAGGGGGAGGTAGAGCCGATGCGGCACAAGGCGGCGGTACCGAAGTCGATCAAATCCCAACAGCGATTGAACATGCAAAGCAATGGCTCGAGCAGAGAGTTTCTTAGAAAATAAACAATTGCAAGCGTTTGCCAGATTGATTGAAGCGGGCTCTCATCTCGTTGTAGAAACGCTTTGGGATTCCCCTAAAGCTCTTTTGGCAACCTTAGCCCATAACTGTGCGCACAAACACATTGTGATTTTAACAAGTGGGTTGTCTGATACCCGCCTCATTGATGATTTTCCCTATTTTGCCGAGATCAATCCTCTCGAATTTCCAGCATGGGAATCTCTCCCTTCTGAAGAGATCCCCCCTAGCCCAGACATTGTAGGGGAGAGATACCGCCTCTTAAGAATGATCCAAGAGAGCCAGGAACCCCAAATCATCATCACAACGCTACAAGCGGTATTACAAAAACTCCTCCCCCCCAAAAAGCTCAATAATTTACACCTTGTGATCAAAGAGGGTGGGGAAGTTCCCTTTACAGAACTCCCCCATGTTTTATCGGAAATGGGGTACCATCGCCGTACGGTTGCCGCTGATAAAGGTGAATTTGCCGTGCGTGGTGGCATTATCGATCTCTTTGCTGTTAATTCCCCTGACCCCTTCCGCATCGAATTTTGGGGAGATGAAATCGCTTCGATCCGGAAATACGATCCGATCAGCCAAACTTCCGTGGGGAGGGTTAAGGAGATCCTCATTACGCCGGGTGAGGAGCTCGAATTATTAAATCAACAGAAGGAGCTTGCCACACTATTTGATTATTTAGGGAAAGAGACCCTCCTCATCTTCGATGAGATCACACAACTCGAAGATAAAGCGATCGCTCTCAAAAATATGTCTGGCGCCTCTTCTCGCACGTTTGCTCCATTTGAGGAGCTGTTGGACATAATAGAGCCTCTGCAAAAAATCTATTTTACCCAACTGCCTCTTGAGCAAATCACCGAACCAAAAATGATCGATCGTGCCACCAATACTGTCTCCTTTGAGGCTTTCAATCATCCGTTTAGAGCCGTGCGATGGCACCCTCCGTTTTTCCCACTCCTCCCCTCCTTTTGCCCCCCAGAACTCCCCTTGGACGACCTCTCGACCGACCAATTTTTGAATATTCTATCGGAGATTACAGAACCCGTTTCGTTCCGATTTATCTGCCAAAACGAATCGGAAAAAAGTGCTCTACAGGCGCGCTTAGATCAACTCAAAAAACCACTCAATGAAACATATGAGAAGGGTTATCTCTCTTCAGGTCTCTTTATCAATGAACCTCCTTTAGCATTGATTCCCATGACGGAGTTAACCCATCGCTATAAAATCAGGCGGCAAAAGCAAAGAACACACTACCACACTCTCCCCGTGGAGATGCTTTCGATTACCCCAGGTGAAGCGGTCGTCCACATGAATAGTGGCATTGGGAGGTATCTTGGGATTGAAAGACGCCCCAATCATTTGGGTGTTGATACTGAATTTATGGTTCTCGAATATGCAGAAGGGGGAAAACTCTATGTTCCGATGGAGCAAGCGAATTTAATTTCTAAATACATCGGAGCCTCTGAGGAGAAACCGGAGCTCCATACCCTTGGCAGCACACGGTGGAAAAGGGCACGGGAAAAAACGGAACAAGCCATTATTGGGTATGCCGCAGATCTACTCCGATTACAAGCCGAGCGGGTCATCAAAGGGGGCTTCATCTACCCACCCGACAGTGAGCTGGTTTCCCAATTTGCAGAGGAGTTTCCCTATGTAGAGACCCCTGACCAACTGCTAGCCATCGATCAAATCCGGAAAGATATGCTCTCAAATCAATCGATGGATCGCTTGGTCTGCGGCGATGTTGGCTACGGAAAAACAGAAGTCGCCATGAGAGCCGCCTTTAAGGCTGTTGTCGATGGAGGTAAACAAGTCGCCGTTCTTGTTCCGACGACCGTCCTCGCTATGCAACACTTCGAAACCTTCATGGCAAGGATGGAAAATTATCCGATTAAGATCGGAGTCCTTTCCCGTTTTGTCAAACCCAAAGAGATCGAAAAAACATTGCAGGCGGTGGGCGAAGGTTCCTCGATATATTAATCGGCACCCACCGAATTGTAAGCGAAGATGTCTCATTTAAAAACCTCGGTCTCATCATCATCGATGAGGAGCAACGGTTTGGTGTTAAAGCCAAAGAGCATCTCAAAAAGATCCGTAACGAGGTCGATTGCATCACTCTCTCTGCAACTCCCATTCCCCGGACGCTCTACATGTCGTTGACAGGTGCCCGCGATCTCTCGGTCATCAATACCCCACCTGAAGATCGCTTACCCATTCAATCTGTGGTCTGTACAACGACCGATGAGCTTATTAAAAATGCCCTACTGCGCGAATTGGCTCGCAATGGGCAAGCCTACATTATCCATAACCGGGTGGAAACCATATTTCAGATGGAGAGAAAATCCGTACTCTGATTCCCTCTGCAAAGATCGTCGTAGGGCATGGTCAGATGGGTTCCCAGGAGCTCGACACGGTTTTCCATGCTTTCAAAACGGGGAAGGCCGATATTTTAGTGGCCACATCGATCATTGAAAACGGGATCGATATCCCCAATGCCAATACGATCCTGATCGACCGGGCAGATCGGTTTGGGTTGGCAGATCTCTACCAGATGAGAGGACGGGTGGGAAGGTGGAACCGGAAAGCGTACTGTTATTTTTTGGTCCCCAACACCCGAGAACTCAGTGAACTTTCTCGGAAACGCCTGGCGGCTCTCACACAAGCCGCTGGCCATGGTGGAGGAATGAAAATTGCCCTCCACGACCTTGAAATCCGAGGCGCTGGCAATATTTTAGGCACCGAACAATCGGGCCATGTGGCAACCATCGGCTTCCACCTCTACTGCAAGCTCCTCAAAAAAACGATCGCTGCTTTGCAAAAAAAACAATCCCCTCACTTCTATCACGATGTTAAGATCGAATTTCCTTATGACGCGCGATTACCCGACGATTATGTGAATGAAACTTCCCTCAGAATGGAGATCTATCAACGTCTAGGCGATGCCGAAACTGAAGAGGAAATCGATAAGCTCATCGAAGAGGTGCACGACCGTTTTGGATCACCACCTCCTCAAGTCGAATGGCTCAGGCGGATTACCCGGGTCCGTCTCTTTGCTGCCCGTAATCAATTTACCCTCCTTAAAATCTCCAAAGTGGTTCTTTTAGCTGAGCAGATGCATGGCGACAAAAACAAAATCAGTAAAAAGATCATCATCCACTTCCCTACGAAACCAGAACAGCTAGAACCCACAATCCTCTCCGCCCTCAAAGAAAACTTTCCCATCAAACCCTAAGATGTCGATTTTCAACCTTATACTCCCACACCACGGTAAAAACGATATAACGATACGAACGATGTAGAAGAGAAGAAACTGCCTTATACGGAAGAAAACGTGAACGAACCAGACCCACTTTAATTAAACTCTATCGTTTCTATCGTTAAATCGTTCATATCATTTATCTGTTTGGTAGACAGCAAGACCTCAACTCACATCATGGTTGCCGCCAACTCATGAACGCACATCGGTTAAAAGAAATATTTGTGCCAAATCAATCAAATATATATATAGAAAGCTTCGTTTTTATTTCAGGAGTCGAAACATGAAACGCGCATTTTCTTTTTTAGCGATTTTAACAACGCTCTTTTTTATCTCAACCCCTCGTGGCCACCGATAATGTAGGCGCGCCGGTTTCTTCCTGTGCACCAAACAGTTGCTCACCACGATCTCAGCATTTTAAATTCGGTGCGGAGTATCTCTATTTAAGACCCTCGATCGATAGGACCTCTTATGCCCTCTCCGATGAACTCGATGTGACACAATTTTTGTTCGATGATCTCGAAACGCGCATTCAAGGAAAAGCGATCACAAACGAATTCCGGTTCCATTCAGGGTATAGCCTTTTTGGAACCTATTTCTTTACATGCAGTAGTGATTTCACCATCCAATGGAACCACCTGGCTTGTAACGACACTTCCTCCTTCACTGGCGCCTATTTCCCTACCCGAATCGACCCGTGGCTTTTGAAAATTTACCTCACTCCTTTGGATACTTTTATAGCTCCATTTACATTGGGACTTTTTGAGGGATTTTGCGATTCCCAAAGGCATTTTAAATTTCAAAACCTACAAGCTACTTTGGGTCAACAAGTCTTAAAATGCAGATGTTTTGATCTCCAACTTAGAGGAGGAGTGAATTTTGCTTCGATTAAAATCGATGAAGATATCGAATATGTCACTTTTCCTGCCGACGCTTTTTCTCTCGTCATACTCACACAACAGGATCGATCTCATTTTTGTGGTGTAGGGCCCCAATTGGGCCTAAAAATGAATTGGTTTCTGACCTCCTGTTTCTATTTAAGAGGCGCGGCTAATACCTCATTATTGATCAGTAAGCATTCTATGAGGGGAGTCTCACATATTGATTTTATCTCCAGCAGCCCCACGTTTACAAGCTTTGCGGACTTTCGTGATAAGGGGCACCATAAAATTGTTCCTGAAGTCGATCTCAAATTGGGTCTTGGATGGGAACGGTGCTTCCGTTGCTTTATGTTGAATCTAGAGATCGGATTTGAAGCATTTAACTTCTTTAATGCGCAACAAAATTTTGGCATTAATGATGACTATAATAACTCAGAATCGAATCGACTCAGCAACGTGGGACTGCACGGGCTTTACGTATCGGGATCGGTCCGCTTTTGAGATCCTTAACGCCAGTTTAACGTAGATCTCTCTGTAAAGGCCCACCTTTTGCGATCTTCGACTGAAAATTGACTCGCAGGTAGCGCTTTGGCTACCTTCTTCGCTCGCTTCACTCAATTTTCAGTCCAATCTCATCAAAAATTTGGACCTTTACAGAGAGATCTTACGTTAAACTGGCGCTTTTTTTAGTGAAACGATGCGAGAGTATCGGTCATATTGCTGATGGGGACATAGATATTGCCATGTGAACTCACGAGAGTTTTGCTCAGTTGCTGCGCCGAACGATCTTCAAGTTGTAAGACAACCGCATCCTCGATACTTTTATAAGAATCATTACCGTCATGGACAATGACTTTAGCACGATCCCGATTTGCAGAAACTAAAGTATTCCATGGCAAAAATGCTTCATCGGCATAGGCTATTGATTGATAGAGTCTTCCTTCCTCTAATTCCTTCCGACTATACAATATTAATTTGATGCCAAATTGCTGGAGGAGCCAAAACGGAGCGTCCATTGGGTTGGTATTCACAATCAATGCCTCTTTCAAGGCAGCGAGCCGCGTTAGCTCTTGACCACTAGGAACCTCTCCCCTTCTCATTGTTTCGACGAGCGCTCTTACACAATTTTGAAGAGAAGCTTCCTTAGAAATGGGATCCTTTTCAATCTGCCGATAGAGGAAATAATCTCCTAAACGGGAATGGACAAGCACATGAAGTGCCATCTGGAAATTCGACCGTTCAGCAATTCTTACAATGGGATACGTGGAAGGGGTATCAAAATAGGGATTTAAAGCATTGACTAAACCAAAATTCAGGATCACTGTAAGCGCATACTTTTTTTGATTTGTTGTGTGTAAATGCCTCACACGATCAAAATCTGCGAGTAACTTTGCTTTCACTCTACTTGCGTGCTCTGCTTTTACTTTAGACGTCATGATCTCCTCTATTGATGCCATCACGTTCTTAATATGCACTGTGAGCATCTCACCGGGATACTCTTCCACGCGCTGTGGAAGACTCCGTGTTAGAGGCACTGCCTCATGGTTAGGCGATCCCTGCAATTTCGCAGCAAAATCCCTACCCGTAGAAGAATCCCGATCCCCTTTAGGCCCGGGTTCTTCAACAGAAGATGATTGGAGAGGAGAACGCATTCGCAAGCGCGCCTGCGCCGTTTTTTTCCTTTTTTTCTGTGGAGCAGTGACTTTCCGAGCCTCGGTTTTGCGCTGAAACCGAAACTTTTGTTTTTTTTTCAGTAATGAGGGGGATGAAGTAGACTGAATGGCAAAGAGGATAAGGTTTCCCACAATCCATGCCCCCCCAATACCCATGACGATACAACCGGAGAGCTGAAAACCGCCTACTCCTTCAAGATTAAACAAAATGCCGATCACCAGAACAGTGATTGCGCCTCCCATTTCAGAGATACAGAGTGCCGTTTTATTTTTTTCTAGATAGGGACTCGGACCACTGCATCTAGAACAGATGGAAACAAACATAGAACTAATAAAAATCAAAGAAAAGCTGCTAAATGAATCGTGATCGTACTTATCGGAAAATAAATCTCATCTCTGAACTGGTATTTAACAAGCTCTTTTTTTTCACACGGAATATCGGATATAGCGGTCATCTTATCGCGGAGAATGACTCTTGTTCCATCTTGCCGAACAATGACCGTACATTCATGATAAGAACAAGTTGCTATTAAAATGTTCCACGGCCACAATTGTTTATTCCCTGCCTCTTGCAGAATTCCACGATTTAGCTGATCTTCATCACATTCTTTGAAATCAATTCCAAATTGGTTGAGTAGCCATCGGGATGTTTCTTCGGGAAGCTGACCCGCAAGCTTTTCCAGCGATTCTTTTAGCTCGTCGAGAGCTTTGTGGTCTTCGCTAGTGGGTATTTCTCCCTTTCTCATTTCTTTGACAAGCGATTTAACTTTTGCTTGGAGTTGGACACGAATGTCCCACTTTTTCTTTTTCTCCTCGTACTCGCTTTGTGTGGTGAATTGGGAAACCATAGGTTTTTGAATGGGGCGATTGAGGAAATAATCTCCTAGACGGGAATGGGTGAGAACATGAAGCGCCATGCTAAAGTCATAATCTCCGTCATTGGGACACATCTTCACTACGGGAAAGGGGGAAGGGGAATCAAATTTCACACCCATCGCATATTCGAAACCCAAGAGCATGTCATAACATACTTGTATTGTTTTGCAGTCACCCCTCAGATTATCGAAGTCGGCATGGACCTTTTCTTGGAGTAGAGCCCCATGAGCACTGCATGATGGGTTTTTTTCTAGCCAATAGCTGATTGTTAAATCAACTGATTTTTTGCAGTTTGAAAGAGTGAGATTGAAATTATCTCCAACTATTTTTTTAGCGCGTTCGGAAGTGATTTCATCCTCTTCGTCGGATTCCTCTGAAGAAGTCTTACGCTGTATCGAAGCGGTTCGATTAGATCTACCCCCATTGCCTTCTTCCTCGAGTTCTTTGGGAGAATCAACTTGTGTAGTTGGTGGAGAATTGTTTCTTGAGCGTATTTTCTCCGGATGCCTCTTGTTTAATCGAGGCTTATTCTCTGCTGCTGTGGGCATTTTCTTTTTTGTTGCTGTGGAGGTTTGGCGTGAAGTAGAGATCGCTATGATGATGACATTACCTACTGCCCATACGCCGCCTACAATGGTGACAATATAGCCGCAAATCTGAGAGCCAGGCATGGCGTGTAGATCGATCAAGATGCCGATCACGAGAACTGTGATCGAAACCCCCGTTTCAGCCATACGAAGCAATGTCTTATTTTTTTCAATGCACGGTTGAGGAGGACAACATGAAGAGTAGATACCAATAAACATATGTACACCCTTTAATTAAACGGGGTAAAATTAGTCGGGTCTCTGGTCGGAATCCGAACAACTGTAAAGTTTGCCTTCCTAATTTGGCTTTGCATAGTCTCTGCATTACCTTCAAATCTTGTAACAATACCACCTGCAAATGTATAGTAATCATCATTACGTTTGACATACAACGTATCGCTCTCCGTGCCTGAAGCACTTGTAGCGAATATAATATTCCAATAGTTGCTTTGATTGACTATAATATCGTCCTGTAACTCCCATTGAAGGCATGTTTTTAAAACAATGCCAAACTGCTCCATGAGCCAGGTAGAATCCTCTGGACGCTTATCTTCAGCGACATTTAGAGTCTTAAAGATCTCCTCTTTTAATTTTGCAATTCTCTTTAATTCTTCTTCACTTGGAATACTCCCAACTCTCATTTGACTAACAATTGATTTTACAAGCGTTTGCAATTCCACACGCAGTTCCCATACTTTGTAATTCTTTCTAAATTGCTCGTAAAGACTATTATAATCCCTTTGTTGTGCTTGGTTTGTCCTCCATTCCTTATACCGCGCTTCTGCTCTTCTCCAATCCTTCATAGCGATCTCTTCCTCTTCCCTGGTACCACCTAAAGGCGGATTCACGGAAGGTATTGGAGGTTCTGCCATGGGGGGGACAAGAGTTGGCGCAGTAGGCATTTTTAGAGGACGACAGAGAAAATAATCTCCTAACTGCGAATGAACTAGAACTTGAAGTGCTACATTAAAGGTAGATGCAACTCTCGGAATTAAGACGATTGGATGGTTGTAGCGGCTAATTAGACCAGAAGTCACAGAAGTTAGGTCGAAACCAAAAAAAACCTCATCCGTTAGGAAGAACATCTCCCGAAGTCGATCGTATCTCTCTTGAACCGTTAATGACGGCATATGAAGAACGCAATCGAAATCTCTTAAAACTGCCTGTTTTAACATCTTCGCGTCCCCTTCACTTTTAGGCCCAACTTGGGCCCCCCTATGGAAATAACCAGAGCGCACCCAAGAATTAAACGTTCCTTCAAACAAAGTCTTCGCTCTATTAATCCTTTCTCCCAACTGAAGATTGCCGATGCACTCACCTTCTGGTAAACCGAATTCCTCGGGTTTCTTGGGAGAATCAACTTGTGTAGTAGTACCCTCTTCCTCTTCACTCTCTACGGGATTGCCACCTCCGGCTGCCCCTCCGCGATTAGATGTCGACCCTACTGAGTCCTCATCCTCACTCGAGTCACTTCCTTGAGTAGATGAATCTACCCTGGGCCCACTCAGTGTCCTCGCCTGAGTAGAACCGCCTAGCGACCCTACTGGATCCTCGTCGTTAATCGAGGCATTTCGTTGAGTAGATGAGTCTTTATTGGGCCGGCTAACACCACTCGTACGAGTAGAACCGCCTGGCAGAGAATTATTTTTTGGGTTTGTTTTCTGGTGACGCCCCTTGTTTGATCGAAGCTCCTTCTCTGTTGGGAGCATTTTCTTTTTTGTTGCTGTGGGGGTTTGGCGTGAAGTAGAGATCGCTATAACGATGACATTACCTACTGACCATACGCCGCCTGCAATGGTGACAATATAGCCGCAAATCTGAGAGCCGGGCATGGCGTGTAGGTCGATCAAGATACCGATCACCAGAACCGTGATCGAAACCCCTGTTTCAGCCATACGGAGCAGCGTCTTATTTTTTTCAACGCACTGTTGGGGAGGACAACATGAAGAATAGATACCAATAAACATGTACACCCCTTTATTTGAAGGCGTTTATATTAGACTCTCTTTTTGGAATGTAGACAGCTGAATACGCATTTTCTCTAATGCGTCGCTCTATAAGAGCTGCATTACAATTGTCAAAAGTTGAATAACTATCCTGAGTTACTTCGTTATTAATTGTATAAAAACTATCCTGAGCTTTAACAAATATCATTTCCTGCATGGTGTCTCTAGCGACTACAATATTCCAATACCCGTTTTCCGCTACTAAAACACTCTGATCTAAATCCCGTTGGGTGTATTGTTTTAAAACAATGCCAAATTGCCCAAGGAGCCAAGTGGAATCATCTGGACGACGCTCAGCAGCGATATTTAAAGTATTAAATATCTTATCTTTTAGTTGCACAATTTCCTTTAATGCATCTTCACTGGGAGTTACCCCTTCTCTCATTTGACTAACAATTGACTTTACAAGCGTTTGCAATTGGGAACGGAATTGCCATACCTTATAATCCTTTTCCCATTGTATGTTAAGTTTATCAAATTTCTGTTGTTTCGCTAAGTTTTCCTCCCATTCCCGATACCGCGCTTTTGCATTTTGCCATACCTTAATAGCCTCCTCCTGCTCGTCCCTGGTACCGTAAGCATGATACAATGCTGGAGGTTGCGGAGGTTCTACCATAGTTGTACGATGGGTAGGGATTGGGCAGCTAGCTATTTTTAGCGGACGAAGGAGACAGTAGTCTCCTAACTGCGAATGAACAAGGACGTGAAGAGCCATATTAAAGGTAGAAACAAAGCTCTTTATTGAGAGGACTGGATAAGAAGAGTGGCTATTCTTTACTATACCAAAAACCGTAGGAACTGCAGCGTACATCTCTCTAAGTCGATCATACCTCTGTTGAACCGTTAATTTCGGCATCTCAAGAACGCTATCGAAATCTTCTAATACTTGCGTTTTTATTTGGTTCGCGGCATCTCCAGGTATCCGGGGAAGCCATTCCTCGGCAAAATCAGTTTCGAATAAATTTTTCGCTTTCCTAATCATAGATGCGAGGTGGGCTTTGGAGGTGCACTTCTCTTCTGGTAAACCGCCCCCTTTGGATCCCTCGTCAGAATCAACTTCTTCAGAATCTTCTCCCCTTTCACTCGCTACTTGATTGCTACCTCCGGCTGCCCCTCCGCGATTAGATGTAGACTCTACTGAGTCCTCATCATCACCACCCTCTTCACTCATTCCTGAACTTTTCGATTCATCTCCCTCGTTGAGTGAATCTTTACTGGGCCGACTCAGTGTCCTCGCCTGAGTAGAACCGCCTGGCAGAGAATTATTTTTTGGGCTTGTTTTCTGGTGACGCCCCTTGTTTGATCGAAGCTCCTTCTCTGTTGGGAGCATTTTCTTTTTTGTTGCTGTGGGGGTTTGGCGTGAAGTAGAGATCGCTATAACGATGACATTACCTACTGACCATACGCCGCCTGCAATGGTGACAATATAGCCGCAAATCTGAGAGCCGGGCATGGCGTGTAGGTCGATCAAGATACCGATCACCAGAACCGTGATCGAAACCCCTGTTTCAGCCATACGGAGCAGCGTCTTATTTTTTTCAATGCATGCGCTCGGGCTACAACATTTAGAATAAAGTGAAACAAACACGGCCAAGATCATAAATGATTTAAAATAATTGGTCAATTTCTAAATGGAAGGTATCAATGTGTTGATCATTAAAAAATTTAGTTTAACGCTAATCTAGCGCAGCTCTCTCTGGAGAAGCCCCCCTCGTTTTGCGATGTTCGACTGAAAATCGGATCGGAATTTTAATTGTCGGAATGCTGCCAGCCGATCAGGGTTGTGACGAGTCAAAAACAAATTTTATTTAAAAGCGGCTAATGTTGTCGTAGAATTACTGACAGGAATATAAATATCTCTAGGATACTTCTCCTTCACGATCTGTGTGGTTCTCTTAGGGTCAGTTATTATGATTGGCTTTAGCTCGCTGCGGATATCACCATAAAAGTATAATCCGTCTGAATACTTCATAAACATTTTAAAATTCAGTTTGTTACCTCTCATGATGACAATATTCCACAGAGACCTACTTCTCCCCTCCTCCTGCTCCAGAGCCGGATCCAGAATTCCGTTATCTAACTCCCCTTTTGTGCATTTTTTTAATACAACACCAAACTACTTGAGGAGCCAAAAAGAATCTTCTAAATCACTTTTTCCATCTTTTGAAAGTGCTTTTTTTAAAAAATGAAGTCTCTTGAGTTCATCCTTAGTGGGAGCCCCCTTTTCTCTCATTTTATCAACCAAAATTTTCATAAGAGCTTGCAATTCAATTTGCCATTTTGCCGTGGGGGTGGTCTGACCCTGAACTTCAAGGGGACGATGGAGGAAATAATCTCCTAGCTTTGTATGAACAAGTACCTGAAGTGCCATACCGAACGTAGATTTTACGAACACAAAGCAATATTCGATCGTCTCACAGGCGCCCATCCCTAAAAAGACCTGATAGGCGCAAACCATTCGACACACAAGCTGATATTTCTCCTGCTGCCCTAACGGTATATCGATAATGCGATCAAAGTCGGCTTCTATTTTTTTCGCTAATTTTTCCGTGTATTCTGCACTAATCTTACTTCTTAGACGCCAATTCATTAAAGTATTTACAATTTCTATTTTAGCTTCCTTAATCCTCAACCACAGACCCAAACTATTATTATCCAGCGTGATTGCCATAAAATCATTAATTTGTGGTACAGAATCTTTCTCTTCACTCTCAACTTGACTGCACTCATCGGTTGTTTCACCTTGGTTAGTTGTCGAAAGAGCACCCTCATCCTCTGCATTGTCTCCTTCCGTCAACCCTGTTGAAGAGTCCTCATCATTTTCACTGTTTCTTGGAGTTAAGGCCTTCCTCCCATCTCTTACCGCAGGCCGGCTTACACTCCTCCTATTGGGAGTAGAATCACCTGGTGGAGAAGAATCATTTGCGGAGTTCGTTCCTCTTTTTTGAGTTCGGTCCGTTCGAAGCTTGTTCTTTCTGGTGAGCACTCTCTTTTTCTTTGATATGGGGTTTTGACATGAAGTATATTGAATTGCAATTACGATCACATTTCCCACGACCCACATGCCGCCAACGCCGGTGACAATAAAGCCACAAAGCGGGAAGCCAGAGATGCCATGCAGATCGATCAATATACCCACTACGAGAACCGTAATCGAAACCCCCATTTCAGCCATACGGTGCAGCGTCCTATTTTTTTCGATACGTGCACTCGGATCACAACATCTCGAATAAAGAGAAACAAACATAGCTGAAATCATAAAGGATTTAAAATAATTTGACAATCTCAATAGTAAAACATTTGTTATAAACAAATGCTAATTGCCCTTGGCCGACAAAAGCCATTAGGTGCCTAGAACAAACTTTACTTAAAGGCGGCTAATGACTTAAGAGAATTACTAATAGGAATATAGACGGCGGGAGAGGAGTGCACAACGAATTTTGTGATTCTTCCAGATAAGATACTACATCCTATTAACGCACCGTCGATACGACCATTCTCATAGTAGTTTGGTTGACGGGTCTTCATCAAGATTTCGTACTTGCCGCTGGCTAGCATGAGCACCATATTCCAAGAACACACAAATATGCCCTCTTCAGGATCCGCTTCCTGATCCAGAATGTGTGCATCTAACTCTTTTTGAGTGCACTTTTTTAATTCAACGCCAAATTGCTCCAGCAGCCAATTGGAATCATCCACTGCATTGATTCCTGCAACCAATGTGAGTTCTTTTTTTAATTGCTGAAGCCTATCGAGTTCCTTCTTATTTGGAGCCTCCTTTCCTTGTCTCATTTTATCAACCAAGGATCTCACAAGAGCTTGCAATTCAATTTGCCATTTTGGAGCAAGGGTGGTCTGACCCTGAACTTCAAGGGGACGATAGAGGAAATAATCTCCTAGCTGTGTATGAACAAGAACTTGAAGAGCCATATTAAAATTAGAATAGACTCTCTCGAACGCATATTTGCAGGGAGCACACCCATAATCCAAACCTAAAGAGAACTGATAGGTGGCAAACATCTTCTCAAATAGATCATGCTTCTCTTGTATTGTTAACGGCATCCGCATAATGCGATCAAAGTCTGCACATATTTTTTGCGTTAAAGTCTCCGTATATTGATCGTTTTTCACTGCTTGAAGCCAATTCAATAAATTACATACTGGCGCGTTCTTTGGGAGCTTATAACCTTTATAAAGCCAACCCCGTAGAGTTTTTTCTATTGAAGTTTTAGCTTCCTGAATTTTCTCCACCAGTGCCTTTACGAGACTGGGGTCTTCTTGATTTAAATTAACTTGCTCTGTTTCTTCCTGAGAATCAACTGATAATTCATCATCCTCTTCTTCCCCTTCACTCTCAACTCGACCGCCTGCTGTCGCTGTCCCTCTCCGATTAGATGTTGAGTCTGTGCCCTTCCCTGTGAGCGGTCCAAACAAATAATCTCTCATTGCATCCGTTCGGGCCTCTAGCGCCTCTCGCCCCTTTCGGGCCTCTTCGGTCTCTATAGCCTCCAGATTCTCTATTTGCCCATCCAGACCTTTATTAATTGACGTGTAATGTCTCTCATCTGTGGGCATTGTTGATGGCCATACATGCAGAACCATTTTCTGCGCATCATCTCTCATTTCGATCACTCGGGCTTTTTGCGCAGCCAGATCCTCCCCACCACTATCTCTTGCACTTTTGTTTACCGAGGTGCTTCTTGTAGAAGTTACAGTCGACTTATTTGATTTTCCAGCCTGCCCTTGAGTAACGCGTGATGAAGATGTTTTATTTTGGGTGGATAGAGGTTCGCTCTCTGTTGAGGAGCCTTTTTTTTGCTTAGATGTGGGGATTGTGACTGAACCTGCCGTATATTGAATCGCAACGATGATCACATTTCCCACAACCCAAGCGCCGCCCACACCCATGACGATATAGCCGCCAAGCGGATAGCCGGCTTGTAGGGTAATCAATATCCCGACGACGAGAACCGTGATCGAAACCCCCGTTTCAACAATGCGGAGCGGCGTCAAATTTTTTGCAATACAGGAGTTAGAGTCACATCTCGAATAAAGTGAAACAAACATGGATAAAGGTTACACAATTTAGCGCAAATTAAGCAAATACTAATTTACGAAAGTGACTCATTATCATCTGCATTTTGCAGTTGTGAGGTTAATTTGGGGATGATATGGGCGTTGACAAGAGAGAATGCCCCTTTGATCCCATTAATCAGGGACGTGCGGTCGGAAAAGCCGTGGCATTTGACGATCACACCGTCGACACCGCAGAGGAAAGCGCCTGGGTGTTTGGAATAGTTAAATTGGTTGTAAAGATGGGAGACAATGTGGGGTACTTCAAAATGTTTTTTTAGATATTCAGCGAGGAAGCTGGAGATCCCTTCCGACGTTTTCAAAAAGACATTCCCTGTGAAGCCATCGGTGACAAGCACATCAATTTTCCCTTGAAACACCTCCCTTCCCTCAACGTTTCCCACAAATTGGCGTGGGAATTTTTCCTGAAGAAGTCGATACGCCTCTTTAATTTCTTTGGTCCCTTTCTGCTCCTCCACACCGACGTTTAAAAGGCCAATCATAGGGGAGGGGTAGTGAAAAATCAACTGCCGATATAAAGAGCCAAGGAGTGCATAGGAGAGTAGATGGTGAGGTTTTGGGGCAATATTGGCTCCGACATCGAGGACAGTGACGCTCCCTTTTTCAGTCGGCATTTGGATCAAAAGAGCCGGTCTTTCGATGTGTGGTAGTTTGTTCAAATGGTGCATGGCAAGGGCGACAAGAGCTCCCGTATTCCCCGTGGTTACAAACGCATCGATCTTTTTTTCATTCAGGAGCCTCATCCCTGCAGCGAGAGAGGAGTCTTTTTTCCGCCGAATAGCTAAAAGAGGAGCATCCTCCATTTCAATTGCCTCCTCCGTTGTAATAAATGTGATCGAGGGGGAAAATGGAGCGTAAGTACGCCTGAGCTCGGGAAGAATGGAGTGTTGTGCAATCACAACCAGAGCGTCAGGGGGATTGATTTCTTTGCTAATGGCAAGAACTGCCTCAAAAATAGCCTGGGGTGGGGAATCACCACCCATTAAATCGACTCCGACGCGCACTCCCAATTATTCTTTCTCTTCCTCGCTCTTAATCAAAGAACGGTTGTTGTAAAATCCACACGAGGAACACAACCGGTGTGGTAAACGTACACTGCCGCAATTGGAACAGAGGATAGATTGTCTCGGTTGCTTAGCGTGATGGGCCCGTTTCGAATTTTTCCGGGCATTGCTCATCCGATTTCGTGGTACTGCCATAGTGTTAATCTCCTTTTGCGAAGTATTTTGCCATAGATCCTCTTTCAGGGCAATCCCCCTCATGGCACTCCGCTATAAAAGGGACCTCTAACAAGATCGCTTCTCTCAAAATCTCCCTATAATTGAAGACCGCTCCTTTAATATCTGCAAGATCTTCCGTATGGTAAAAATTGGGGATTCTAATTTTTATGACGACATCTTCATTGCAAATGGCGCAAGGGACAATCACTTCCGTGGCAATTTCAAGCTGTAAAATCAAGGTCCCATCTGCCTCTTCGGCTGCTCCCTTGACGGAAATAGGGTCAGGGAAGCGGAGCCCCTCTCCGTCGACATCGAGAAAGTCGGGGGTAGCTTTTCATCAATTTTTTCTTTTTGCCCATCTTTTAACCGATGGACAAAGATTTTAAATGTATCATCCACAACAAATCTTCTCGGGATAGGTTCTTAGCTTACTCCAAAAAGGGTTTAAGAGCGAGTTTTTTTATCTAGAAAACCGTTGTCAAATATGATATAATGTCCCGTAAGTCGTTTGAAAATTTTTATTGAATATTGGAATAGAAACGGATGCTCCGTGACCCAGCAGAGACAATTCATATTATAATCTAAGGTAGCACAAAGATATGGAGTAATGAGATTCTATTCCCCGACTAAAGGGTAAGAGAAATGGATAATGATGTTCTTCTCAACGTTGAATCTAAAGAGATTCGTTACGCGCATTTAAAAGGAGGGATACTAACTGATTTAATCATCGAGAGAAAAAAAGCAAGGCAGCTCACCGGCAATATCTATAGAGGGAAAGTCATGAATGTTCTCCACAACATTCAATCGGCTTTCATTGATATCAATGAAGGTGAGAATGGCTTTATCCACATGTCCGATATCATTGAGAATACGAAGAAGTTTGAACAGCTCTTCGATATGGATTTCGATCTCGACTACGATATTCAGTCCCTCGATACACGGAGGACGCAAAAATTAAATATCGAGGAGATCCTCAAAATCGACCAACCTGTCCTCGTTCAAGTGGTCAAAGAGCCGATTGGAAGTAAAGGCGCGCGATTGACCTCAAATATTTCAATCGCCGGTCGCTACTTGGTTCTTTTACCAAACTCCCCCCATCGAGGGGTTTCGAGGAAGATCGAAGATAAGGCCTCCCGAGACAAACTGAAAAAATTAATCCGCGCCTTTGAAATGCCCCAAGATATGGGTTTAATCTGCCGCACGGCAAGCCGTAATGCGAGCACAGATATGTTGATCGACGAAGCGCATGAGTTGTTAAATATCTGGCAAACGATTATGGAGAAATTCAATAAGTCGAGTCGACCCACGCTGCTTTTCGAGGAATCTGACATCATTAGAAGGACGGTGATGACCTGCGTCGATAAAAAATACGACCGCCTTCTGATCGATGATTATACCGTCTTTCAAAATTGCAAGAGATATTATAGTAAATTTAGCCAAGAGCATGAGCTGAGAATCGAATATTACCGTGATAAAACGCCGATGTTTGAACGGTTCAATATCGAACGGGAGATTGAAAAAGCCACACGGCGAAAAATATGGCTTTCGAGCGGCGGCTACCTCTATTTTGACAAAACCGAAGCGATGTACACGATTGATGTCAATTCAGGGAGAAGCAGCGGCACGGAGAGCGATGTTGAAGAGAGCCTTGTCAGGATCAATTTAGAGGCGGCTCAAGAGATCGCCCGTCAGCTGCGACTGCGCAATGTCGGCGGCCTTGTGATCGTTGACTTTATCGACATGCGCTTCCGCAAAAACCAGCGCCGCGTACTGGAGCGATTAAAAGAGTGCATGAAAGAGGATTCTGCAAAATGCACTATTTTGGGTATGAGTGAGTTTGGGCTTGTTGAGATGACACGGCAGCGCAACCGAGAATCGTTAATCCAAACGATGTTCACAAATTGTCCTTACTGCAATGGAAGCTCTCTCATCAAAACGCACGAAAGTATGGTGATCGAGATTGAGCGGGCGATTAAAAAAGCAACCCATCATTTGCAACAATACGGATCTCCATCTGATTATCCATCCCGATCTGGATCACTATATGGAAAAAACAGAAGAGAAAGAATTTTTAGATGAGCTGGCAAGAAAGATGAAGGCTCGGATCGAATTTGAGACCTCAGATAAACTCCATTTGAACGACTTTCATCTTTTCTCATCAGTAACCAAAGAACTTTTAGAAGTATAAACCATGGGCTTTGCCGCTACGCTTAAAAAAAGTTTCGATTTAGGGGAGCTACCTGAAAAGATTTACACCATCTGCCAGAATCTCTATGCGAGCTATTCCGTCATCGCTGCAGGCGTCAGGCTTCAGCGCAGAAGAATACGATTACATTTTTGAAGCGCTGCTCAAACTTGTCAAAGAGCAGGTGCAACACCCCTATCTGTTTAAACACTATCATCAAAAAGTAACTGAACCTTATGATTATTACCGTTTTGGGATTGAATTTGTCACTCCCCTGGTCAATCCCCAAACCTCCTCCATTCATTTTATTCACAATGTTGATGCGATTGAGAAACAATTGCGTGAGGGAGAAAACGTTATTTTTTTTGCGAATCATCAAACTGAGGTTGATCCGCAATTAATCAGCTTCTTTTTTGAAATCCCCATCCTCATATTGGACGAGAAGTGATCTTCGTCGCCGGTGATCGGGTCCAAACAGATCCCATGGCGATCCCTTTTAGTCTCGGCCGCAATCTTTTATGTATCTACTCGAAACGGCACATCGATTACCCCCCCCGAGAAAAAAGAGGAGAAGCTTCAGCACAACCAAAGAACAATGAATGTGATGAAGGAGATGCTCTCACAGGGTGGGCGATGTATCTTTGTGGCTCCCAGTGGCGGACGGGATCGACCCAATGAGAACGGAGAAGTGGTTGTCGCCCCCTTCGATCCTCAGAGTATAGAAATGTTCCGCTTGATGGCCAAGCATGCCACTAAGCCTGTCCATTTTTACCCCCTCTCTCTGGTAACCTTTGACATTCTTCCTCCCCCTCCCTCCATTGAGACGGAATTAGGAGAGCACCGGACTGCCAAAAGGGAAGGGGCTCACTTTGCTTTCGGCAATGAGATCGACATGGAGAGATTCCCAGGTTCTGACCTCGCCGATCGGCATGAAAAAAGAGCCGCACGGGCACGATATATTTGGGAATTTAGTCCAACAAACTATGAATTAATCAAAAAACCGGTTAAAAAATGAAAAAAATTTTCCCAACACTGGCACTTCTCATTTGCTGCAGCTTTCTCATTGCAGAGGAAAACCTTTATGAACGGATTATTGACCGTTCCGGTCTGACCATTGCAACTCCTGCTTTAGCCAAACGGGAGATGAGAAAATTAAGGCTTGATAATGGCTTAGAAACGTTGTTGATCTCCGATCCAGAAACCCATGAATCGGGAGCTGCATTGGCCGTAGCTGTGGGGAGTTGGGATGATCCTACCGATCGGCCTGGGATGGCCCACTTTGTGGAACACCTCCTCTTTTTAGGCACCGAAAAATACCCTGAAGAAGAGGGATATACCCGTTATCTCGACGAGCATGGGGGAAACCGGAATGCCTTCACGATGGCCGACCGAACTGTCTATATGTTTTCGGTGAACAATGAAGGCTTCTCTGGCGCTTTAGACCGTTTTAGTCAATTTTTTATCGCCCCTCTTTTTAATCCTTCAGGTGTAGAACGGGAAAGTAAAGCAATCCATCAAGAGTTTTGCAAAGATCTCCCCATCGATGCCTGGAGAATGCTTTATGTCAAAAAAGAACTCGCTAACAAAGAGCATCCTTTCCACAGCTTCTGCATTGGCAATCGGGATACTCTCGCAAAAATCGCCCAAGAGGAAGTCAAAACCTGGTACAAGGAGCACTATAGCGCTAATCTCATGCATCTGGTGGTCATCTCCTCCCAAGATCTCGATACTCTTGAAAAAGAGGTCGTTTCCCGCTTCAATGCTGTTGCCAATAAAAATAAAAAACCCTCTATTTGTGCAGGGCCCCTCATGCCTAAGATCGATGAACCCAGGCTCTGTGTGGTCACACCTGTGCAAGATCTTCAACTTTTAGAGCTCACCTGGGAAATCCCCCGCTTTTATGGCAAAGACCTTTTTCTCCACGCTGACAAGCTGCTCAGCCATGTTTTGGGACATGAAGGCTCAACAAGCCTTCTCGCCCAACTCAAAAGGGAAAATCTGGCAGAGAAATTGAGTATGGGTAATTTCCGTGCAGGTGGGGATCAATGCCTTCTCTCTCTTGATATCCATCTCACAGCAAAAGGGGTTGAAGAGTATGAAACAGTGATCTCCAGATGTTTCGAAGCCATCTCTTCAATCCGTCAAAGCGGCATCCCCCGTTATCTTTTTGACGAACTCTGTCTCACAGAAGAGATTGGTTACCGATTTCAATCCCGTGAGGAGATCTTTGATCTCGTCTCTGATTACGCCACGAGCCTTGTCGATGAACCCTTAGAAACATTTCCTCGCCACACGTTGATTCCCACCCAATATAATCCCGAAAAACTCAATGAGTTGATCACCACTTTAACCCCTCAAACGTGCCATTATACACTGACAGCCCACTCCGATTTGACCCACGTCACCACCACGAGCAAAGAGCAATGGATGGGCGTTGAATACGCCCTGATTCCCATACACGGAGAGAAAATGGCTCAGTGGATAGCCGCTGCCAGCCATCCCGCAATTTCGATCCCACGACCTAACCGATTCTTGCCTGAAAACCTTCAAGTCAAGGGAGCGGAAAGGGAATCAGTGAACATCTCTGAAACTCTCCCCAAAGGACATCTTCTCTCCGATGAGCCGATCGGTAAGATTTATGCAGCACAAGATACACAATTTCTTGTCCCCGAAATCTATTGGACTTTTAACATCAAAACCCCTGCGGTTGAGGATGCCGATCCGTTAAGTCATGTTTTCGCCGATCTGTATTGCCACACCGTTGCCGAAAGACTCAATACAACCTCCTACGAGGCTTTAGCAGCAGGCCTTCACTTCTCATTGAAGCCCAAAAAAGGATCTTTAGAGCTCAAAATCAACGGGTACAGCGACAAGGCGGAAAGCCTCCTGATTGCCATCGCAGAAGCGATGCGTACGATTGTGCCTACTGAGAAGGAGTTCGCTTTATATCGAGATTACTTGGAGAGAGAATACGCGAATGCCCTCACAGCCAATCCTTTGAAACAAGGTGGGGATCAGCTTTGGAATGTTCTGTATGAGAAATGGGCTGGTCTGACGAAAAAACAAAAGGCCTTAGATCAAGTGCGCTACGAAGGAATGCTTACGTTTTGCAAAAATTTGTATCAAACCTGCTACATCGAGGGCTTTATCTATGGAAACATCGAGGATGAGGAAGCAAAGGCCATCTGGGACCGTCTGAAAGTCAGACTGTTGACCAAACCTTATCCGCGCGAAAATCATGCCAAAATTAAACTTGCTACACTCCCCCAACACCCTCACCCCTCTTGCCTGGTGGTTGAGAGCAACAACCCCGCCAATGCTCTGATTTTGACCACAGATTGTGGCCCCTTTTCGTTTAAAAAAAGAGCAGCCCAAGAGATTTTGACCAAAGGGCTCGAGGAACCGTTTTTCAGCGAGTTGCGTACAAAGCAACAAACCGCCTATCTTGTCACCAATTGGTCGCAGGAGATCGAACGGCATCTCTACACCTTCTTTGCGATCCAATCGAGCTCCCATGATGCGCGTGATCTCCTCGCTCGCTTTGAACACTTCCTTGAAGCCAGCCTCCACGATCTTCAGGAGAAAGTGATCCCAAAAGAACGGTTTGAGTCGATCCGTACCGCCTACATCCACCAGCTCAAGCACCCCGCAGAAAATCTCGAAAAGATGGAGAGATGCTCCATATGATCGCTTTCCAATACGATGGCGATTTCAATTGGTTAGAAAAACGGATCGAAGCCTTTGAAAATCTCTCTTATGAGGAATTTACCGCCTATGCCGAGGAGTTTTTAGGAAAGAAAAATACCCGTCGCCTCGCCATCTGTGTGAATGGGCAGCTTCCCGAAGGGGAGCAGATTCGGTACCGCGCTACCGATCTCGACCAGCTGCGGAGCGAAATCTCCTACGAAGGGCGCGATGTGATCTTGAAAAACTGAAAAAAAACAGAGAAGGCACGAGGCACGGAAGCGCTGAGAGAGACAAGAATCGCCTCTTTTTGAGCTTTGCACAAAAAGAGGCGATTCCTCAGCGTCTTAGCGTCTCTGCCTCTGTGCTCGTCAATATCATTTGGTTTAAGGGCAGCAATCCCGCCGACAATTTTATGTGGTTATTTTTTTTACCACAGAGCACACAGAGCACACAGAGTTAATCGCTTGTGTGCAGTCGCGCACAAGAGATAGCGATCGGCCAGGGCCCGCGTATGGGGGGGTTTGGTGCAATCGGGAACATAGGTAACACTTTGTTCATAGACATAGGTAACACTTTCAATTAATTTTTAACCCCTTCTTACTATCCTTTTTGGGTGCATTTTTGGCCTTTCTAGGCTATGAGCGCACCCTATAGTTATTTTCCCTAGATATATCGGTCCGTAATAGACTGCTAATTTTCCCTGCTCTTCGACTTCTTGTAGGCCCACATATTCTCTTATAAGTGAGCTCCCTAAATAAAATTCTGTTTGCTTAAACCAAAATCCTCCATTTGGTCCTACTTTTCTCACTATCATTTCTTTTGTATCATATTCTGGAGATCGTAAGATGCCATCCCAAGCTCTTTTCGATTTTTGATAGCAAGATGCTGGTGTAGACATATTTAAAGCTTCATGTGGCCGCTCAAAATTATACTCCTCTTGGAAGGCCACTATCTGCTTCAATTGTTCTTGAAGTGTTGCTGCCGGAGGATCAGCTATGGCTCTCTTAAGCGTCGAATGAAATCGTTCATGTCTTCCATTTTCTTCTGGATGGCCGGGATTGATCCATTCAGGTATAACACCAGCTTTGACCAGGTTGACGGATAATGGGGTTAAACGCCCTACCCCTCTAGAACCAAATGGAGGGCCATTATCTGTACGTAAGCGATTTGGCAAGCCGTATTCTTGAAAAGCTGATTCAAAGATTGGCCAAACGTATTCCCAAGATTTTCTTTCAAGATGATTACATGTAATTAGATATCTTGAAAAGCCATCTGTAATAGTTAATGGCTCACATTTCTTATTATCTTGTGTTATAAACCATCCTTTAAAATCTGCAATCCAAACATCATTACTATTATTTACTTCTCCCAATGGATGTGTAGCAGGAACTCTACTTCTTATGCGTCTGCAGGTTACCAAATGACGTCCTTTAAATACTTCGTAAAGCCTTGTAGCCGAAGGCCATTTCATTCTTGGGTGAGCTTGATTCAGTTTGGCTAAAATTTTTTTTGGTCCCCAAGTGCGGTGTTTTAGTTTAAGGTCTATTGCTATGTTTATATCATCATCGTTAAACAAGCGACGTGGATTTTGAGGTGCTTTTGAAAGATCTTTGAGCCCTTCTATACCAGAAGATTTGTAACGATTTAACCACTTATAAGCGGTTTTCCTACTCACTCTGAAGCGAGTGCACAATTCAGTCATTGAAACTATGCCTTTTAAATAGGCCTCAACTAATTCTTTTCTTTGATCTTCCACTTTCATTAACTCCCAGGCCATCGTTCTCCTCCGAGTTACTTTGGCCTAAATTTTACCCTATTTAAGAAAGTGTTACCCATGTTGGTGAATCAAAGTGTTACCTATGTTAGCGAATCGGACCCCAGAAATAAGAAGAAGCGAATCAGTACCTTTTCCCACAGAATAGGTCATAATTTTATGACCTTTATATTGAATTACTTTTCTCTCAACTACAGCTTGCATTGCTTTATATTTTAATTGGTTATTTTAGCTCTTTCTCGCTAGAATTTGAGGTTGCGTTAGCCATTCTACATCGGGACTAAGCTCAGAATGGCTAAGTCCCGTATGATCCATAAGTTCAAAAGCAATTTCCTGCCACGCAGTAGACCCCTCTCCCTGATTTAATCGGGCTTCAGAAGTCGCGGGTGTCCCTACATGCCTTTCGGTGTACACAACAATATATTTACCGTGAGGTGTGCTTTGCAACCAAGTGGATAAAAGTGATACTCTAAAGGCTCGCATCATTGTCTCATGCCGTCCCTTTTTTTCTCCCATCATTTCTGTACTAAAGCGGAGATGCGCTTCCTCTTTTTGTGGCAATAGCGGATATAAGAACCCTCTTTTTATATAACTGGAGGTAGTTGGCAAAGAGATGTTCAACAAGCTTGTGATATGAGGCTCTCCTTCTGAGTTACTATAATCTTTCCCTAATGCGTCTAGATAAAAAGCACGTAGCTTTAAGGCAATGCTATTGCCCGATATAATTTGTTCTCGCAAACCCTTGAAAATTTGTTGAAGCGATTCTCCTTCAAGACAGTGGATCATTAAGTCACCTTGTGGAGTAGGTTGAAGCCAGCTCTCAAAGCCGGTCATCTTAAGATGGTTCCAAAAGCTTACTTCAGCAGCCTGCATCTCAGCATTTTATTGCCCCCTTTCTTTTTCCAATGTGCTCGCACGATATCAGTCTTGCCAGGCAGGATTTTGCTGCAGTAGCAGAATCGTCTCATGAATTTCTCCATCCCAAAACGCTAATAGAAAAAATTCTCATGCAAATTTTCTTTTTTATAAAGAGGAATCTTCTCCCCTCAATCCTCCTGATAAGGCTTGCAGCAAACAAGCGTTCGATGTTCTCAACTAAATTTTTAGTAATAATAGGTTTTTCTTGCTATCCTATTGTGCATGTTGATTATCACTTATGATGGCTAAGATGATTTTTAAAGCTGGAATAGAAAAATTAAAATGGTCTGATCTCGATCTGTATATGCTTTCTAATCATGCCAATTTATCTCCTGGTAAACAGTGTCGATTTTATAAACGAGTTGAAAGTCAGAGTTTTGTTATGGAACATAAAAAGTTTTACCGCAAAAACGGCTTTATATTCGTTTAGGATATATACCTGATGGACATGGCGTTACATATCAATATCAGCCTGTAGTGCCAGGAGAACCATATCCTTTAGATGATGAATTGCTTTTGTGGTTGAAAAAAGATTTATAAAATTGGAGAAAAATGACAGGCCCAAATCCCAACTCCCTTTATCCCATCAAGGACTATGATAAACTCATTTTCCTGAAAAATTTTGTCAAAGCTAGCAATATTTCTATTGGAGATTATACCTATTTTGATGATCGCCGCCATGGTCCAGAGAAATTTGAGGAATACAATGTTCTCTACAACTATGACTTTTCCAAAGTCAAACTCGTGATTGGAAAGTTTTGCGCAATCGCTGCAGAAACGCGCTTTATTATGACAGGTGACCATAAACTCGATGCGATCAGCACCTACCCTTTCCCCATCTTTGGCCAGGGTTGGGAATCTGCCTTCAATGTGTATGATCTACCTGTCAAAGGGGACATTATTGTCGGTCATGACGTTTGGTTCGGATATGACTCCCTAATAATGAATGGTGTAACGATAGGCAACGGAGTGATCATCGCCGCTGGAGCTGTAATTGTAAAAGACGTTCCTCCTTATTCCATCGTCGCTGGTAACCCTGCCAAGGTTGTAAAAATGCGATTTGAAGACATAACTATCGATCGTCTGCAAAAAATTGCCTGGTGGGACTGGACCATCGAAAAAATCAACAAACATCTGAAACTTATCTGCCATCTGGATGTGGATCAGCTAGAAAGAGTATCGAATGAATAAAAGATCAGCCCCTATTAATCCTACGATCTCCTTTGACCCTCTCAAGAAAGAAGACTTTCCATTGGTTTATAACTGGTTTAACAGACCACACATTCGAGCTTTTTACTCTTTAAGATCTTGGACGCTGGAAGAGATTGACAGAAAATTAACCCCCTATCTGCATGGCATAGGAGAAATGAAATGCTATATTATCTCCGTTAATCAAACCCCTATTGGTTACATTCAGTGCTATCCAGTCAAAAAGCACCCATGGGCCAACCAAGATTTAGCTGACGAAATTGTTCAAACTTCAGCAGGTATTGATTTATTCATTGGAGAAGAGGCATTTGTAGGCATGGGGCTCGGCTGTCAGATTTTATACACCTTTCTAGGAAATCATATCTGGCCGCATTATCGATATTGTCTTACAGACCCAGATATCAACAACGAGGCCTCTATACGTTTTTTCAGAAAATGTGGATTCAAAGAATATCGAAAAATCATGACTGAAGATGCACTGCACCGACCGGTTACGTTACAGCTATTCATCAAAGGAAGGGGATGAAAATCTTATTTAAAGAAGCAACTCCTAAAGAAAACCAAGTGTTGCAAGCTGCTTCACAAGCGAAAACACATCAATTAGCTCTTGAAAACTCGTGATTTTCAAGAAAAGAGATAAGCATCATGTCATTCAAGCACTATGAAAGCCCATGGGAATTAGTCCCCGCTACAATAGCAGATTACCCAACGATCCAAAATATGGGACGTTTTTATGTTTATGATATGACTGAGTACATGGGTGATGAAGAGGATTGGAAAATACCTGAGAATGGGCTTTTTGAATGCATTGATTTCAAGAAATATTGGGATCAACCGGACGCTTTTCCGTTCATTTTGAGAAACAAACCAAAAGCTAATGCTCTAGATCAGTACTACAGCGAGTTGACAGACTTAGGGAGAGCTGGATTACACAGGATCCTCGATCAAGGTCGTCAATGGGCGAAAGAAATAGCACAAAATCTTGACTCTGGAGGAGGTGCACTCTTTCCCCATGCCTATGTCAGTAAATGCGGCTATCAAATAGCAGCGGCGATCCACGGCATTTTAGATAGCGGTGCAGATCAAGTCATTCTTCTCGGTACAGTACACGGTTTTCCAGGAGAATTGCTTGAAGCACGCATCAGAGAATTGAATGAAGGTGATATTGAGCATGAGGCTTCTTGGGGTGTTTTAGATCCTGCATCAGCAAAAGGTTATCTCCTGGAAAAAGAATTTTCTTTGGACCTGTTTAAAGCTCTTTGGAAAATAGAAGTGGAAAGAAGGGGTATCATCTCTCCTACTCTTTTTGAACGTTACCCCTGCCTAACAAACAGACAGCCTGAAAAACTTCCTGGAATAAATGAACTTAAAGAGTTAGTCAAAAATTCAGTGCTCGTTGGAACAGATGATTATTGCCATCATGGCATTGCATATGGTGTTGTAAAAGAAGCCGCACTGCCCACAGACGAACAGGGGTTAATTTTTGCTCGAAAACAAATCTCATCAGGATTTTCTCTATTAACGAATAATGACTATCGTGGATACTTTGATCACTGGATGAATCCAAAAGCTATTGGTGACCCTTGTGATGTAACAATGGTTATGCACTACCTCATTGGGAAGAAAGCATCGCCAAAAATTTTAGATCTTAAATTGGTCGATGTTGCCCCTTCTTTTTGAAAATGATCCAACTCCAAGTTGGGTAGCTGCCACGTTGGCCATTATGTGAGAAACAGCACTATGAAACAAATATTGATCTATTTCGCTGGCCTTTGCCTACTGCTGCAACTCCCTATCTTAGGCTACGAAATTCAAGACACGAATGTTTTAGAAGTATCTCACGGGATCAAACTGATTGCTCTAGATGTTGATGGGGTTTTAACAAATGGAGACATTATCTACACGTCGAGCGGAGAAGAAATCAAAGTCTTTAATGTAAAAGATGGGCTTGGATTAGTTTTAGCCTCTCAAAACGGCTTTATTACTGCTATTATCACTGGCCGAGCATCCCCTATGGTTGAAAGAAGAGGTCATGAGCTCAAGATTTGCCATATCTACCAAAATGTTAAAGACAAAGTAAAAATTATTGAGGAATTGGCAAGTATGTATGGCATCCGTTGCAATGAAATATGTTATATGGGTGACGATTTACCAGATGTGCCTGCCTTAAAAATAGTAGGTTTGGCATGTTGCCCTTTGGATGCGGTTACAGAAGTACTGGAAGCATGTAACTGGATTTCTTCATATGAAGGTGGCCAAGGTGCAGTGCGCGAACTCACAGATTTTTTAATTAAAGCAAAAAGGCCATAAAATTTATGGACACTTCTACATTTTCGCACGCAGCCTTGTCTCTTCAGGGCAACAGACAGCTTATCTATACAGCAATGTCCAAACATTTTTTCTACTTCAGGATGCATATCTCGCGGTATGTTTTGGAACAAGGCCATGTCCCCTTAAATCCCTTTATGCTTTTCGATTACTTCCTTTTAGACAGCATCGATAGAAATGTCATTAGAGATGCAAATAATTCTGTTGTTTTGCGCGCCGATCAAATTTGGGTCTTCGGTCCGATTTCCAACGGAGTACTTGCTGAAATTATGCTCGCAAAAAAGGCAAATAAGACCATCTCATACTTTGCGATCGAAAAGCCACACAAGATCGTTTCGATACTCGAGAGTACAATTGAAATGGAAAATGAAGTTGAGCAATTTAAATCCCTATTTACATCTAAGCTATAGCTGGTAACACACTTGATCGACTCGGTCTCGCCTTTGCATGAAATCTTTTGCCAGTCCATGAGAGGGAGGCTTTTCGTATGGGATTAGATGTGGATGATGCCACATGGCAAAGAGGTCGCGGCTGGGCCTGGTCTAATGCCCTCATTGCCCTACCGTATTACAAAGATACTCATCCAGTGCTGCCGATTTGGGCATCACCAATTTGATAAGTGAAAAAATCGTTTAAATCTCTGAGGGCAAGCATTTTTAATTCATCTAAGATCGGGTCTTTGATTGAATGTTGCCCTTCTTTCAGTCGCTGCAAACATGTAAGATCCATGTCCTTTACTTTATGATAATAAGCTAGAAGATTTCAGCGGCTATCTCATGGTTTATGAGAATTGGCCAAAGTTAAACCTTTTATGGTTTCACAGATATGGCGTGTGAGATTAATGAATAGACTAAATAGCTCATATCCCCTTAAAAGATTATATTTCTTCATAACGAACCTTTCGATACACTGCAGCCGACGTCATCGGTAAACGACAAAATGGTACATACTCACCCTAAAGAACCTCAGCTTCTCGTATTATTGTTGTTATCATCTTTCGCATCTGTTTCAGCAGTACTCTTTACACCCGCTCTACCAGAGATAGCAAAATATTTGGGAATCAGTAGTGCACAAGCTCAGCTATCAATGACAACCTTCTTGATAGGATATGCTCTTGGCAACCTGCCTTACGGTCCTCTTTCTAATAGATATGGCAGAAAACCAACAATTTATATCGGAATCTTACTGGCCATTATTGGGTCAATCGTTATTCTAATAGCAGGAGTCTATCATCAATTCTGGCTCCTTATTTTGGGCCGATTCCTGGCAGCCCTGGGAAGTAGCGTGGATAAAAATCACATTTACGATGATTGGAGATGTTTACTCTCAAACCAAAGCCACAAAAAAAATCTCTTATATCATGCTATCGTTTGCTATTGCTCCAGGATTAGCTATTGCTTTAGGAGGAGTGTTAACAAATCACTTTGGCTGGGAGAGTTGTTTTTATTTCTTAACGGTCTACAGCATCGCATTATTAGGATTATCCATTCTATTACCTGAAACAAGCAATGAACACGATTTGGAAGCCCTGCATATTGCTAAGATTAAATCAGGATTGGTGCAAAAGTTAAGAAATAAGAAGCTGGTGGTTTGTGCTATTATCATGGGGTGTGCCACTTCCTTCGTTTATCTTTTTGCTTCAGAGGCACCGTTTATCGGAATAGAACGTTTAGGGCTAAGGACTGATGAGTATGGTGCTTTAAATTTCATCCCCCCAGTTGGAATGATCATTGGCTCAATCTTTGCGCATCAGCTTGCAGGAAAGAGAGAAAACCTATTTATCATCATCTTAGGAGTTGTGATTGCTCTCATTTGCTCTGTAGCAATGCTTTCACTATTTCTTTTTGGATTAAGTAACCTGGTGGTCCCTTTTTGTACCGATGCCTTTTATCTATATTGGCCTTTCACTTTATCTTCTCAAATGCCTCAGGATTAGCAATGTTTCATGCTAAAAACAAATCCAACGCTTCCGAGTCATGAATTTCATCAATATGGGAGTGAGCGTCGTTGCACTTCTCATCATTGAAGTATTACCGACACACAAAGTCTACATCCTTCCTCTTTTCTTCCTATTGCTCGGATTACTCATGCTCATCCTATGGCTTACTTTTCCCAGAAGAGTGATTGAATAAATAGTGGACAATGATTGCAATCAACTTCGAGCCCCCTATGCCTCCGAAAGGCTAAAAGAAGTTGAGGAGAGGTTAAGAAATTCGTTTAAGAAACGGATTCTCATGTTTTGAAAATTTCCTTTTGTTGCCAGGCGCCTTCTTTTCCCTGGAAAAACAAGGATTGCAACATCTATTAAACCATTCAAATCAATAGAAATTGAATTAGAATTGAGGTCCGCCTATAAGGCAGGGAAACCAAATTTAGATCAGTAAACCAATTTTGAGGAAAAATGAAAAACAGAACCAAAGAGACTCCAACAACCGTTAAGGACAAAAAGTAGTGATTGGATACTTATCTATCCAATATTTTTGGTTTAAAAATATGTTAATATGAAGGTGAAGAATGGTGGTTAATGAGGGCATTGCTTTAGAAACAGAGAAGATGAAAGATGAGGGCAAGCCATTGTCTCCCGATCTGCTGCAAAAAATAAACGCCTATTGGCGGGCTGCGAACTACCTCTCGGTTGGCCAGATTTATCTCTACGACAATCCACTATTGAAGGAACCACTGAAACTATCCCACGTAAAGCCTCTGGTTGTCGGACACTGGGGCACAACGCCGGGCCAGAACTTTATCTATGTACATCTAAACCGGGTGATCAAGAAGTATGACCTAAATATGTTCTATATCGCCGGTCCTGGCCACGGCGGTCCGGCACTGGTGGGCAATATTTATCTCGAAGGCACCTATAGCGAGATTTATCCGGACATCACCAGGACGAAGCTGGGCTGAAAAAACTATTTAAACAATTTTCGTTTCCTGGAGGGATTTCCAGCCATGTTGCACCGACGACTCCGGATCGATTCACGAAGGGGGTGAGCTGGGTTATTCACTCAGCCATGCATTCGGTGCCGCATTCGATAATCCCGATCTGATCGTGGCTTGCATCATCGGCGACGGTGAAGCAGAAACTGGCTCTTTGGCAACCGCATGGCAGTCTAACAAATTTCTCAATCCAATAACCGATGGAGCTGTGCTGCCGATCCTGCATCTCAATGGGTATAAGATCAGCAATCCGACTGTTCTGGCCCGCATCGAGCATGAGGAATTGGAGCAATTCTTTACGAGGCTGCGGCTGGACGCCTTATTTTGTGGAAGGTGATGAGCCGGAAGAGATGCATCAACTCATGGCCAGTACTTTGGAAAAAGCTATTGAGGACATTCGGCAAATCCAAAGCAATGCACGCACAAGAATGACACCACTCGGCCACGATGGCCAATGATCGTCTTAAAATCACCAAAGGGTTGGACAGGACCAAAAGTGGTTGACGGCCTGCAAATCGAAGGTACATTCCGTGCGCACCAAGTGCCGATTCTAGTTGATGCCGAGCATCCCAATCATGTCAAGCTAGCTTGAAAGCTGGATGAAAAGCTACAAAGCAGAGGAGCTATTTGATGAAAATGGAAAGTCTAGATCCGGAATTGGCTGAACTGGCGCCTAAGGGTGAACGGCGGATGGGAGCCAATCCCCATGCCAATGGCGGTATTTTGCTGCGCGACTTGGTAATGCCGGATTTCCACAATCACGCGGTGAATGTGACTTCGCCTGGTGCAGTTGAAGCGCAAGATACACTCGTACTGGGCAAGTTTCTGCGTGATGTAGCCAAGCTGAACCAAGATCAGCGTAATTTTCGTATTTTCGGTCCTGATGAGACACTCTCGAATCTCTTGGGTGCAGTTTTTGAAGTCACCAATCGTCAGTGGGACGCCAGGGAAGTAAAAAATGATGAATTCCTTGCGCCCAACGGACGGAGTGTCGGATCGATGCTCAGCGAACACCAATGCGAGGGTTGGCTGGAAGGATATCTGTTAACCGGACGGCATGGGCTATTCAACAGCTATGAGGCCTTCATTCGCATCATCGATTCGATGTTCAGCCAGCATGCCAAATGGTTAAAGGTATGTTGGAATTGCCCTGGCGCCGGAAGATCTCATCCTTGAACTATCTGCTGCTTCTCACGTTTGGCAGCAAGATCACAATGGCTTCACACACCAAGATCCCGGTTTCATCGACCACGTCATCAACAAAAAAGCCGATATCGTGCGTGTTTATCTACCTCCCGATGCCAATTGCCTATTGTCTGTCTTTGATCATTGCCTGCGCAGCCGGCATTACGTCAATGTTGTGGTAGCTGGCAAACATCCCCTTCCGCAATGGTTGACATGGATGCCGCAGTTGTCCATTGCACGGAAGGAATTGGCATCTGGCAATGGGCTAGCAACGACCAGGACGCCGAGCCGGATGTGGTGATGGGCTGCTGCGGAGACACTCCCACCCTGGAGATCTTGGCCGCCGTTTCCATTCTCCGCCAACATCTGCCCGATCTGAAAATCCGGGTCATCAATGTCGTTGATCTGATGAAGCTGCAGCCTAAGAGCGAGCATCCGCATGGCCTAAGCGACACGGATTACGATTCGCTATTCACTAAAGATAAGCACATCATCTTCGGCTTTCATGGATATCCATGGCTGATCCACCGATTGACCTACCGAAGGAGCAACCGAAATCTCCATGTCCGTGGCTATAAGGAAGAGGGCACCATCACGACACCCTTCGATTTGAGAGTGCAAAACGACTTGGATCGCTTTCATTTAGTGCAAGATGTGGTCGATCGCTTGCCCCATTTAGGTGGTAAGGGAGCTTATTTGAAGCAGATGATGCAAGACAAGCTCATCGAGCACAAGCATTACATCGATAAACACGGCCAAGACATGCCGGAAATTCGGAATTGGAAATGGAAAGGGTGATAGTGCGATGGCGTTGCGATCGATTGAGAAAGATGATTTGAAATCCTTGCCTCTTGAAGAGGTGAAGAAAAAATTGGGTTTCTCACCGGATGGTCTTAGTGGGAACCGAGGCAGCGAAACGGTTGACTCAATATGGACCAAACGAGATTGAAGAAAAGAAAACCAATCCACTCCTAAAATTCCTCTCCTATTTTTGGGGTCCCATTCCTTGGATGATTGAAGTAGCAGTAATTTTGTCTGGAGTGGTTCAGCACTGGCCGGACTTTTTGATTATCCTTGTTTTGCTTTTTGCTAATGCCGTAGTCGGATTCTGGGAAGAACACAAAGCGGCCAATGCCATTGCTGCCCTGAAGGCTCAGCTTGCGATTAAGGCCCGAGTGAAACGCGATGGAGACTGGAGTACACCCGAAGCGCGCGAGATTTAGTTCCAGGGGATCTCATACGATTGCGGATGGGCGACATTGTTCCGGCAGACGCGCGGCTTCTGGATGGAGATCCGGTGGAGGTGGATCAGTCTGCGTTAACGGGAGAGTCATTGCCCGTAGAGAAAAAATCTGGCGAGGCGGTATTTTCAGGATCGATTGTCCGCCAGGGTGAAATCGATGCACTAGTGTATGCTACTGGCGCGAACACCTACTTCGGTAAGACGGCGCAGCTAGTACAGGAAGCACATACCGTCAGCCATTTTCAAAAGGCGGTCTTGAAGATTGGTAATTACCTGATCATCCTCGCGGCTGTTATGGTAGCTGTAATTATTACCGTAGCAATCTTCCGCGGCGATCCTATTCTCACCACACTGCAATTTGCCCTGGTACTAACCGTAGCCGCTATCCCTGTGGCAATGCCGACGGTTTTGTCGGTGACCATGGCGGTGGGTGCGCGCCTCCTTTCAAAGAAGCAGGCGATTGTGAGCAAGTTGGTGGCTATTGAGGAATTGGCAGGGGTGGATATCCTATGCGCGGACAAGACTGGCACCTTGACCCAAAATAAGCTGACTCTGGGCGATCCATTCGGAGTGAACAATATTTCAGCTGATCAAGTGATTCTCAATGCTGCGCTAGCATCGCGCGGAGATAATAACGATACCATTGATCAGGCTATCTTGGGTGGATTGAAAATCAAAGATGCGTTGAAAGAGTATCAAGTGATCCATTTCCAACCCTTTGACCCAGTGCATAAGCGTACTGAAGCCACAGTCAAGAGTGTGGATGGGAAACAGTTCAAAGTGACGAAGGGCGCACCTCAGGTGATTTTAGCACTTTCAAGCAATGCCATGCAGGTGAAGCCTTCTGTCGAGAAAGTGGTAGAAAAATTCGCGGCTCGTGGATTTCGTTCGCTTGGCGTAGCGCGGGCCGATGGAGATGGTGGGTGGCAGTTTATTGGTGTGCTCCCTTTATTTGATCCACCACGAGAAGATGCCAAAGCTACGATTGCAACAGCAGAGCAAATGGGTGTGAAAATCAAGATGGTTACTGGCGATCAACTAGCGATTGCCCAGGAAACTGCCAAGAAATTGGGCTTGGGTACAAATATCCTTGATGCCTCATCTTTAGGCGACTCAAAGCGTCAAGAAACTGCAGAGACTGGCGAGTCCATTGAGAAGGCCGACGGTTTTGCTCAGGTGTTCCCGGAGCATAAGTACCACATTGTGGATATTCTACAAAAACGTGGCCATATGGTTGGCATGACAGGAGATGGGGTAAATGACGCCCCTGCTCTGAAGAAAGCCGATTGCGGCATCGCTGTTTCTGGGGCGACCGATGCGGCGCGTGCAGCAGCCTCTATCGTACTGATGAAGCCCGGCCTCTCAGTGATCATCGATGCTATCAAGGAGAGTCGGAAAATATTCCAGCGGATGAACAGTTACGCGATCTACCGCATTGCTGAGACTTTGCGCGTACTTCTTTTCATGACTGCAGCGATTCTAATCTTTAACTTTTATCCCTTGACGGCTGTGATGATCGTGATGCTGGCATTGCTCAACGACGGCGCCATCCTGTCTATTGCCTATGACAACGTTCATTACAAGGATCAGCCTGAAGCCTGGAATATGCGCATGGTGCTTGGGATTGCCACCGTACTGGGCCTTATCGGGCCAGTGGCTGCATTCGGTTTGTTCTACCTTGGCGACCGCATTTTTCACCTCGACCATAAGCATCTCCAGCCGATGATGTATCTATTGCTTTCCGTAGCCGGACATATGACAATCTTCCTGACCCGTACGCGCGGCCCGTTCTGGTCTATACGCCCCGCGCGGATTTTATGGATGGCCGTAATCGGCACTCAAATCTTGGCGACATTTATTGCCGTCTATGGATTTCTTATGCCACCCCTAGGGTGGAAATGGGCCGGATTCGTATGGGGATATGCATTGATATGGGCCCTGTTGAGTGATCGCTTGAAACTGCTCGCCTATCGGATTTTCGATCCAATCAACCCATTAAGGGCTTAAACCGATAATTGAGTTGTTATTCAATGCAAGGCTACCCCTCCGTCTGCAATCACTTTGAACGTAAGCAAGAAGCTGAAGATTGGGCTCTCCAAGTTGAAAGGCAGATCAAGCTTGGCCAATTCAACTTCGATCAACACAACAAGATTCGTACTTTTGCTGAACTTGTCGAGCGCTACATTCAAGATGGTGCGCTTGAGCAGCATCGCTCAGCAGATGATACTCGCCTTCACTTAGCTTATTGGAAAGAGCGCTTCGGTGATTATAAGTCTTATACACATAACACCCCCATTACTAAGCAAAGAACGCCAAATCCTTGCTGAAACCCTCACCCCTAAAGGAAACAAGAGAACGTCTTCCGCAATCAATCGCTACGTTGCATCAATCTCCTCTCTCCTGACATATGCGCTCAACATCTTAATTGGATCAATGAAAACCCAGCTCTACGACTCATCAAGCTTAAAGAAAATCCCAGTCGTGATCGAGTTCTCGCTGAAGATGAAATTACCCGCCTCCTTGCTACATCCCGACAAAGAAAATCTCCTTACTTTAATTCCATTATCCTTCTCTCATTAACAAATTTTAATGTTTGATATTCAGCCCAAGCTTCCTTAGTCTTGAGGGCCCCATAAGCCACCACTCCGCTGCTCACCACCAAAACTACTCCGTTGCACATTAAAGGCAGGAGTGCTTCACTTCCTGGAAATAAGGCATAAAAGGCATGCCCATTGACTCCAATCCCTATTGCAGTTGCAACCGTTGTAGCTATTATCATGCTGGCCTTGCTTGTGGTGGCAGCTGTTATTTTTTGTTATTTTTGGAAACACCCCTCCTTAGATTCTTATGGCTCAAGAAAGATTTCTTCTGTCATGGGCATGTATATTCCAGGTGCAGCTTCGGCAATCTTTTTTATACAGCTTTGTGCGTCTGTAGACAGATTGATAAAAATTTATATTGCGCCGAAGTATTTTCTAATTCAGCTATTTATAGGAATGAAACAATAAAACAAGGTGTGGCAATGATTGATTTGGAAGTCGGCAAAGCGAGACGATTCACAGAGTCTTGCGGTATTGCAAAAATTGAAGATATCGATGGAAAAGAATATTACGTCATTTTTGGCAAGCTGTGGCCAGAGATAGAAGAAGATCATGAGGGTGGAATCTTAGGAAAGGGAGATAGCCCATTTGAGGCAATGCAAGATGCTATAGTTAGACTGCTGAATTTTAGAAGAAACGCGCTTAATTTGGATGAGGTTATAGAACGCATGAAAAAAGTATTTGAGTATGGGAAAGGCGGTGGTAATTATGACGGAGTCTTTCCTGTGGCTATCGATGATCAGTGCAAGACGGACAATGCGAGCATTTGGTACGACAAAAAAGAAGATAAGTATGGGATAGGAGTATTCTAAATGGACAGAGAAGTGGAAATTGAAGAGATTACTAAACATCTTGTGAGTGTAACTGACAAAAATTGTGTTCCGATGCCGGATTATTTGATAAAAGGACACCCTGACGACCATGTATCGGGATTCGGTTTTATGGGGATAGTTAAGGCGTGGGAAAATATCGTCAACAGAGGCGTTTTTAAAAATTGGGAATTTACGTTTTCCGGTTACAGAGGAGCAGAAATGAGAGACATGACATATAAAGAGATACTCGATGCCGCTGCGTATTTCAAAAAAGAAGGGGTGTTAACTACATCTAGAATTTCTAATGGAAAGATCATTTACAGGTGGGAACCGCTAAAACTGTATAAGTAATCATCAGAAACAGCTCCCTTATCCCTAACTGGTTTTATCTTCCGTAAAAAAAAAGAGAGACGCAGGTTTAGCTGTTCAAGAATTTATCAACATTCTCACATGTTTAGTTTTTTTGATGTCTGCGACCAACACAGACGGCTCAGAATAGACGATCTATTTGTAATGCATAGGGATCGTCAAAACACGGCCGTTCAGCGTGGGTCAAATGTGAGATTTTTGTTCGTTTTTCGAACTGTAAAAAAGAACGATGGAGTTGATGCTTTACGTCCATTGAATCTATCTAATCGATGTCTCATAAATAAGCAATGCCGTTAGGAGGCTAGAAAATGAAATATTTCATTTTTTCTAGGAGAGAATTGAGGCGGAGAAACCGGGAAATGTCGGAAAAATAATCTCCATTTACCTCTGCCGCCATCTATGAAAGTACCCCTTACGATATCTTCGTTTTTTTCTTTTGGACGCCTCTTTTATTCTTTTTTCTTCGAGAAAGTTTTTAAACCTCTCGTCCATAATTTTTCTCCATGCTTCACGCTGGCTGGTGCGCGCTTCGTCAATGACAAGTCGGAAGTTTGTGTAAATCGTGTCCCTATGAATGCCAAGATGTCTGGCAACTGCTGCGATGGGGGCATTATTTTTCAGCATGTGGAATATAACGCCAATATCGATGTCTTTCTTCGGCCTCCCGCGTTTTCGCATTTTTACATATGTGCAACGTTGCACATTATCCACTTAATATTTCTTGTAATGCGGTGAGAATTTTTGCTACCGCTGCCGTTTGAGTAATTGAAAGGTGATTTTTACGGGCTTTAATCTTGTTGGCCATGACATCCATTTTTTCGATTAACTGCGAGGTTGCATCTTTTGATAAACTTTTTTGATCTTGTGGAATTGGCAGTCTTTCTTGGATCACTGGAATGATTTCCTCAGCTTTCTGCTGATGATAATCGCGGACGATTTCCGTTTTGATTTCAATGCCACCATCCCTGGACGCTAAAACATAGGCGGCTTTCTGTGGCATTTTTTTCAATAAGAAGCGAGCCTTCTCGTCTGGCAAGGATTGATGAAAATCGAAATAGGCAAGGGCATTGTAGGCGGTGCGGCGAGAACTGCTAAATGTGATCTCCAGCCATTTTTTCAGCGATCCTTTCCCATCCCCATAGTTTTTTAGAATCTCTCTAGCTTTGTGGATTCTTTCTCCTATCAAGAGAATTCCTTGTTTGCTAATTCCTTTGACCTCTGCGGTGATATGCTTAAGCATTTCTAAATCCAGAGTTACCTGTTCTTCTGATATGTTTCCACCCGGCCTAAATTCATCGGCTAGGAGTTTTTCCAGTTGCCTGGCCTCAGATTCTTCTAGCTTTTGGATATCGAAGATAGATTGTAAAGCATTTGGCGGGGATGGCTGAGCTACGAGAGGTTGAGAGGCTATATTTTTGTTAAAAAAACCGCTGGCAATAGACTTAGTGTTACTCATGTTTAACCCCAATGGAAGTAGAATTGATAACCTGTTGAAGCTTTTCTTTAAGGTTGTCTTGACCTGCTCTTGTGAGAAACTCTTCCGTTAACTTCACATAATCATCGGCTACTCGGGAAGATGGTTCAGCTTCGATCACAGGTTTTTCCTTTAAAATCGCCCGGTTGACGGCCATATCTCTGCGCACTTTTGTGTTGAAAATTTTTCCAGGAAAGGAAGACTCGATGGAATCCAGGTAGGCTTCGTTTGCTGCACCCCTAGTGTCCCAAAAGGTCACTAATACTCCAAGAGCTTCTATATCGTGATTTTCTTTGATGGCAATGTGGTAATCTTTTAAGCGTTGCAACCCAAGAAGAGAGTAGGGTTCTGGAGTGACACAGATGATCGATTGATGTGATGCATAAAAAGCCGACTGAGTTAGCCACCCCAGGCTAGGTGGTGTATCGATAAAGCAAAAATCATAGTCCAAGCCTTTAAGGGATTTATGCAATCTTTCGTGACTATACAGGTCGCTTGTCAAAGGATGGGTTGCTTCTATTCCGTCTAAAAAAATATTTGCTGGAGCCGTGTATAAACCCTCTATACAGGTAGGCTGAATGACCTCTGCCATCGACTTTTCACCTCTGAGCACCTGGGGCATGGCGTCTAAGCAATCTCTTCCAAACCCTATTCCTGTACTCAGGTTGGCTTGGGAATCAAAATCAATTAAAAGAATTTTTTTACTATGGAATTTTGCTAGGCATGCTCCTAGGTGGATAGCACTTGAAGCCCCCTTTGAAAGAGCAACAAACTATAGTTTTCATAAGACACCTCTCTTCTTCTTATAAAGAACCTAAATTCCACATGTCAATCAACAAATGTGCAACGTTGCACTCCTCTGGCATGGGGTAAGTATAGCCTGTTTATCAAAATATAAATTTATCTTAATCAGATATTTATGTTCGATCTGTATACTTAATTCATTGTTAGGTATAATTTTTGCAAAAACTAGGTATTTTTCATGGATAGTTCAGCTTCTTCAGAGTTAAGAACGGGCAACGTCTATCGTCCTGACGAGTCTACACATAACTCTCCTCCCTCTAAATTGAAAACTTATGGATTTATCATTGCCATCATTGTAGGTATTGGCGGATTAGCTGTAGGTGGAGCTGGAGTAGCTGGCTATTTCCATGTAGGGGCGCTTAGCAATCTAGCCCAAATTGATGCGATTATCATGATGGCCGTGGGTGGTGGAGGTGGTGTAATCCTCTTGATTGTTGGCATTGTCGGAACTGTGAAAAATCGAAAAACAGAAATTTCATCTGACCATCGAAGCGCTCATTCCACATCAAACCAAGATCAGCGTACTCGTGGCACAAGTGGTGTTCGTCAGGTCGAATTTATTAACAGCACAAGCACAGGAACCATCCGAGATGTGCAACGCTTTGGGAAAGCACAGTGGGAAACCTATTTCGGAGATGTAGGGGATGAGCCTCCTCTTCCTGATAATATAGATGAGATTCTAAATAGCCCATGCCCATTCTCTGGAGATGAAGGTACCAAGGTTAAAGATACTCATATGCTTGTTTTAGTTCCGGCAACTGTCAATGGAGAAGATCTAACCCTCGATCGACTGGAGCAGCTCATACAAAATCCTCAAAAAGGTAATAAAACAAAATATCGTTGGTACGAAGGAAGTGGGGCTAAAGATGAGCATGGCAGCGCAAAAGTTGGGCAATCTCATTGGGTATTGATGACGAGAGACGTATTGCCTGGCAGTAGAAATAAAACTTATAACGATCAGAAAGAATTAGTAAAGCAATACGCTGATCAAGGCTATATTGTTCCAGATGCCATAGATGCTGCTGTTTGTATGTTAATGGAGTTTGTGGCTTCAGGTGTTTACCTGTATGGTCGTGAGCCCATAACGTACACACGGTGCGCACAGACTGTTAAAGGCCAGTATCCTGTCGTTGCTGGGGGTTTCGGCTCCGATGGCCTCGCCGTCTTCCTCATCCACTACCACTTCGGCCACGACGGCTATGGCGTCGCTGCCCTCCGGAAGTTCTAGGCCATTGGCAATTGGTACTTTGGTACTTGCGTTGGATTTTGTTTCTTGGTTTTTGGACATTTGGCTTATTTGCCCCTTACCCAATAAGCATTTTTGATAGCTTGAGATAGGTCATACTGATTTGCGTGAGAGAGAATTCCTAGATAAGACTGCAGCCTTTGATCCATCTGTATACTGTTAATCTCACCATCTAAAAAATTTCCGTAAGCATCGAAAAGTCTTTTTTTCATCCTCTGTTTTGTCCGTGTACGTACAAGGGTATGATGAGGGAAGAGAACATATCCTACAAAATCAATCCCCTGTGTCAGTTTTTTGATAGTCACCTTTTTGGGATGGAGTTCCAAATGCAAACGCCCCATCAAAAAATTCTGAATTTCTGGGATTAAGGCTTTTAGATGGTCTTCATCTTGGGATAGAATGACAAAGTCGTCGCAATACCTGAGATAATAAGGTTCACGGAGGGTTTGTTTGATGAGGTCGTCCAGCTCGTGAAGATAGATATTCGCGAAAAGTTGTGAGGTCACATTTCCAAGAGGGATACCGACAGCAGAACCGCTACGGATCTCAAAACTATCAATAATCACATCGACGATATGTAAAAACTTTTGATCTTGAATATCTCTTCTAATCAACGTTTTAAGAATTTTGTGGTCAACGGTATCAAAAAAACGCTTCACATCCATTTTTAATCCATAACAGCTCCGGTTCCCATTGGCGCCGATCTTCCTTATCATTTTTCTCAGCTGGTTGATACCAACGTGCGTGCCCTTACCCAAGCGACTTGAAAGTGAGTGAAAGATGAATGTTTTGTCGAATACCTCTGTCAATATGGTATAAACCACTTGATGAACAAGTCGATCCTTGACCGACGCCTTGCTGATATAGCGCTGCTTTGGATCTGTAACATAAAAGTGGTAGTGTAAAATTGTTTCTGTAATTTCAGATTGGCGACTATTCCTAAGCTCAAAATACTGGAAAAGAAAGCGGTCTGATATCAAATTTCTCTTTTCAAAGCTTCAAAATGAAAGGAGAGTATTTATATGATTTCAGACCAGCTAAAAGATAGCCTGATAGAGGAAATTGTGAAAGGATTAATTGGTCATGGCACAGAAGGATTGAAACCAGTGCTATTAATGAATGCCGCGATGAAGATAGAGAGGGAGCAATTTTTAGGAGCAGCCGCACATGAAAGAAGCGAGGAGAGGAAAGGATATGCAAATGGCTATAAACCCAAAGAGTTACACACCAGGATGGGGTCGCTAGATCTGAGGATACTCCAAGTACGTGGATTGTGTTTCTATCCTCAAAGCTTGGAGAAAGGATCCCGATCAGAAAAGGCTTTAAAGCTAGCTATTGCCCAGATGTATTTGGAGGGGGTATCAACCCGAAGAGTTCAAGATATCACTGAGAAACTATGTGGCTATGAAGTGAGCTCAACGCAGGTTTCATTGCTTACACAAGAACTAGATGAGCAATTTGAGCAATTCCGCAACCGTCCCTTGGGGGAGATATGTTACTTAATCATCGATGCGATCTATCTGAAAATAAGGCATAGCGGATCAGTGATAGATATGGCAGTGCTATTAGGGTATGGGGTTAATTCTGAAGGGAAACGAGAGATAGTAGGAGCCTCAGCTAGCCTGTCTGAAGCCGAAGTGCATTGGCGGGATTTTTTTAAGAACCTTCAGTCCCGAGGTATGAGTGGGCTACAGTTGATCGTTAGCGATGACCACGCTGGACTACAAAATGCGAGGAAAACGGTATTTCCTTCGGTGCCTTGGCAAAGATGTCAATTTCACCTTGCCCAGAATGCCCAGAGCTATGCCCCTAAGAAGTCAATGAGAAAAGAGATAGCAGACGTGGTGCGAGAAATTTTCAATAGCCCAACCATTGAAATGGCTCTTGAGATGAAACGTAGGCAATAGAGAGTTATCGAAAGAAGGCGCCTGAATTTGCCAAATGGCTTGAAGAGAATATAGATGAGGGATTGACGGTGTACCAATTTCCAAAAGAGCATTGGAAGAAAATCAGGACCTCAAATGGTATTGAGAGAGTGAATAAGGAAATAAAAAGACGGACACGGGTAGCGGTGCTATTTCCGAATAAAGAATCGGCCCTGCGTTTAGTGACGGGAGTGATTATTGAAATTCACGAAGAGTGGATAACAGGTAAGCAATACTTGGATATGAATATGCTGCTCAAACAAGAGATGTTAACAAGCTGATTATGAGAAAGAAAAGAGGGAAATTGAAATTTACAGAAAAATGCTTGCATTACCAAGAAATTTAAACAAAGTAGCCATTCCAACAATTGCTTTGATAGTCTCATCTAATCTTGCTTGTGTTAATGCCGGACCTTTAAGTTATGGGGTATGCGTAGCTGCATGCATGTCTCTTGCAACCCCAGTTCTTATGCCTGCATGCACAGTCGGCTGTTTAGCTCTTGCAGGTCCCTGGTGTCCATAATACTACCGCGCTGCCTGCAATAATTTTGAGTCAGAACCGGTCTAAATTGGGAAATTGAACCAATAATTGCTGGGGGGACTCGCAAAAGAATAGACATAATGTGATTTACCTAGGACGACTATTTATCATGCCTTTTGGACCGGAAACGAAGGGGTTTCCCATCTCAAAAAAGCGTAGCAACCGGCCAGCCTCGCGGGTGATGCCGATGCGCACACTGGTGCCAATCTGCCCAGTCTTTTGAACCGGAGTGCCAAGCCAAAGCGGTCCATCAGCACACAGATCAACTCCATCCAGGTGCTTGTCGATCTGCAATGCAGCTGCCAGCCGCCCAGGTCCCCTCGTTAAGTCAGTCAGTTTGAAGTTTTTACGGCGTAGTTGTATGAGTTCGATTCCCTCGAGCGGTTCCAAAGCTCGCAACAGTACTCCGGCACCGATCCCGGGTTGTTCCGCCGTCACGTTGAGCATATAGGACGTTCCATAAATGAAGTAAACGTAAGCGAACCCCACACCCAAGAACAGGGAGTGATTGCTTGTCGTATGTCCGCGGAAAGCATGCCCGCTCGAATCGCCGGGAGGGTAAGCCTCCGTTTCAACAATGCGACCACTTATCCTATTTCGCCCCATCTTGCGGACGATGGTCTTCCCGATAAGATATTGGGCCAGCTCCGCCGTATCAATTGGCAAGCTCGCACGTGAGAGTCGCCGGACCTCTTGCGCAAAATGATGCGGCGTATGCATTCCACTAACCTCTGATATTAACGATGCTCAGATTCGTTATCTCTGCAACTTTTTCTTTAGCCATACGTGAACCCAGGCTTGCTTTGCCCGACTTCTATGATATAACCGTCAGGATCACGGATGTAGCATCGCGTCTCGCCATACTTCTCCTTGGGTTCGGTTAGAAACGTCGCTCCCCGACTCCGCCAGAGCTTGTAGCATGCTTGAATGTCTGCTACGCGGACATTCATGAAGCTGCTTAACTCATCGGGATCGGGAGGGGGGCAGAGTTTTACGGTCGGTTTGTCAGGTGTTGGATCACCCCCAATGTTGATAATGAGCCAAGTGTTTGCAATTTTGACGTACGCCGGTGCGCCTTTCTCGTCGCCTCTGCTCACAATTTTTCCTCCGAAGACCTTTTCGTAGAATTCAGCAGATCGCTTAATGTCGGCCACTGTGAGAAAGTGCGCGATGGTAAATCCCTCCTGCGGTGGCATCTGATAGCTCGACTGCTCGACTTGTACCTTATCCATTGGTTCCTCCAATTGCAATTATTGATCTACAGGTAAAACAAAAGCCCTTTTTTTAAAAGGTTTATTTAACAAGCGTCTAAATTTAGGGCATTATGGGATTTGAAGAAAAAGGTCATGGGGGAGATTTAGGGGGGAATGACAGTATTTGTCAAAGATTTGTTCGATGTATATATCAAAAATTTCTGATAGCTTTGAGCTAATAAAGCTCGAATAGGGCATGGTTTTAATTAGGACAAATGCTTTATCTACATCATCCCCCAAAACATAAATTGAGGCAATCGAGCCATGACTGTTTGGGCATCTCGTAGATCTCCAAACCAGACATAGTCAACTATCACCCACAAACTCTCTCTCTTCTAAGGCCTCCTGTATTCTTTTCCATGGGCAGATTCTTCGACAGGACTTGGTTTATATTCTCTGAATATATGTACACGCATGTTTGTTTTGATATCTGTATCTATCAGGCATATAACTTACTAATATATTTTATCTTTAATTGCTTTCAGTTCTTTCATTTTCGCTTCTTCCTGGTGTTGCTGAGCCTTGGCCTATTCCTGTGCAATGTACAAGTCCTGATCTATTCTCTTTTTCCAAATCTACCTGCTGCTGCAGAAGCTCACGCTGGCTGATTGTATTTTGCTCAGCATCCCTTCGCTTGCGATCTGTTGTGGCCCACGCCTGCAAAACCTCTTTGAGTTCCCCTTCAATCTCTGTTGTTCTAAGAATCCCATTTTTGGCATCGAAATAAAAACTGCTGCCAATTAACTCGTTCAACTTTTTTGAGACAGAGTCGACTAGGGTCTGCCGCCCGCTGAGTTATCTCCGATTCTGGCAGCGTCTTATAAAAAGATTCACGAAAAAAAGATATGGAGGACAAGACTTTGGTAAGCGCTTTCTCAAGTTCCTCCAGTTTTTGCGCTGCTTCAATTCTGCTATAGAGATCTCCCTGAAGAGATCGGATAGCTTTGAGTGAAACAGTCCTGATTGTATTTGATAATTCAGGGTTGTCTTTGGTGTGTTTGATTACCAATTCACGAATATGTGGCTACGTGTAACGAGAGACGGGGCAAGCTCTAGGGGATCGTTTTCCTTGAGTGAGCAGCATTTGATTCCATTGATGCTCGAAATTCATCCAGAAATCATGTATATTACAAAACAGTTTGACCAAATCGATACGCATTTTGAGCCTCTTTTCGTTGATGATGTTACTTAGCAGCAACAACTCTAACGGATTTGAGGCTCTTTTTTCAATTAATTCATAACACAACTGACTCTGTCAAAATTACTTCAAAATCGAACTGAGGTTGATTATATAGCCCGAGTTCCGCATCACAACCTTCTGTCCTCGCTTTTTTGCTTCCAAAAACCGTAAGATGGGGAGGAAAAACATATCGTCTGGCTCACCTATGGAGAGACCTATTGGCTTCTCAAGGGTGAGCAGAAAGGGCAACGTGATTGCTGTAGCAGAAACAGCTGCAATTGATTCAGATGGCCAAACGGTAGGCACAAATAACTTACGTGATTAACCAATGAGTACGCGCATCGAACGCAGACATTATTTCTTAAATCTAGAACCGATCACAGTTCTGGGAATTAAAACTCACCAAAAGCAGATTTTTCGCATCTATACAGGGAAAAACGATCGGCCTCTTCATTTTGTTGCTGTAGCAAAAAAAATAAGAGGTTCTGCCTTGGGAACAATTTTTGAAAAGTCCCAGCACCAATGGATTGGCAAAGTAGGTATGCCTACAGGCTTTTTGCACAATGATCCCCTCACTAATCGAAGACGTACTCGGAAAGAGATCAACCTCGATACAATCCGTGAAAAGCTTGCCTACGATCTCTATCAAGAACTGGGAAGGGGACTTTTCTTTGTCCCCAAAACTCGCTTATCGCAACAGCCCCTCATGGATCAGTTCACTACTACCCACGGTCTTGCTATCTCATGGGTTTCTCAAGGGATTCACGACTCTTTAAGAATCATGTCTCGTTATGTAGAGGGATACCAAGATTTTGAAAAAGCCAAAGCAAAAGATGGGAGCGAGGAGATTAGCTTCATGGAGTATATCAAACGCCATCATCGCCCTCCTGAAACACTCCAGACTCCAGAAGGTAAGTCGGTTCCTTTAAAGGGTATCATGAGCTTACTGGCTGTCGGCAGGTGCCTTGCTGATACAGATGTTTTGGGAGGATCGGGAGGAAATGCCGGCTTTATTTGGAAAAAAGATGCCCAGGGAATGGAATATGCTGAAGCCGTTAAAATAGATCCAGGAGAGTCCTTTAAATGCGTCCGCGATCCTAAACAAGAAGAAGTCTCGATCAATTGGGTGATCAATACAAAAGAGCAGCTCGGCCATCCCGATTATCGTTTAAAAGATCTGCGCAACCTTCAAACATCCAATTATAACAGAGAAACAGTGATCGTTTGGACAGCTCTGACTCCTTCTCAACAGGAGGAGTTTTTAGTCACACTCTTTAATTCTAGCCGGTATCTGCAATCTAAAGAGGTGCTCCATTTCCTCTTGTACCGTGAAGGAGCTTTTTATCGAAGTGAAACAGAATGTATCCCCGAGGAAATAGCCCAGCGCTTCCAATCTGATATGGAAACGTGGATAAAATTACAGCTCAAGATGTATGGAGATGATTTAAAACAATTTAAAGAGCTCCATCCCGATCAGCTTATCCGTGTCCACTATATCGATAAGTGGGGGGAACTTCCTCTCCCTATGACCGAGGAAACCTTTCCCATTCGAGAGCTGTTTACCCACTTGCGTATCGTTAAAGAAGAAGCAGAAACAGATTCCACGGAAAGCTGGTTTTCTTCTGGAGCGCGCACTTTGAAGGTGGAAGAACTTTTCGATCCAAATAAGCCTGAGAAAATCTTGCTTATTGGGCAAGCAGGTACTGGCAAAAGCACACTCTGTCAAAAGATTGCCCATGACTGGGCATCAGGCAGACTTTGGAATGATCGATTTGAAGTTGTTTACTGGCTCCCCTTAAGAGAATTGAACTCAAAAAAACTTCCCCTGGACGATCTCACTCTATTCCTTGCCACAGCCCTTTCTCACTTGATTTTTAAAGAAGACTTAGGAATCGAACAGATTGTCAATCTGATCAGGAAGAATCAGAAAAGCTTGATCATACTCGATGGCTATGATGAAGCCGTTCCCCATCTCAAAAAGATCATCGATAGACTCCTCCAGGAAAAAAGGACAGGGCATCCTCTTAACGTCTCGCCCTGAAGCAGCCGATGCTCTCAATTTTGATCTAAGAGTTGAAAACCTGGGATTTTCAGATGCCCAAATTGAGGAATATGCTCAGCTTTTCTTCTCCTTAGACAAGATAAAAAAAGACCCTAATCCCTTTTTAAAGGCAATTCGAGCAGACAAAAACCTCTTAGATCTCGCTCATGTGCCTATACAACTCCAGATCCTCTGTTCTCTTTGGAAGCAAAAAAACGAAGGGTTTGCCTCTCACTTAACTGGACTCTACAAGCAGATCATAGAACAGCTCATTGCCTGGAATACAAAGAAACACACGCTCTCTAACCTGCAAGAGATGTTGCTACTTCTTGGGCAAATTGCCCATCAAGGACTTTCAACTGATCAACTGATTCTCACTAAACAGGTCATTGAACAAACTTTGCAAGGAACGTCTTACAAAAAACAAGAACTCTTAGCAACAGGACTACTCAAAGAATTATCTGAAGGTGCCGAATATACTTTTCTTCATTTAAGCTTTCAGGAGTATCTCGTTGCCCATACAGTAGCCAGTCAGTCTACAGAGCAGCAAAAAGAGTTTATTCTAAAATCCCGGGATCATGCTAAGTACCACAAGACACTGGCCTTTTTATGCGGTATTCTCTATGAGCTTGATCCCAATAAGATATTTTTCTTCTTTGACACTCTCTATGAGCTTCCTCTAAATAATCTATTATCCAAGGAAAGTCTCCGTCTTGGCTTCCAGTGCTTAAACCAGTGCCCAGGAGATATAAAGAATCTCCCTACTTTTGATACCTACTTGGCTCAACATCTTTCTGAGGTGAAAGAGTTAGGCAAGGATCTCATGTTTTACCAGCAAACTCACGCTTTCAAATACCTATACACAAAATACCCAAGTCTTACTCTAGAGATGGGGATATATGATCTAACTCCATTCTCGATTGTATGTTTTACTGGAAACTTAGACTTAGCTAAATGGTTGTATCAAAAAAATTCTTCCCTCATCAACAAGTTTCACAAGACTGGCATGACTCCTCTTCATTCTGCTGCTCAAAACGGTCAGGTGGCAATGGCTCAGTGGCTCTGCTCCCAAGATCCTTCTCTCATCGGTAAGTTTGAAAAGACTGGCATGACTCCTCTTCATTCTGCTGCTTACAGAGGTCAGGTGGCAATGGCTCGGTGGCTCTGCTCTCAGGATCCTTCTCTCATCGGTAAGTTTGAAAAGACTGGCATGACTCCTCTTCATTCTGCTGCTTACAGAGGTCAGGTGGCAATGGCTCAGTGGCTCTGCTCTCAAGATCCTTCTCTCATCGGCAAGTTTGATAAGGAAGGCAGGACTCCTCTTCATTCTGCTGCTCAAAACGGTCAGGTGGCAATGGCTCAGTGGCTCTGCTCCCAAGATCCTTCTCTCATCGGTAAGTTTGAAAAGACTGGCAGGACTCCTCTTCATTCTGCTGCTCAAAACGGTCAGGTGGCAATGGCTCAGTGGCTCTGCTCCCAAGATCCTTCTCTCATCGGTAAGTTTGAAAAGACTGGCAGGACTCCTCTTCATTCTGCTGCTCAAAACGGTCAGGTGGCAATGGCTCGGTGGCTCTGCTCTCAGGATCCTTCTCTCATCGGTAAGTTTGATAAGGATGGCAGGACTCCTCTTCATTATGCTGCTTTAACGGGTCAGGTGGCAATGGCTCAGTGGCTCTGCTGTCAAGATCCTTCTCTCATCGGCAAGTTTGATAAGGAAGGCGGGACTCCTCTTCATTCTGCTGCTTACAATGGTCAGGTGGCAATGGTGCAGTGGCTCTGCTCCCAAGACCATCAACTGCCTCTTGTCAAATGGCACGCAGAAACTCCATTCCACATAGCGATACGACAAAATCAAACCGAAGTTGCTAATTGGCTGAAGGCGCATTTTCCTGCAGGATGTAAAGAAGAACAGTGTATTTTATCTTGATCTAGCCATCGACCATTACAGGCATCTCCAAAAATCTTTGGATAAATTTTAATGTTTTAGCTACGCTTTCCTTCAATCTGTTAAGAAAATCTCTATGGCTATCATGGGTGCAAATAAATGCAACGAAGAGATCCAGCAGCGGGCATTGTCTTTTTTTGAGCAAAAAAATTGTTCCCAAGCACTGGTACGGTTTCGTCAGCTACCCCTTGAATTACAGGACAAAGACAAGATTTAACCTAAGGAGACTCTGGTATGAGTAGCGTAAACCCCACCGCTTTGCAAACCCCTTGGCATCTTAGCCCGTCCCTCTATCAACGCCTTCCTACCCTCTCCAACCTCGCTTATCGGACATGCCTTGTTACCTCTCAAGATCTGGAGTGGAACCTGATTCACCGCCTTTTCCAACTCTATAAACCAGATAAATACTCTATTGCCACGATCCATTGTGTCCACAATAGTGCTCTTGTCAACCAGTTCCAAGCCTCGATTGTCACCCAAGAACAAGAGGCACAATCGACGCACTTCGCTCCAAATGGACGCAGGAGTTCTCCTTCCGAATTACGTCAAAAAGTGATACAAAGATGGACTACTCTGACACCACCCTACAACCCTTTTTCCATCCAATGGCCTAATCAACGAAAAGACGTCTATACTCACACCAAGGTTCTTCCCCTCTGGCACGGCACAAAAGTCTCCTCTTCTGCCTCTATCTGCACCACAGGACTCACTACCTTTGGAAAACATGAAATCATCCACGGGGCTACTCAAAACACCACCCAAAATACCGACATTGGCTATTTTGGTAGCGGCATCTATTTTACTACTAGCGCCAAATACGCTGCTAGCATCTACAGCGATGGTAGTCTTCTCCTTGCGTGGGTATCACTTCGTGAGCCTTATCCTGTCGTTGCCGATCAACTCTGCTCCCCTCCCCACAAACCCTCCGATATGCAAAAACTCGAAGGCCTTGGCGCTTACCAGAATTACAACGCTCACTATATTCCCGTCATCTCCGTAAATCCTTCCGATCCTAATTGCACGATCTACTATCCCTGTACGGCTTCACAAACTCCTGCCTGGGATGAAATCGTCGTGTTTCAAAAATCTCAAGCCCTCCCTAGCTTCTGGATCCAACTGCAACCTGATTTTCTCACTACTCCTACCGCAGCTACCATCAACCATCTTGTCGATCATCTCCTTCTGCTGCTGGATAGGCCGGCAATTCAAAGCGACCCTGCTCTCAATCAACTTCTCGATCAAAAATGTCAGCAATTAGCGGCTCTCAACCTTCATGACCCTTTGACATCTTTGGATCAAGAATTCTACAACTGGTCCCTTAAACTTTTTGATGAAGCTGGAAAAGTTCGCAACTATGTTCAGCAAAAACTGCAGCAAACAAAGACACACCCTTCTTCCATCCCTCCCAACATCGGCGTCGTTCAACCCACCCCGGCTATTCATGATTTCACCTCAGCTGTTACTTCTGTGATTTCCCAAAGACTCTCACAAGCCCACAGCTCTCCTATTCCCATTAACGCATCCTCTCAGTTCCCTAGTATGACAGATCTTACCCAGACTTTGAGCCAATCCACTTTACCTTCCTTTGTTACTCAAGCGCTCAATGCCGCAGGAAGAGGAAAAGCTCTGATCCGGGCAATTGATGAAGGAAATGTCGAAGCTATCACATATCTACTTTCGCAAGAGGTCCTCCTCAATGAAAAGGATGGGATGGGTAGAACTCCTCTTGTGATGGCTTGCGAAAAGAAAAATAGTGAAATTCTTTCTCTCCTGATCCGAAATGGTGCCCCTGTGGATGGAGAAGATGCAAGGGGAGCTCTTATTACCGCGACCCAGAATACCGATCGAGAGATCGTTAAAATTCTTGTCACAGAGGGGGTTCCAATGATGTCAAAGCAAGGTCCTAGGCCTAACAGGGTTTATAGCGATGCAGCCACCCCTTGTATTCCTCTTGAAATTGTTGCAACAAATGGAGATATCGAATTGCTCGAATTTTTCATCTCGACAATGAACCGACCTAACGGAGTAAATCTGGGTGCCGCTGGCCATCAAGGTAGTGATAAGTATTACTGCAAGTCAGTAGGAATTTATGCGGTAGAATTGGCTTTGGGAAAGGGTCACCTCAAAGTAGCTCAGATGCTTGTTGAAAATGGTGTTGGTGTCAAGGATCGGGTAAGCCATGACAGCTCAGTCGGAGATATTGTTTTGAATGCAGCTTGCGCAAGAGGTGATTTCATGCTGATAAATCTGTTACTTAAAAAAGGCCATGCTCTAAGTGATGCGGATGGATGGTTTTCCGCTCCTCGTGCCTTGAACCGAGCTCAACACTGCGACCACTTTCTAAAACTAGCTCGACTACTCATTGAAAATGGACTAAATCTTAATTACAATTTACAACCAAGTTATCAAAGGCCTGAATCGATCGGATCGGTTGTTTTTCTCGCAGCTTGTAAGGCAAATGATATAGAGCTCGTACGTTTACTACTTGAAAAGAAGATTAACCTAGGGGAATCTTTTAAAGAATCTTATAATAATGAAACTATCCGCCAAGTTGCATTGAGATATAACAACGAAGCAACTCGGCTTCTTCCTGGTAACGCGATGTGGTACTTTTAGCAAGCCAGTAATATTCCAAATTGTTGCGGCTCATTCCCTAAGCTGATTTTGATTTTCACGCACAGAGCGTCATTTGTACCGCCAAGCGTTTGTTTAAAATTGGTTACGGCCTTTCCTTATAAATCTCGAGCACAAATATGTAGAAGTACAACGGATTATGATTCCGAGATCATACTAGCAACCACAGCACATAGCTATGAATTACAGCACGTGCTTATAGCAAAATAGCGCTTTAAGACAACTGCCATTGACTGCCGATCCCTCACTTGTAGCACAAACAGCGGGCCACCAGAGGGTCTAGCATTAACAACAGCTTGCGAGAAACGGACCACTCCCCTACGGTTTTTCCCTATGCCCTCACCCAAAACCTCAATTAAGAAATCCGCTAAACCAGTTGTTGGCTCCAAAAATTACTTACAATTTTTTGAGCAACTCAAGGCAGATATTAGGCAGTCTCAGCTTCGGGCCTCTCGGTAACACATGAATTAATCCTTCTCTATTGGCGCACTGGAAAAACTCTTGCTGAGAAGGTTCAAAAAAAGGATGGGGTGCCAAAATTTTTGAGCGCCTGGCCAGAGACCTTAAAGAGGCCTTCCCCGGTGTCAGTGGCTTTTCTGCCCGCAATTTACAATATATGAGAACATTTTCCAGCGCCTACCTCGAAGAAAATCACGCAGCAGCTGCTGCGCAAATTCCCTGGGGTCACAACATGTTGATCTTAGATAAGGTAGAGGGCCTTGAACAACGACTGTGGTATATCCAGAAAACTATTGAGAATGGATGGAGTAGGAGTATGCTTGAGAGCTGGATTGAGTCCAACCTCTACAAGCGCCAAGGAAAAGCCCTGAACAATTTCAAAGCAACTCTCCCCAGTCCTCAATCTGACCTCGCAGAACAAACTCTGAAAGACCCCTATAATTTTTCATTTTTAGCTTTGGATGAGCGATACCGGGAGCGTGAGCTAGAACAAGGGTTGATGGATCACTTGCAAACTTTTTTATTAGAGCTTGGTGAGGGATTTGCCTTTGTAGGTCGCCAATACCCCATTGAGATAGAAGGAGAAACCCATTCCATAGATCTTTTATTCTATCATCTCACATTATGTTGTTATTTTGTCATTGAACTCAAAGCCACAGCATTTGACCCAAAAGATACAGGGCAAATGAATTTTTATCTCTCCGCCGTTGACGATCTTTTACGCCATCCGCAAGATGGCCCCTCTATTGGTATTCTGCTCTGTCGGAAGAAAAATAAAGTAAAAGTGGAGTATGCCCTGCGGCGATGTTCTAGCCCCATTAGTGTCAGCAGCTATGAGACCCAGATTGTCAAAAATCTCCCCAAAGATCTAGAAACCCGTCTGCCCAGCGTAGAAAAGATTGAAGCAGAACTGGAAAAAGAAATTAATATTTAACAGCTAATAAATGTTGAATGTAGATCATCTTGCCAATTTTTTCCTTGCCACCTGAAAGTGTATAGCAAAATATTAGGCTAAGTTCGCGTTTCGAATTATACCTTTATTTCTACTGTTCTACGGATATCATCATCAAGATTACTTCGACTCAGAGGTTGAAAAATTCTTTCTTGTAAAATCCAGCGGATCATATCCCTGATAACAATGCGTCGATACTGAGTATTTTTCTCCTGGGTTTTGAGAGGCATCAGTTGTCGATAAGTAAGCTTTAGAGCATCGCTGTCGGAGGGCAAAATCGCCATAACTTTGTCGACATAGGCTTTTAAATGATCTGGAAAAGGCCAATGTTTTCCCAAATCAAATTCAAGGACGTCGGGCATATCAATTTTTTTCCATTCTTCTATGGCTACTGTTTCCAGTGAATGTGATTCTTGACTCGATATTTCAGACCCATCTGCATTTAGCGCTTCAAGTGCCATTTTTTTCGCTTTAATGCGGTTTTGATAGTCCTTCATTAATTGTTCAGTATAAAGTTTGAAACTCTCAAGCGCTTCTTGTGGTTTATTCTCTTTTAAACAACGCCCCATTTGATCTAATAACTTGACCAAATAAGCACGTGATGAATCAAATACTATTTTTAAATCTAAGGGAGATAGGTCCAATTCTTTTTGTGAATCGCTTTTATATATGAGGCTGCAAAATCAGCGTGCATAGCTCATTGATGTAATAATCGGCTACAGCCTGTACACCCGTTGCAGGATCATAGTCCAATAGACCCTGATATAGCTCTAAAGCAGACAAAGCGCCCATATTGCCTAATTTTTCCGGTGGAATACTGCCAGCAAAAAGTGGATTGCCGCAGATGCTTTTGGGATTCAGCTTGAATTCAGACAAGGTGTTAAAATAGGGATGCTTATTTAGTTCATCCACTGCGTAAGTGACGCTATTATTATGCAATCCCACAAACTTGCCCAACTTTAACATATCTTGAACAGCTGTTGACGATTGATCCGCTTTTTCTTTTCCGCTATTTTTAAATAATAGTATAATCTTACCATCGTCACGTTTTAGATAAGTACAGGACCTAAAGCCATTTGTGGTCGTTTCAGGCTTTTCACCCAGAAGTTCCCCTTTTTCATCACATACATGCCATGTCTTTGGGAAATTTGATTTTAAAGCCTCCATTACACCCATTCTCAAAACTTTTTCTGGTTTATATCCAATGAATTGATCCTTATATTTGGGGAAAGCTTTCTTCGCCTTTTCAATTATTGTTTCCGGCACCAAGATACGAGCCTTTTCCGATAGCTGATGAGGTCCGAAGCAAAAGGTATCATAAGCCGCCAAACCAAAAGGTTTTTGATTAATACTTTCTTCTAAGGTAGATAAAGGTTCTAAAATAGCTATATTGCTTTCCTCCCAATTTCCACCTGCATTAGCTTGCACCAGTTGATTCCAAAACCAATGCACATGAGGTCTTCTGACAAGATTTCCTGAAAATTCCCGATTTTTAAAGTCTAGGTGAAAGCCGAAGATGCCTTCAGGAGTAATCGCATGTTTCAGACAATAAACGATTCTGTCCTCAAGTGAGAGCGCGATCATTTCCATCTGCTTTTCTTCTGGCAAGATATTGTAAATAGGATCGAGTGGCAATGCATGAACTAGGACTACATGGTCTATCAAATCGCGATAGCTGCAATCAAAGAAGTTATCACGAGTGATCTCGCTGCTTTTAAAAAGATTTCTAAGCTTTTCCCTTTCTAGGTCAACAATTGAGGGAGCAACCGCAGGACTTCGATTGTACCAGCTAAACATGATTTCCAAAGCGACTGTTTGTGACCACCGTGATTGCTGTTCTCTCAAAATCTGAAAGGCCCTTTCCCATTCTGCTAAAGAATGATGTTCTCCGGTTCCAGATGGTCCACTAATACCAAGGGTATTCATGATCTGGGGATCATTACGATAACAATCAATCCTAATTTGAATGGATTTGTACCCTTTGGAATTTTTTATCATTCCCTCATACTCAAAATATGAAAATTTTTTGGAGAACCAATCCATATTTTCAGTCAACTTTTTAGCTCGGGTGATTTCTTGTAGTATTTTGTTCATGTCGCTTTCAGGGTTATTAAGCATATTGTAAAAATCAGCCGCAGTGAGAGTGCCGTTCACTAAGGCTGTGAACAAAACGTTTTCAAGTAGATCTTTGTCTGCCTTTTTTCCTTCTTCGTAATTGAGCACAGCCTTGGAAGCGGCAGTACTTAAGCCACCTTTGACGCTTTCACGAAATACTTTTTTGCATACATCAATTGCTGCACTTCCTTTTGCCTCGATGAATTTATTTAATACACCGCCCGTAAACATACTGACTAAACTGCCTGCGGCCCCCGCTTTGAAAGATTTAAACACGTCATTCCAGCTAGGCAGGCGGTTATGAGAGATAGCTTGCGCAAAAGTATTCCCAAGGTGAAGCTGCAAACCTGCCCACATAATTTTCCCATACTGTTGGCTCTTTGAACATATCCCTTCATGCCATCTGTAATTAAATTAGACAAGGCACCGCAAAATGAGGCTTTTAGCCAATCCACGCGGCGAAATTTGCTTTCTTCTGTACCGTAGGAATAGAGTCCACCAGATAGTCCGGACAATAGCAGGGTAGCTCCACTGGTGGTTCTTCCAGCAAAATATAATGCTAAACCCGTTCCGGCTTGTGTGGTTGAAAATAGCAAAGTCAATGTTTGTTCGTTGCTTAGCCATTCCAAGGCTGATTGACGTTGTAATGTTGCACCATGGGCCATAAAACTCTCTGGTTTTTAGTAAGTTTGATCTAGAGTAAATGATGCGACATTAATCGGAAATCTAAAAATCCTGGAGCTCCTAAGCCAATAGAAAAGGCGTCCAGTTTACTAGCGGTCAATTTACAACTAGGCTTGAGAAGGATGGAATCAAGATTAGCATGACATCTCTGCACTGGAAGATATACCTTGCTGCAGCAAAAGTGTTGTCTGAGCATTTGATTTCACAAATGATAATTGCTCCATCGGGTCGATCAAAAAGCAAATCAATCTGGCCCCTTCCTGATCTGTCTTGTATCGGGGTTTATAACGCCAAGTCGCCGCAGTTGAACCTGGATCTAACTTTAAGGCATAACGAATTTGGTCAATATGCTTATAACAAATTGACTCGAATGGCCATCCAAGGCAGTTCCTCAAAAAAAAACACAACTTTTTTATTTCTTGGAATTTTGGAAATTGCCTGTGTAAGGTCTACGAAGGCATCCCTCCAGCGTTTTCTGGGGATAATCTATGCTCCTTGATAAAAAGCAACCCCCTATCTGTTTTGCAAACTCTTCTAGCTGTTCTTCCAATGAAGACTTTTGCATGCCCGTAACATGAAAAAACGCACATGATGTTGCTGCTATAAAATTTCTAATGAGATAGGTCTTACCAACCCTTGAAAAGCGCAGAGATTTCTATACGATTTTAGTAAAAACAAAAATGTTCCACTGGCGGCTTAATGGGTCACATACCAAAGAAAGGCAGATGCAATACCGGGAATTCTTTGGATCAAAAATTTGTTGTAGACCATTGGCCGAGTTTGAAAGCGCCTGGAGCTTCTTTGCTTTTTTTCTCATACAACATGGATGATCTCGATGAATGTTTCGAAACCGGATATCTCCCTCAAATTTGTGCGATTTTACGTTCCAGACAAGTCAATCCAAACCTACCGATCAATGCTTACACACGCCCACCATGGGAGAGATTTTTCATAGATCTCTCGAAGGGTTTTTATGATGATTTCATGGCGAATGTTCCTGAAACAGTTAGAACCTTTTTAGAATGCCGCGGAGACCCTAACTTGTCCTTCCAAATGATCGAGATCACAGGAAAAGGGAGATATCAAAGTCCTACCTGTGTGCATATTGCTTATCTTTACTGGAGGGCATTAAAACAGGAGGGAAAAGATCGAGAGGCGAAATGGATGAAGCAGGCTTTTCACTATCTTCTAGCCGATCCTAGAGTCGATGTCCGTGCCCGTTTTACAGAAGATCTATTAACTGACCAAGATTTTGGGCATTTCTCATATGATGGAGCAATCCAGGGTGAACATTTAGAAAAGGCAACGCTTGCTCATATTGCTCTAGCTGAAGGTGATTGGAGGACGTGTAGAAAAGTGATTTCCATGGCCCATGATCTTGTGGCGCAAGCTGTTTGACAGTTACAGGTAAACAGCTTCTGGATGAGGCCCTTACTCATAACCAAACTGCACATTTTTTAATCATAAGACCATTCAATGGTAGTCCAAATTTTCTTAATTACATTTTGGTTGAACAACGGCCTGAAACGTCCATTGTAGAGTCCATCAAACAATCAACTTCATTAGGCGATATTGCGCGGTTAAAATGGGAGCAGAAACCAAAATGGTTTAAAAAAATAAGTTCCGAAGTAAGGCGGCTAGGAGATGTTTCCTTATGTCACCTTGCTGCGCGGGCTTTAAACTTAGAAGCCTGTGCGGCTCTAACGGCAGTTGGTGCAAACGGTACTCTCAAAGATTCGAACCATCGCTCACCCAGCGACTATGCAAAGATGTTTATGGTAGAAGCATTTCCCCTAGAACTCAGCAAAACAATCAAAAAAGTATGCAAAGCATTGACTCAAGGGCAACTACTGCCACGCACTCTTCCACAAGCTTTTTATGTATATAGACGTGAAGGATACGATGTGATCCATTTTCCTGTGTTGAAATGCTCTATCATTCGTCATCTCCTATATGAGGGCAATCTTGTGCAAAACGTCGATGGCAAAAAATATAATAATTATCGCCAGGACCCTATGATTCCTGAGCTTAATCGTGCAACGTTCGCCGATTATAAAGAGAATGGTTTAAATTTAGCCTTAGGTCATGAAAAGCCAAGAGCCGATGCTCGAGATGCGGATGCACACCTGTATGATGCTGGCTATCTGACCAATATCTTACCCCAAGATGCGATCCTCAACAATGGCTTATGGAAAACAATTGAAAGGGAGATCAGACAGTTAACTCAGCAGCATCTTTGCCTTCACATTTACACAGGGGGAGTCTTTACGACACCGGTAGACGTTAAAGGACCCAAAGAAATTACGCATAAAGTTATTGGCACACGTGAAGTGCACGTACCTACGCATCTATTTAAAGTTGTCTATACTTTCGACTATGGATTTAACTGGCGCGCTTTCGCCATTCTAGTTCCAAATACTCCTACCGGCACCAGACAATATGTTTCTGTTCAAAGAATCCAAGAATTAACTGGGGTCGATTTCTTGGGCTTTTACCAAATTTGAAAAAACTAGGCAGGACCGTTATTCAATATTTGTTGTAGTACTGTGTCTGGTTAAGAATCTGGAACACGAAATGAGAAAACAAAAACCCCAAAAACAAGCCGACATCTTGATTTTGGGGAAACACTAGGGGTAGTAGCAATCTTCATAGCATTAACTACGATTCGCTAATTGGATGCTCACCCATGGCCTATTAGTATGTTGGATTCCTCCTTTGGAAAGAAGCGCTCAAAATAATCCTTGCATGTGGCAATCACTTCCTCAACTACATCATGTGCCGTATAGTGAGCATCAGGCCCATCAAGTATTGCTGCTGCCTGTGGATCCCTATACCCCTGCTTAAACTCCTTCCTTTCCTCCTCTTGGGCTTTTTTGTGAAGTAGCCACTCTTTTCCGGAAATAAGTGCACAAAAACCAAGAGCACCTGTTCCAATCCACATCAAAGTACTATGAGGAGCTGTACTCCCCCCATAGATGAAAACGGCCGTCATAAGGAGCGCAAAGATTACCCCAGCAAGTTCGATTGTTTTGGCTCGCTCTCTTCCCTTAAGCTGATCGCATTCGTACTCTGAAAAAACATCCCCTTTGGCATCCATCCTTACAATCCTTGTCCCCATAGCTCCTAATTGTTTACTAACGGCTTCACAATAGGCTCTTACTCTTTCTCTAAATCCCTCTATAGTCATAATATCTCCTTTATTTTTTAAACTATTATACTATTTAAATATTTATTTATTATTAAGTTTAATAAGAATTATTTATTATATAGGTGGTTTTTCAGACAAAATGGAATATGGTCATAACGGGTGGCACCATATGATAAGATGAGGTATCTCCACCGCTTTCAATAGAAATAGGGGGGTAGACTGCTTCTACTACCTTTAAGAAATCAAGCTCTGGTTAAATTTGCCACCTGGTGACTGTGACATTAAGAATCCCGATTTTCTAAAACTACAGAACTCTCATTTTTTTCATTAGAATCATCAATTGGCTGTCCACGTACTGATTTTCCAGTTGCGGCTGTTGCTGCACACATAAAACCACCCTCATTATTTATTTTTTAAAGATTGGCCTGTTTTTCACCGCGATTGATCGAATGAGTGCAATTTCTATTGGCTTAGAGTGCTAAGAAATTTGGCATTACCCTTTGCATACGCACAAACAAAGAGTGCTTTTTTTGTGTGAAAATTGCTTGATTCATAAAAAAATACCTTCTAGCATTTCATTGAAAAAATGCATTTCGTAAGGAGGGGGTACATGAGCGCTGAACAAATTAATTCCTGGAAAGAAGAAATCACACAAGAAGGCATGCTATGGTTAGAGCTTGCAGATTTGAAAACCAAGCAAAGCAATCTTCGAAGGGGATTATTTCAACGTTTGGATGAACTCCAAAGAGAAATTGACCTCTTGAAAAACCAGATCATCTCAAAGACCCCAAAAAAGGATTGATTTATGGCTTCAACAGATATGTTAGTCACCCAAGACGGAAATACCATTCATACGTATCTTTTGCCCACAACAAATAATATGAGACAAGTCGCTGTGGGAGAAAGAATGATAAAAAATCTAAAAGGCAGTCAATGTTGCGCTCTTGTTCTCGGTATTATAGGTATGATAGGCACTGTAGGACTTCTGCTTGCGGCTACTCATGGTTGTTTTAATAATAATCAAGATGAATCAACACGTTCTATTTGCGAAGAGAACTATGACGCTAATATGAGAATTATTTCTGGTGTAGCAGCTGGCATTGGAGATCTCGGATCCTGCATAGCATGCTGCCTTTGGTATAAAAGCAGAACAGTACACAGAATTTAAATTCGCCATTTTTTGCGAAATAGGTTACGCTAACTGCCAACATCGATTTTACATCCCAAAAGTACGTATGAGCATTTGCCCAATATGTAAAGAGGATAATGCAACATGGTCGCATGGAGCCGCTGGAGATAAACATCTATTTCATGAACCCTGCATCACAGAATGGAAAAAAAGAAATCCTACATGTCCTATATGCAGAGTTAATATATTATCGAGGAGGGAAAGGTTCCTTATTTTCATACGAAATCCTGAAATTATTGAAAATATTGTCTCGTTCATATTGCGGTATTATTCTTGCCTTTTTTCAATATCCGCTTCCATGCAGGGTACTATGATTTCAGCTTGCATCTATAATATGGATGAAGAAAATGATTCAGTGATCTTTAGTGTAGCGGTTGTTATGGGTGTGCTAAGTGCAGTGATAGCTTTTAAATCAGCAAGAGAACAAAATAAGGATATGTGTGGGTTTTTAATGGGTTATTTGGGATCATTTTCAGTGATATTTTTGTACAATCTCTGCAAATCACTGAATCAGCCGCACAACGTAATCGAGGGAAGATAATTATGTCCACTCACTTATCAATTTCCTCGGAAAATTTTAACTTGAATTGCATATAGGTTTCGGCTTTCGGCTCAATTACTCATTGTCCCTTGCATGTTCGGCAAAAGACCCCAGATCATGCAGTTTTCCTTCCTCAGCATCCCGAATACCCTTTAGCACAGAACGTAATGCTTCTGGATTTTTGTAGAGCCAGTGTCCTTTTTCGGGAACCTGGCGCACTGGTTCCAACATTATCCTTCCATCCTCTGACACGGACGTTAGGTCTATACCGATTAATAACTTTCTAATTCTGCCTCAATCTCTTGAACGGTTGGTACAATCCCTTAAGCTCTTTTGGAACCTTTTCTATTATAGTCACTTCGTAGCTGGCTACGTAGATGAAAGTCGATGAAATATTTGAAAAAAAGCAATTTTCTCTTGGCTATTAATTTTCAGCAAGAGAAAGTCAAACTTGTATAAACCCCCATTTTTCGGGGGTTAACAAAAGTTTCAAACACATATGAAAATCAAAGACTTCCTAAATAATTTATCTGCTTTGGTGCACCAATAATCCTAGGGCTATCTCCATTATTCTTTTAAATTTTTAATCAGCGTATCGTGGTGGGAAAAACGTATGCGGAGGAAAAATGAGTGGTTCTCAGGTGTCTTTTAATATTGGATCCCACCACGAAACATTTCACCAGATCTGCCTCAATTTAAATCTCCAAGATATCGTTCTATGCCAAAAGGTGTGTACGATATGATATCAAGCTCTTACTCAAAATGGATTTTGGAAGGCCTTATGTGAAAGGGATTTTGATTTAAAATCTAGCCACCAAGATTCCCTTTATCAAAACCTTTACGAGGAGCTTTACCAAAAAAAGTTTACCCCTCTTCCTCTTGATATGCAGGTATCTGTTTTGCATTTGATCAAGCCTCAACCTATCACCATCCGAGATCTCAAAATTCATAACTTACAACTGCTTCGCATTTATACGGAAAATTCTCCCTACACTCCTTATGCTAAAATTGAGGGAGGATCAACCATTAAAAACCTCTATCAAAAAATATCGAGAAATGCGCTTGAGGCCAAAAAATGTGTCGGTAAGGTGGGGGACCCTCTTGGCTTACTGCGCAGCGATGAAAATTCTATTCGTACTCGGGAGAAAAAAGAGATTAGCCTGGATTGCATGCGCGAAAAAATCGCTTTTGATCTTTACCAAGAACTGGGGCGGGCGTCTATAGCGTTCCTAAAAGCCGGCTTTCTTACCAACCTATTGAAAACACATTTACCGAATGGCATGGTTTGACTCGGTACTGGGTTTCCAAAGGAGTCTCTCACTCTTTAAGGGTGATGTCCGATTTTATCAAAGGGTATCAAGATTTTAGCAAGGCACAAACCCTCCATAAAGGGGCTGCTATTTCTTTTATGGCTTATATTGCCCTCTATCATTTCCCCCCTAAACGTCTAACCCCAACAGGCAAATCAGTACCTCGAAAGGGGTTTAGGAGTCTTTAAGGGAATCGCTCGTCTGCTTGCTGATATTGATGTCTTAGGCGGCTACGGCAGCAATGAAGGGTTTATCTGAATCTCAGAAGGTCCGCATGAAGCCATCTCCCATCTCATTTTAAAAGAAGCAGTCGCCAAGAGATCCCTCCTTCAGCAAATCAAAAGTAGCCTTAAGAAAACTCTTGTGATTCTCGATGGTTATGATGAAGCCTCGCCTCAACTACAGCTCTTGATCGACAAAATCCTTGAGGATAGAGACATTACCATCATCTTAACGTGTCGTCCTGAAAAAGTTCCTGTTTCTGATTTTGATTTATGGGTGGAAAATCAGGGGTTTTCAAAAGCGCAAATTGAACATTACGTCAGACAGTTTTTTACAAGAAAGAATCTCCCTGCAGAGGCTTTTCTAGAAACCCTTCGAGCTCATCCCCATCTTCAAGAGACGGCTTTAATCCCCCTTCAGCTTCAGATGCTTTGCTCTTTATGGGAGCAAAAAAAAGGGCGCTCGCCTTGCGTAAGACAGCTCTCTATACCCAGATGGTACATGAGCTTCTAAAATGGAATAGGAGTTCTCAAAGATATTTTAAAGATCCTTGGGGAAGCTGGCTTTCCAAGCCTTTAAACTCAATCTAGTCACTAAACCCGCAAACACTAGATGAGCTGTTAAAAGAAACTTCTTGGACGCAAGCTGACTTGTTAAAGACAGGATTGCTACAAGTTTCTCAAGATAGAACTTATACGTTTCTCCATCATAGCTTCCAGGAGTATCTGGCGGCTTATTATCTATCTGCCAATCCCATAGAACAGAAAGAATGGATGCTTCAAGCGTCTCAAGGTAATGCGAGCTTACGGATTCTCTTTTTATGCCGGGCTCCTCTACCAACAGGATCCTCAGCTTGTGCCCGCTTTTTTCTGAACCCTGATTGCAACCCTCTTTAGAGAACCCTCTTCCTATTCTCCAGTTAATTTTGCAATGTCTCGATGAATGTCTAGGGCTCACCCTTCCGATCCCCTCCCTCCTCAACATCTCTATCCAACATGCCGGACCTTTATTAGAAAATCCTCTATTGTACCGTCAGACAGCTTTACTAAAAGCGTTATATGATCATCAGCCTTTGTTATTGCATCAAGATCCTTTCCTTTGGATTCTCCGTCTCGTTGGAAATCTTGAGATTGCCCAATATCTGGTTTTGAAAGATCCCTCCTTTCTCAAAACGTGTAGCAAAAAAGGGTGGACACCATTTCATGCTGCTGTGGAAGGAGGGCAGCTGGAGATTGCTCAGTGGCTTTTAGAGCAAGCGCCTGAGCTTTTGGAAAAAACGACACAAAATGAATCGACCCCCCTTCTGTTAGCTGTTACTAGAGGTCACCGTCCCCTTGTGCAATTCCTCCTCCAAAAAGAGGCTGCTGTAGGGGTGACCAACAATCAAGAGGAGACGGTGATACACCTGGCGGCATTACAGGGAGATCTTCCCATTCTTCAAGATCTTCTCACACATCCTGAAGCAAAAAAGCTGATCCATGCTGCTGATGATGATGGAAAGACCCCTCGACATAAAGCCGTTTGGGGAGATCCTAAGCCCGCCATCGTCCAGCTGCTGCTAGATCATAGAGCCGATCCTCAAGTAAAGAACGCCTACGGTTACACCCCTTTACACTGGGCTGCTAAGCATGGCCATATAGAAAGCGCAAAGGTAGTGTAAAATTGTTTCTGTAATTTCAGATTGGCGACTATTCCTAAGCTCAAAATACTGGAAAAGAAAGCGGTCTGATATCAAATTTCTCTTTTCAAAGCTTCAAAATGAAAGGAGAGTATTTATATGATTTCAGACCAGCTAAAAGATAGCCTGATAGAGGAAATTGTGAAAGGATTAATTGGTCATGGCACAGAAGGATTGAAACCAGTGCTAGAGCTATTAATGAATGCCGCGATGAAGATAGAGAGGGAGCAATTTTTAGGAGCAGCCGCACATGAAAGAAGCGAGGAGAGGAAAGGATATGCAAATGGCTATAAACCCAAAGAGTTACACACCAGGATGGGGTCGCTAGATCTGAGGATACCTCAAGTTCGTGGTCTATGTTTTTATCCCCAAAGCTTAGAAAAGGGATCTCGATCAGAAAAAGCTTTAAAGCTAGCTATTGCCCAGATGTATTTGGAGGGGGTATCAACCCGAAGAGTTCAAGATATCACTGAGAAACTATGTGGCTATGAAGTGAGCTCAACGCAGGTTTCATTGCTTACACAAGAACTAGATGAGCAATTTGAGCAATTCCGCAACAGTACCCTTGGGGGAGATATGTTACTTAATCATTGATGCGATCTATCTGAAAATAAGGCATAGCGGATCAGTGATAGATATGGCAGTGCTATTAGGGTATGGGGTTAATTCTGAAGGGAAACGAGAGATAGTAGGAGCCTCAGCTAGCCTGTCTGAAGCCGAAGTGCATTGGCGGGGTTTTTTTACAACCTTCAGTCCCGAGGTATGAGTGGGCTACAGTTGATCGTTAGCGATGACCACGCTGGACTACAAAATGCGAGGAAAACGGTATTTCCTTCGGTGCCTTGGCAAAGATGTCAATTTCACCTTGCCCAGAATGCCCAGAGCTATGCCCCTAAGAAGTCAATGAGAAAAGAGATAGCAGACGTGGTGCGAGAAATTTTCAATAGCCCAACCATTGAAATGGCTCTTGAGATGAAACGTAGGGCAATAGAGAGTTATCGAAAGAAGGCGCCTGAATTTGCCAAATGGCTTGAAGAGAATATAGATGAGGGATTGACGGTGTACCAATTTCCAAAAGAGCATTGGAAGAAAATCAGGACCTCAAATGGTATTGAGAGAGTGAATAAGGAAATAAAAAGACGGACACGGGTAGCGGTGCTATTTCCGAATAAAGAATCGGCCCTGCGTTTAGTGACGGGAGTGATTATTGAAATTCACGAAGAGTGGATAACAGGTAAGCAATACTTGGATATGAATATGCTGCTCAAACAAGAGATGTTAACAAGCTGATTATGAGAAAGAAAAGAGGGAAATTGAAATTTACAGAAAAATGCTTGCATT
>CAVPKN010000021.1:0-17531 GCA_963705695.1 uncultured Chlamydiales bacterium
CAAGCCCGCATGCGCGGGCCCTGGCCGATCGCTATCGCTTGTGCGCGACTGCACGCAAGCGATTAACTCTGTGTGCTCTGTGTGCTCTGTGGTAAAAAAAATAACCGCATAAAATTGTCAGCAGGAATTGCTGTACCTTTATAGAGACACTTGCAAAACGAGTGACCGACGACAGAATTCTTTAATAGGCAACATGATGACTTCGCAAGGATGAGAACGATACAACGATATGAACGATGATAAAAAAGAGCTCTTCTCTTATTTTTTTGATACTTTCTATCGTTTTTATCGTTGTATCATTTTATCGTTTCCGTGTTTAGAAGATTTTTCTCTAAGAAACCTGTGAACGTTCACGAAAATAAAGTCACAAAATCAGTTAAATGCACTACGCGCAAGAGGCTATTTCTCTCCTGCTCGTCAATATCTTTGGTTCAATGGGGAAGAGTGCTAAGGAAACAGGGAAGAAATGGCGGAGAGGACCTTTTCGTGCAGATAGCCATTGGTAGCGACGAGGCCTTGGTTTTTTGCAAGGGTGGATCCTTGGCTAAAATCTAAGGGTGGCCATGGATATCTGTGACCGTGCCTCCGGCTTCTTCAACGACAATAACGCCGGCAGCATGATCCCAAATTTTTTCCGGTTCTGCTTTCACGGTGGGTATACGCAAGTAGATCGCGGCTTCCCCCGTTGCCACATGCGCATATTTGCACTGGCTGTCGAGTCTGAAAGGGCGCGGATGGGCCCCTATTTTCTGAGCGATCTCAAAGGCTTTCGGATGGGAATGCGTTTGTGAGATCAAATGAGGCTCACAATAAATAATTTCTACCGAAGGTTTGACCCGTATGTTGACCGTTTTATCTGTGGCGTAAGAGATCATTTGTGTCCCCTCTCCCTTAACTGCGGTAAAGAGGGCACCTTCGGTTGAATCTAACATCTGAAACCGAGGGCATCCGAGAACACCGAGGACAACCTCTCCCTCTTCTATAAGTGCCAGTGCAATGGCATAAGCCTCTTGCCGGATAAAACCTCGAGTCCCATCAATCGGATCGAGAACCCAAAATCGCCCTTTCGGGCCTCCCCGGCCTCCACCACGGTCAATCGCTTCGAGGATAGCTTCTTCATGAATGTTTGGAAAAATCTGCTCGAGCTGTTCGATTACTTTTTTTTTGATGGCTTCGTGTTGCGGATTCCGTCGATAAAGAGTGTCCTCTTCTCCCATGATGGGGTCATTTTCAAAAGCGCGTGCCAGATGCATATTAATAAGGGCTTGCACACTAAAATCGGTGATGGTGACTGGGGAGAGATCCTCTTTACTGACGACATCGAGCGCAGCCAACCGCCCTTGCATGTGGTGAGCGAGATCGGAGGCTTGTCTTACGGCCGCAATGGCAATTTGTTTTTCTTTGCTATATTTCATTTCCATAGGTGAAACATGCGCAAATACAAATATCTTGTCAACAATTGAGCGGCAATAAAAAATTGGCCAAATCACTATTGAAGCGCATGAAAAAATTTTTCAATTTCTGCTGTATAACTGGATTCGTTTCTTGCTCTCCCTACGCTACCGTGTGAGGATTGTGGGGAAGGAGAACCTCAAACAAGGGGCCTTGGCGAAAAAGGGAGGGATCTTATTTTTATCAAACCATACTGCTGAAATAGACCCTCTTATTTTGATCTCAGTATTGTGGAATCCTTATCGACCCGCTCCCGTCGCCATCGATTATCTTTTTCGTAAACCCATTTTAGGGCCTCTGCTCAATTTTATAGTGCTTTGCCCATTCCCAATTTTGATTCTTCCTCGAACAGCTATAAGAGAAAAAAGATCGAGAGGACATTGCAGCACGTCATCGATGCTTTGAATGGAAAAAGGAATATTTTGATCTATCCTTCCGGTGCGTTAAAAAGCGGGCCAACAGAGGTGCTTGGAGGCGCCTCAGGGACCTCAAAGATTTTAGAAGCGAGTCCTGAGGCCAATGTTGTTTTGATCCGCATTACCGGATTGTGGGGAGTAGCTTTTCCAAGGCCCCGACAGGAAAGACTCCAGAACTGGGAAAGGCATTTTTACACGTTCAAAGTCTTAGTGCGCAATGGATTTTTTTTCGCCCCACGTCGCCATATCGATGTGGAATTGGCTCCGGCACCGAGCGATTTTCCCTGGAAAGGATCCCGCCTTCAGATCAATCGCTATTTAGAAAAATGGTACAATATTAACGGACCAGAACCATTAAATTTAGTCTCTTTCAGCCATTTCAAAAGGTGGTGCCAACAATCAAGCAACGCTCCAAAGAGGAAAATACTTCCTTGGATGCGGTACCAGCGGAGACTAAAGAAAAGGTGATCGAGGAGATCGCAAAACTGGCGAAAGTTTCACCCTCCCAAATCACAATTGAGAGTTCCCTAGCTCACGATCTTGGCTTGGATTCCTTGGACATAGCCCAATTGGTAGTTGCCATCAAGGAGCAGTTTGGCATTACCTCCCTTAATTCCGCTGATCTGACAACAGTCGGATCGGTCATCGCATTCGCTGCTAAATTGCGCAAGAGTCGTGAGGAGGAAAATGGAGAGCAAAAAGAAACTCTGATTTGGAAAAAGGAGAGGAAGAGACCTGAAGCTCTCTACCCGGAAGGGAAGACGATCCCCTCTGTTTTTTTGATGACGTGTGAACGGATGGGGAATCATGTTGCTTGTGCGGATCGCCTTGCAGGTGAGATCTCCTATCGGCAACTCAAAATGGGAGTGATTCTTCTCGCTGAATCGATCCGTAAAATGCCCGGAAAACATATTGGGATCATGATGCCTGCTTCAGTGGCAGTGAATGCCATGGTCTTGGCAGCGATGTTAGCGGGCAAAATTCCGGTCATGATTAATTGGACACTGGGAGAGAGAAATCTCCGCTCGGTCATCGAACGATCCGGTATTCAAACGACGCTAAGTTCATGGAATTTCATCGACCGCCTCGATAATGTCGAGCTCAATGGGATCGATGAACAGTTGGTGTTTTTTGAGGAGATCCGAGAGAAATTTTCACTCTCGAATAAAGTGAAGGCATTTTTCCTTGCACAGCTCAGTAGCGAACGGATCTTAAAAACATTTAGAAGAGAGCGGGATCGAGGGGAAGATACCGCTGTGATCCTCTTTACAAGTGGTACCGAGAGTTTTCCGAAAGGTGTCCCTTTAACGCATCAAAATCTTCTTTCCAACCAACGCGCAGCCTCTTTATTAGCGCAGATCCATTCCTCAGATGTTCTGCTTGGCGCTCTTCCTTCGTTCCATTCGTTTGGTTTTTCTGTTACGGGACTTTTCCCCCCTTCTAGCAGGTTTAAGGGTTGCCTACACACCTAATCCAACGGATGGGAAAAGAATGGCAGAGGCAGTCGAACGGTGGAAAGTCACACTTCTCTGTCTGGCTCCGACATTTCTTAAAAACCTGTTGCGAGTGGCCACTAAAAAGCAGTTGCACTCTCTTCGATTGGTCGTCTCGGGTGCGGAAAAAGCGCCGGCTGAGATCTACGATGTTCTGAGCAAACTCAATCCCCAGGCAGTCTTAATCGAGGGGTATGGCATTACCGAGTGTGCGCCTATTTTAACGCTTAACCCCCCTGATCAGCCTAGACAAGGCGTCGGACTGCCACTTCCTCAAGTGGAGATCACAATCGTCAACCCAGAAACATATGAGCCGGTAAACTTAGGGCAGCAAGGTTTAATTTTAGCCCGAGGCCCCAACGTGTTTTCAGGGTATTTGAATGGGCAACACGTCTCCCCATTTATTGAAAGGGAGGGGCATAAATGGTATATCACAGGCGATCTTGGGTATTTAGATAGTCGCTCCTATCTCACCCTTTCAGGAAGGTTAAAAAGGTTTGTCAAGATTGGTGGGGAGATGGTCAGTCTGGCAGCTATTGAAGAGATTCTCCTCCAAGAATTGCCCAGAAAGGGATTTCATCTTGAGCCAGAAATGCCAGCTCTTGCCGTCTGCTCGGTGGAACAAGAGGGGAGGAAAGGGGAGATCCATCTTTTCACAACCCTTAACCTCAATGTCGAAGAAGCCAACCATATTCTCCGCACCAGTGGAATGAGCAATATCATTAAAATCCGCGCCATTCAAAAACTCCCCTATATTCCCCTTCTTGGCTCAGGAAAGATCGACTACCGCCGTCTCTCCTCCCTCCTCGAAAAATCCTAATTATTTTTTTCTCCCCTCCAATAAAATAGCCTTATCATCTTCGTGAACGTTTGCGCATCCTATTACCCATAAGTTTTGCTTGATCTAAACAACTTACGTTATAGAATTAAAAAATAACAGGATACGCACTTCGTGCTGCAGGATCGGCTACGCCGGCAGGTTTATTTTTAAAATCATTAAAGGAGATTGAAAAAAATCGCTTCTAGCTTAGAAAGCCAGCTTGAAAGCAATAAATTAAACTGACGTCAATGTAAGTCGTTTAGTTCAAGCAAAACTTATGGGTAATAGCATGCGTGCCCGTGCCCGATTAAATCATTTCGGGCACGGGCTCGGGCTCGGCCCGTTCACGAAGATGATAAGGTTATTTTATTGGATAGAGGGGTTTTGCGGGGAAATGGGGGTTGCGATATGATGGGCTTGAAAGAGGAGCTCACTACATGGTCAGCGCGGAGACGGTCGAGGCGTTAGCAACCCCAAAAATCCCTATCCATTTTTACAATTCAGAAAGCCGGCAAAAAGAGAGCTTCAAACCGATCGATAGCAATCGGGTCAAGATGTATACGTGTGGCCCAACCGTTTATCACTACGCTCATATTGGCAATTTCCGGACCTATGTGTTCGAAGATCTTTTGAGACGCACCCTTAAGTTTTTTGGATACCAAGTCACACAAGTGATGAACTTGACAGATATCGACGATAAAACAATCCGTGGTGCCCTTGCCTCGAACCAAAGCCTCGTCGATTTTACCCAACCCTATAAAAATGCATTTTTTGTAGATATTCAGACTCTAGGCATTGAGCGTGCTGAAAATTATCCGGCGGCCACTGAGTATATCAATCACATGATCGATTTTATTCAGGGTCTCTTGGAAAAGGGGATTGCTTATCGTAGCAATGACGGCAGTGTCTATTTTTCCATCGAAAAATTTCCCCATTATGGACGCCTTTCCCATCTCAAGCTCTCCGAACTAAAAGTGGGAGCAGGGGATGTGCGTGTCGCCTGCGACGAATATGAAAAAGAAAACGTAGGCGATTTTGTCCTTTGGAAGGGTTACGATCCTCAGCGCGATGGGAATGTTTTTTGGGAAAGCCCTTTTGGACGCGGCAGGCCTGGGTGGCATCTCGAATGTTCCACAATGGCGATGCAGCTTTTAGGAGATTCGATCGATATCCATTGTGGTGCCGTCGACAATATTTTTCCCCACCATGAAAACGAAATTGCACAATCTGAGGCGTGTTCGGGGAAGCAGTTTGTGAAATATTGGCTCCACTCAGAACATCTCATCGTCAATCATAAAAAAATGTCGAAGAGTCTGGGAAATTTCTATACGCTGCGCGACCTGCTTAAGAAGGGATTTACCGGAGTGGAAGTCCGCTATATGTTGATGCAGACTCACTACCGAACACAGCTTAATTTTACTTTTGAGGGTCTGGAGGGAGCGAAAAACTCTTTGGCCCGTTTAAATGATTTTGTGTTGCGCATGCATGAAATTGCCGATGTCACGCAAAAGCCCTCACAAAGGGCGCGCCCCCATCTGACACAGGCCATTGCCTCTTTTACAATGGCCTTGGCTGATGATCTCAATATCTCGGTGGCCCTGGCGGCCCTCTTTGATTTAATGCATGAAATCAATGTCTTGACAGCAAACAACCAATTAGGAGGAGGGGATGCGATCGAAGTGTTGTTTGTTTTGCAGGAATTTAACCGGGTCTTGGGTGTTTTAAATTTTGAGCAGGAGGAGCAAGCCCCTCCTTATCTGCAAGAGATGTTGCATCACAGGGAAGAGGCGAGAAAAAATAAAGATTGGAAACGGGCCGATTGTCTGAGAAACGAAATTCAGGCAGCAGGTTATGTCATTGAGGACACTCCGAGCGGAGTGCGTTTGAAACGTGACAAAAGATGAGCGTTTCTTAATCGATCTCTATCGCGCCCTCAAAGCTTCTGGTAAGCTTGAAAATTCGATTAATCCCATGCAAATGGCACAGAAGCGAGGGTATAAAGAGCTTCTCGCTAAAAATATCCTTAAGGGACTTAGACAAGCCAATCTCATCAAATTCCTCTCTCCCGAAGAGATTGTACTTACCACTCGAGGGATCGACGTGGCACGGGACCTGCTAAAACAGTGATGAACCTATCCCGTTATTGGCAAAAAGTGCTTTTTAAGTCTTTTTCCGCATCTTTTAAACCCGCTTCTCGGTCTACTTACCAAAGTATGCACTTCGAAGCGGGTCTAAAATCTGCAAAAAAATCCTTTAAAAATCACATTTTTCGAATAATGGGATAGATTCGTGTGAACCAAAAAAGATTGATCAATGGCTCTCAGGATGAGCTCAATCAACTGATGCCGATGAGGTACCATTGGGCATGGGAGCATTATCTCAACGGATGTGCTAATCATTGGCTTCCCCATGAAATTCCCATGGGTAGTGATTATCTTCTCTGGAGATCGGATCGTCTGAGTCCTCAGGAGCGCCACCTTTTACTCCGCAATTTTGGGTTTTTTAGCACAGCAGAAACCATTGTAGGGAATAACTTAGCACTCATCATCTATAAGCATGTCACTGATCCTGAATGCCGCCAATATCTTCTCCGGCAAGCCTTTGAAGAGAGCGTCCACGCCTACTCCTTTCTCTACCTTTGTGAATCACTGAACCTTGATCCCACGGCCATCTTTGAGATGTATCGCAAAGTACCGACGATTAAAGCCAAAGACGCTTTTCAAACACAGTTAACTGAGGTGATGGTTCAACCTGAATTTTCTACGGCGAGTCCCGAGGGGGCTGAGAAGTTTTTAGAAAATCTCATTGGATATTATCTCATAGTGGAGGGGCTCTTTTTTTATGGCGGCTTTGCCATGGTTCTTGCATTCCAGCGCCAAAATAAACTCTCTGGCACTTGCCAAATGTATGAATTTATTCTCCGCGATGAAACGGTCCACCTCAATTTTGGCATCGATTTGATCAACGGCATTAAAGAGGAAAACCCCGATCTATGGAGCCCTGCCTTAATTAAGCGCATTATAGAGCAAATGAAAGAAGCTGTCCGACTCGAGAATGAATATACCCAGGAGGCTCTCGGTAAGGGGATTTTTGGTTTGAGTGGTGCCCACTTTAAGGGATATATCGAATACCTTGCTGATCGACGGCTAGGAAGAATTGGCCTTCCCCCCCTTTATCACGCCACTAATCCGCTCCTATGGATGAGCGAGGTGATCGATCTCCACAAAGAGAAAAACTTTTTCGAAAAAACCGTTACCGAATACCGCTCCTCCTCATATTTGCAATGGGAATAACAGAAATACTAAGTCGCACCGATTTCGAGGAGTTCGAGATCGAAGGTAAGCGTTTTGCCAGCTAAGGGATGGTTGGCATCGAGTTTCACCTTGTCACCGAGGATTTGGAGGACCTTGAAGAAAACAATGGAACCGTCAGGTTGGGGAATATTGAGTTCCATCCCTTCATAGGGTTCAAAACCTGCTGGAAAATGTCCCTTATCAATGATCATCACCAAGGTCTCTGAAGTTTCCCCAAACCCATCCCCGGAGCCAGGGTTACCGTTTTGTGTTCCCCCAAAATCATCCCGTTTACCGCCTGGTCTAAACCAGGTAGAACAGAACCATCTCCTATCTTAAATTCTAAAGGTTCATGCCCTTGCGATGTGGCAAAGATAATGCCGTTATCCATCTTTCCCGTAAAATGTACTTTGACATGATTGCCTGGTGTTGCTTTCTCCACGGTTCCTCTAAGTTAAAAAAATACATATCACTTTAAGATACCATTTTCATGATCGGGAAGTAAAGCACATCTCGGATCGATGAGGAATTTGTAAACAGCATAGCCAATCGATCGAGTCCAATGCCTACCCCTGCGGCTGGTGGCATCCCTTGGCAAATGGCTTCAATGAACTCCTCATCTAGGGGGTGGGCTTCTTCGTCTCCCATCTCTCTTTTAACCGCCTGATTTTCAAGTAATTTGCGCTGAACAATGGGGTCGTTGAGCTCTGTATAGGCGTTGCATAGCTCTTTGCCTAATAAATAACTTTCAAACCGTTCAACGACCCCCTGTTTGCGCAGAGCGGGGTCACGATGGGGCTTGCATAGGGGGGTTGTTTCGATCGGGTGGTCAATAATATGGATCGGTTGGATCAAGTGATGGGTCACAAATTCATCGAAAAGAAGAGCTATTAGCCCTCCTCTTGCAGTTTGGTCGATCAATTTGGGATCGACTTCAGTTCTCTCTTTTAAAACCTTCCGAACGGCCTCATCATCCAGGGAAGAAATATCTATCTGCGCAAATTCTTTAATGCTCTCCTGCATCGAGAGGCGACGCCATGGTGGTGTGAGATCAATGATGATCTCTTTCTCGTCCATCGTATAAGAGATCTGACGACTGCCAAAAAGGGTAAGGGCGATTTTCTCAACCAATTTTTCAACGAATTCCATCATGTCGTTATAGTCCCAGTAGGCAGCATAGGCTTCTAACATCGTAAATTTGGGATTATGTGTCCGATCGATCCCTTCGTTGCGGAAATTTTTACCAATCTCGAAGATCCTTTCAAGGCCACCCACCAAGATTTTCTTGAGTGAAATTTCGAGAGAGATACGGAGGTAAATATCTTGTGCAATGGCGTTGATATGAGTCGTGAATGGGCGGGCCTCTGCTCCGCCATAAATATTTTGCAAAACTGGGGTCTCCACCTCAACAAAACTCCATTCCTCAAGAAAATCGCGTATGGTGCGGATCATTTTGCTGCGTAGGAGGAACGTTTTTCTCACCTCTTCATGTGTGATGAGATCGAGCCACCGCTTTCGGTATCTCATCTCTTTGTCGATAAGGCCACTGTGTTTCTCAGGAAGGGGAGAAGGGATTTGCAGAGAAGGGTGATTTTTTTGAGAAGACTGCTGTACAAGCTCCCCTTTGTGGGTCCGGAGAGATTCCCTTCTACGCCGATCCAATCGCCAAGATCGATCTTTTTTTCAATAAATTTAAGGGGAGAAAATTCCTGATTCTCACTCAGGCCCACAACGTGGGTCGCATCCCGATTTAACATCAATTGGATTTTGTGAGTCGCCTCTTGAATATGTGCAAAGGCATTTTTCCCCATCGCTCTAAAAAGAATTAATCGACCCGCGACGCTGACATAAGGGGTATTTCCCTGAGCAGCAGCTTCACTATCCCCTACAGGATTGTTTTCAAATTCCTCGAGGATATTTCGGGCCGTGTGCGTCGGAGCGTAGCGATGTGGGTAGGGTTCAACGCCAAGCTGGCGGATCTCCTCCAGTTTTTTGATCCGGTTGAGAAATTCTTCATGTGTATGATATTCGGGAAGTTCCGTCACTTGCTCTCTCTCCTTGCAAAATCCAGGTTATCTTACTTGATTTAGAAAAAAGTAGAAAGGGGGGTCGACATCGATCAGTAATTTGATTCCGTGGAGGGGGTAAATCAGAGAGCTTGCATCGATGGCTTGGTTGATGGCGTAGGGGTTGGGGCCTCGGATCAGAGCTTGGTACCGGTATAAATTTTTTATTTTTGCATAACCGGAAGGGACCAGAGGGTGAATCACATAGTGATTTCCTAATAAAGACCCAATTTTGGCGCAAAAAGGGGTTGCTTTATGCAGAATTGAGGCTACATCAGGGGCGGAGAAAGTGAGCTTTACCAGGTGGGCAAAGGGAGGGAAGTGAAAGATTTTTCGGGTTTCAATTTCCATTTGATAGAATTGTTCAAAATTTTGTGAGGCCGCTTGGGTAATCGTAGAATGTTCAGGAAGAAGGGTCTGAATAATCACCTCGCCGGGTAGTTCCCCTCTTCCCGATCGGCCTGCAACTTGGGTCATTTGTTGAAACACTCGCTCTGAGGCCCGAAAATCGGGAATATGAAGCCCCCCATCGCTATGGATGGCAGCAACAAGGGTCACAGCAGGAAAATGTAAGCCTTTAGCGATCATCTGGGTGCCAATTAAGATATCTGCTTTCTGCGTACTGAATGCTCGAAAAAGGCGTTCATGACTTCCCTTATGGCGGGTGGTGTCGCTATCGATCCGGAGGGTCCGTGCTTCAGGAAAAAGGGCGTGGACGCTCCGTTCGATTTGTTCAGTGCCTACCCCTTTATACTTGAGCGCCTCCCCTTTGCCACATTGTGGGCACACGCTAGGGGGTGGTGTGCTCTGATAATCACATAGATGGCAAGCGAGCGTTTCGGCGCTCCTATGAAATGTCAATGTGGTCGCACAATGAGCGCATCCAAAGATGTAGCCACACCGTGTACACTGCAGGCTGGTATGGTAACCTCTCCGATTCAAAAAAAGGATCACCTGTTCCCCAACCGCTATTCTATTTTTGATTTTTTCGATGAGTATTTCAGAGAAAGAGGTGTAACCACCCGCTTTCTCATACTCTTTTTTCATGTCGACAATGTGCACGGTAGGTAGGGTCTGTTTACTGGCTCGGATGGGGAGTTGGGAGAGGGTGTATTTCCCTCGTTGTACGTTGTAATAACTTTCTAAGCTCGGGGTAGCACTCCCCAGTATGACCACTGCGTGGTTCATTTTGCCACGCATGACGGCGACATCACGGGCATGGTAACAGGGAGGCTCCTCGCTTTGTTTATAAGCAGTATCGTGTTCCTCATCGATGATAATCAATCCCAAGTTGCGGCAGGGTGAAAAGAGGGCAGAACGTGCGCCAATCACAATCTTTGCTTCCCCGCGCAAGATCCGATACCATTCATCCCTTCTTTCCCCCTGACTCAAGCGATGGTGTAAGATGGCAATTTCGGTATCGAAACGGGCTCGAAACCGTTCAATCGTTTGCCCTGTCAATGAAATTTCAGGAACCAGAAGAATAGCAGATAACCCCCATTGCAACGCAGATGCGATAGCTTGCAGATAGATCTCCGTTTTGCCGCTCCCTGTCACACCGAAGAGGAGGTGGGTTTCAAACTGTTTAGCCTCGAGAGCGGCTACGATTTTTTGGAACGCTTCCGCTTGCGCCCCATTGAGAGGTTTAGGTTCTATTTTAATGTATTCAACGCCCTCTAAAGGGGAACGATCGAAACGGATTTTTTCTAACTTAAGAACCCCTTTTTTCTCTAAAGACTCTATAGATGATTTCGATCCGCCACTTTTTTCCAATAATTCAGAAAGAAAGAGCCCTTCTGGAGCCATCAACAGAGCGTCCACAATGCGTGCTTGTGCGGGGTGTTTTTCTCGAAGAGTCAAGCAAACCTCTCTCAATTTCTCCTTCGAAATGGTCCGTTTGATGAAGAGTTGTTCTCTCGATCGTGTTTGGTGACGCACTGGGGCGGGTAAAATCGTTTTGAAAACGTGACTGAGCGAGGCATTGTAGTAGCGGCTCATCCATAGGGCGAGTTCGAAAATCTCCTCAGTTAAAATCTCCTCTTCAGTGGTGACAGCGTGGATGGGGAGAACTTTTTGGAGAGCGCTCTTTTCTTTGACCTCGAGAATATAACCCTTTCTGAGCTGATTTCGGATGGGGACCATGACTTGCTTCCCTTTTTTGACTTGGGAGGTCAATTCAGGCGGGACGCCATAATCGAGCGGTTTGTCGATGGCCAGCTCTAAAATGACTGAAACGAAAGTTGTATAAGAGTCCATAAAGCCCGCTTGCTAGCTATGTTGTGATCATAATGATCGAGATCGCCCATAGGAATCCAGAAACGATTTTCTTCTTTGATCAAAACATCGATCTGAGCCTCCGGAAATTTTTTTCGCAACAAAGGGGCGGGCGCTAAAATCACTCTCCTCTCTTTTTTTTGCAAAATGGGATCTTGTGGAGAGATGACTTGAGCAGGGCCAAAGGTGCGTGTGATGGCACGCGCTACATTTTCGAGGAAAAGGCGTTGTTGCGGATGCTCGTCAGTCACTATAAGAAGGGCTGCAATTGTAGGTTCACTCACTGTGACAAATGGAGAGAGTTTGCTCTTCCATGCTACTAGATCGCTATTCACAGGCAGTGGTGGTAATGGTTGTAAGTGCCAACCCTCGACTTTACTGGCTTGCGCAGCCACCGCTGGATCTTTATTGCTTGCCGTCTTGCTCTCCGTTTTCTCTTTCGGCTCTCCCGTTTTTTGAGCGGGGGGGGGTAAACGCTCTGTGCTCTCTATTGAAGCAGAATTCTTACTCGTAGAAGCATCTTGTCGTAATTGAGGGGCGGCTACTTTTCTTTTGGGGGAAGAGGGGGAAGGTTGGAATTGAGCCACAATCCATTGCCTGACATCCCTTACTAATAACGCAAGCTCAGCGTGGAGGGGTTTCATGCTTTTTCAAGTTGTCTTAATTTTTTTTCGATCAAAGGAATGAGATGGTTGAATCCCTTTTTCGTAAATTTTTCGGCTAAGAAAAGGTGGGCTTGGGATAAGCCCTTAGGGAAAAATTGATCGAAGATTTTTTTTGTGAAAGGTTGTTTGCAACAGGTGTCGATCTGTTCTTGATGGCAGAGCAAAAAATAGAGAATCGTCGCATCATCGCGAAATTCAAAGAGTCTCGCTAAAAGAAGTCTGAAAAAAAGGGTGATCTCTTTTCTCAACGTGGCGTAGAGTTTCGCAAATCTTTTTTTGTCGTGGCCCAATTCCTCATATTTTTTTGCCTCACCATAGGCGCGCTCTAATGCAGCTTGCAACTTCATGCAGTGGTCGCTCTCTGACTTTTTAAAATGGTCACAGAGTAGGGTGCAGTAATGAATCAAACGGGGTAGATGACCCAATGGGGCTTGCCACTGGACCCGGCTGATTTCGAGGTTGCCGATCACTTGGAGCAGCAAATGGGGAGCGGCTCTCTTCATCAAAATTTCCTGTGTGCGCAAACATTCATGGATGAGAAATTGCAGCAAAAGGGCTTCATTTTGGTGATAAAAAGCAAAATTTTTGGGGGAACCCTGTCTGTTGTCCATCACCGCTTCCCTGAGGAAGGAATTAAATCTCATATTGAAGGGAGTAATGTAGCAAAAGCGCGCTGTTTTTTTCGAGAAAAGAGTCTTTCCAATAATACTCTTCGAGCAGGCCATCCACCTTTCTCCCCATCAATAGATAAGCGCAATAGAGGGCCTCAATGGAGGCTAAACCGCTTAACGGCTCCTTACAATCTTCTTGCCGTCTGGGATATGCGGTTATAATCCCGTGCGGCAATCGCCGTTTGATCAACCGTTCACTCAAAGGTAGATTTCTGCTCATCCGTTCCGCCAAACGCCATGTCGCATCCAGAAGAAGGAGGCCGCTTGTCCGATCTTTGAAGGAGAGTTCCGCAGGGGCGTCTAGGGTAAGAAAAATATAATTCTCATAAGGTGGCACTTGGCGTAGAGGATAACGAAAAAAGAGAAAATCGGAACGCTCCTCAAGAGTTCTTAAAGAGCATTTTTTTAAATTCTCTCTCCTATGTCTAAGGATAATTGTGGGAGGATAGGTATAGATCATTTTAACACAACAGCATAAGAAAACTATACCATTTTATCTTGGTTTTAGTAAATTGGGTGCAACATAGAAATCCACAAGGAGAATAAAAATGGTGAAACGATTATTAATTATGATATTTTTATCTGCGATCACTCTCAACACAGCGAGCCTCTTCGCAGAGCAAGACCAAAATAATATGCCACCTGGGGGTGTTCCTCAAATCGTCCCACAACAAATTCAGTGGTATACAGATTATAACCAGGCATTGCAGGTCGCACGACAATCGAATAAACCGATTCTTCTTTTCTTCACAGGATCGGATTGGTGTGGTTGGTGCAAAAAAATGGTACAAGAGGTGTTTTCCTCTCCTGACTTTGTGCAAGCAATGGGAAACAATTTTGTCTTTGTTGACGTCGATTTCCCCATGAATAAACAACTACCGCCAGAACAAGCCCAACAAAATAACCAGTTGAAGCAAGAAAATGGCGTGACAGGATATCCCACTGTCGTTATCAAAAAGTATGTCAATAATAATCTGACTTTCCTGGCTGAGACGGGATACCGTCCTGGTGGTGGAAAGGCGTATGCCGATTATTTAAATCAGCTTTTACAATAAGTTATCATGAAAAGATCCCGGAATCTAAAGAGTCTAAAGAGAATGTTACAGTTCTTTAAAAATATAGAGCTTTCTCGTCGCGTACCCTTTTCCTTTGATTCCGGGATCTTATTTATTGTGATGGGGATTTTCCTGATGGGCTCCATTGAAGCATTGGAGTGGCATACAGATTATGAGAAAGTACATCGACTGAGCCGAGAAAGAAGAAACCGATCCTCCTTTTTTTTAATGGCTCAGATTGGTCAGGGTATGCAATGCGGCTTAAGCCAGAAGTACTCATGCTCCCACTTTTTGTACACCGATCGAAAATCAATTTGTGTGTATGGAAGTCAATTTTCCCAAACACACTCCATTGCCAGAGGCAGAGATTGGGCAAAATGAAACTCTAAAAAAGCGTTTTCATGTTCAAGAAATCCCCTCCTTACTTCTCCTCATGAGCAGGAGAGAGTGATTGCCCAGATCGGATATCGACCTAAAGTGGAGCGCAGCTGGCTGCAGATCTCCTTAAAATTGTGGAGCAAGATAATCAGCTTGTAACTGGTCTGAAAAAATTAGAACCTTTTCCCCAAAATCTCAGAACGCTCTACCACATTGCTCAAGAATTGGGTAGGGAAGGGGCGATCACTCAAATTCTCGATAGGGGATTACAAACTCAAGATAGCTATTTTTTATTAGAGAAGTACCGTCTCCTCATCGAAAAGGGGGAGATTGGTAGCTCCGATGCTTTGGCGTTACGGAAGAAGATTCTTTCCATTGAATCGGAGGAAGCGCAAGAGATGCACTTGGCCGTCGCCATGATCGATTTTCAACAACTCTCACAAAACAGTCGCGATCTACCCGACTGCGCTGTGGCTCCCCTTCTTGAGTACCTCGTTCGGTATGAGAAAAAGATCCCTCCAATAAATGGCGGATCGAGATGATGATTGCACAGCTCTCATGGAGGCCGATCAGAGAGAGGAGGCGTTAATTTATGCCCAAAGAGCTCTCGACTCAGCACCTCTCAATCGCCGCGAAGAGATTGCCCAATTTTTGATTACATCCGCGGCACCTCTCCCAAATAATACCGAATCCAAGCAATAACTTCATAAAGTGAGGCTGGGTAATGCGACAGATTTGACAGATCGTTTCGAAGCCCATGTTTTTGCACCTGAGCGAGAAAAGATCTGTCAAAGATGGCGTATTAAACGGCTTCAATTTATGAAGTTATTACTTGGATTTGGTATAACTCAAAGCACTAAACAAGCAATCCCAGCAATGAGACCAATCACCATTAAGTAAAGGCTTGCAGAGACCGGGTTATGGGTGATGTGTGCGATCCACACTGCTATCATGGGTGCTGAGCCACCAAATAAAGCAGCACCTATATTTAAAGTTAAAAGAAATACCGGTATACCTTGCTGATGTTGGAAATCTCTCTGCTGCAGCGTATCCCAAAGGCCCTACAAAAAAGCCGGTGATGGCGGCTAATAAGGATTGTGAGAGGATCTGCGATTCAAAACTTCCTGATAGGGAGCGGAAAAATAAAGGGTAGCTGGCTACAACAAATAACCCTGTGCCCAATAGGAGGATCCCTTTTTCATTCACTTTATCCCATAAACATCCACTGATCGGGATGATAATAATATACACGAAGGTAGTTATTACATTTAAAAATAAAGATTGATTCATTGAAATCTTATGTATCGTTACCGCATAAGCAGGCAGGGGACATAAAATTCAGATAAAATGCAACGTTTAAGAGAGATATAATAACAAAATCACCAGAAAATTTTTTGGATATTTTCTCAGTAATTTTATAAATGGCATTTCATGAATAGAACCCATCTCTTTCTCTCGATGAAACTCCCTGGATTCTAATAAATGACTCCTAACGTAGTATCCAATCAAGCCAAATGGAGCACCAAGTAAAAAGGGGATACGCCAACCCCACGTGTACATGTGTTCATGGGTCAACAATTTTCAAAAAGAGCATGCAAGTAAGCGTTCCCAACAAGATCCCAGCCATTGCGGCGACAACTGCAAAGCTCGTGATAAATCCTTTTCTCTCTTGAGGCGCGATCTCATACAACAACGTGATTCCGCCTGGGTACTCTCCACTCGATGCAAATCCTTGCAGGAGCCTTAATGCCAAAATGAGTAATACAGAGATTACACTTCCTTTGATGACAGGAACCAAACCAATTCCTGCTGTGGCGATAGCCATTAATAGTATGGTCAGAAAAGAGTCGATTTTCGACCCTGTCGATCACCCAGATGGCCAAAAAAAAAGGCGCCAATGGACGCATCAAATAACCCGATGCAAAAATCCCAAAAGTATTTAGCAACGAAACCACATGGTTGTGTGCCGGAAAAAACACAGCAGCGATCACGCTTGCCAGTGAGGCAAATAAAAGAAAAATCGTACCATTCCATAAAGCTGTCCCTATAGTGCATAAAACGACCTGCTTTTTGATATTCATCCTTTCCATCCATTCCATCCATAAAATCCCTTTCTAGCAAAAAAGAGTATATTCTTCCCCGTCTAACATCGTTTTCAGAAGTCACCAATTCGGGAACGTGCCCGACGCCCGAGTGTATGGTATCATGAGATAGTTTACAGTTTGTGTCAGGACATGGTTTACACTTGGCGTTGTTAAAATTCTTAATAAGGATACTCATAGGACATTTATTATTTCAAAAGCAGAATTGGTGGAATAACCTAAAAGAAAATAGCGAAAGAAAAAAACAGGATTTGCAGATTCAGAGTTTGCAAGAAGTGTAAGCCATGTCCTGACACACAGTGTAAACTATGTCCTGACATCATACAGCCCGAGCCCGTGCCCGATTTTTATCTTAAATTCGGGCATGTGGCTCGTTCACGAACTGACTCTTTATTAATTAATTATTTTTGGAGAGCAGAGGGAGATGAGTTCAGTTTGGAGTTCGTGCAGGGTAGGGTTGCCGAAAGGGTTTTGGGGGCGGACGTTAATGTGGAGATGGCTGGGAAGGGTGTGTTGGGAGAGGCGGAATGCTTCCCGGACAAGCCGTTTGAAGAGATTTCGTTCCGAGGCTTTCCCAAATTTGCGTGAAACCGTGATTCCCCGGCCCGCCGGGACCGCCGGGACCGCCGGGACCGCCGTGCTTTCCTCACGCCGCGCCGCCCACGGAGCCGCGCTGGCCGGGGCCCGCGCCGAGGGACAGCGCCGGGGCTTCAGGACTGCGGGCCCCGAGGGCGTTACCGCGGTAGACGTCGACCGGGGCGGTGAAAGTGGACGTGATCGTCTCGCTGCCGGGGACGTGCAGCAGGCTCAGGTCCGACAGGCGGACCGTGCAGGTCACGGTGACGG
>CAVPKN010000022.1:0-43312 GCA_963705695.1 uncultured Chlamydiales bacterium
ATTTGTCCGTTACTCATCTTGGTGAATTAAATTTCCATAATGAGGCTTCAGACTGTTACCCATGTTGGTGAATCAAAGTGTTACCTATGTTAGCGAATCGGACCTAGTACACAGTTACAGAGTGCTCACAAAAAAATGTCTGCCCAATTTAGTGCGATTCCATGGAAAGAAACCAAGGACTCCGAAGACACCAATACGCTCTCCTATAAAACTTTAATGGATAAATATTATGTCTTATAGACCTCTTGCTAAAGTTACGGCTTGAGCTGAGCGGGCTCAAATCGTATACTTTTTTTCTATGGCGTCGCAGAATCTATTGCCGTTAATGTTGGGGGATGAGTGCACTTTGAAGGTCTCATCAATAAGCTCCTCTGGGGAAGGGATTGGAACCTATCACGGACTAAAAATATTTATTGACGGTTCTCTCCCTGGGGAGGAGGTAGTTGTTAAAATTACCCAGTGTAAAAAGAACTACGCGGTGGGGCAACTCCTTACGATTTTGAATCCTTCCCCCGAGCGGACAGAGCCTCTCTGCCCCTTGTTTGGCGCCTGTGGAGGGTGTCAGATTATGCATCTCCAATACACGGCTCAACTCAAGCTCAAGCAAACAAAAGTCAAAGATGCCCTCCAAAGAATTGGGGGTCTATCATGTGAGCCTCTCCCCTGCTGCCCCTCCCCTTTTTCTCTGGGCTATAGGAGTAAAGTCGTTCTCCCTTTAGTGTGGGACCGTGGAAAGAAAACGTTAGGATTCTACCGGAAACAGAGTCATGAGATCATTCCTTTAAAGCGGTGTTTGATCCAATGCCCACAGGGAGAAGAGATCTTGAACTACCTTTCCGAGAAATTGACAATACCTACGGTGCGCCATGTGTTGATCCGCAACGCCCTCTTCAGCGACGAAGCACTTGTCGTCTTTGTCTCTACGGGAAAATTTTCAAAAGAGCTCAAACAATTTGCACATGAGATGATCGAAGCGAATTCCTCGATCAAAGGGGTTGTAGAAAATATCAATTTACGGGAAGACAATGTGATCTTGGGCCAGAACTTCCGCCTCCTTGCTGGAAGGCCCTACATCTATGAACGACTGCTCGGAATGACCTTTAAAATTTCCCCTTCTGCTTTCTTTCAGATTAACCCTGCCCAAGCGGAAAAGATGTATGAAAAGGCGGTCGAATTGGCCGAAATTAAAAAGTCTGAGCACGTTGTTGATGCGTTTTGCGGTGTCGGCGCTTTAGCCATTTTAGCAGCTCCCCACGCCCGTTCGGTCCATGGCATTGAGTGTGTCCCCCACGCTGTCGCCGATGCGATCGAAAATGCACGACTCAATCGATTGCAAAACTGTACGTTCACCTGTGGCCATGCGGAAAAGCTCCTTGACCAGCATCGCAGGGCCGACGTTGTTTTTTTAAACCCGCCCCGAAAAGGGTGTGAGCCTTCTTTACTCGAAACCTTATTGGTAAAAAAACCGCGCACACTCATCTATATATCATGCGATCCCGCAACGCTTGCGCGAGACATCGCAAAGCTTCTCCCTACTTATCAGGTCGACACGGTTCTCCCCTTTGATATGTTTCCCCAAACAATGCATGTCGAAACCATCGTCCGTTTGAGTTTTGCTAAATCCTAAATGACACCGTAAACTGTGTCGTATTTATCCCAAAGATGGGGCTTTGATGGAAAATGGTATTTATAGATGGCGAAGATCATTAAAATGAGAGGGATCAAAGGGAAAAGAATACTGAGGACGATCTTCGCACACACTTCTAGCCGTTTACTCAGAGTCGTCTTCAACTGAATCTCTCTATAAGTCTCTATTTTGTATTTAATCTTGGGATGAGAGTTTAAATAATCTACGATGGCATCATTCACGGTGTCCGCCATGGCGGTAAGCCCCTTTTTGATGCAACACCGATCTCTAAAGATAATCAATCCGAGTAAGACCTGCTCTGCGGGTCTAAAAAGATGGGCTCCTTTTTTATCGGAAGCATCCATTTTGGTTCCAATGAGCTCGGTGTCGATCAGAACAAAACGGAACCGCGTGCTGTCCCGTTTTAAAGTCAGATTGCTACCATGCCAATCATGGATAGCGGAAGCTTTAATGAATTGAACCATAATGGCTGCCAGTTTTTTTTGCGTCTCCTCCCCTGCTCGATGAAGAATTTCAAAACATTCCTTACTAGAGTAAATCTCTTTTCTTTTGCTCACGCAAAAATACTGTTTGTAAATAGGATCAGCACAATTGCCATGGGGGGATGCGTAATAATATTCTTTTGGAATTTCGAAAAAAGCTCTCGTTTTAGTTGGCAATGTGCGCAGTTTTTCAGCTAAATACCGCCTCCCGACAGGTCGCAGCAGATTGGTATTCCGTATGGGAACCTTATCCGTCTTTCTTTGTTTTGCAGTTGCCTCAAGTGGATAGGAACGTGTCTCACGCACATCTATCTTAATGATATAATCAGGCAACTCTTGATGGTAGAAGATCAGCCTCTCTTCTTTTTTAATAAAAATAAAACCTTCAAATTCCAAACTAGCAATCTCTTCATCACTCAGTGTCTCCTGAGTGAGCTTTTTGTAGATTGCGGGGGTGATCAATTGATCGAGCTTGCTATTGATCTTTTTGGGAAGTTGAAACTCAATCTCTTCCACCATTTCACTCAGATTAACGCCTCCCTCGGGGCATTGCGAGACTGTCAAACGGTGGAGCTGTGGCTCCCAGTCAGGATAGGCCTGAGCATCCGGCTTATAATAATAGCTTGCAAAGAGGGGCAAAACCATAGTAGCAGCCATTATAACCCCTTGCTATTAATTTTTTATTAAGGAATAGCTCCCCTACCCATTTGCAATTTTTAATTTTACTTTAATGCGAAGATAATTAATTAGTTATAATTATAAAATGTGATATAAATTAATTAAACGCATTTTTTTAAAAAATAGGTCCAAAAACCATTCAGGTATAATTGGAGGAGTTCTATGATTAAAAAATTATTTTTAGTGATGTTGTCATCATGCGCAATTCTTCCCTTTATGGGAGGAGAAGTCAGAGCCGCAGCATCTGACGTACAAGCAACTACCGAAAGCACATTAGCTTGGGGCTATGGGGGTTGTGGTTACGGAGGATGTGGCGGATGCGGTTATGGTGGAGGTGGATACCGAGCCAGAGGGTATGGCGGTGGCTACGGATGGGGAAACGGGGGTTGTAATTTCGGAGGTTGCTGCAACAGAGGGAGCGGCCTCGGACTTTTCAATTTCCTATTTGACTGGGGTTGCTGCGACAGCTGCAACGACTGTGGTTGCGACACCTGCAACGACTGCGGTTGCTAACGGAATCGACTCAGGGAGCGGCGCCTCTTGCGCCACTCCCTGAACTTTGGATATTTCTCAAATTAATTTAATAGCCAGTCGAGTTGGCACTCGGGCTAAAGCCCTCGACCAACTTCGCTGTCCAACTCGCCGAAGGTCGCTCACGCCCCTTTACGGGCCGCTGTCGCTCACAACGGCTCGGTCTATGCAGCCATCAAATCTCCAGTCGGTAATCCAACAATCTTGCACGCCAGTCCTCTCTATTTAAGAAAGATGGTTGGGATGGGTACCAGGCACTTCCCATCAGTCTAACAACGATATATGCAGCGATAATATTCCTAGAATTGTTGCCAAACAATATTGAACTGCCGGATATCATTCCTGAGCCAACTGGAGAGATTGGATTTTTATGGGAAAAAGGTTGAGGACTCTGAAAAAATTGAGCGTTTTATATTCTCACAAGATCCTTTTAACAGCGATACGAAACAAGTAAAATATGCTGCCTTTATGCCAGCATCGGATAAAAAAGCCTCTGTCTACCGGGCAGCCGCTCCTGAGTGGCAAAAAAGTTGCACACGGTGTTAAGATAGTGTTTGCACAATATGTTCTTCACCCTTACAATTTTGCGCTATTATACTCACCTAACAACTAGGAAATAATGAAAAAATTAATTTTAGCGCTTCTATCGGTAACCTCTTTATTCGGAACTTTAGCCACTGCTGGCGAAGTGGAGGTGATTGAACATCCTGCCATTTCTGAAATCTTGCAAGAACTTCCCCATCAGGGCATTTTAATGCAGCGTGAAAGAGATGGATTTATCTATTTAAAAGTTTCAGAGGAATACCTCGACAAATTTTTCCCCCTCCTTCAAGAAATATATGGGGAAGAGGGAGTTGTCAAGGGATCCTCTTCTGTGGGAGCCCATTGCAGTGTGATTCGCCCAAACATTGGGGAACCTGTTTTCAGAGACATTCCTGAATTGAATCAGGTGTTTGATTTTGTCCCTTTAAGACTCGTGACCGTAGTTCCCGATTTAGATCCTAAATGGGAAAGAGTTTGGCTCATTGAAATCAGCGCTCAATCGCTTGAAGATCTGCGCGTTTCTTACGGATTAAGCCCTCGCGTTGGAAATACCGATAATGAGTTCCACATCACAATCGGAACAAAACTCAAAGATTAATAATTATTAATTGATTTCGCCCTCCTCCTCAAGGGAGGAGAGGCGAGCAGTTTTTTGGGTGCCCGGTTTTGCTTCAATCTTGCCTCCGCAGAATTGGTAATTACTTTACAGAAAACCAGGCAAAAAATTACAATTAAAGCTCTTATTAAGTCTTTATGAGGTTATATCTATGGCTAATTCTGTTGCTGATACATATCAAGTCCCCCAAGTCGCTAACCAGTTGCAGAAAGAAGTTGGAACATTAATGTCTCGATCGGTCGTGCCCCAAGCACCTGGTAATGCCACTATCGGCATAATAGGGTGCACCATTTTTATGGTGATTCTACTTGCTATAAGTATCATTTTCTGGTCAGTAGGTGCTGCACAGGGCAACCCCGATTTGACTCTATTCGGACAAGTCGCGTTTGCCAAATCTTTGGGCATTCTTTTAATCGGCGGCTGCTTGATTTCATGCATACTATACAAAAAATCAGGATAATTTACTTTTTCCTTTAATGCATTTGCAAAAATTCTGTAAATTAGTTATCATTATAGACCTATGTCTTATGGTGCTGAGTTAACTGCCTATCCGGGAATTTCCTCCCTTAAAGCCGAAATAAGCAAAAGAGTTTCCGATGCCACAGGTGGGTGCGCGACAAAAATTTATTTGATTTCCTCTGTGGCCTTGCTTATTTTAGCAGCCCTCGTAGCGACTAGCTGCTTTAACATTGACTTTCCTTCCACCCTGATCAAAACGTTGAAGGAAGTGCCATTAATTTCATCCGCTATGGTCATTTTATGCGGTGTAGCGGTAACGGTATGGGGAGTTAGTAAAAACTCAGAGGAGAAACTCCCCAACCTTAACGAGCCGGGAGCTCTTTTCTATCATGCTTCAGGGTTAGAATCAAAATATCTCTTTGGGAACGACCCTACAAAAGGAGACAGGATTGCCTTGGCTGTGGGTCCCCTCTTTATCCTGATCGGGCTCTCTACAATCATCGCTCTTAATATCCCTAGTATGACGTGGTACCATATCCCGGGGAAAGTACTGGTCGCAGGTGCCCTTGTGGCTATAGCCGCTCGGTTTTTTACCTTCCGCTATATCCGTTTGAACATTGAAAACCGAATCGCTGCACAAATCGAAAAAAAGTATATCGAACAAGTGGCCCAGCTCTATCAAGAAGAAATACTTGCCTCAAATTTTAACCGACATCGACACCACCTTTGCTCAAATGACTAATGATTTGAAAACACAAAAAAAGTTAAAGCTCCTAGACAAAAATAATGAGGAGGCTTTTCAAGCACGTCTTCAATTTCTAGATGCGAGCAAAACCCGAATTAAAGAGAAATGCAAAAAGTTCGCTAATGAGATTGCAAAGGCAGAGTCTATCGATCAAGTTCTTAAATCCGATTGGATGAAACGGAGCCTTTCCCAAGCGTTTTTTGCTGAGCGCTCCTCTATTGCGCAGGCGTACAAGCCGGAGGAGAAAAAATTAACGAGGGAAGATTTCCGTACACGGGTTGCCGATTTTAGAAGGCAAGAGGAAGTATTTGATCTCGGTCTTGTAACTCTCGAAGAAATTAGTAGCTTGGAAGATATCTCTATTTTACAACAACGGGTCGATGATTATTTTGAACATCTTAATGGGATGTATACTCTCCTCGCCGCAAATGCCCAAAAAGAGGATGGGAATTTCCTCAAAATACAAAGTACCCTATTCATGCTAGAAACCCTCATCAATGAAAATAAGGAAATGGAAAACCTTGATCTCGACGAGGATGAACAACGCACTCTTTCATTTCACACGATTATTTCCCTCTTCTGCACTGTCCGCGATGCTATTTGCACCCAACTAGAAACAGATCGTATCAAAAACATCCTTAGCGATCAACCCGATAACGACGAATAGCACACGAGATCCCCCACACCCCCTCCTTGACTTTTATGACTACACTCTTTAAAGTCTTCGTTTAATATCAAAGGATTAATATGCAATACACAGGAGTAGGACATGACGATCCCGAACTCAGAGGGCGTTTACTCGCTGAGCAGTATAAGCCACAGCTCATATTGGGTTGCCCCAAACTGAAAGATAATCCGAAAGCAGCATGCGGCCATTTTGCTTTACTGATTACCTCTCTTGTCCTCATAGTTCTTGCGGCAATGAATGTATGGGAACTCACTCCTTTGGGAAATGGCCTTTTAGGGGCAGGTGCTGCTTTTCTTTTCTGCTTGACGTGTGTCACTTGTTGTTGCTGGCGTCGCATGATGGATCGGCAGGCTTATTCCAGAGACGTTAAAAAGCATAATGAAAAGATCAATCAGCCACACTCTGAAGCCACCTCTGTGGCTCGTCAAGTTGTGACCCTTTTAAAGGATACATATAAAAATATAGATGCATGGTCAACAATGACTTTATGGGTTGTGTATCAAACCCGTAGCTCCAGCCAAAAAGTAAAAACAGAACAAGTTTCAAAAGACTTCTCAGTTGCAGAACTAATTGGATTTGCGGAAACCGAGGAGTTCATTAAAGATTCACTGACGTCATTTTTCACAAAACCCACTGATTCTTCAAATAAGAATCGAATCACTTTTGTATTCATTACTAAGAAGCCAAGAGAAAGCATCTACGATCTTACCGCTTGGTCTTTTTCAACTGGCAATGGCCGCACCTCCTATTTAATGAATGATGCAAAACGCTATCCTAATGAAAGCGGAAATGACCCCAATTTCACTCGTATCTTTAAAGAACTCAAGCTTCCTAGTGGCAAGGCACGTATTTAATTGAAGAATGGCAAGTTCTGTATCGACTACACTACGATATGATGAATGGAATACTTACTATGGGGATGAAGCGGGGAAATACCGAGTTAAAGAGGAAGCGGATAAAAGGAAAATTTACCAAGGGAATGTGGTCGATGCGCCCCCTGTAATTGCGCAGGGCGCTGCGAGTTGGGCTGAGCCCGGTGTGTATTCCCATCTGGTAGTGGCTATAGAGCAACTCCCTCTATGTTCAATGAAGACAAATCATCGAGGACATTATCTTTTCGTTTTAATCAGAGCCTATAAAAAAGACTCAATTAAACCCTCTTATGCCGCCTACTTTTCAAGCACTCAATTTGACAATCTTAGAAGTATCCTACTTGAGTTGGTAGAGAAGGTTCAAACGGGTGTCTTTGAATTTTTTATCACACAGGGAAAAACAATAGAGTTTCATGAAAATCCCGAACGAAAAACATTTGAAAGCATCCTGTTTAATTTCAAAATCCTATATCCTCAAATAGATGTTAAGTTGGTTTCAGAAACCTATGGAATTTTTGATTTCCGCTCTTCAAAATACCATGCGTTGTGGGAGATGGAGCCGGTAAAAAAGGGAGGCCCTCAAGACCTTTCACGATTTGGCTTATCGGTTGAATGGCTATCGATGAACCGTGTCGGCTTTGATAAGGAGTGCCGTCCCTTTCAAATCATCGAGGTGACCTCTCACGCAAAATTCAAATCGCCCGAATATACATGGTTCTCGCAAGACCCCGCTAGGAAGTTTTAATACTATGCTTTTTTTCTGGGACGCTTGTTCTTAAGGGTGTGGGTCCTTCTCGGAGGGGTCTTCCTTTTCTTTTGACTTGGGGTAGAGACCGCTTTTTTCATGCTCTCTTGCAGAAGATGCATTAGATCTCTCGCTTCATAGGAGATTTTTGCCTCTTTTGGAGCAGGCACTGTTTTTTTACCCTCTAATTTCTGTTGGATAACAGCCATTAATGACTCAACATACGTATCATGGAATTTTTCTGCCTCAAACGGTTTTGAGAGTTGATCGATGAACGAGATCGCGATATCGAGCTCTGCTGCTGTGATTTTTTCTTTAGGCATTTGCAATGTTTCAAAAGATCTAATTTCATTGAAGTAACGCATTTGGATCAGCTGCAATCCCATTTGGAAAGGAATAATAGCCCCAATATGCTCCCTATTGCGAAAAACAAAGTTAGCGATGGCAATTTTGCCCGATTGCATCAAAGCTTCATGAAGTAACTGATAAGCCTTTCCCGATTTTTTATCGGGCTCTAAATAGTAAGGCTTTTCATAAAAGATCGGATCGATTTGATCAATGTCTGTAAAATGCTGAATATCAATTGTTGATGTCTTTTTAGCATCGGCCCTTTTAAAGTCCTCATCTTCGACAACGACATATTCATCTTTTTCGTATTCAAATCCTTTAACGATTTCGCTATAAGGTACTTCTCGATTTTCTGCTTTGCAGATCCGGGCAAAACGGATCGGGGAGAGATCTTTTTTGTGGAGCATATGAAATTCAAGGGTATGCTCTTCCGAGGCAGGGTAGACGTTGATCGGAATATTCACCAATCCAAACGCGATAGATCCCTTCCATATTGATTTCATAATTAAATATTAATTATTTTTTCAATTTAGTTGAAATCATAAAAGGTAATTTATTAAAGAAATTTTTGTAAAAGCTTGAGGGATTTCTTCAAATCAATCCCCTTTTCTAACACGGGTTTAAATAAATCCCCTTTTTTCTTAAGGCGGTTCGCAATGTTAAAAAGAGTGTAATTTAAAGGATCTATCCCTATTTTGACTTCACTCCAGGATAACGGCGTGGAAACTGGGGCGCCGGGCTTCGCTCGGATACAATAGGGAGCAGCAATCGTTTGCCCAAAATTATTTTGGTAACAATCGATGTAGACTCGCTTTTGCCGTTTTTTAGGACTCCGTTCTAAAGAGGTGATCTCCGGAAGTTGCCTATGTATAACGATCGCAATCAGTTCGGAAAATTGTTTTGCCTGTTCATAGGTGTACCGTGCTTGCAAAGGGACGCAGACGTGAATCCCCCTCCCACCAGAAGTTTTACAATAACTGGGAACTTCAATTTCCTCTAATAGCGCATGTAGTGTTTGTGCTGTTTTAACGACAGCATCGAAGGCAATATCTTCAGGATCCAGATCGAAGACTAAAAAATCGGGATTTTCTAAATTTTGAATGCGAGAGAACCAAGGATGGATTTCGATACACCCTAAATTGACCACATAGAGGAGACTTTTTTTATCTTGAATCAGAGCGTAATTGATGGTTTTTTCGTGGTGCTCAACTAAGAACGTTGACAACCATTCAGGATACTCTTTAATGTTTTTCTGAAAAAAACTCGGATTTTCAATTCCATTGGGGTACCTTTTTAATGATTCCGGACGATCGATCAAGTAAGGCAAAATCAAGGGAGCGATCGATTCGTAGTAATTCAAAACATCCCCTTTTGTGATTTTCTCTCTCTCCCAAAATAGTTTGTCACGATGTGTGAAAAAGGAATATTCCTCCTCCTTCTCGACAATTTTTTTTGTCCTCTTTTTCTCTTCTTTCCCCACAGAGTGTGCTTGTTTGTCAGCGCGGATCCCCAAAAAAATAGGCATTCGTAGAAGGCCTTCAGAGGTCCACTCTTTAAATTTCACTTCGCATACCAATTGAGGCTTAACCCAGGTCACGGAAGTATTGGTTGAAGGAGCATTCCGAAAGGGGCATTGCTTTGTCATTAAGGGAGTGAGTGTTTTCTTGATCTCCTCCAATTTTTTCTCTGTAAATCCTCCTCCCACATGGCCAGCAAATTGGAGTTCATTATCTTTATAGATTCCCACAATTAAGGCTCCGAAATTTTTCCTCGACTTTCTCGGCGCTGTAAAGCCACAAATGATAAATTCTTGCCGCTGCTCTGCTTTTATTTTGACCCAATTCCTAGAGCGCTCACCGCTTTGATAGACGCTCTGCTTGTTTTTACCGATCACCCCTTCAAGTCCCTGCTTATTACATAGATCGAAAAACTCATTTCCATCATTTTCGACATGGTCCAAAAAGCGAATAGAGGAAGAGGAATCTGCTTTTAAAATATTTCGCAGGATCGATTTCCTTTCCACTAACGGAAGAGTACGTAAATCTTCCCCATTTAAAAAGAGGAGGTCGAAAACGTAAAAATAGATATTTTTTTCGGTTTTATAGTTTTGGAGTAGCTGAAAATGGGAAATCCCTTTTTTATCAAGTGCCACAATCTCCCCATCAAAAATGGCATCGATATTAAGCTCTTGAAGCTGCTTAACAAGCAGTGGAAAGCGTTCATTAAATAACTGTAGGTTTCGGGAATAGAGTTCCACTTTTTTCTGATTCAGATCCGCTATAGCTCGAAAACCGTCCAGTTTAATTTCAAACAACCAATCGGGATGATCAAAAGAGTGATCCACTAACGTGGCCAACATCGGTTTTACAGCATGGGGCTTTCGTTCTTTTCCCCCCTTTTTTTTGTTCGTGGCGCTACTTTCCCTGCAATCTCTTCTAAGGTTTTATGAGAGACAATAGATCGATCTTGTTGGGTCACATCCTCTTTTGAAGCAAATTCATCTTTCGATTTGATCAATATCCACTCATCTCTCTCATTTTTCAATTTGATGAGAGCAAACCTTCCCTTAAGTTTATCACCTTTTAAAGTAAAATGAAGCTCCCCCCTCTCTAAACCTTCCCGCATCGATTCCTCTGATTCGGTACCTCCCCTCTCATCGACATGATACGTACCACGGTCCCAAATCATGACCGTGCCGGCTCCATATCCCTCCCGAATCACCCCTTCAAAGGTGCGGTAATCGTAAGGATGGTCCTCCACTTGGATCGCTAAATGTTTGACATTAGGATCTAATGAGGGTCCCTTCGGAACCGCCCAGCTCTTTAAAACGCCATCGACTTCAAGCCTAAAATCATAGTGGAGATGAGTAGCGGCATGCTTTTGCACAACAAACTGTAACGCTCCTCTTCTCCGTTTAATAATTTTAGCCTGTGGTTCGTGCGATTTTTTAAGCTTTCTTTTAGAAACGTACTTTTTCAAACCCATCTGGCGCTTATTTTTGGGAGGTTCAATTACCGCGATTTAGGGGGTGGAACTTTCGCTCCTTTTTTCCGTGCTTCAGAAAGACCAATCGCAATGGCTTGTTTGCGACTGGTGACTGTTTTGCCACTTCGACTTTTTAAAGTGCCAGCCTTCTCTTTTTTTACGGCAGATCTCACCGACTCCTGAGATTTTTTTCCATAGCGAGCCATCGGTGCCTCCTTGTTAAGTATTAAAATAAACAATCCCACCCCAAAAGGGGGTGGGAAATGGCTTATCTTTTTGCTTTTTCAACTTTCTTTACTTCGATCTCATTTTCCCAATTTTCTAGCTCTTTTTCCGCTCTCTCTTTTTCATAACCGTATCTTTTTTGAATAACTCCTAGGAGTTGATCCTGTTTACCATCGACTTGTTTAATATCATCATCAGTTAACTTGCCCCACTTTTCCTTAACTTGTCCCTTTAAGGTTTTCCACTCACCTGAAAATTGTTCTTTATTCATATATTCTCCTGAAGATTAGTATTTTCCATACCAAGATTGCCCTTGATTTTGGTTCTGTGAATACCCTGGGTTTTGAGGATTTTGATTGGGTGTATTCTGGCCGTATTGACTATACCATTGATTCTGTCCAGCTTGACCTTGAGCATTCTGATTATTTCGTCCCTGGTTTTGTCCTTGGCTATAGCTCTGATTTGGTTGGTTTTGATCATACTGGCTTTGATTATACCCTTGGTTTTGAGCGTATTGACCCTGATTATATCCTTGAGTTTGTCCATATTGTGCTTGATTACTCACTTGACCTTGATTCCCTTGCCCCTGGCACTGCCCATTCTGGCAGCCTTGAGCATAACAAGGAGCTTGTTGACAGGTGCTCATTTCGCAACTATCACATCCACCGCAACATCCTTCATCAGACCCGTAGTTGCCGTAATTGGCACTGAGCATAGCGGTTGAAGCTGTCAAAATAAAAATGGCGCATAATTTTTTCATAATATCCTCCTTTAAATATTGAGGTATAAACCTAGCTGCTGCTTGGTATTATTTTATTAAAAATTTTATTATTATTAAACAACAATGCTTGATTTTCAACACTTTACGAGATTAAATATTTACCTTGATTTTATTTATTTTAGTTCGGCATTCAATACATTTACACTGACTTAACTATTTGAATTGAATTAAATCCCCTCTCTGTATGCTCTGTGCAGTTAAAAAATCCATAGTCAATTCCTTTCAAAGCTGTAGCTCTTGTTTGGATTGCTTACACATAGTTTTTTTACTACCCACAGAGATCACAAAGCGCACAGAGGAGCAGATTAAGATCTTATGCGACCAAAGGGTGGTTGTCTTCTAGAGTTTATTTATAAAGGCTTTTATCGCCCGAAGACCTAGTAACATAGGTTTTAGGTTTGGCGAGAGTTGTAATGTAGCCAATACGGCCACCGATAACATCAGCTTGGGCGAGGCTACAATATCACCGGATGACATTAATCCTGCCAAGATAATGAGGACCAATCCTGTAATGCAGTCAGCAAAGAACGCTGCCCTCATTTTTTCATCGTCTATGAAATCCAATGCGGGGTTAGTCACACCCTTCCACGTTACCTGATAGCCCTGATGACAGCAGCCTGCAGTAAAAAGAGAAAACACACTGACAGAGTATAATCACTCGAAATTAAAACGTAAAGATAAAATTCGCCACCTCACCAAACCGATCCCCGCCTATATTAAAATGACAGTATGAAATTAGTTGACTAGGAGGGGTTGATTTCCCTTAGCAGATTTAGCCTCATTAACAAGTTGTTGAGCACCGTTTTCATCAAGGATTTCATTTAAGTAATTTCTATGCATTACTGTAAAGACTCCAAAAGTGATTAAGCCTATTACAAAAAAGCCAACACTTGGCGAAAATACCTCGGCCATCAATGTAAAATCTGCTTTTTGTCCAACAATTGATAATGTGATAATTGCAATTAAAATAATACCAATAGCCATCGCTGCAGTAATAAAACCTGTGAGCTTTTGCCACTCTATTAAATCGACATGTCTTCCATGCCATTCACCTACCTGCTGTTCCATCTTTTTAATGGCTTCTCCTCGCGGCTGGCCAATATAATCAGTCGCCTTCAGTTCATTTAATGACATGATATTCCCCTCTTTTTTGTTATTGTTAATTATATATTTAATTTACAATAGTTTCAACAATTATTTTTATAATTACTTAATATTTAATAATTTGATGAGTCTAGAGGCATCTTTGATGGCGTATCCTTTTTCATCGTTATCAAAATAGATATAAATAGCGAGTTACTGATCTTGCCAGGCATTAATTCTCTTAGCCCATAGTTTGAGGGTGGCAGGGAGTAGACTCCCTGGTAGGGGCCTTGTTGGGGCCATGCAATCTGACATAAACAAAGGGAGCAGTGATTTTCGACAAAAAACAGAACCGAGCTCCCCTTCATTTTTGACTCCTTAATTTTTTAAATGTTTCCAACCGTTTTTCACTAGCATCACTAATGCCAAATAAAGTCAATTGATCTATGATAGGTTCATTAGCCTTTTTCGTGCGAAACAAAGAAGAGCAAGTGTTAAGACAATTTGTTATTTTATTAGCTGCATTTTCTTTCTTATTTACTCATCCAGAATATGGGGCCACTACAGAAAATGAGCCCGCGACAATCACCCAGATCTTTCCCCTAGACGCTTGGGAGACATGGCTAATAGGATATATTATTCATTTAAATGATGATTCGGTATGGTTTTCGGAACGGGGACCTTTAGATTATTGGGAATGGCAAATAGGAGATGAAGTGAGGGTAGAATTATTTTCTAACCAACAGGAAAGAAGACTCATACTTCAAGGGATAAAGCCGGCCATGGGAGAGGTCGCTTACCGCATCTTCAATATGACTCGTGCCGATTGCGATGAATTCCAACGCCTCAATTGCTTTTAACCGATCAGGGTGTGACTATCACTCGAATTATTTCCTGATCGTTCGCGCCAAGATCAAAGAAATTATTTATTTTATTTAGGATTTGAGATACCCTACTCTTTTTATAAAAATAGGGAGGCATTTGTTATGTCAACGTCTTCAACCGGCCTGAAATTGCAAACCGCCTTTACTCCACATGCACTTGCGTTCAAATTACCTGAAAGAGCGGAAAAATTGGGCAAACAAATAGAAAACGTGGTCGATTACGGTACCCTCCCCAATCCACAAGAGAACAATTATACACGTGTGCCTTGGGGTCAAGGAATAGTCTCAGCGATAGGAATCGATTCTTCCCCATACGTAGAGTGCTTGACCACGTCCGTTGCTGTATTGGCGTTGGGGTATCCCAGAGGAAGTTCTTTGCCTACCCATGAAGCGATTCATCATTATTTTTTTGGTTTAAAAAATACATTAAGCCAAACTCTACTTCAGTTAGCCGACAAAGTAAAAAATGGCACCCTCGAAATTTTTATTGTAGGCAGTGTGAATTTCTTATCTGACCTGCATACAGAAGTCAAACAGCAGATCGAGAACTGCAAGCGAGAGCTCCCTGATGTGACCTTCAAAATCGTTAATGACTCTTTTGCTCTTGCAGATCTAGGAAAACTTTTTAAGTTAGTAGATAAAAAAATCTACCCCGAAACGAGCTGTCTTCACTGTGCGGGATTCAATAAGTCTGGGGAACCCTTCCAAGTCATTGGCCTTACCAATCATAAACCATATGCACCAGAACAAGTTGAGAGCTTCTTTTGGATCACACATACCCTTTAACGGAAAAAGTGTTTTCCGACAAATTTCTAAATGGTCTCATCTAAATTGCAATTCTCTGCAGTATAAAAAGTTTGCCTCCTATTAGTGATAGAAAAGAGGGGGAATTTTTTTTTTGCTTTTTGGGTCTTTACTGTGAATTTAGCACTCTAAGGCAAAGATAGATTTTTTAACTTGCAGTCTTTAGGTATTTCCATGAAAAATGGAAGGAAGACAGCCAAATTTCATGGAAAGATGATTAGACAGTTTTTTCTTAATAAAATAAAACACGCATTTCAAGTCACAAGCATAGTCGCTATCTTAGGGCCACGTCAATGTGGAAAAACGACAGCGGCCAAACAGTATATTGAAAAGGAAGTCTATTTTTCTAAAGAGAATTATTTCGATCTTGAAAATTATCTGGATCGTGAAAGATTGAATGATCCTCTTTTAACCTTATCACCGCTTTCAGGGCTCATTGTTATCGATGAAATTCAACGAGCTCCAGGCTTATTTGAGACATTGCGTGTTTTAGTAGATAACAAAGAGCTAGATCAGCAGTACCTGATATTAGGAAGTGCATCTCGCGATTTGATTGCTCAGTCTTCAGAAACATTAGCCGGTCGAATCACTTACCTTGAATTAACACCCTTCATGTTTGATGAAATACATGAAATGGAAAAATTGTGGATTAGAGGAGGTTATCCCCTATCTGTTTTAGGAGCAAGCGACGACATCAGTATGGCTTGGCGCAAAGGGTATATCAGGACATTTTTAGAAAGAGATATTCCTGCGTTAGGGATTACTATTCCTTCAGAGCAGCTGCGACGCTTCTGGATGATGCTAGCACATTATCATGGCAGTTTGTTTAATGCCTCAGAACTGGGGCGATCGTTGGGGGTATCTCACAAAACAATGAAAGAATACGCTGATATTTTGACAGGTACCTTTATGGTAAGGCAATTACAACCATGGTATGAAAATATCGGAAAGCGCCAGGTGAAAACTTCGAAAATTTACATCCGCGATAGTGGTATTTTCCATACTCTCATTGGAGTGAATACGACTTCCGATCTATTGATCAATCCTAAACTGGGAGCCTCCTGGGAGGGATTTGCTCTTGAACAAATCATTTTTCACTACGATGCACAACAAGAAGAGTGTTACTTTTGGAGGACTCACCAACAAGCCGAGCTTGACTTGCTTATTATTAAAAATGGCAAAAGGTTAGGGTTCGAAATCAAATATTCAGGGGCACCCACATTAACAAAATCAATGCAAATTGCGCAGAAAGATCTTTCTTTAGATGCCTTAACAGTGGTTTACCCTGGAGATATCGAATATTCTCTTACAAAAGAGATCCGTGTACGGCCACTTCAATCTTATTGAACGGTCGATAAGCCGCAACTCCCGGTTTCTTTCCCTTGTTTGACAAATTATTTTTTTTTCATCAAAATCAGAGAAGCGGTGTCTGTATTTTCGGTGAAACGGAGCCAATTGGTGATTTCAGCAACTGTGTGCTTGATGAAATATAAAACTCGGGGCTAGCGTTTTTGAATACACTCGCTAAAAAATAATCACCAAATCCTATTTGCAAAATACGTAAGGAGATCGATGCCTATTCAGTTTCCTCCATATTCAGGAAGTGGACAAATACCAGAAGGTGAACCTCCACTTAAAGTACCCGGACTCGATCATCTCACCACACGGCAAGAGCAACTCATTAAAAACCTCATCCATATCACCGGAAATCAGATACAAAACAATACTGACAAAGAGGTTATCGAAGAGCATTTCTCGCCAGATGGAGATTTTGCAGACTCGTTGAAAAGCGCTGGAATTCAAGATCCAGAGGATATTGCTGCCGTTTTCGACTTTGTTAAGGAGAGAGTCGGCTATGAGTCTGATGAAGCAGCTGCGCCCCCTCCAAAGCAAAAGCTCCCCTCGTTGTTTGGCCTTTCACAAAAAATGGCCACTAAAGCTCAGCAAGCTCAACCATCCACGACGAGTCAGTCGTCAGGAAAGATCGATGATCTTTATAACAAATATCCGGGACTCCAAGGAAACGTTGCGAATTTAATCAATATCGTTGAGATGGATATCCACAATAAGGCAACCGATGATACGATTGGAGCTCACTTTGCGCCAGATGGATATTTCACAAAGCTCTTAAACAGCCTCGGAATCACAGATCCCAATGAGATAGCCACCATTTTTAGCTATATCAAAACACAAGCTAATTATGCCCCAATCACGCCTACCCCACCAACCCCACCAACACCTCCTACCCCACCACCTTCTGGTCTCACACCGGCGCAACAGGCTATGGTTAATCAGATTTTGTCAGAATTGAGTAGCGACAAGGCAAATTATGACACCAATCTTAAAAATTTGATGGATGCCGCGGCCAAGGGGAGTGCAACTCCAGATCAAATTTTTGCGCTCAAACAAGCTACGCAGCAAATGATCGATGCGCAATTTGCTCTCGGTCCCCCTCCAGGAGCGAGAAGGGCTGCATTAATGTCTGTGGGATTAAAAGACCCACAACTGACACAAATCATTACCCAGCTCAAGCAGCAAAAGGGGTTCGATCCCCCTCTTGATGATTTGGGCGAAAACTTCAAAGAAGAACTTAACACATGGGCAAATGACCCAAGCAGAACACCGAAAGAAAAACAGTTCGCTGCAGATCTGATGAAGCTAATCCAACCGGGAATGAGCAGTTCACAACTCCAAAGTGCTTTAAATCAATTCTTTGGAGGTCAAGGGGCAAACGATATTTTCAAGTTATACGGAATCGATCCGAAAAATTTTCAGGCGATTGCGGCTATGTTGCCCACGGTGCATGTGACGTTCCCAATCCCAACGGATATAGACAATGCCTATGTGGATTCATACAAGATCAAGGATCCTACCGGACAGGCAATCCGAGATGCCCTTGATCAAAAATTCCCCAATGACTTTGCTGGATTCAAGGCGTATGTGTTAAACACCATTCTTCCAAGCGCTCCTGCTGAGGACCAGGGGCTGATCAGGGAACTCTCAGATAATCAGCCCACCAACCAAAATTTACCCCCTACACGTCCCGATGGGTCGGCTCTATTTACTTATGTAAACACGAGTGGCTTGCCCGATTCCCAGGTCTATATCCAGATTACCGGCGTCGATCCTCAGAATGGGAGACAATGTTTCATCCAATACGACCGGAATGGGGATCCTCACTATATCGATGCTCAGCCTGGCATGAACTCGCAAGATTACGCATTCCCCCTCTCCTATTTCAACAGATCTTCCGATGGTAAAGGGGCATCGTTCTATCTTCCCGCCCTGAAAGGGGGGAGAATTTACACATCGGTTGGAGAGCCTTTAAAATTTGGAGTCGATCCCGACGGTGGCATTATTAGCCCCGATCCCCATCGATTGGATGACATCAACAACAAAGTTCTCTGGGATAAAGTTGAATTCACGACCTCTCCTTACCAAGATCCGGCGCATCAGGGAATGATCTTCCTCAACGCCACCGCTGTCGACAATGTGACCCTGCCGGTCATTGTCAGTGTGACACAGGATGATGGAACGGTATACCAGGGAGGGCTCACACAAGATGTTTATAATCAACTTACCCAGCGTCTTAACACCCTCGGTCCACCCTGGTCAAATCTCATCCAGGGAAACACGGTCCTCTCTGTCATGGACGGAGCGGCGAATAATCTCTTCCCCCAGAATTTCTTCGATACACCCCAGCCCGGGCAAACAAAGTCCTGGATGGATGGATTTATTGAGAAATATGGAAACACACCTCTTCAAATCAGCACTAACGACTCTGTTACTCCAGGAGATGATGGAACGGGGATATGGAGTGCCACAATCGATCCAAATACACACAACATGGTATTTACAAGGACGCCACCTGGACAACCTTCACCTCCTGCGGTTAATCAGGTGACGATTAAAATGCCGAGCAATGCCTCTGAATTATTAAGTGGAACTGGCAATGGTTGGGGGATCGAAAGTGTGCAGTCACTGACCAATCGGTTATGTGAACTTGGACTTGCACCCGGGACTAAAAAGCCAGATGGCAATTATTCACCCGTCTTGAGCGATGTCCAAATACAAGCACTCATTAATAATCTACCTGATTCAAACCCCAACAAAAAAACGCTGCAATACACCTATAGTGTCATGAAAATACAAAACAACCTCACCAGGGATATTGCTGAAGCAACGTGTACGAATACGCTGGGCGCCAAAAGCAATACAGTATTGAGCAACCGACTCTGTCAACTGGCGCAAGATGGCCAAATCCCAAGCGACATTGCAAATGGCCATACACTGGGGGCGAATGGAAACTGGACTCCCCCTTTCAGCGATGATCAAATCAATACAATCATCAACGGCCTACCCGATTCAAACCCCCTTAAGCAGCATCTCAAAATGCTTCAGGGGATCTATGGTGGTAGTAATGCGCCGCTTTGCAAAGATACTTTTGAGGGTGCCTACCAAACGTCGTATGCCGCCAATCCAAATATGCCCCCTTATGCGCAGTTTATTGATCCCGTAGCCGGGACTGTGGCAGCGAATGCGGTGAAGCAGCATCCTGGTAATAGACTGGGCGATATTTATACGAATTCGTACACAGATTCTACGGGCCACGAAGGGGCTGCAAGCTCGATCCCCCTCAGATTTTGCAAGTGGCTATATCGCCCTTGCCAGCCTTGGCTCACAAACGGGTTGGACATCGTGACTATTTTAACCTGAATTTTGGGTTTATCTTTCTCATAATCAGAGGGCTTTTTTGGCGAAATCGCGCTTTTTTGCTTGAAAATAGCGCCTGCGGCTATGATCATCGCAAAAAATCGCAATTTCGCCAAAAAAGCCCTCTGATTATGAGAAAGATAAACCCAAAATTCAGGTTATTTTACGGCTTGTTCTACTTTGGAATAATACATTTTCCAATTATATTGTGACATTCCCCTTCTCTCCTTTTCCCCCACCACTTGGGCTTTCGCCTCTCTATGGCTTAACCTGACAAATTGACCATTCTCTCTCCGAAGTAGAGGGATCATAGTGCCCAATTTTCCGTCCTCGGCTATAGCCTCTAACCGATACGTGGCCTCTCCCATTTTGACTTCGAAAGGGAAACTATTAGAACATCCCTTGTTATTAATTTGAATCACAGAAGGTGAAGGTTTGCTTGGATTATGCCACTTTGTGAGTGCCATTTTTATTTCTTTGGAATCTGTAATATCAATCTCAAATTTAAAGTCCTGATTACCAAAGAGTTTCTCACAAACTCTAATCAGATTCATTGCATCATCCCCATTATTCATTCTTATCGCAGGTTCTTCCATCTTCCCCAAAGTAACGTTCGTCGCAAGAAAAAAATCGGCAGCATTGAAATCAGCTCCTTCCCAGATCTCTTGTACAACCTTAAAGGCTTCTTGTTGAGCCACTTTCCGCGCATTAAAAATCTCTTCAGATTCGTCTACACGTTGTGTAAGTGGGTTGAGGTCGGGATCGAGTAAAGCCGCATAGGCGGGAACATGAGCTAAGATATGAAAAGCCGTGTTATGATTGTCAACACACATCAGTGGATGTCTCAACACAGGATCTAAGGGTACGTTCACAGTTTTGCCTTGCAGCCTTAGAATTGCCCTATATTTTTCATTGAGGGTTTTGAGATGCGCACGGGTAGCGTCATCGTAAGAGACTGATTGCGCTTTCCCCATGACTTTACTCACTAAACCATAAATCTTCTGGGCCGTCGGAATCCAATCGGCCGACGCCCCTTTCTTCTCTATTTCTTCAAGCATCGAGACAGCGGAAGAAGCCAAACCCGAAAAATCGGTGTCTGTTCGATCGGAAAATAGTTTGATCCCAATTTTTTCTAATAGGGACTTTTCCCTTAAATAGGTCAAGCCTTGCTTATTTTTGCATATAAAGAATTGATTAAGGTCTAAATTCTCGTGCCGTATTCTATCAAGGCATTGCGAAACAGAACTTTCAGAACTACTCATATTTTCCCCTTAAATTTTAGAAAAGATTTTACTACAAATCAAAATTAAAATCAAATTTTTAATTTATGAAAGCAGTCCCGGCAGAAAATTGTTAAAATTTACAAATTCTTTATAAATCAATATGTTCTGATGATCCTCTTTAAGCCTTACATTTTCATTTTATTTTTATGTAAAATAATCGTAAAATAGTGGCGGATTAATAAGGAGAATTATGTCTGTAGGATTCCCTACTGCGCGCGAATTTGATCTTAAATTGCATAAAGAAGATTTGAGTTGTTATCGCCTATTTCCTCATGGTGGGTACGATATTGCTCCGATCACATCACCAGCCTTTATTATCGCAGCAGCAGTCATTGCCATCCTGTTTACTGCGAATGTAGTCTCCTCACCTATTGCCGCTGGGGTGGCAGGTCCATTAGGTAGCGTAGGTGTGCTCTTATCCCCGATTGCTGCATGGAAAATTTACAGTTATTACCAGTACCGGAATGCCCCTTTGACAAAAGCAAAAATAGAAGAAAAATTAAAATGGTCGAATATAAGGGCGGAAGTTCGTGATTTTGATCTTTATATTCCAGCAAAGGAAATTATAGCTAATTTAGCTAATCAATACAAAATCGTCTTAAATAAAGAAAATTAATTCATCTTGCACTAATTTAGTTATAGTAACTTTTCCATGGTCAAAGGGGAGTTTATATTTCGATTAATGGTGACTGAGATAATGGTATGTTCCAATTCCAATAGGGGCTGTAAGGCCCAATCGCCCTGCCATTGCTTCAATATGAAAATGCCCAACATCGCTTTCCAGGCTACTGCTTAAAACAAGAGAAAGATTCCGTTCATCGGCCCATTTTTTTAATTGCTGACCGACTAAGTATCCCCCTTGCACGGTGGGTTTGTAAGTTATAGCTTTTAATGTTGGGATTTTTTCGATCAAAGCAAGAGAAATTCCCCGTGAAAGGGGCTCTTCAATATCCATGAGAATAAACCATATCGTAGGGATGTAATTGCAATTGTTTAAGCTTCATAATCATTGTGCTACCATGGCAAGTGCGAGCGCGATCAGTTCCTATATCCCGTAAAAATCGAAAGGTTGTGTTCTTTGTCCTTATATGCTAAAAAGATATACTTCATGTCAATTTTCTCAACGGAGAACCGTTATAGCATTAAGTAAGATCTCTGATAGAACAACTTCATTTTTTCTTGATCAGATCGCCCAAAATCGCGTGACGATCGACGAAATCACACAAGTTTTTAATGTATCAGATTGCCACACACAAATTTTGATCTACCAAGCCGTCGAAGAGCGAGCCAGAAAAAATGAAAATCGACTAGAGTATCAATTCGCCGCTAAGTTATTCGTTGGTTATCTCTCCAAAAATGAATTATTGCAGCAAGCTATAGTGGCAAACGAGCAAATCCAAAAGCAAAGTTTGGACAATTATGGCCATAAATTCGAAAAGGCAATAGCTTCTTGCAGCCGTTTTTCAGCAAATTTAGCAAAGAACTTGCTACGTAAGGATCTTATCCACGAATGCATAGGAGTGCATCCTATTTTTGTTAAAACCCCCCAATATCCAGATATCACACAAATCAAAATGATGCTCGTTTTCGATGCATTTTTAACATATGAATATGATCAATGTGATGATTTTGAGATCTTTGCAAACACATTAATAGATGCAATGTACAAGATTCGAGGTGAAAATAGAAATGTGGCTTTTGCCTTAGAATTTTGTGTTAATAATACAATCAATATAGAGAAGATAACAAAAATTCAAATGTTTGCTGAGTTGGTATACAACAAAATGGAAAAGTTTTTTTATTTAGTAAATGCTTTATCTATTTCCTTTGTTGTCAAAGATAAACAAGCTTTAGAAGCTCTAGTGGATTGGAATGAAAAAATACAGAATCGCATATTAACTATGCGGCCCCATTTTAATGCCATGCTTCCCACTGAAGTGCCTAAAACTGAAACAGTTAGTATCGAAGAGATCCGCAATGCACTAAATTACAAACTGACTAGACTCGAAAAGCCTGATTATGTGTCTCTAACCGCTTTATTTCGTGAGATGGATCGCATAGCTGCATTAGATCCATCAGAACGATTAGATCCCTCCTAAGATCGCTCGACACCCTTGAAAACAGCGAGTATGCTTCTGTATACGAATAGCCTTTCCACCGCTCATTCCTCTTTAAGTGCCTTTTGACCGTTTTTGGCTGTTTGCGATAAGTCTGTGAAAATACCTTTATAGGCCTGCCATGGAGTTTCAATCGTATAGGGAATGCCAGTTCGTTGACAAAAGTCTTTGATGTAAGGAACTAACAATTTCAATTTATTTCGTGGACATTGTCGATATAAATGGTGTTCTACTTGATAATTTAAACATAAATAAAAAAAGTCGGTTACGATTCCGGGGCGTATATTGCGCGTTGTAATGATTTGTTGCTCTAAACTGGACATTTCGGTGTCTTGAGCAAGTTGAGGCATGCCTTTGTGGTTTGTAGCAAAGATATTGGCCATGTAAATGCCTGTTATAAATGAAGCAATGAGAATAAAAACGATCGCTTTGGTAGCTCCAAATAGAAGAAAAGGCATTACGTACCACAAGAAAATGCTTGAGCAACAGATCGACAAATCTAAGGGGTGAAATTTGCGTTTATATAACTGAATAATATGCTGATCGAATTGCATGGCATACATGAGGAAACCGCACATAGGCAAGTAAAGCCAAGCTTGAAATCGGCGGAGCCATTTCATGCAGCCTTTTTGTGATAGGTAATGTTCGGTTGTGAAAGAAAATGGCACTTCTAAATCTGAATCTGAATCTATGCGGTTAGGGTGATCGTGGTGCTGCGTATGTTTATCAATCCAATGTCGATAGTTACCCCCTATTGTTGCAGCAAAAAATCCTGCAAACACATGATTCATTTTTTGTGACTTAAAGATCGCAAAATGGGCTGCATCGTGCATTAGGCCTGCGATCTGTGTAGCGATCATGCCAAAAAAAATAGAGAGTAAAGCAATGACAAAGTAATTAGAGCTATTAGCAATAAAATATAATGTTATTAGGTATGCGCTGTAAGTTCCAATAATAAAAAGAGAATAGAATTTATAGTCGCGGTCCAAAATTTTGTTTTTTAAGACAAAATCTTGTAAACGGGCTGTTTCCATTTCGGCAATGACGGGAGATAACTTAGAGGGGCATGTTTGTTGTAAAATATCAGCCATAACTGTACAGAAGCTTTTCCAATGATGTTTTGCACATGTGTTACATGGATGGATAATTTTTTGCAAATGATGTTTGGAGCACTTGACACCACTCGATGTAAAGAAAATGGAAGCAGATAGCCTCAAAGCTCATCAGGAGTCTGTTTAAACAAAATATTTTCTTAATATTCAAAAATCTGATAACTTTGTCCGCAGCAGGAGTGTGTGTATGTCTTCAACGATCGTTCATCTATCAAAAAATATGAATTCGGGTTGCTTTGTAGAGATGTTGCCTGGAGGCAATACTTTTTTATCATGCGATATTGAAAAGTCTGCGCATCCAAAAACTTTCCTCCCCCTAGAAGTAGTCAGAGGATCGAGACCGCCAGTTTGTGAAAATCCCCAACTCGCAGAGCTTCACGCCATGAAACAGTGCGCTTACCAATATCACCATCTGAGTCGTTGCGGCTGCCCTGAACTTGATCCCAATCTTTACCCACATCTATGGAGTACATATATTGAGGCTGTAAAAAATGCTTTGCTCCAAAGAAGCCATCTCAAGGAAATTACATTAACCATTTTTGCTTCAGGTTACTTGCTTCAAGATTGTGAGTTATTGAAACATCTATTTGAAGATCCAAGCATAAAAAATTGGAAAGGGCGTTTGAATCTCCAATTTGTTGATCTCAAATACCACATACGGCACCTCAATGACAAAGTCGAAGAGAGTTCAAAAGAAGAAGCAGATTGGACAAGATATACGCCGGCGATTGTGTTTTGTATTTGTGGCATTGGTGGTGTGATTTATGGATTGAGTGGCAAAAAAGAGGAACCGGTAAAGAAATATGCTCTTGTGATTGGAATTATCATGTTAACTGTGGCAGCTATTCTGATGATAGCCCCCTCGAAGAAGGAGCGCAAAATGGTTACTGAGATCACTTTCGATGATTCGAATGAAATGATGAACGTGAATGTCATAGAGGAGTTCTTAGAAATCATCGAGCAACAGACACCTGTTAGCTTGCATGCAGATTTTTTCCCCAGTGCCGAGGCCTGCATTCATAAAGCAAATAAAAGTGATCTTGTTGTTGGATATGATATTGGATCTTCTAAGGAAACCAAGTCTTTTTTCGATAATTTGAGAGAGCGCCATCTTAAAGAAAACGGGGCAGCCATTTTAGTCCGCGCTGAATTCAACGGGAAGAGCTTTAACAAAGTCATGAGTCAGGCTATTGGCCCAAAAGACACTTACAACGAAGTTATTTTTACTGAACGCATGACGCAGAAGAAGTAGACCTAAATCTTTCCACAAGATTAAATCCCTCAGTTTTTGGAAGTTATTAAAGTGAGGTACCGAGTCTCTTTGTTATAACTGATCTTTGATAGATCGGTAAATCCTTTTGGTAAAGGAATCAAACAAGTTTGTGTGTGGATTTTGCTAAGCCTGTCTGCAGAAATATGCGTTAACTGCGCTACATCAACTAAGCAAGAGGGTTGGCTTCTTGTAATTTTTAAATATTTTTGATCTTCGGTCAATTCATGAACAGCGTAATCCGGTAGATAATAACCTAATGCGTTCCAATCATTGATGTCATATTTAATATTATTAATCACAACCGCACCATTTAAAATTTGCATTTGATCTATTAGTGTCAGATCGTCATGAGTTAAATATTTTTGTTGCTCCTTTTCGTTTGTATTCCATGTCTTAAAACTACTTTGCCAATTTTCGTCAGCCTTTGTGAAGGCTGCTGGAGGAAAAACCGAACGGTTTCCATAAGCCTCCTCCAGAAACCAATAAGTTGTTATAAAAACCTGAAATCGTTCTCCTAGATAGTTGAACCTGAGAAGTGAATCGTACTGGTTCTCTCTGTTTTTAGTAGCCACAAGCTCTTTGGGTTCCACATCAAAAAGAAGATCGCCTACTTGAAGTGGCATGGTGAAATGGGCGTAGGGTAGATCGATTGATGGGGGGTGATTTGTCTGTATATGATAAGAACTGAAATGAGGTTTATGGGTTTTTAATGCTTCTTGCAATTTTTCAATCATATCCTTCTTAGAAGGAGAGGGAGCTTTGTCAACGTCTATCGTTTTCGTTTCAGTCTTGGCTAAATCGAATTTGACCTCCTCTTCGGGCAATAAAGAGGGAAGCAAGCCAGGAGTTGTAGGATTCTGTAATCTTTCAGTGATACTCTCTTGCGGCACTCCTTGCCCAACTGTTTTACCATTTAGCTCTGCTTGTTCTTCTGTGAAAGCACCCTCTTCTTTTGCTTTCTTTTCAACTTTAGCCTGATTTCTTCTCTCCTGTCCCTTTTCTGTAGCCTCTAATTCCTTCCGACTGTCTGGTTCTGCCTCCGGCTGTCTAGATCTTTCTTTTTTTGGCGCTTCTCTGTTTTTTCTGTTTACTATGGATGCTATATCATATTAGGATGCTCATTATTAATATTTGTGAGTACTACGATTTCTTGTTGTCTTTGGAATCACCGCGTCAATACTAGAGGGAAAGCGCTCTTTCTGTCCGAAGCAAAAATCCGTCTTAGCGAGGAGTTAGACAAACTCACAGAACAGCCTCTGTTAGGCCCGAGTAAATTTTTAGCGGTTGGCGTAAAATTAATTTTAGATGTTAGGTTTAAAAACGGAACTGCATCTCAAATAAATCAACTTGTCAAGTCGGGTAATATAAATCGAGAGTTAGATACATTTATTGACAGTGTATCGAGACGCTTGTTAGATTTTTCTATGATTAAAGATATTACCTTTGTGATGATCGCACAAAAAGAAAATCGTAAATATAGTCTGCATCATTTTAAGCTAGGGTTAATCCATGATAGGGTGCATTTCAGCGAGGGTGGCTATATCCCAGAAGCAAAGCCTGGAACACATGGAAATTTTGCCTCATCCTTTAAGGTCATACAGGTTGCAACTCAGAAGCATATCGACTCAAAGGGAAATTTAATTTCTAATGAACCCACATCAAACAAAAATTAAATTCATTCCCACCAATCATTTGCGGAAAAACTTTAGGCAATTCTGGGTTACGCAGATTTCTGATGGCTCGCCGATGCTAGACAAAACCGAGCAAAATAAAGGAGTTAAATCAATCATTTTTGACCTCGAAATAAGAGCATTTAATTAATCAAGTCATCTCAAGCTATTTTGCGCTAAATTCTTCGAAGGCTGCAAGGGCTTCTGCTGCGTATATTGCTGAAGGCCCTCCACCCATGTATATGGCCATGCTGAGCATTTCAAGAAGCTCTTCCCGCGTCGTACCCAATTTAACCAATGCTTGAGTATGAAATCCGATACAACCGTCACAATGTGCTGCAATGCCAAGTGCTAGCGCGATAAGCTCCTTTGTTTTTTTATTCAAAGCCCCATCTTGTGTTGCTGCCTCGGCCAATTTATCAAATCCGTTCATGGTCTCCGGTATTTCCTTACGTAATTTCATCAACGTTGGAACGATCTCCGAAGTCATTTTTTTATAACTAGTTGGCATATTTCCACATCTTTTGAAGTTCACTGTTAAACAACTTATTAGCCATTTTCCGCTTTAAACTCAATGCAAGAATCAAATCTTCTAGAAAGCACCTATCCAAGCTGGAAAAAGCTATTCCCTAAAAAGCCGGACTCAACCATGGTGGTTATAAAAAAAGTTTACGAAAACTTTTATCAAGCGTATTCGATGGAATCGAGCGGCGGGATTGCAGGGATTTGAACCAACGTGGGGCGAGGGTTTATAGCACTCCACTTTTGAGCCGTTGGGAGCGAGAGTGGCCCGTAGAGGGCCATGAGCGACCTTCGGCTGGACCGCGAAGTTGGTCGAGCGAAGCGAGTGCCGACTCGGCGGGTTAATTGGTAATAATTTGAGAAATGCCTAAACTATCGTTGATTGCCGTGGCTGTGGGTTGCTCTTTGATAAAGGTGTGACGGCAGTCGGACTTGAACCAACGACCCACGGATTATGATTCCGTTGCTCTAACCAACTGAGCTATGCCGCCGAGAGAAAAAAAAGCCTCAGCAGAGGGCTGAGGCGTAATAGCGGGAGTAGGACTCGAACCTACGGCCTTTGGGTTATGAGCCCAACGAGCTAACCACTGCTCCATCCCGCGATAAGGTTGAGACTCTAGCATGGAAGTCGCTTTTGTAGCAAATTAAATGTGTGATCGAGCGATCCACGGGCCGCTTGGGTGAGCATAAGGCCATTGTTACCGAGTTCATCTCGCTGTTTCGTATTGGTAAGAAGTGTTTTAATTGTAGGAATGATTGTTTCTGGGGTGATTTGGAGGCCGGAGCGGTAGGTTGTCGTAAGGGAGAGAAGATCGGGTTGAGAATGCATATGGGGGCCAAAAAGGGTTGGCTTGCCGTAAAAAGAGGGCTCTAGAATGTTATGTCCCCCCACCTTTCGAAGAAAGCTCCCCCCTACAAAACAAAGGGTGGAGATTTGGTAACAGGTGCGGAGAACACCCATGGCATCGACTAGAAGGACACGGTTGCGATCTAACTTCCCCTTTTCACTCCAACGTGAGAAAGGAATTTGTTCTGTCTGCAATAGCTTGACAACCTCTGAAAATCGCTCTGGGTGGCGAGGAACAATCAAAACCCGAAGACTCGGGAACTCTTTCCACAGTTGTTTAATCGCTCCTAACCAAAGGGATTCCTCAGGATTGTGGGTTGAGCCTAGTGTTAGAACAGGTTCACTACCCAGTCCAAGCTGATTCTTAAGAGCGGTTACATCGCATCTGGCGACTTCAGTATCGAGCTTGATATTGCCTGTCACCGTAAGCTGAGATAAGGGGATCTGAAGTTGCTCAAAACGGGTTCGGTAGAGGTCTCCTTGGAGATAGAAGTGATCGATCGAATTGAAAAGACGTCTGGCAAGGAAAGGAAACCCTGAGAACCGCTTGAAACTTTTTTCTGAAATTTTTCCATTAACTACAAAAATTTGAGCCCCTTGTTTTTTAGCGCTTTTCTGGAAACGGTACCAGAAATCTGTTTCCATCAAAATTACAGCATCGGGAGCGACTCTCTTAACGATGGGGGAGATAATGTAGCTTATATCCAGGGGAAGAAAAACATGGAAATCGGCACCAGGAACGTTTTTCAAGCCTTCAGCATGCCCTGTTTCTGTGGCTGTTGAGAGTAAGATGAGAGGGGGATTGGGTACGCCCTTAAGCCGTTTGATCAAAGGTGCAATTGCCTTTGTCTCTCCCAGAGAAACGGCATGGATCCAGATCAGTTTTTTTCCCTTTTTATCGATAGCCGGAAAGCCCTTCCCAAATCGGCGCCACAGATTGTTTTTATATTTGCTCCAATTAGAAATTGCCTTAGGCATATTAGCGATGAGGTAGAGATGGAGGGAGATATCATATAAAAAATCAAAAAGCATATTACGGCTCTATAACAATATTTAAGAGTTTCTCGGGAACAAAAATGACCTTTTCCATTTTTCCCTCTAAATACTTGGCCAAGGTGGCATCATCGTGGACGATTTTTAAAAGATCATTTTGGGCCATGCCGACGGGTAGCTGGTATTTGGCGCGCACCTTGCCATTGATCTGGATGACGTAAGTGGTCTCTTCCTCAATCAATAAGGCAGGATCAAACTGTGGCCAAGGAGCGTGTGCAACGCTCCCTTCCTCCCCTAAATATTCCCAAAGCTCTTCCGCAAGATGGGGCGCGAGAGGAGCTAATACCTGCACAGCCATTTTCACACACTGTTTTGGATAGAGGGGAAGCTTGGTAAATTCGTTGAGAAACTCCATCAATTTAGCAATGGCTGTATTGAAGAGCAGGTTGTCAATGTCTTCAGTCGCCCCTTGAACTAATTTATGTGCCAGTTTATGAGCCAGCTTATGAACTGGCTTCATCGCCACAAAAATCTCTTTCGACTCCCCGCTCTCTACGACTTTGTCAGAAGTGGCCATCTCAAAAAAACGATTGAGAAAGCGGCGACAGCCGCTGACTCCTTCTGTATTCCATACTTTTTCTTTCTCAACTGGCCCCATAAACATGGAATAGAGACGCAAGGCGTCAGCTCCAAACTCTGCAATCACGTCATCGGGGGAAACGCCGTTGAGTTTTGATTTCGACATCTTGTCAATCTGGCTACGGAGCTCCTCCCCGCTTTCCCAATGAAAATACCTTCCTTCCCGTTCGACAACTTCCTGAGGAGTCACATAGAGACCATTTGCCTTCTGATAGGAGCGGGCAACAATGAGACCTTGATTGACTAGGCGTTGAAAGGGCTCTAAAGTAGTTACAAAGCCACAATCATAAAGCACTTTATGCCAAAAACGGGCGTAGAGAAGGTGGAGAACGGCATGCTCTGCACCACCGACATAAAGATCAACTGGCATCCAATACTTCTCTTTCTCCTGACTCCAGGCTTCTTGATCATTACGTGGGTCGCAAAATCGTAAATAATACCAGCAAGATCCTGCCCACTGCGGCATGGTGTTGCTCTCCCGCTTTACCCGGCGCCCTGTTTTTTCGTCGACAACCTCTATCCACTCTTTGACTTTAGCTAGAGGACTCTCGCCGGTGGGGCTTGGTTTATACTCAATCATCTCAGGGGGCTCTAGTGGAAGTTCATCGAGCTCCAACGCACGCACACTCCCATCTTCAAAATGAAGAATGGGAAATGGCTCACCCCAATAACGCTGCCTTGAAAACAGCCAATCGCGCAATTTATAGTGCACAGTGCGCTTCCCCATTCCCTTCTTTTCAACCCAGTGTGCGACCTTTTCAAAGGCTTCTTGAACAGATAACCCATTTAATGATAACTCCTGAGAGGCGCTATTTATACATTTCCCCTCCTCGTCGATCACACGTTCTATGGGAAGCTCAAATTGGTTGGCAAATTCCTCATCCCGCTCATCGTGGGCAGGAACAGCCATTATCGCACCGGTCCCATACCCCATTAACACATAATCGGAGATCCAAATGGGAATCATTCTCCCATTTGCCGGATTGATTGCAAAAGCGCCTGTAAAAACCCCTGTTTTGAACTTAGCGAGCTCGGCTCTCAGTAGCTCACTCTTTTGGGCTGCCGCCTGTTGGTAACTGATCACTTCATCTTTAAATCTAGGGAGTGTGATTTGATCGATCAGAGGAAGCTCTGGAGAGAGGACCATATAGGTCACCCCAAAAAGCGTGTGGGGGCATGTTGTGAAGACGGCGATCTCTTTCTGATTGACCGGCAATACCAAATTCTAAAATGACCCCTTCGCTCCGCCCTATCCAATTTCTTTGAAGCCGCTTAAGCCCCTCTGGCCAATCCACACCTTCAAGATCAGCAAGGAGCCTATCAGCATACGCAGTGATTTTTAAAATCCACTGCCTCAAGGGTCTTTTTTCTATAGGATGCCCCCCTTCTTTGGAATGCCCTGCCTCTATCTCTTCATTCGCCAAAACAGTCCCCAAAGCGGGACACCAATTGACCTGCATCTCCGCTTGATACGCAAGCCCCTTTTCATAGAGGAGGGTAAAAATCCATTGGGTCCATTTGTAATAGCGGGGGTCGCTCGTCATGATCTCTCTTCCCCAATCGTAAGCATACCCGATTGAGGAGAGTTGGTTTTTGAAATTTTTGATGTTGGCGTGGGTCGTGATGGCAGGGTGGGTTCCCGTGCGGATCGCATATTGCTCTGCCGGGAGTCCAAAGCTGTCCCAACCCATAGGATGGAGAACAGAAAATCCCTTTGCCCATTTGTAGCGGGCCACAATATCTGTTGCTGTGTATCCGATCAAATGTCCGACATGGAGCCCTAAGCCGGAAGGATAGGGAAACATATCAAGAACATAGTACTTGGGACGAGATTCCTCCTCTTGAGCTTGAAAAGTGTGGTGCTCATTCCAATAGCGTTGCCATTTTTTTTCAATGGTATGGGGATCGTATTTCATAAAGGAAAAGGGAATGATTAATCTTCTGTGTTTTCAGTGAGGGATCTTACTACATTCTCTTGCTGTTTGGCAATTTCATTAAATTTTTTCCACTCCTCTCCCTCAAAAGAAAAAGTACTCCCAGCGCAGGAATATCTGAATAGCGCGATCAATTTAGCATCCTCTAAAGGATAATCCCGCACTTGATGATTCGATAAATCCTTCGTTTTATCCTTCAAGAGGTTAACAAAACAAGTAAAGTGAGTGTGCGAGCTGTCATTGGAATCGTCTATGAAGGTGATAACATCAAGTGCCACTTTGGAGCTTAATTTCTTAAGGATGTTAAGGGCGTGTTTCTCCCGATTTTTCAGAGATTCGTTTTCCATCAAAAAGGTTTGGAAATTATTTGCTTCATTCTCGAAAAAAACAACTGCCATGTCGAGATCATTTTCAATGGTTTGTGCAATGTATTCCTTAAACTTCTCTTCTTCTCTAGGAGCTTGCAGCAAGAAGGCTATGACCTTATCCGGACCCTTCATCGCTTTGAGAACGTTTTTGACATGCTCTTTCCCTTCTACATTCACTCCCACATCTTTTTGCATAGCGATCATTATACCAGGCAATGACTCGAAAAGATCTTTGATAAGTGGGGGCAACTCAACAGCCTCGTTAAGAATATGTTTGATTATCGCGTTCCCTCCGTTGCCATGCATCCAGAACACTAGTTTTTTAATGTAGTTTCCACGAAGCTTCTCTGACTCCTCTTTAGGAAATTGACTCTCAATTACTTCAGATAAACTTTCCATAAATGCAAGATGTTTCAGATAACCTAGTGTGTGCGCGACATAAGGAAGCCAGCAAGCGATCTCCAAGATCAGTTTTTTCCATTCGGGGGAATCCTTAAAAGTTTTCTTTAGAGAGTTATACTCTAAAATGAGATCTAAACCCATAGAAATGGACGCGCAAATGTTTGATTGTGTCTGCGTAGTATCGTTCTCCGTATCTTCTTTTAAAGCGATGAAACCCCTCCTCATTTCCTTGAGAAACTCCGCTCTCTTTTCAAGATCCATTTCAGCAAACACATCTTTGAAATGTACACGATATCTACCATGATTCTTTTGCATTCGCTGCGCTAAGAGGGTAGGAAACTGAGCAAGCGCTTTATATTCATTTTTTGTGGTGGGCTCGCCGATAATTGTAAATAATCGCTTAACGAATCTAAGTCCTTGAGCCTTTCGAGTGATTGACTGATTTTGACTTCTCAATACCTCAGCCGCAAGTGAACGCTCCTCTTTCTTGATCTTAACATCCATTATGGCGTCGCAATTAGCAAGTGCCCGCCAAACCATATTTTGCTGTTTGGACAATTTGGAATGGTTCGGACCAAAGTAGCTTTGGTAGGCATATTTGATAAATGGCGTTTGCTTATCTCCGATTGTTTTGATCACAGCATTGATCTGTTTTTCAGAGATATTCGATCCACACATCTCATTTAAAACCTCCGCTGCATGAATCTCCTCATCCTCCTGCTGCTCTAATGCTTTTTTCAACGCCTCACTCTCTCTAAAATGGCGACAGTTTCGAACACCACTCCCAATCACAAAAAGAGCAAATAACACTCCAGTCACAACAGCGGGAATAAAGAGAGATGGATTGGCCATTCCTCCGCTAAAGTTGAAAAGAACCGCCGAAGCAACGGCAGAGAGAACGGAGAGCACTAAGAGGACGATGGTGGTGTTTCTATTTTCCACATACTCTTTTTGCACATGGGCCACATACCCTTTTTTCTGGGCTTTAAGCTCTTCGACATATTTTGGGATCCCAGCCCCTTCTGCGGCAAGTTGAGTTCTTGATAGTGATAATATGGAACTCATAAAAATTTATTCTTTTTGATTAATAACACTTCGAAGTGACATCGTAGAGAGCACAAAAAACACTAGCCCTATCAGAAAAAGAAGACTCCCCCCGCTGACGGCGGCTATCGTTCCAATATTTCCCAAGTAGAGATAGAGCCCGGAGCCGACCAAAAAAGTCGAGAGGAGAAATAAAACAACCGTTCGGGTCTTATTGTCAGGAATTGAACAGACGGGTCTATATTCTCCAGGTGAGATTTCTTTTTGATAAACACATAAAAAAGAAGTAGCACTCATACATTCCAAATTTTTAAAGAAGACGGAATATATTATACACGTTATAAAAAATAGGGACAATCATGAAAAAAAGACACCCACCATCCCGAGAATTTGCAACCGGAACGATCCGCATCCATCCCCGCGGTTTTGGTTTTCTGATTTCTGAGGATAAAAAAAATTTTCCACAAGATATCTTTATTCCCCGCCATGCCACTAAAGGAGCTGTCGATGGGGATCGGGTCGAAGTGGCCATTAACCTCAAATTTATCTCGGAAAAAGGACCTGAGGGGCAAGTAAAAAAAATTTTGGAACGGGGCCGCTCCCACCTGGCTGGCGTTATTTCTTATATCGGTAAAAAAAATCAAATCTATGCTTATGTTCCCCTTTTAGGAGAGGAGCAGGTGATGAGGATTGCTCCACCCGAGCAGGATTTGAATGTTGGGGACCGGGTGATTATTCACGTCGTTGATTGGGGAGGGAAACAGAGAGAGGCTTTAGGTGAAGTGAGCTCTTATATCGGACACATTTCAGATCCCACCTATGATGTAGAGGCAGCCATTGAAGAGTTTGAACTGCAAAGCAATTTTTCAAAGAGCGCTTTAGATGAAGCAAAAAGTTACGGTAGTAAAATTCTCTCTAAAGATTTCGAAAATCGGGAAGACTTGCGCCATTTATGCTGTTTTACGATCGATCCTGATACCGCTAAAGATTATGATGACGCTCTCTCACTATCGGTTGGTGTAGAGGGGAATTTTCATTTGGGTGTCCATATTGCCGATGTCTCTCACTACGTCAAACCTAAAAGCGCTTTAGACCGGGAAGCGGCGAAACGTTGCAATTCAGTCTATTTCCCCGGCAGGGTGGTACCCATGCTCCCCCACGAATTATCGAGCCATCTCTGCAGTTTGAAGCAAAACGTTAATCGGTTGACGATCTCCGTGCTAATCACTTTAGATGCGGATGGCAATTTAATAAAGTACCAGATCTGCCGCAGTGTTATCAAAAGCCAAAAGCGACTGACCTATAAAGAAGCTTTGGCGATTATTGAGGAGAGGAAGAAAAGTACTCTGGCACCGAATTTAAAAAAAATGGTGGATCTCTGTTTGCTATTGAAGAAAAAAAGAGCGACCAGGGGAAGTATTGAATTTTCTCTACCCGATCTCTCGCTCGAGTTAGATGAGGTAGGGAAGATAAAAAAAAATTAATTTTATCGAATACGATATCTCTCATCAACTTGTCGAAGAATTTATGCTTCTTGCCAATGAGATTGTTGCCACGCATTTAAGCAAACAAGGCAAACCCTTGACCTACCGGATCCACGAAGAGCCGAGCCCGGAAAATATCCGAGAGTTTGCACTCACCGCTTCTCTAATGGGGTTTCCACTACCCGCTTCTCCAACGACGGAGGAGTTGCAACATCTTTTTGAAATGGCACAAAAAACTCCGTTTGGACAATTTTTGGCGACCGCTTTTATCAAAAGTATGAAATTGGCGTGCTACTCAACGGAGAATATTGGACATTATGGACTTGGCCTGGAACACTATACCCATTTTACAAGCCCCATCCGGCGCTACATCGATTTGCTCGTCCACCGCGTGCTTTTTAACGAGATCGATGAGGAAGATCATTTAGAGGAGCTTGCCCTCCGCTGTTCCGAGAAAGAACGCCTCTCTGCTAAAGCGGAGAGTTCGGTGCTCCTGCTTAAAAAACTCCGTTATTTAGCGGATGAGGGAGAGAAAGGGAATGAGATTTATCAAGCCATCATCGTTGCTATTAAAAATTTTGGTTTGATTTTTGAAATCAAAAGTCTTATGTTTGATGGCTTTTTGCATTTGATGGAAAAAGGGTTTGCCGTCGGTGATTCTATTACCGTTAAACTGAAAGAGGTCGATCTCGTGACAAGGCGGACTGAGTGGAGTTTAATGACGCCGCTCAAACAAAACGGGGACAGAAAAGGGCTCACTCCCCTCAAACAAAAAAAGAGCAGAAAAGGGAAATTCCGCAGGAAAAAATGAAAAAATATTTTGTAACCGGCCTGATCATTCTTCTTCCCATTACACTGACTGTCCTTCTTGTCTTTTTTATCATCGATTTTATCACCCTCCCATTTGTCGGTTTCATCGAACATTTTTTGGCAGGGCAGGCTTGGTTTGCTGAATATAGAATTCCGATCCATTTCCTCTTACAGGTTTTATTCCTGATTTTTCTCTTTTATTTCACTGTATTATTGGGCCTTTTAGCCCGTATCGTTGTTTTTAACTCCCTTCTTTCTCTCTACGATTATATCCTGCACCGAATCCCTGTCATTAAAACGGTTTACAAGGCCGCTCAACAAGTCATTAAGACGATTTTTGGCTCCTCCTCCCGCTCCTTCAAACAAGTGGTTATGGTCCCTTTTCCCCCAAGAGGGAGCGTATTGTATCGGCTTAATCAGCGGCAAAGCGCCTCCTTTATGTGAAAAAACCCTCGGAGCTAATCTGATTACCGTTTTTGTACCCACAACGCCGAATCCCACCTCCGGCTTTTTGATGATGTATCGGGAGGATCAAATTATCTATCTCGATATGAAAGTGGAGGAGGCGTTCAAATACATTATTTCGTGTGGCGTAATCACAGCACATCCTATTGAACCTGAAAAAACAAATTAACTTGCTTTTTTTCTACCTTGCTCATAAGCTTGATTCACTTTTGGGTTCACTTTTTTGGGAGATTAGAATTATGACACGCATCAGTAAAAAAGGAAGAAGAAGAGCCGTTTCACCACGTAGGCATCAAAAACCAAGCGCAAAAACTGGCCCTAAGGAAGATAATCTCCCCACGGGATATAAGCTACACGAGAATGCTCTCCAGAATGATTCCATCGTTTTTATCGGAAAAATTAAATAAACCATAGGTTAGAAATATGTCTCGCCATCCTAGCTACGGAAAATCGACCAAAGGGGGTCTCAAACGGAATGTGTTGAAACGATTTGAGCGGGTCGATGTGTTAAAAAAATTAGGTCGTTGGAGCAAAGAGAAAAATAAACGGGTCACCGGGTTACCAAAAACCCCACCACTTGCCTAATTATCTTTTTGGTTAGGGTGTGAAAATTTTTGTGATCAATCAGCAAAAAGATCTACTGATAGGCGCTCTGTCCGCCAAGACCGTTGTCAAAGAAGTCCTTGCGACTGAACAGTTTGAATTTGTTTTTTGGTTAGGGTGTGAAAATTTTTGTGATCAATCAGCAAAAAGATCTACAGATAAGCGCTCTATCCGCCAAGTCCATCATCAAAGAAGTCCTTGCGACTGAACAGTTTGAAACCGATGAGATCACAATCCATTTTGTGACCAATGAGGAGATGTGCCGCCTCCATTTCGATTTTTTCAACGATCCCTCTCCCACCGATTGCATCTCATTCCCCCTAGATAACCGAGAAGAGAGAACATCGGGTTACCATGTTTTGGGGGAAATATTTGTCTGCCCCTGGAGCGCCCTTCAGTTTATAGAAGAGAAAAAGCTGGCTTATCAAGAAACCACCCTCTATCTCGTCCATAGCCTACTCCACCTCCTAGGTTATGACGATCTCGAAACCAAAGAACTCAAGAAAATGCGCCAAGCCGAAAAGCGGCACATGAACCACCTTCTCCAAAAATCTCCTCCTGACCGGAAAAGCCTAGACTCTTGCATCATTCGTTTCCTTCAGAAGATTTTTTTCTAAGAAACTCGTGAACGTGAACGCATCCTATTACCCATAAGTTTTGCTTCAACTTAATGGGATACGCAAACGTTCACGTTCACGGAGAAACCACAAAATGAGTTAAATTAAAAATCTTCTAAAGTATAGACCCAATTTTATTGGTCCTTCAGATCACTAACATTAAGGGTGAGTTGTTTCCAGCGAAGGAATTTATCATTTCCTATGCGCACTATACTATCTTCAGCGCGCCCCGTCTTTTCTAGATTTTTTATCTGAGGCCGCTCCGCACATCCTGTTATAGTAAAAAGACAATTTTTCAGAATAAGCCAGGTGACTTTTGCTCCCTGTTTGCGACATGTTAAGCACTCCTTCTCACTCGCCATTATCTCTTTAGAAAAGGTACCAAAACCTTGTGCTGTCCAGAATGGCTTACAATTTAAGTTCTGACATTCCATTTCACTCAAAAGACCACTAAAGAATGTAAAACCTGTCTTTACCTCCCGATACAGTCTAAAATTGGCATACTCAAAAAGTCGCTCCCATCCGTCGATCCGACGACATTCTGCAAGTGTGTTAGAACCGGTTCCAGCCACATTTCCAGAGCCCGCGCCGGATACAGGACCGTTCACAAAAGTAAATGCATGCGACACGATTCCAACCACATTTCCAGAAGCCGCACGCAATATAGGACTCCCCACAAAGGTAGTGTGTTCAGGATTATGCCACAATTCACGGCTGCCACAAAGAAAAGTATAATCTGTCAACTGGGTAATATTTAAATCCGAAACATATTTAAGCTCTTTCTTACTAGAATATCCCAATATATAAACGTCTTCGCCCGTGGCGACATAGAGATCTTTATCGTTAAGAGCATGGGGTGGACTTAGCCAAAGGGGAGGGAGATCTTCGACAGGGCGATCTTCGACAGGACGATCTAGTTTCAATAAAGACCAATTTGGATCTTCGATAAGCACGGTTTGGATGTGATAGATATTCTTCTCTTGCAATTTCTTTACAGAATCTTTATCCCCTTGATTCTCAATGTCATGATAATTAAAAATCAGCGTTGGTATTTTAGAAAATTTGGCTGTCGTGACAACGGTGTCTGGGGTGACTAAAAATGCGGTTCCATAGATCGTATCAGGGACAGCTCCAGAGCTTATGGGTGCACTCAGAAAACCGATGCCTAACCCCTGCTCCTTAACTTTCGTATAATTAATAGCTTGAAGATCGCTTACATTTTGTACTGTTGGTGTGCGTGTGATATTACTTGTCATAGGTCTCTCGCTGGTAAGTTGATAGTTTAAGGTAGTCCTTTATAACTATTTGATCAATCCCTTTTTTCGGCTGTTGTGTAGAAAGTGAAAATATATATAATATTGTTTTAACAAGTAGTATCGTGTGAGTCTGTTCGGCATTTCCTTTCTTCTCGCCCTCCTTTTTTTGATCTGGTCATTTTTTCTCACGACGATGACCCATTCATTGACACGCCTCGGTGAAACGAGAGCGTCAGAGATCTTGAGAAAATACCCCGGCCGTTTTTTCTACGCCCCAATCCACCGTTTTTTATTCAAGTTCTCTCAATTTGAGCTCTTGATTTTCTCTTCTACCCTTGGGGAAAATATTGCGCGTTTAGGCTATGTGGCTTTTGGTGCGATCGGAATCGCTACCCTCCCTTTTCAAACGATTACCACAGTCGTGATCACCCTCCTTGTTCTCCTGTTTTTAGTGCTTTTAATCGGTGATTTTTTTCCACGGCTTTGGGCCACGTGGACACCAGAGCAGGCACTCGCCAATTCGTTGCCTTTTGCTTCTTTTTTTCTCTACATCTCTCTTCCCATCTCCTTACTCTTTCTCAAGCTAGCAGAATGGGTTACCCGTGTCCGCCATAAAGAAAAATGGAGAGATTCTTTGGAAGAGACGAAAGAATCGATTGTTCAAATTCTGCAGGAGGCTGAGGTGAAGGGGCCTCTTAATGCTTCCGATAAAAAACTGATCGAATCGGTCGTCAAATTTAAAGAGCGGATTGTAAGAGAGGTCATGGTACCCAGAGTGGATCTGTTTTGCCTCTCTGCAGAAACCACGATTAGAGACGCTGCAAAGTCCTTAATTTCTGAAGGGTATAGCAGGATCCCCGTTTATCGTGAAACGATAGACAATATTATTGGTGTCCTGATGTTTAAGGATATACTCCAATTGGATATGGACTGCCTGGAAGGGAAAAAGATAGCTCTCTTCTCAATGCGCCTATTGATTCGATCGCAAAGGGAGTGTTTTATACTCCCGAAACAAAAAAGGCAGCGCAACTGCTACAGGAATTTCGCACCAAACAGATGCATATGGCCATTGTCGTCGATGAATATGGGGGAACAGAGGGTGTTGTCACCATGGAAGATATCTTAGAGGAGATCGTGGGCGATATTGCAGATGAGTATGATATCGATGAGGAACAACTTTTTAGCACACAGCCAGGAGGTGGAAGTTGGATTGTCGATGCCCGGATGAGTATCTTAGACGCAGAGGAGACGTTTAACATTCATATTCCTCAGGAAGGTGAGTACGATACGATTGGTGGGTATATCTTCCACAAGATCGGTTCGATCCCCCAAAAGGGCTCCAAATCCACCACGAAGATTTCGATCTCGAAATTTTAAGTTCCTCGGATCGCAGTGTTGAAAAAGTGAGAATCACCCCGCTAAAAACGAATTAGAAACTTCGCGATTTGCGCTCAAAAAAGCCCTCTGATTACGAGGAAGATCAATCCAAACTCAGGTTCAAACACTATGTTTTATTTTATTTCACTCCTATTAGGTTTCCTCGCCGGGTGGGCAGCGCTCTCTTTTTCTATAAATATAAGAACAAAAGCTTTGAGGAGATGGCAAAGCAAGTGCTTTGCAAACAAGAGCAGCAACTCTCCCTAAAAAAGGAGCAGTTTGAAACGGAGATGAGGCAAAAGCAGAATATGAGTCGAAGGCTCGACTCGATCAATTGGAAGAGCAAAAATGGCAAAAGATCGGGCAGAGGGAGGAGAGGCTCGATTGGCAACTTTCACTGATTGATAAGAAGCTACATGAACTGGATAAAAGGGAGAAGGCGATGAGCCAAGCTCAACATAAATGCTCTACCCAAGAAGCTGCGGCACTAGTACAAGAAAAGCTCTACTTTGAAAAGATGCAAAAGTTATCCCAAATGAGTGCTGAAGAAGCGAAGGAGCTCTTATTTCACCAATTTAAAGAAGAGGTCGCCCAGGAATCTGCTTTATTTCTTCTGAAACAAAAAGAAGAGATCGAAAATCAGGCAGAAAAGAGAGCTCAAGCCATTTTAGTCACTGCTATCAATCGGCTAAGTCTTTCAACAACTACAGATGCAGCTATCACTGTGATCTCATTACCCAGTCATGAAATGAAGGGGCGGATCATCGGACGGGAAGGGAGGAATATCCGCATTTTGGAGGAGGCAACCGGGGTTAATTTCATTATCGATGACACACCTAACGCCGTTTTGATTTCTAGCTTCGATCCGTTACGGAAAGAAATTGCCAAGGGTGCGTTGAAGGAATTGATTCAAGATGGGAGAATTCATCCGACAAGAATTGAGGAGGTCGTTTCAAAATGGCAGAAGAAAGTGGCGGAACAGATCGAAATTTATGGGCAAAGAGCCGCCTCTTTAGCTGGTCCCTTCTCTTTTCATCCTGAATTGATCAAGCATCTGGGCAAGCTCCATTTCTGCTACCATTTGGGACAAAACATCTTGTCGCATAGTCTTGAAGTTTCTGCCCTTATGGGCATTATGGCTGCGGAACTGCATTTAGATTGTGAATTGGCAAAACGGATTGGGATTCTCCACGATATCGGCAAAGCGGTCCCTCAAGATAGAGAGGGTTCCCATGCATTGATCGGGGAACAGCTGGCCCTAAAATATGGGGAAAGTGACGTAGTTTCTAATGGGATCGGAGCTCATCATGGAGAGAGCGACCCACACTCTTTAGAAGCCACTCTATGTATGGCTGCAAACACAATCTCAGCAGAACGTCCCGGAGCCCGCTCGGAAGTTCTCGAGCATTATTTTAAAAAGGAGCTCTAAGTTAGAAGCTTTAGTGCGTCAGTTTGAAGGGGTTGAGCGCGTCTTTGCCATTCAAGCCGGGCGGGAGGTGCGGGTCATTGTAGAGCCAGAAAAATTCGATGACGCCTCCCAAATCCTCTTAGCGCGCGATATTGCTAAAAAAATAGAAAAAGAGATGAGTTACCCCGGACATATTAAAGTGATTGTGATTCGGGAAAAGCGGACCATTGAATATGCTTCTTGACTTAAGAAAAAAGAACACTTAAGTTAAATTTTTGGGGAGTGATTAATTATGAGCATGGATTTACAGGAAGAACGAAAAGAGGATGCAACCATTTTTTCACTAGCTGGTCGGCTCGATAGCGCAACAGCTTCAACGGTAGAGGAAAAAATAATTGAATCCATCGATCAGGGTGCGCGCGATATTGTTCTTGATTTCTCATCTCTGGACTACATCTCCTCTGCCGGTATCCGCGTTTTAGTCCATTGCCATAAGGAACTTGAGAAAAAAAATGGCCATATTTTCTTGGCGGCTGTTCCAAAACCAATAGAGAATGTTCTCTATATAACTGGGTTTTTACCCTACTTTAAAAAGTCTATGAAAAACCGGCACAAGCTCTAGAGGCGCTCAAAAAATCGCGCCCATCTTAGAGTGTATCTACAAATTGCTAATAGCTTAGCTTCGAGTTCTTTTAGGTTGCCTCCAGCAATCCCGCCGGTCGGTTCCATCGAGTAGGCTTGATAAAAGTTTTTGTAAACTTTTTTTATAACCACAGAGAACACAGAGCGCACAGAGCCGGCCAAGCCCGCACACGCAGGCCTTGGCTGAGCGCTATCGTTATTGATTCAACCCCAGTTCTGTAAGCTGGTTTATTGAAAAAAAGCTAGATTTTTTTACGAATATTTGATATAGCTAGCCTGAGTTTTGAGTTTATCTTCCTCATAATCAGAGGGCTTTTTTGAACGCAAATTGCGATTTTTTGCGATGATCATAGCCGCAGGCGTTATTTTCAAACAAAAAAGCGCGATTTGCGTGAGGAAGATCAACCCAAAACTCATGTTCATTAGCTTAAAATTAAAATTCAATGACCCTTTCAATTTCTACTCTTTTCATATTTCCCAAAAATGAGGGTTTGTTAGGTAAACAAAAATTCTTCTTTGGTTTTGACATAGTTACTGGGTGCGTCCTTGCAGTCATTGGGATTCTTTGTATCATTCAACTAGGCGTTGGGCATCAAATCTGGTCTGGTCTTAATTC
>CAVPKN010000023.1:0-32091 GCA_963705695.1 uncultured Chlamydiales bacterium
GTCATATTTCTGTCTATGGATTCTGATGGAAAGTTTTATTATGCTTATGGGTTGAAGCTGGTTATTTTCGTGTTTAAGGAACATTCCCCTGGAGGAAGTTTCACCCGTTATATCTTAGATTCCTATTCCCCAACACAAACAAATTTAGTAGGGGAAGATATTGTAACTGCAAACAATATTAATGAAATGATATTACATAGCTAGTGGGGTTTAAAATGGCTACATCTATACATGAAGGAGAGTTAATCATGGTGGTGGCGAAAATCAGATTGAGTATCCTAATTTTGCCAATGCTATGAAAATCCTTTGCAAAGATTTTCAGTGCGTGACGAACATAGAGCTCCAATTCCCTGCAGAGCAACTCGATCCAACTGCCTTTGGGAGGCCAGGTGCGATAAGAGGGAAAGGATTCAACAGGAAACGAGTATTTTGCCACCAAAATATATGAAGACCATCCTGCAGGAGATCAACACGATCCCCTATTGAAAGAGATCTGGGTATTTAAAGGGCAAAGAGAGGGGAGCCAGTCGTTCGGTATGTTCTCGATTTAACCGGCCGTGTCGTCGACCAAGATTTCGTAACCAATCGAAATATTGAGAAAATGACCCCTAGCCCCTATCTTTAATAATTAGCTACAGCGGCTTAAAATAGTGAGGTTTAAATGTCTCTTTCTGTACAAGAGCGTAATGTGGACAGTGGCGGTGGCGAAACTGGCATTGAGTATCCCAATTTTGCCAATGCCATGGAAAGCATTTGCACGGTGTTTCAGCACGTAAAGGAAAATAATCTCCCCCTTCCCTTCTAATCAATCTGACCAATATTTTCCGATAACGGTGAAGGCGCCATGCAAGGTCTAGACTCAACAGGAAATCACTACTTGGCAACAAAAATTTATGAGAGTCAGCCATCAGATGCTGTGCCGAATCCCCCGCTCAAGGAATTATGCGTTTTTAAAGGAGAAAATGGGGACTCTCGGGTGGTTGTGGATATCTCCTCGATTTTACCGGCCGTGTGATCAGCCAAACTCTTGTAACCACTCAAAATATCGGTCTTTTGGGACTAAACCCTATTCTAGATAAGTAGCTATAGCGGCTTCTATTTGGGGATACTTGAATGTGAAACCGCTCTCTAAGAGTTTTTGAGGTTTGGCCTGCGTGCTTGAGAGAAATATCTCAGCGCCCTCTCCAAAAAACATCGAAAGGGCAAATTTGGGGACAGAGACTATCGTCGGGCGATTCAACCGTTTGCCAATCATACGGGTCAATTCTTCATTAGTCACGGCATGAGGAGCTGTGAAATTAACAGCTCCTTTGATTTCTGGGTGTTTGATCACATGATCCATAGCGGCGCAAAGGTCGTCAATGGCAATCCAACTCATGATCTGCTTTCCACTGCCAAGGATCCCTCCGAGGCCTGTACGAAACGCTTTTGCCATGAGTTGCAAGGCGCCACCATCACCCAGAACGATCCCAAACGGGCTAATACGATACGGATCCCTTTACTTTCAAGAGAATGGGGTTCTTTCCGAGTAGCTACACACCTCTGCTAAAAACCCATCCCCGGCTCCATCTGCTTCACTCATGATCTCCTCTCCCCGATCGCCATAATACCCTACTGCCGAGGCGCCAATATAGAGTTGAGGAGGTCGTTGCAGCGCAAGAAGGGATTGACAGAGAAACTGACTCGAAATGTAGCGACTTTCACGAATCTGCTCCTTTTTCTTTTCATTCCAGCGGCCAAAAATCGTTTCACCACAGAGATTGATCACGACATCTGCTCCCTCGAATACAGCGGGATCAAGCTGTCCTTTTTCCGGATTCCAATAGTGTCCATAAGAACCCTTAGGTTGTCGAGAAAGAAGGAGAAGCGTTGCCCCCTGTTTTTCAAAATGAGCGGCAAGATGTGCTCCAATAAATCCACTACTTCCAGCAATCACTACTTTCATGTCTTGAACTTTAACTGAGCGGCGAGTAATATTCCACTCATCTATAAAAAAACACTCACTGTCTGATCTCAACGAAGAAAGCATTAAAGCGTTAAGCAGCCTGTGTCGGATCGAATTCAGTGGAGAGGAACTCAAATCCCTACTCGCCGATTTAAAGCGCATTTTAGAATACGCGAGTCAATTGGAAGAGGTCGATGTTTCTCATCTATCTCCCCATAGCCACATGGAGGAGCAAAGCATAGGATCGCTCCGTTCTGACACCGTCGAAAATCACCTTCATCAGAACTTTTTTTAGCCAATGCCCCCGATCAGGTGGGCGGGATGATCCGTGTTCCTCCTATCATTAAACAACTGTAACTGATTGACTGACATGTATAAAGAGACAGCTTGCAAATGAACCAACTCTTCCTTGAAAAACAAGTTTCTGCCGTTGAAATTGTCCGCTATTTTTTGCAACGAATTGATCGTTTTGACCCTGAGATAGGCGCTTTTCTGAAAACCTATCCTGAATCTGCTTTAAAAAAAGCCCAGGCCCTCGATCACAAGTTATCCCAGGAAAGAATGTGGGAAAAATGGCAGGCGTCGTTGTGGCTCTCAAGGATAATATCCATATCAAAGGGGAGATCACCACCTGTGGTTCCAAATTTTTGACAAATTACCGTGCCGTATTTGACGCTACCGTGACCCGCCTTCTGGAACAAGAGGATGCCATTATTATCGGAAAAACAAATCTCGACGAGTTTGCAATGGGATCGTCGACAGAAAATTCAGCGTTAATGAAAACAAGCAATCCTTGGGATTTAAAATGCGTGCCAGGGGGATCTTCGGGGGGATCGACCGCCGCGGTGGCCGCTCGATTGTGTCCGATTGCTTTGGGTTCAGATACTGGGGGTTCTGTGAGACAGCCAGCATCATTCTGTGGTGTGACAGGCTTTAAGCCCTCCTATGGACGCGTCTCTCGCTACGGTTTGGTCGCTTTTGGATCCTCTCTTGATCAAATAGGTCCGATAGCCAACAGTGTCGAAGATATCGGGATGATGATGGAAGTCTTAGGACACCACGATCCCCATGATGCGACCTCCCTTCCCGTTCATGGAGAAGACTATCGCTCTCTTTTCAACACACCGATCAAAGGGAAAAAGATCGGAGTTCCCTGGCATTTTTTGGAAGATCTAAAAGGGGAAGGAAAAGAGCGGTTTCTGGAGGCGATCGAGGCAATGAAAAGCTTGGGCTGTGAAATTGTCGATGTCGATCTCAATATTTTAAAATATGCGGTTGCTACGTACTACATCATCGCCACTGCAGAGGCCTCGACCAATTTGGCCCGCTTTGACGGGATCCGCTATGGCGTCCGCTCAAAACGGGCGCGCAGACTCTAGATCAGATTTACAACTTATCTCGCACCGAAGGATTTGGTCCGGAAGTTAAAAAACGAATTCTGCTGGGTACTTATGTCCTATCAGCTGGCTATCAAGATGCTTACTACAAACAAGCAGCCAAAGTGCGAGTCAAAATAACCGATGAATTTAATCGTGCTTTTGAACAGTGTGATGTGATCGCGACACCTGTCTCCCCAACTGTTGCGTTTACTAAAGGAGCGATTCAAGACCCTCTTGAAATGTACCTGCAAGATATCTATACGATAGGGGTTAATTTAGCCCGATTGCCAGCCCTCTCCATCCCTTGCGGATTCAATCGGGATAAAATGCCTTTCGGTTTTCAGTTGATCGGCCAAAAGCGAGAGGACCTTTTAATCTGCCGTATGGCGCACGCCTATGAGCAGATGACCCGCTTTGGGTATGAGATTCCTCAGCGATTCAACAAGGAAGCAACGGAGTAAATCATGGAGATCGATCCAACGGCCTATTTGGAGTGGGAAGCCTGTCATCGGACTTGAAATCCACGTCGAGCTCAATACTAAAGCCAAATTGTTTAGCTCCGCTGCCAATCACTTTGGCGATGAACCTAACACGAACATCACCGACGTCTGTACGGGCCAACCCGGCTCCCTCCCCGTCCTTAATCAAGAAGCCGTTCATAAGGCTGTGTTATTAGGATGCGCGTTAAAGGCAAACGTCTCTAAATATAGCCGTTTTGATCGGAAGTCTTATTTTTATCCAGATAGCCCTCGCAATTTCCAAATCACGCAGTATGAAATGCCTATTATCGTGGGGGGCGCTGTAACTGCCGATGTGGACGGCTCCCCTAAAACGTTTGGGATCAACCGTGCCCATCTCGAAGATGATGCGGGGATGTTAAAGCATTTCAACCAATTTGCCGGGATCGATTACAACCGCGCAGGAGTTCCATTGATTGAAATTGTTTCCCAACCCTGCATTTTTTCAGCAAAAGAGGCGATTGCCTATGCCATGGCGATCAAGGCCATCTTACAGTATTTAGACGTCTCTGATTGCAATATGGAGGAGGGTTCTTTAAGAATCGATGCCAATATCTCCGTGAGGCCGAAGGGATCGAAAGAGTTGCGTAATAAGATTGAAGTGAAAAACCTCAATTCCTTTGCCTTTATGGGGCTAGCCATTGAGGCTGAGTTCCGACGGCAAGTGAGGGAGTACCAAGTCAACCCCACAAAGGAGCCCAACCAAGTGATTGCGCAGGCCACTTACCGATGGGATCCCGAGCGAAAGCAGACTGTATTGATGAGGCGGAAAGAGAGCGCCGACGATTACCGCTATTTTATAGAACCCGATCTCCCTCCCCTCGTTCTTGAGGAGGAGTATATCGATTCGATCCGCCGCTCTCTACCAGAGCTTCCCTATGAGCGAGAGAAACGATATCTCTCTGAGCTAGGGCTACCCCTCGATGCGACACTGATCTTAATCAATGAAAAGCCTCTCGCCGATTATTTCGAGGAGGGTTTGAAATACTGTTCCAATCCCAAAAATCTTTGTAACTGGATCATTGTCGAGTTTGCAGGGAGGTTAAAAGAGAGTGGAAAGCCTGTTTGGAAGAGCGGAATCTCCCCTTCCCATATTGGAAAATTGATTACGTTGATTGAACAAGGAGTCATTACAGGAAAGATCGCAAAGGGTGTCGCTGATTTAATGGTTGCTACTCCCGGCAAAGACCCTGAGCAGATCGTTAAAGAGAATCCCGATTTCCAACCGATGGGTAACGAAAAAGAACTTGAGGGGATCATCGACAAGATTCTTACAGAGAACCAGCAATCCATTGTCGATTTTCGGAAGGGAAAAGAGAGAGCCTTTGCCTACCTTGTAGGCCAAGTCATGAAAGCAACCCAGGGTAAGGCTTCCCCCGTGCTTGTCAATCAAATCCTTAAGAAGAAGATTCAGAGCTACGAGATGTAGAACCGGACAATGGGTTTCTTCTTGCTTTTTGACCTCGAGCCGCAGTTTGGCTTCGTGAGTTTCCTCCTTTTGCCGATCGCTTAGGGTTTGGACGAGACACATTGACATCTCTGGACTCTCCACGAGTAGATCGCGTAGAGCCACCAGTCACACGCCCCTTTCTTGTGGCCGCTGCATTACTCTTTCTGAGAGCTCGACTTTTTCCAGATCCTGCTCTCCGCCTAAATCGGGGACGACTACTCTGTCCCCAGAGATCGACTAAATCAGAAAATTTAAAAAACGCAATTGGAATCATAAAGAGACCAATTAAAAAGTAGGGATTGAATGAAGCCTGGGTAAAACCATAATTTCCTATATACATGAAACAGTAGGCAGCGCCCAGTAAACTCAAAAACTGAACCAATCCAGCAATTTTTGCCGCCGTACGATTAGTATTCCCGCATAGCATTTTGATCGCGACTGCAACACCCAAACCGCCAAGTCCAAACATCGATGTTATCCCCATCCCTACAAGAGGGCTCGGATGAGGGATATTGATTCCCCACCCACCTGGGAGATGTCCAAAATCGGTGTTTTGTACAACGACCATGAAAATCGCTAGACCGAGAATAATGATCCCCCCAGCGACTTTTGCCACTTTTCCTGCCGTGGGGTTCCACTCTCCAATCTTATCGGGTACACTTAATATGCTATCAAGAGCACCTCCCGCCCCATCCTTAAGCTGATCGATAAAACCTTTTTTATCAGTTGATGAATCTACTGACATAACTCCTTCTCTTTCAAAATTAAAATAATTATACCATAACAAACCCGTAAAATTCAATTAATTATTTAATTAAATAAAGATAAATTAATAATATTTTAATAAAAATATGTTATAGTATATAAAAGTTTTAATAAAGAGGAAGCTATGTCTACCCCATCAATAAGCACAAACCAAATTTTAACTCATTATAATAAAACATCCATAACTAGAGAGGAAATTTACGACTTCTTCCGCGACCGAGACATTAAGTTTGAAGATAGACATTACGATACGCTAAACAACGCACAAGCATGGAGCTTTTCGGGGGCCCTTTCGATTGCCCTTGTCTGGCAGCTTCTTCCTTGGCTGGATCTTCACTGAAATTGCCCTCAATAGTCACATGGGGATGCCTAGTATTATTGCTTATTGGTCTACTCTGGGTGCAGTTACAACCTATCTCAGTGTGGGTGCTATCGTAGCCGCAGTTAAAAAGCACAACTACCTCAAAGAACAATTTGATGAAGCAATGATAGAAATTTATTTAGCCACGGTTAGCAAATTCGCCGAAACAATGATGAATGGAATGAAAGAATATCCTCGCAATTACACACTTGAAAACCTCCAAATGGTTGAAAAAACTTTCAATGCCATAAAATTAAAACCTACGGCAAGCAAATTAATACAAACTAGCAACTGACCATCTTATTCTTTTCATGTCAACACGACGGTAGGAACGATATAAACGATAATTTTTATCGTTTTCTACCCCTTTACCGCAGATTCGTTTTCGAAAGAGATTGTAGCCCTGTTAAACAGGGAGTCCTTCTACTTGTTGTGGAGGCTGTGGCTCTTTGACGAATTTATAGATATGGATAACAATGCTAAAGGAGAAGAGAGCAATAAACAACCCTATCGATGTCACTAAATTAAGGTAGAAAACAGGGACACAAAGAATGGCAACATATGCCGCCAATCCTATAAAAGAGAAGAGCCAGGCCTTAAGCCATTCCCCACCATCTTTTTTATTAGGAGGAGAGCTCCGGATAATGGCCATAATCGGCATAGCCACAAGAGAGACTAAACAGATCACAGGAAAAAGAAACACTTTTGCGACGCCGCAGATCAAACCCACCGGCGTTGCGATCACTCGAGACATAATGGGATTTTTGGCATAAAACGATCCCAATCGACTGTGAATCATCCCCTCAGGGATCACAAAGTTAGTAAATATTTCACATCCTGCTGACGGACAACAACTACTCATAGGTTCAAAGATTATACAGACCCCCTTCTATTTCCACAAGTTCTATAAAATACTCGACAGCAACTCCGCTGACAATTTTATGCGGTTATTTTTTTACCACAGAGAACACAGGGCACACAGAGTTAATCGTTTGTGTGCAGTCGCGCACCAGCGATAGCGATCGGCCAGGGCCCGTGTATGCGGGCTTGGCCGGCTCTGTGCGCTCTGTGGTTATAAAAAAAGTTTATGAAAACTTTTATCAAGCGTACTCGATGGAATCGACCGGCGGGATTGCTGAATACTCGACAAGACTCTGCAACCATAATTATTTTCGTGAACGAGCCCGCGCCCGAAACATATTATCACTTATCTTGGTATCTTTCTTGGCTAAAATCTGATTTTATGATATATTGAGTTACATGATGCGCAGCATCAATCTGTTGGTGAAAGTATGTTAATCGCTATTTTTGGTTGTGCTGAACGATACTGCTTTTCTTCATTCTCAGCGGCCCTTGGGGCTATCATTTAATCATTTAAATCAGATTTATTAATCAACAAATTATTTTTCCTCCTAACTTTATTAGGAGCGATTGTTTATAATCTTTAATTTGAGATTGCTATGTTACTTCATTTGCCAAGATATAAAAATATTGAACTCATTTCCCATTCGATTGACGGCTGTATTTCATTGTCTCAGGGGGCTGTTAAAATCGGGGGAACACCTCAATTAATCAAAGAACATATCCGAGAAATATTACAGAGTGAAGTCGTTGATTTCTATCAATATGTGGGTGGAATTTTACCCCTTCGGCAAAAAATTGCTAAACGAATTTCTGAAATCAAAGGGTGTTGTTGTGAAACAGAAAATATAATGATCACACATGGTGCCATTGGTGGCATTACAGCCATCTGCTTAGCTCTTCTCCAATCTGGAGATGAGGTCATTCTGCCAGAGCCTGCCTATCCGAGTTATCGGAATATCATTCTATTTTCAAAAGCTCATCCGATCTATGTCGAGAGTTATTTGAGAGAAAAAAATAATTGGTACTTCGATCTTGATGCGATCAAGAAAAAGACCACAGAGAAGACCAAAATGATCATTATTTCCCACCCTTCCAACCCCACTGGGATGATCTTGCAAAAAGAGTCGATGATTGCTCTGAGAGAATGGTGTGAAAATAAGGGGATCTATCTGATTTCAGACGAAGTGTATGATAATTACATTTATGAGGGGAAATTTCACTCTTTTACAACCGATGTGCTTGACTCAGGCCTGATCATGAGGACAGGCTCATTTTCTAAAGATTTTGCAATGAGTGGGTGGCGCATTGGTTTTATCGTAGCGCCCAAGTCTTTAATTACCAAATTCATAGCCGTCCAAGATGGGACTCTGTGCTGTCCAAGCGTTGTCGGCCAACATGCGGCTTTGTTTGCTTTGGAACATGAAGAGCTCATTGCTGAGCAGGTCAACGTCGTCAAAAGAAACCGTGATCTCTCCTGTGAACTGCTAAAGCCACTCGTTGATCGGGGAATATTCTCCTTCACAAAGCCTCAAGCAGGCATTTTTCTTTTTATCAAAACGGGAAAGCCAGATAGCGAGCCTCTCGTCATGGATCTATTACATAAAGCACATGTCGCTCTCGTCCCTGGCAAAGACTTTGGTAACTCCGAGGAAGCATACGCCTCTCTTCGCCTCTGCTTCGCCCGTAAAGAGGAAGTACTCAGAGAAGGCCTGAATCGCCTTCTCCATTATTTTGGCGAGTGTATCTCCAGCCATGAGCCCAATGCAGTGACCGCGCATGCTTTAAAGAAAGCTGGAAAAAAAAAGGTGAAATTTTTGAATCGATAAAAGAGTTCTGGGGGCTATGGGAATGAAGCCAAGTTAACCTGAGTTTTACGCCGTGTGCAACTTTTTTGCTTGAAAATAGCGCCTACGGCTATGATCATCGCAAAAAATCGCAATTTGCGCTCAAAAACGCCCTCTGATTATGAGAAAGATAAACCCAAAACTCAGGTAAGTTAAGTTTTATAGGTGATTTTGAAAATCATGGTGGCAAGGGGGGCGAGCTGGATATTAATGCCTGTGACTGCACCTGAGGTGTCGGTGCACATTTCCACATGAGCATTTTTTTTCCCACTACCTCCAAATGAAGTGTCATCGGAATTAAAAACTTCCTCAATTGATAGGATATTAGGAAGATAAATGTAATAGAGAGGCTGGAAATTGGGGGTGAAGTGGTGGACACAAAGAAGTTCATAAGGGGTGTTCCCTTTGCGCCGGTAACAGATGACCGAATTGTCCACATCGGAGAAATTGACCCATTCAAATCCTGTGAAGTCAAAATCTCTCTCCCATAAGGGGGGGTGATTGAGATAAAAATGGTTGATCGATTTGACTAATTGCTGCACATGGGCATGGCTAGGGTACTGCAAAAGATGCCAGTGGATCTCCTCTTTGACCCACCACTCATTAAACTGCCCCAGTTCGCCACCCATAAAAAGCATTTTTTTTCCCGGTTGACAGATCATATAGGTCACCAGGAGGCGTAAGTTAGCAAATTTTTGCCAGTAATCACCTGGCATTTTTGAGAGTAGGCTCCCTTTCCCATGCACCACTTCATCGTGGGATAGGACGAGGATAAAGTGTTCGGAGAAGGCATAGAGGAGGCCAAAAGTTAAATCGTTATGGTGGTACCGCCTAAAAATAGGATCTTTGTGGAAATAGCGGAGGGTATCGTTCATCCAACCCATGTTCCATTTGAAATCAAATCCCAGTCCATCCCATTCGACATTCCGCGTCACCCCAGCAAATGATGTTGACTCTTCAGCAATCGTCAAAATGCCCGGGAATTTTTTATGGAGGACTGAATTCATATGTTTAATAAATTCAATCGCTTCTATATTTTCATTTCCCCCATAACGGTTCGGAATCCAATTACCAAAATCTCTTCCGTAATCGAGATAGAGCACCGAAGCAACGGCATCCACGCGAAGTCCATCGATATGCATCTGATCACACCAAAAAAGGGCGCTTGCAATGAGAAAATTAGAAACCTCATGCCGACCATAGTTAAAAATCAATGTATTCCAGTGGGGATGGAACCCCTGTCTGGGATCTTCATGCTCATAGAGAGCTGTTCCATCAAATTTCATTAAGGCAAAATCGTCGCTTGGAAAATGACCTGGAACCCAATCGAGGATGACTCCAATCTGGTTTTGGTGCAAAAAATCGACAAAAAATTGGAAATCTTCCGGTGTACCGTAGCGGCTTGTCACAGCAAAAAAACCGGAAACTTGGTATCCCCACGACTCATCAAGCGGGTGTTCTAAAACGGGAAGGAGCTCCACATGGGTATACCCCATCGTTTTACAATAAGAGGCCAAATCGACTGCGATCTCTCTAAAATTGAAATGGTGGCCATGAGACAATTTCCAAGAGCCTAGATGGACCTCATAAATATTGAGGGGCTGAGAAAGATTTTTGTTTTGAGTGCGCAACTCAATCCATTCTTGATCGCCCCATTGGTACGCGTCGACATTTGAAACGACAGAAGCGGTCATGGGGCGCAGTTCACTTGCGTTGGCGAAGGGATCGGCTTTGACAAGGAGATCTCCTTGCTGCGTCTTGATCTCAAATTTATACCGCTCCCCTTCCTTAAGACCTGGTACAAAAAGATCCCACACGCCAGAGTTTCCCATGCTCCTCATGGGATTGACCCTCCCATCCCAAAAATTGAAATCTCCAACGAGAGCGACACGCATGGCGCTAGGCGCCCAAACAGCGAATTTAACTCCTTTAACACCCTGATGTTCTGCTAAATGGGCTCCTAATACCCGATAGAGCTCGTAGTGGACACCTTTATTAAAAAGATGGGAATCCATGTCACCCCAAAATGGGAGAAAAGCATACGGATCTTCAGCAAGAAGCCCGTTTTGATGGTACACTTTATATTCATCAAACTGAAGGGAGTGATCGACGACGAGATCAAAGATCCCAGCATCGTGGATCTTCCGGGCTCCAACAGTTTTCCCTTGCACCTGGATGTAGACCTCCTGTGCCCCGGGTCGGTAGAGGCGGATCACTTTATGGCGATTGAATGAAGGATGGAGACCCAAAAAATGGTGGGGATCCCAGTGGGTGCCGCCAATAATGCGTGCCATATCATTAAAAAGGGATGGGTCCGTTTCTAAAACTTCGTGCGTAGCCATTGACAGCTCCCTACTTTTGTAAGCGATCTTCAGCGACCTCTTACCTACTTTTGGAATTGATCCAATAAATAGAGAGAACCCGATTTAATTACCAGCGAATCGCCATTTTGCCCCACATTGCCCACGTCGTTGCGACTCTGGCGTAGACGGTACGATTTTATGAAAGAGGGGAAATGGAGAGTCGCCTCCCCTCCCTTTTCAGCAAACAGATAAAGACGTCTGATCGTTTTTTTACTCCACTCCATACTGATTTTTCCAATTGGCGGCACCGCGATATCGATCATTCGTCCTGCAAAGCACTCTGGAGGCAGATTAGGAAGCAAAGCGATCTCCTCCCCTTCTTGCACTATAAATAGAGAACGGATCAACTGAGCCCCTTCTGAGAGAAGATAAAGAGGGGAATCTGCTGTAGATTCATTAAATGGAAGAATGCCATGGTGCTCCTCATCCTGCCTGCGAGGGACTAAAAGATGACCGAAACCGGCTAAAAAGAGCTTTTCAAATGCTGGAATAATGGTTTCAGGGCGGTGAGCCATGATGGCTTCTCGACACTTCTCTAATAGAAAAAATGGCCCCTTGTTACCACCACCGCGAGGTGACAGAGTGAGAAGGGAGCCTAAACGAAACCAAAGGGGAAAAATCTCATTGAAATCGAGCCGCTCTCTGATTCTTTCCCACTGCTGCTTTTTGTGACATCCCAAGGCGAGCCGTTCTTTAGAAAGAGGTGGAAGAGGGGGATTTTTATTAAAATTCACTTCAAGATTGGGAAGGATGTGGAGACGGTAACATTCACTACTCAGCGTCACACACCCCCTCTCTAAATCTTGGAAAAGAGTAAATCGCTTGAGGGGCCCTGCTACGTCAAGAGCCACTTCTTTGACTAGATCTCCGTCCAAATTACTTATTTTCAATTGCGTGGGAAAAGCTTCCACCAAGTAGCCGCTCCCGGGAATTAAACAGCGGCTCCCAGGGCAATGAGAAAAAGGTCTAAAGCGCTGTGCAATTGTGATCATGAACCTACCCCATTATTCGAAAAATATGATTTTTAAAGGATTTTTTTGTAGATTTTAGAGCCCCTTCGATGGGCATACTTTGGTAAGTAGGCCAAGAAGCGGCTCTAAAAGATGCGGAAAAAAACTTAAAAAGCACTTTTTGCCCATAGTGGGATAGGTTCATAAAAGGGGAATCCCAAGGAGCCCATCAGGGGTATTGGAGGCTAGATTCACAGAAACGAGTTGATTGGGTGAAAGATGGGAAGCTGCTATTTTAACGGTTAAAAAATTCTCGGTATGCCCAACCAGAAACTTCCCCTCCCCATTTTCGGTCAGAATCTCCATCTTTCTCCCGACAAACTGACTGCGCAGTTGATAGGCCAATTCTTCAGAAAGGTGGAGAATCTCTTGTTTCCTTTTCTCCATCTCGTGGGGAGAAATTTGATTGGGATAAAGGGCGGCGCGCGTCCGTTCACGGGGGCTGTAGGGAAACATATGCACCTTTGCAAACCTCACCTCCCTCATCACCTCAACGGTCTCCTTAAAATCGCTCTCCGTCTCCCCAGGAAAACCGACAATCACATCGGTTGTGAAGGTAAAATCGGGGGATGCTTTTTTGAGTTTCTCCACCGATTCGAAAAAAATCTGCCGGGTGTATTTTCGATTCATTCTTTTTAAAATCACATTTGAACCCGACTGAAGAACCAGGTGCAGGCTATGACAGGTGTGCTTCCCATTGATCACTGCCTCCATCAACGGCTCATCCACTTCATCAGGGTCTATCGAAGAGACCCGGACCCGCTCAATCCCTTCTACGTGATCAACAGCGGTAATCAGATCGGCAAGCCCCAGATCGCCATCCTCATAATCCCCGACATTGATCCCGGTAATGACCACTTCCTTATAACCAGAGGCCACTAACTCTTTAACCTCCGCAACCACAGCCGCAATAGGGCGGCTGCGCGACCGACCACGCACATAGGGAATAATACAATAAGTACAAAATGAGTTACATCCATCTTGAACTTTGACAAAGGCACGGGTGTGGGCTTCAAAATGTTTAATGGCAAATTCTGGAACTGCCTCATCGGGAAAAAGGGAGGCAATTAAATTCTCCTTCTCCCGATTAGGTACAATGTGACTTACCCCCTCGATCTGCTGCATCAAATCGGGACGCCGCTCAGCCAAACAACCCGTCACTACAACTTTAGCCTGAGGATGATTGCGGATCAGTTTCCGGATCTGGTGGCGCGAGCTTTGGTCAGCCGACTCGGTCACCGTGCATGTATTCACAATGCAAAGATCGGCCTCCTCCCCCTCTTTTGCCTCCCTATAACCAAGTGCTAAAAGCTGATCTCTATACCCTTGAGTCTCGTATTGATTCGTCCGGCAGCCTAACGTCGCAAGTCGGAACTTCTTTCCCTGATCCATGTTTAACTTTTTTTAGCAATCAATTGCAGCCACTTTACGCGCTCTTTCGAAAAGCAACTAAAAACCCTATAGTTATGATCAAAAGAATCATTGTCACTGGGATTCCAATCATCAAAAGAGCCCGCGGCGAAGCTGTAGGAGGGAGATCAAGTCCCCCCGAACCCGCAAGAACTGTCACAACAATTGTAGTTATCAAAGCAATAGCTGCAAGAGCCATGCCTGTATAAATTCCCCACCGGGCAGCTGCTGAGTAGTTCGCTGAATTAATACAACACATGATTGATCTCCAAAGTAAAAAAGCTCTTAACTTGAGTTTTGGGTTGATCTTCCTCATCCTCAGGGCCTTTTTTGGCGCAAATCGAGCTTTTTTGCTTGAAAATAGCGCCTGCGGCTATGATCATCGCAGAAAATCGCAATTTGTGCTCAAAAAAGCCCTCTGATTATGAGAAAGATAAACTCAAAACTCAGGTTATTATACTCAGGACGCTTCTTTCATAAAAGCTTTATTTTTATCCCATACTACTTGAAATAATGGATATAAAAATCCATAATGATTGCCGCCAAAAAAGGGCAAATTAAATTGGACAACGATTATGTCTACACAATCACTCATTGGAGAACTCCCGCTAGAGGTATGGGCATTGATTTTCCAATCATTTACAGACAAAGAGCTTACACAATTTAGAACCTGCTCAAAAACGTGTTATGCTGTGGTCGATCCCAGTCTTTTAGCTTCCCGACTCAGTCGCAGCTTATCTTCAATAAACGATCAAACATACCTTTATCGAACAACGCTCACAAAAATGAGATGGGTCAAAAACTATTTTATGCGACTTAATGACTCAAACTCTCTTTACAGCCAAAACTACGCCCCCGCTTTTAGGGAAGGTTTTTTCTTTAATGAACATCATTATAGCGTTATAGAAGACATTTTTAATTCGACCAATGGGAATACAATTATTGAACAATTATCATCCGCCGTACGAACAACCGTCCTTAAAAAGATATTTTCTTGTTCATTAGTACAGATTGCTAATATTATTGAACACTGTGACATGGGTAATTTATATAAATTTATCCCTTCAGAAATTGAGAACTTCCTTATTTTTCGAAATGGTACCATGTGGCAGGAACAAACCATTCAGAGCATCACCAAATTTAGATCTTTAAAACAACTATGTATTGGTAATTTAACAAATTTAGAAAATGTTAATTTTGGGTTTCTGACGGAAATCCCCACTTTAAACCATTTTATTTTAGGAGGAATGGATTTAGATGCTCCTTGCCGCCTCAAAAATCTCAGTTTTTTATCTCATTTGAGTTCAATTTCTTCTTTGGAGATACAGGGTTTGGAAATCTTAGACCAAGATCCCTTACAATACTGCGCCACCCTGACCCAGCTTACCCATTTGAACATTATGACCCATAAAAACAATGGAAATCACATTAGAGATAGCAGCCCCTTGTCTCAACTCGTCAATTTAACCAGTTTATTTATTTTAGATCCATCGAGTCGATTTGCCGATCCCACCCTCAAAGATATTAAAGAATTAACTGCTCTGGAGCAACTGGATCTCACCCTTACTATAGGCGATCAGTTTTCCACACATTTAACAACATTAAAAAATTTAAATTACTTAAATATAGTTTCTTATTTAAATGGCGAGCCTATAGAATTTTTAAATGCACTTAATAAACTCACAAAACTTAAGACTTTATCTTTCTTTCAAGCTAAGTTTGAACTAACCGATGCTGTTTTTTGTTCAAGAGACCGGCTTCTACGATCAGTAAACAATCCCTTCTCCTTCCAGTTGATTACGTTTGGAACTGTTCACTATGAACGCCAGCCACCCCTCTCCAATAATTGAACGGTCGATAAGCCGCGATTGGGTTCTTCAATTATACTTTATTCTCTTGCACGAGGCCTAATTTCACGAGCGTCTTCAAAAGTTCCTCAGGATCTGTTTGAACACATCTAGAAGAATCGGGCTCAACGGTGACATATTTGACAACCCCATCTTCAACAAAAATGCCGCCTCTTTGTGCAACAAAGCCAAGATTTCTTGTTACACATTTATCCATACCAAGACCCACACCTTCCGTGAGCTGTCCCAAATAATCGGGGATCATCTTCACGGTTGAAAAGAGATCATGTGCTTGTTGCCAATGAAACATTTCATCGCGGGTGTTTACAGCGACCCCAAATACCTTGATTTTCAATGAGGCAAAAACGTCAGCTGCTTTGACAAGACTAGGTAAATGAGTTTGGGTACAGACTGGAGTAAATGCCTTTGGGAAAAAATAGATCACGGATTTTCCCTGCGCAACTTCGTGAAATGTGTTAAAGTGAACAACGTACGAATCACCTGTATTTGGATTTTTGACTAATCTCGAAAGAGAAATATCGGGAAATTGCGCTCCCACGGCAATCTGAGATGGCATGGCCTGGATCCGCAATCCAACCAGGTCTACCGCAGTTAACACACCTGCCTTTAAAGCAGCGACGATTTTTTCCTCCAGCTCCCTTTTCTCTTGATTCGCGAATGTCTGCTGCTGGGTCAGCACACCGGGTTGTACTGTCATTGCCATAAGAACCTCCAAATAGGATACTCAGAAACTTTTATACACCGTGTGATCGTTGAAAACAATAACATTTAATTACAGAGGAGCTCCCCTCTCTCTTTGAGAGATGTATAGCCATGGGATGCAATAATGAGATGATCGAGAATGGGGATGGAAACTGATTGACTCGCTCTCATAAGCTGTTGTGTCAAGGTTTTATCTTCTGCAGAGGGAGTTGGATCTCCGCTCGGATGGTTATGCACTAAGATAATAGAGGCTGCAAGGTAGCGGATAGCCGGATAAAATACCTCTCGAGGATGGAGAATTGCTTGTGTGAGGGTGCCTATCGAGATGATCTCCCATCTCATCACCGCTCCTCTAGCATCAAGTAAGATCACTCCAAAGATCTTTCTTTTCATGCACGATCAGATCGCGCACCCACAAGTAGGCTTGCAATCAGGTGTGGAGCTTCTCTGACATAGGTGTTTTTTCTCGTTGAACACGACAGGCTAAACTCAGCGCTGCCTTAAGCTGGATCGCTTTTGCTCTCCCAAGTCCCTTCACTTGACATAAGTCTTCAATACTGGCATCTGACAAATGGGTGAGCGATCCAAACTGGGAAAGAAGCTCTTGTGAGAGGGCTAAAACAGATTTTCCTTTGGTGCCAGAGCCTAGTATAAGGGCGATCAACTCCGTGCTAGGAGGACTTGCGGTCCATGGAGCATGAGGCGCTCTCGGGGTCGTTCTGAAAGTGGAAGTTCTTTGAGATTATAACTGACTGCCATTATCCTTCTCGTTTTCAAGTATATATGGATCAAATCGGTGCAAAAGAGTCATCGGGATCTCCGCCTTAATGATCAGGTCATTTTCTTCATAATCTTCGTAAAGAACTCTCCCCTCCCGCCGGATAAGCGCAACTAACACATATTCACTTTGAGGAATTTTGAGTTTGACGACCTGACGTAACGCCGAAATCTCCTGCATCATGGCACGAGTGAGTTCCTGAAAGCCGCTTCGCTGGAGAGCAGAGATCTCGATTGTTTTAGGGAAGAGAACTTTCATTCGATCAATCAGTGTTCTCTCTTTACAAAGATCCACTTTGTTGAGGACCACAATCATCGCCTCTTGATTGGCATTAAGCTCCTTTAAAAGCTCAAGGGTCGTCTTTGCCTGCTCCTCTGCCTGAGGGTTAGATACATCGATTAGATGAAGCAAGACGTCGTCATGAAGCGCCGCCTCCAACGTACTATGGAAAGCGGCCACAAGTGTGTGGGGTAATTTACGAATAAACCCTACAGTATCGGTAAGAAGAATTTCTTGCTGGTTAGGGAGGACAAATTTTCGAGTTGTCGGGTCGAGCGTTGCAAAAAGCTTATCTTCAACAAAAACTTCCGCTTCCGTCAAAGCATTCAATAATGTCGATTTCCCAGCATTTGTGTATCCAATAATGGCGAAAGTCGGCAGTCCACTCCTTCTTCGTGCAGCACTTTGAGTTGCTCGGTACTTCTGCACCTCATGAAGCTCTTGACCGAGTCTCTCTAACTTCCTTTTGAGCAAACGGCGATCGATCTCAATTTGTTTTCTCACCCTCACCTTTAAGGTAGCCTCCACGAGCTCTTTGCCTCGAAAAGTGACTCCACAAACGCTTGAGTCGAGGAAATTGATATTTTGTCCGCGCAAATTCGATTTGTAGCCTCGCTTCCTTTGTCTGCGCCCTTTGCGCAAAAATTTCGAGGATAAGCTCGGTGCGATCCATGACGGCCACCTTGAGTGCTTTCTCCAAATTCCTTTGCTGTGCGGGTGAGATCTCATCGTCAAAAATCACAAGATTCACTTTCTTCTCTTCAACGGCTATGGCAATCTCTTCCACTTTTCCCGTGGGAATAAAGGTAGCCACTTCGATCTTGCGCACAGCGCATGCCATTTTTCCCCATGTTTCCACACCAAAGGTATCTGCAAGGCTCTCCAGCTCATCGAGATGATCCAGACACTGCTCTTTCTCAACATTTCCTGAATAGATGCCTACCAAAAGGGCTGATCCCTCACCCGCCTCTTGAGGCACGACATCGACTTCGTTGTCTTCTAAATCCATTGTTTAAAACTCAAAATTAAACTTAAGTCCATCATAGGCCAAAAAGAATCCCTCCGGCAATTCTGCTTGAGTGATCCGGTGCTGCAAGGCATGCGACATATGAGTAAAATAGATTTGCCTTGCTGTCGTTTTTTTGGCAAAAGCAATCGCTTCGTCGAGATTAAAATGCATATAGGAAGACTTATGCCGCAGTGCACTTAGGATTAAAAACTCGACCCCCTGAAGATCCTCAAAAATATTCGTTGGATACTTTCGGATATCGGAAATATACGCAAGGGAACCAAAGCGAAAACCCCAAAACAGGCATTCCTGCCTGCTCAAAGCTCAAGTACGCAATCTTGAAATCTAAAAATTCGATCTCCCCTCGCAACTCTTTAAGAACATGGAAATCAAATTGAGCAGTCAGGGAGGCGTTGGGATCTTTTTCTCGGAAAAGATAATCGTAGCGCCGTTTGAGTTCAACGTATGTAGGTTCTGAAAGAATTACAGGGAGAGGAGTGCGTTGTAATAAGTAATAAATCCGCAGTTCATCTAAGCCGCCGATATGATCATAATGTGCGTGTGTGAGAGGAGAGCATCGAGGGTATTGATCCCATACCGGAGAGCTTGGTGCGAAAATCAGGGCCAGCATCGATTAACAGCTTTTTTTTCTCTGAAGTGATTAAAGCAGAAGGGCGAAGTCTTTTGTCGTGGGGATCGTCAGAACTACAGACAGGACAATTACAGCCGATGATCGGAATACCAGAGGATCCACCGGTCCCTAAAAAAAAGAAATTCAGCTTGCATGAGAATTGACAATAGAATCTGAGCAGAATATCATACCTAATTCCTAAACACTGTCCAGAAAAAAAGTATTTTCATGAGGATTGCTGTACTCGGGGCCGGTTTTGCAGGTCTTGCTGTCACATGGTATTTACTCTATTACACACGAGGATCGATCTCCGTCGATCTCTACGACCCAGAACCCATCGCTGGGGGTGCTTCAGGAATTTCTTCAGGACTGCTCCATCCTTATGCTGGAAAGCAGGCAAAAAGATCGTGGGCAGCTACCCGGTGTATGAAAGAGACACACCGGCTCATAACAGAAGCAAGCCGTGCCATTGGCTCACCCATTGTGATTTCAAAAGGGATTTTGCGCCCTGCCCTTACAGATCAGCAGATCGCCGACTTTCAACTGTGTGCCCAACAAAACGCCGATACAGAGTGGTGGGATCATCAGAAATGTGTCAGTAAAATTGAAAACCTGAGGCTGCCAGAGCATGGGGGTGGGCTTTTTATCAAGGAGGGATTGACCCTCGATGTCAAAAAGTACCTACAAGGGCTTTGGCAAGCGTGTACCCTAATGGGGACTCAATATTTCCAACAGGGAATGATTAGCAGCCATGATTTAGCCGTTTATGATCGGATTCTCATTGCCATCGGGCCTTTGGCGAAAAATTTCCCTTTTTTAAAAGACCTTCCCATCGAAGCGGTCAAAGGGCAAATCCTTGAATTAAAGTGGCCAAGCGGCGTCAAGGCGCCCCCCTTCAGCCTTATTTCGCAAAAATACATTGTGATGAAAGGGGATCATCATAGCTGCTTTGTCGGATCAACCTACGAACATCGGTTCGATTCACCCACACCTGACCCCCAGAAGGCATATCAAGATCTCATGCCGCAAATTATCTCCTTTTTTCCCTCTCTTGAAGGGGCTGAAGTGCTGAACTGCAACGCGGCTTTTCGCGCCAGCTCTTACAACCATCTTCCCTTAGTGGGAAAGGTCTCCGATAAATTCTACTTTTTGACAGGTCTTGGGTCAAAAGGACTTCTCTACCATGCCTGGATAGGAAAGCGGGTGGCTCGCGCTCTTCTGACGGGACGTGAAGATCATTTTCCCGAAGAGGTCCACTACACCCTCTCATGATCACCGCTAAACTAATCGGATCTTTTTTTAAAGAAATATTTAGGTCTAACAATCGGCGTTCCCTTACCATTGCGGGCGTAGAGCCGTTCGTAGACAATTTGGATGGCGATCCCTACCGTGCGGGCAAGCCCGAATAAAACGGTGTAATAATCAGGGTAGGGAAAGCCGGCGGCTGTCAACAAAGTACCTGACATTGCATCCACATTGGGGTAAGGATCGGCAATCTTTGGGTTTTCTTTTAAGACACGACTGCCAGCAGAGCGAATCAAAAGGGCCATTTTCACTAGGGGATGATTGGGATAGTATTCTTGCGCAATATGGTAAAACACGGAAGCCCTGGGATCTTCCACCCGCAAAACAGCATGCCCAAATCCGTAGATCAGCTCCTTTGCATCCAATTTGGCACGGATCGTTTGTTCAACAGTGCTTTCAGTCGCTCCCTCTCCAAGTATTGAAAGCATTTCGGTGACGAAATGGAGGCACTCTTGATTTGCCCTGCCATGGCGAGGTCCCGCAAGGGCGTTCATAGAGGCCGCTATCGATCCATACATATCTTCTAAGCCAGAGGCTACAGCCTTCCCCACAAAAGTCGAAAGGTTTCCACCACCATGGTCGTAGTGGAGAATATTGAATAAAGTCAATACCTGTGCCAAGTGTTCACATTGTTCTTTTTTGGGAAGATTCAACATCTGGGAGAAATTTTCCATATAGCCAAGTTCAGGCTTGCTCGGAGGTGTTTTTCCCCAATTGGCATGATGATTGATCACCACGGCTGTCAGTGCTGGAATCTTAGCAATCAGATTCAGACAGTCTTCTTGATAATCCTCCTTCCCATCCACAATACCTAAAATAAGAATGGCGGCTGCAAAAAGGGCCATGGGGTGCCTTTTTTTGGCAATTTTTCGACGTAATCGATCACTTCTTGAGAAAGTGTTGCTCTACCCTTCAACTCTTTTTTGAAATTCTCAAGCTCCTCTTTTTTGCCATCATAACCATGGTAGAGAAGAAAAATGACCCTCTCTGGCTCCCAATTGGCTAATTGATCAATGGGTTGATCGACGTAGAACAACCCTTTTTCGGGATGCACGGTTGAAGTTGTGCAGTACCCGACTGGATAGCCGCGCAAACCGGTCTCTAACTGTTCTTTCGTAATTTGAAATAAAATTTCATCAGCCATAATAAATAATTAAAATACTAATTAAGATATTGTTGTACGCATTCTCTTTCTGAAATCAACTCCCCTTGTGTGATGGCAATTTTCTCTTTGATAAAAAAATCAAGAGAAAGATCTAAGACAATGTCGTAATTTCCATCCCCTTTTGATCGGCAGGGAAGGCCAAAAATCAGATTTTTTTCCAAACCATAAGGATTTGAATCTGTACACACAGCCGTTGTAAACCAATCCTCTGGAGCCGTCTTTGTATATAGGCTTTTCACCGAATCGACTAATGCACTAGCAGCTGAAGCGGCGGAAGATTTGCCTCGTGCCTCAATAATATGGGCACCCCGTTTTTGGATGTTTTCGATAAACTCATTTTGGAGCCACTCTCGCTCTTGGATCCGATCGAGAAGAGGTTTGCCGGCGATACGCGCCTGTGTAAAGTCGGGTACCTGCGTCGTGGAGTGATTGCCCCAGATCGTCATGCGTGAGATCTCCTTGACAGCCACATTTCCCTTTTTTGCCAATTGAGCCACCGCGCGATTTTGATCGAGCCTCATCATGGCGTGGAAATTGCGCCGGTTAATTTGGGGCGCATGGTGCATGGTGATGAGACAATTCGTATTGCAGGGATTGCCCACGACAACGACTTTTACATTTTTATCTGCAGAATCATTTAATGCTCTTCCCTGCTCGATAAAAATCTGGCCGTTATCCATCAATAGATCGGCCCGCTCCATGCCAGGACCACGTGGTTTTGCGCCGATTAAAAGGGCTAGATCGACTTTTTCAAACATTTTAAAAGGATCACATCCCATTTTTATCTCCCTGAGAAGAGGGAAAGCACAATCCTCCAATTCCATGGCCACTCCCTCCATTGCTCTCTCAGTACCTGGCACATCACACAAATAGAGAGCAATCTCTTCAGGCTTTTCAAATAGATCCCCGTGAGCTGCCCGAAAAAGAAAGCTATAGGCGATCTGCCCGGCGGCTCCAGTGACGACAATTCTTTTCATTTCCCGATCCCTTCTTTTTTTATCCTTTTAGTCTACGAAAGCCTTGCCGTCAACCAAAAATTACACTAAGAACTTATCCCAAAAGTAAGCGCGAGATGAATTGTATGAGATTGTCGATGAGCCTCGTAAAGCATCAGCAAGATCGCGAGGAGGGCAATATTGGAGATAATATAGCCGACGAGGCCCGGTGGCAGGCAGGAATATCAAGCATCTCAGTATACCATTTTATGAATCTGAGAGAAGCAGCAGAAATGCTTTTAGAGAGCACCAGGCAGTGCCGGGCGGCGCGCAGCGCCCTTACGAGGATCACGATAAGATCATGCAAGCCATCCGGGGTACTTTTGGGATAGGTTCTAAATCCTTCTCGCGTTAATTATAGTAATTAGTTAATAATAAACTATATTATAATTTATATTTAGTATGGTTTCCGATTTAGGCGAAATTACTCAAATTTTATCTATCTAAAAAGAAAAAGCAGATCGCATCAACGAACTCATTTTATTTCAACCTCTTATCAAACAGAATTCGTTGCAGCGGCTCGGAAATCACTTAACGAAAAAAAATGGAACACTTTTCTGCTCCAGTACTGCAGCGATTTTCCCTTCTCTTTCAACGGTTTATATTCAAACATCTCCCCTCACTGATCCCACGAGAAAGGATCACGGCTGAGGCTAAATTTAAAACGGTGTTGGCACTTCTCTTAAAACAGGAAAGTGTACGCGATTTTTTCCTCTCTGATCGGAAAAAAAAGAGGCTTTCTTTTTTGCCATTGAAGAGGCGGCCCATGTTTGTGGCTATATCGATTTTTCCCCCTCATCTGACGTTGGAGAAATGGAAAATGGATGGCATATCAGTCAACACTTAACCCGCATAGCAGGAAGTAAAAAAAGCCTCATCGAAGAACCGGCTGAATTATTACTGCAAACCACTGCCTTAAAAAAAGAAGAGAAGGGTGAGATCCTCTTTCGGATTTTGAATAAGATTGAAAGGCCGCCTATCTCATCTGTGTTAGAAGTGATTGCAGCCGACCAGATCCAATCAATCGCCCTCACAACACGGTATGCAAAATATAAAATCTTATTTTGGGATCCCTCTTCTGGCAAGATCACTTATTCCTTTGCTGAAAATCACGCCACCTCAAGTGTGCGCACTCAGGAAAATAGCCTCCCCAATGCTAAAGGCGCTATGAACCAACGGGTTGTCTTTGATGAGGGTACAAAAACGTTGATAGGAGCCTACTGTGGTGAATTGTCTACACCCTTCCATGTTTTCGAGCAGCTTTTATGGATTCTCAATGAGAAGGAGGGGGAAGCACGTGTTACCGACTCTTCACAGGCAAATACCCTTATTGAAAGGAAGGTCCTGTTTACCTCCTTATTTTCTTGGACTGAATTTGACCTCATCACACGACAAAGAAGCGCCATTGCTTCGTGGGATCAGAAGGCGGTCGTTGCACATAACTGTGCTTATCAGCTTGATCTCCTTTATTTTAATATTCCCTTCAATAGGCTCCCCATTCCTGGCGAAAGTCGCGCTGTTTTGAAAGATATTAATGAAGAGGCCTTGATCTCCTTAACAGACGCATTTTACCTTCGCTACAATCTCCACTCAGCTCAACTCAATGCCATTGCGATGCAGCTCCAGAGCATAAGGAGAGATAGGGAGAGCGATTTCATTGAAAGGGAGGAGAAAATCCGAAAGGCGATTGATCAATTCAAAGGGATGAAGGGGGAGCTTGCCGAAGCTGTGAGAGAGGTCGATCAGGGAGCAGGACTGGCTTTGCATGCCCTACTCATCGATCAAATGCCTGAGGGAAAACCGCTGAAAGGGATCGACAAATTAATTTTTCTCAATTGTGTGACAGAGGAGCTCGGCTACCACCATAATAAAAACTGCCAAAACGCAACAGACCGTGCATCGAGTGCAGACGCGGCCGATAAGGCCCTCTATGCTTTCAAAACGATCTGCGCTACCCCTTTCCTTCCCGGATATGCCACCTCTGAGGAACTCTCCCTGTTTAAAATTCTCTACAGCATGTATTTAGTTTGGGAGGAGCCTGAGATCAACCAAGCTCTCAATAATGGCTACATCAGCGAATCCTCTGCCCAAAGTAACCCCTAATCCTCCCGCTACCTGCTCCCTCGCCTTAAAAGACTCCCCATCTAAGACGTAATCAACCTATCTCACTATTGGCAAAAAGTGCTTTTTAAGTCTTTTTCCGCATCTTTTAGAGCCTTTTCTCGGCCTACTTACCAAAGTATGTCCTTCGAAACGGCTCTAAAATCTGCAAAAAAATCCTTTAAAAATCACATTTTTCGAATAGTGAGATAGGTTGAACAGACTCCTCTATTCCTAAGAGAAAAAAGAAAGCAAGTGGGCAATCAACCATAAACGATTTAAAGCCCAGATAGAGTTTTTTACGGCTTTTCTTTTTAAGCACATTTTGAAGATCAAATACCATAATTGACGATTGATAAACAGTTCTTAACATATGCCCCTCAATAAAATATTGATTAAGACTTAAAATAAAATTATATCACAATTAAATTAATATTTAATTAAGAGAGTAATTAAGAATAAAGAACCAAACCTTGAAGGGAGTAGAGTTCAGCATCATAATCGATTTTAGCAAAGACATGTTTGAGGAGGCAGATGGCAATTAAATTCTCAAACTTAATCCCATCATCTCCTCTGACCAAACCGATATTAAAAAAATAAATTTTAGGTTCTTTCAAAAGACTACGCGCAATATTTCGAGAAAAGGGAGTAATCCGGAAAACAATATAGAGGGCTTCAAGGATCTGTATATATTTTTTGACTGTATTGGGTGAAATTCCAATGTCTTCTGCAATAGACAGGTAAGAAATGGGCGATCCTACTCGCTCTCTTAGCAGGTCAAAAACAAGGCGGATTGCATTTAAGTTTTGGATGTTATCAAAATCTAATACATCGGTGCGTAAAAGACTATCCGCGTACTGAAGTGCCACTGCTCTGCATCGACAACGACCTCGTGCTAAAGAAGGGTTCGGGGAATCCACCTCTTTCTAGAAAACGATCAAGTGTGTAAGAAACCCCTACCTTATCACATTTTGAAATCGCTCCATGATGACTATTTTGCACGGGATTGCGAAAAACTGATATTTTTTTGCAACGGCCTGCAAAAAAGTCAATGTCTTTACTCATTGACTACGAGAGGGCTGCTCAGAAACATGAAAATGGGGATTATGGGGATTGAAGGAAACGGCGGTCGCAATAAGATCTCTTGCCAGTTTAATGTTCTTTCCATTTGTTATTGGAGTCCAAATGGCCAGCAGCGATAAGTGTGCGGCACCAAAACCTACACCTAGGGCACTCGCCATATTTACACCTGATTGCAATCCGATGATTGCGACAACAATACATGTAATGAGCGACAATGTATCTACCACAAGGGTTCCTAACATGACCTTTCCTGAGGTATTTAGTTTGTTATTTGCGTGATCAATACAAGCACTAATAGGGGACGATTCTCTGCCTATGTCAGCTATTGTAAAAAACATACTTCTCTCCTTTATAAACTCACCGTTGGGTTAATCTTCAAAAACACTCCCCTTTTCCCCTCTAACGCCATTGACTACGAGATCGGTCTGTGGAGGTGGAGCAGGAGGAATGTAAAAATGGGGATTATGGGGATTGAAGGAAACGGCCGTCACAATAAGATCTCTTGCCAGTTTAATAGACTCCCCTTCTGAGAGTTTAGCCCACATACCCCCAAATAGTAAGTGTGCTCCAGCTCCTGCAGCACACATCGCGGACGCAAGCTCCCAGGCGACACTATTTGAGTGAAACCCAATGATTGCGATAGCAATAAAGGCGATGAAAGACAATATATCTACCGCAAGGATTCCCAACATGACCTTTGCCTGAAAATTTAGTGTGTTATTTTGATAATCAATATCAACATTAATACGATACCCTGCTCTAGCCATGTCAGCGATCAAAAAAAACATAGTTCTCTCCTTTTAAACTTTCTTCTATTATATAATAAAAAAATTAAGGGAGAATTAATTATTTAAAATTTTATTTAGAAGATAATGCCAAAAAGGATTAGGTGTGTATTCGGGGTGAACTCCGCTTAAAAGAGCCGCCCCTCTTGAAACTGGGCAAAAAACGATGGCTGCTGGAGAGTGGGGCAGATCATGGTATCTCCCGATGATCTCAGTCGTTCCGTTCTTCTCGGCCGCTTCAAAAAGGCACCCCCCATTGAAATAGGTGTGGGCAATTCCCCCTTCCCAGGCAATAAGTGCCGTGCGATACCCATTTTCAGAGTGGTAGCAAAACGAGGGCTCTTTGTACGCAGGGCCTATGGCTTTTCCAGGATAAAAAGGAGAGTTCCCTCTCCCCTACGACCTCAAGCCCTCCCCCTTTATCGAATTAGATAAGGCTGCCCCATAGTAAGCTCCGGCACAGAGTCCCAAAAATCTTCCCCCCTCCCTCACGTAGTGGGAGATTCGGGCATTCCCCTCCCCTTGCAAGCGCTGATGATAGGGGAGGTCTCTTCCGCCAGGAAAAATCACGAGCGCCGTTGTAGGCTCCCATCCGTTTGATGAAAAAAAACGGTGAGAGACGGCTCTCAAAAGATATCGCTCTTTCAAATACCCTCTCAAGGCCCACACTAATTTGTGATAAGCGCCTTGACTGACACCGGCGTCGAGGTAGATCGCTATTTCTTTCATTTTCATACAGTACATCTCGCACTTACTTTTGGGACAAGTTCTTAATTACGCGGGTGGAATTTAAAAAAGGCTTCTTTGAGCCGGGAAGGGGTCACGTGGGTATAGCGATCGGTTGTGGCAATGTGGACATGGCCAAGCATCTCTTGAATAATGCGCAGATCAGCTCCATTCTCAAGAAGGTGAGTCGCAAAAGAGTGGCGCAAGGTATGGGGAGAGATCGATTTTTGAATCAGGGCTTCTTTTGCATACCGTTTCACAATTTTCCATACCTCTACACGGTGGAGAGGCTTCCCTCTGTTGCTTAAAAAAAGGAACTCAGAATCAAATTGATCTCGAAAAGATAAGTAGCAATCGATCGCTGCAATGGCCTTACTGCCAACCGGAACGACCCTCTCCTTCCCTCCTTTACCACAGACCTTAATAGCAATGTCATCGACGCTGTAGATCGTCAAATCACATAACTCAGAGGCGCGGAGTCCTGAGGCGTAGAGAAGCTCTAATATCGCTTTGTCTCGCGCTCCTATAAACGTAGTCTGTTTGGGCGCATTAAGCAAACCATCGACTTCAAGAGAGGATAATACTTCAGGGATCAGATTCCACAGCTTTGGAGATTCAAGGCCGATCGTGGGATTATCTACGGCATGATTTTCCCGTAATAGGAAGCTGCAAAATACTTTCAGTGAGATCAATGCACGAGCCAGAGTCGCAGTTGCATACCCCTGTTTTTTTAAACTGGCGAGGTGGGAGATGATCTGTTCTTGACGGAAAGGGGAAAGATTTTTTTCTAAAAACCTTCCAATATCATAACAATAAGCTTCAACGGTCAGAGGAGATAACCCCTTTTCAGTCAGCAAATAGAGTGTAAAATCTTGTAACATGCCCTCATTCATGCGATTTGCTCATCGATCCACTGCGCTAAAGAGACACTCTCTTGAGCCAAAAGAGTTTGTCTTTCGACATGAAAGAGCTCCCCTGTTTCAGGAAGTTCGTAGAGGGTTTCTGTTCTTCGAAAGAGCTGTTTTTTTCTATGGAGATAGAGGGCTAAAACAAATCTCATTTTTGGCTCAAGGGTGCTTCTGAATAACTTTAATGCATTTTCATCTGGCAAAGAAAGCTTCTCTTTTTTTGGCGGAATGACTCCCTTCCAAAAAGAACCCTCGGAGGGCTTCCCCTTTTTTGCCCAACAGCGGGTACAAAAGTCTTTTCGATTCCCTTCGGGATCGAGAAATGAAATATATTCATCCCCTTTTTCAAAGAGTTCGCCTCCTAAGATGCAGTGAGATAAGCGTCGTGGAATCGATTGCATGCAAAAAGGTTAGCATTCTTAATTTATTTAAAACAAATCGATTTATAGAATGAATATTTCGTATTCAACATTTTTTTTGGGGGGTTTCTATGAGCCATACACCGGTGAGGACAGAGATGACATTTCGCCACAATAAAGCAACACACCTTCTTAAAGGTTTAGCAACTCATCCGTACGATTTGACGCAGCCCGACAATCTTTCAGCAGAACGGATAGAACAGTACTGCGCACAGGCAGGTGAATTTAAATTATTATATGCCACAGAGAGGGTGGATGACGATGTCTTAAGTGCGCTGCAGGAGCTGGCTCAAGAGGCGCGACTCGTTGAAAAGATGGAAGCGATGCAAGATGGGGAGGTGATCAACAAAATAGAGAGGTATCCGAGTGAAAATAGAATGGTCCTTCATACCGCCATGAGAGATCTATTCATCCACCCCAACCCTGCCTCTGCGGCAAAAAAAGCGGCGCAGCTCGAGCAAAAAGAGTGTGAAAAACTGAAGCAGTTCATGGGCAAGATAGAAGCAAAAAATCAATTTACCGATCTGATACAAATTGGCATTGGGGGGTCCGATCTTAGGACCTCGTGCCCTCTATGTCGCCCTAAAGGGGTTTCAGAAGGCAGGACGAAGGGTCCATTTCATCTCGAACGTCGATCCCGATGACGCTGCAGCGGTTCTCAAGGAGGTCAATCCAAAAAAAACACTCGTCGTCGTTGTGTCAAAGTCGGGTACAACATTAGAGACCTTAACGAATGAAGAGATTGCCAGACATTATTTTCAAAAAGCAGGGTGCCAACCCAAAGAACATTTTATTGCGGTGACAGGGGAAAAGAGTCCTATGGATAATCCCGACCGCTATCTGGCCTCATTTTACATGTGGGATTATATCGGGGGGCGCTATTCAGCCACCTCAATGGTCGGTGGTGTGATGCTCTCTTTTGCCTTAGGGGTCGATCTCTTTACCGATATCCTCAAGGGGGCTCATGAAGTGGACAAGATTGCTCTCAATCCTGACTTCTATCAAAATCTTCCCCTCCTCTCTGCAATGCTTGGGATTTGGAATCGTAATTTTCTACATTATCCAACGGTATCGCCATTCTCCCCTATTCGCAGGCGTTACTCCGCTTCCCTGCTCATTTGCAGCAATGCAATATGGAGTCCAATGGGAAAAGGATCGATAAAATGGGTAATCCGATCGATTTTGATACAGGGCCGATTGTGTGGGGAGAACCTGGCACCAATGGGCAGCATTCGTTTTATCAGCTGATCCACCAAGGGACTAATGTTGTCCCGATCGAATTCGTTGGCTTCAGAGAGAGTCAACTCAATGATGATTTGAATGTACAGGGAACAACGAGCCAAGAAAAGCTCCTTTCTAATTTATTTGCCCAATCGATTGCTTTGGCAAAGGGGCAGAAGAGCAACAATCCCAATAAAGTATTCCCTGGGAACAGACCCAATCGAATCCTTTTAGGCAGAAGGCTCGATCCATTCACGTTGGGCTCTCTGTTAGCATATTACGAACATACTGTCGCCTTCCAGGGATTCTGTTGGAATATCAATTCTTTCGACCAAGAGGGTGTTCAGCTAGGGAAAGTATTGGCCAACAAAATCATCGATCATTTCAAAGCAAAGCGGCAAGGGAAGAAAGCAGAGGCTTTTGAAGAGGCTGAGGCCATGCTCCGCCATTTAGAAACTCTCTAGTGTTGTAATTTTGTCACTTCCCCGCCCGCCGCCATAAAACCGCGGATTTTGCGCCACCCCATTTCTGAAACCAGATCGGGAATAATGAAGAGCTGCTCGATTCCCTCCCACTCCTGCTCTAAAAGAGCCTCAGGAATGACCCTATAGGGAATGTGTGCTTTGAGTTGCGCCAGGATGGAATGTAGCTGCCCCCTTAAGAGAGGTGGCAGACATAAAGCGCGCGAAATCCTTTGCTCTTTCATCGGAGAGGCACAGTGATCAGAGCAATATCCTAAAGGAGAGTGGGCTCCTCCCCATGCTAATGCGGCTGTCGCATAAGGATATTTTTCACAACAGGGACCTTTTAATAGGAGCTTAAAATGCCCATACCTTTCATGGCAGATCATCGAAAAATAAGTCTCGGGCTCTGTGCATTCGGTTGTATCAAGAAAAAGAAAACTACTGATTTCATCTGGGAGAGCCGCGGCGAGCATCTTTAAATGATTAAGGAGATCATCGCTTTGGCATAAATTACAGCTGCCTCTATAAAGTGCCACGCCAAAAGAGGCATTTTGAAAAAGAGGGAGTACTGTGTCGATAAAATGTTGCATGGAGAGATTGAGCGCTAAAAAACGCGCTTCATCTTCCCAAGAGCCGTTCAACAACGAAAATTGCACCTCCCACAAGATCAGTAAACCCTTTTGAACATATGTGTGAGCTCTTTCAATCTCATCTCGCCAGTCTAAAAGAGAGTGCTCCGATCCATCCAGAGCGATCCGCGCCACATTAAAACCTGACGGCGGCTCCCCATTGCCATCATAAATGTGCGCAACGAAGGGAGTTTCGTTGAGTAACAACTTTTGAGTAAAACCGGTAAATTCAATATTTAGGCGCATGAACCTATCTCACTATTCGAAAAATGTGATTTTTAAAGGATTTTTTTGCAGATTTGAGAGCCGTTTCGAAGGACATACTTTGGTAAGTAGGCCGAGAAAAGGCTCTAAAAGATGCGGAAAAAGACTTAAAAAGCACTTTTTGCCAATAGTGAGATAGGTTCATGATGACGATTAAAAATAGTATAGTGGATCTCCCTCCCCTTCTCCCTCCACAATTTTTCAAACCATGAAGTCCCATAACAGGGTACTGCATGGGTAAAAAAGGGAAAGGAGAGTGAAGGGATAAAAGAAGAGTGGGTCGAGAACTGTGTGATGATGCTCTCTATGTAAGTTCTATCATCGGAAACGATGGTGACTCCCCGATCATGTCCCAAAGTGCGTTCTAACTCATCTAAAAAAAAGCCTTTTGGATCAAGCGGTGTTTAGCATGCTTTGCCTTGGGCCAGGGATCGGGAAAATTGATATAAACATGATCAACTGACTCTGAAGGGAGATAATAAGTGGAGAAAGTTAAAGCCTCCCCACAAACAATCAAAAGATTCGTCACCGAATTATTTTTCATTTTAGACCAAATCTTGCGGACACGATCAAACCGCTTCTCTACAGCAATCCAATTGATCTGAGGCTCCATTATAGCTCTTTCCACAATCCAATCCCCATTGCCAGAACAATACTCAATTTGAATGGGGTTTTTATTTCCGAAATAAGGATTTGAGTTTTCTTGCCGATACTCCTCATGATGTTCGTAAAAAATGGGAACATACAGAATGTGATCGACTAAAAGAGGCCGTCTTGTGGCAAAAGTGATTGGCGATTTCAGATCTTTTGGTTTCATTGGAAGAAAATTATAGCGATAAACCCTCTTCAAG
>CAVPKN010000024.1:0-50285 GCA_963705695.1 uncultured Chlamydiales bacterium
AAAAAAGCTCCTCCAATTTTTCGATCGCATCCTCATCAACTTTTCCTTTGAAAAGTTCCCGGATTTTCTTCCCTAAAAACTTAAACATGAACCTATCTCACTATTCGAAAAATGTGATTTTTAAAGGATTTTTTTGCAGATTTGAGAGCCGTTTCGAAGGACATCCTTTGATAAGTAGGCCGAGAAAAGGCTCTAAAAGATGCGGAAAAAGACTTAAAAAGCACTTTTTGCCAATAGTGAGATAGGTTCATAGTAAACCAAAGTTTCATTGAATGAAATTCTATTATAACACATAAGAAAGTCTTATGGAAGATAAATCCTTTTTACCCTTATCGAATGAATATCCACGAATATCAGGCAAAAAATTTACTTAAACGGTTTGAATCCCTATTCCTTCCTATGGAGTCGCCGCAAATCCCGAAGAGGCGATGGCCATCATTAAAGAATTGAATCTCTATGAGGCGGTCGTGAAAGTTCAGATTCATGCTGGAGGACGGGGTAAAGCTGGCGGTGTGCGCATTGCCAAAAATCGGGATGAGATTCTCAAGGTTGCCACAGATTTAATGGGGATGAAAATAGTTAACCAGCAAACAGGTTCTTTAGGCGCCACTGCGGAGAAGGTCCTCATCAGCTCCTTGGTTTCCATCGAAAAAGAGTACTATGTGGCTGCGGCGATCGATCGCGTTATGAGAACCCCGGTCATTATCGCTTCTCGAGAGGGAGGTGTAGAGATCGAAGAGCTTGTTCAAAAGGGGGGTAAAATTGTAAAGATTCCGATCGATCTAACGGGGAAGATCAGGCGGTATCGACTATTGGAGTTGGCCAAGTTTATGGGGTGGGAGGGCACTCTCAGAGAAGAGGGAATGCAACTCATTGCGAATCTGGCCGCGGCATTTTGGGAGTGGGATGCAGAATTGATCGAAATCAACCCCCTCGTTTTGACCAAGGAGGGGCACCTGAGTGCGATCGATGCCAAATGTTCGATCGATGATAATGCGTTGTACCGGCAACCCGGCGTGGCTCAATGGTACGACCCCACTCAATCGACTCCGAGCGAAGTCGCAGCCAAAAAAGAACACCTCGCCTACATTGGACTCGATGGCAACATTGGTTGCCTTGTCAATGGTGCAGGTCTCGCTATGGCTACAATGGATATTATCCACTATTACGGGGGTTCTGCTTCAAATTTTCTCGATGTGGGTGGGGGGGCCACTGAGGATCAAATCGCCTACGGATTTAAAATCATTTTAGCCGATGAACGGGTCAAAGCCATTTTTATCAATATTTTTGGTGGAATCATGGATTGCAGAACTCTGGCACAAGGGATTGTTAAAGCCTCCTCTGCTGGTCATCTCCATGTCCCACTGGTTGTCCGGATGGAAGGGACAAATATAAGTGCGGGGAGAGAATCCTGAAAAAATTCGGGACTTTTAATTGTGACCGCAGAGACCATGGCCGATGGAGCTATTAAAGCGGTGGAAGCTGTAAAAGGGAAACTGTAAATGGGCGTATTGATCGGCAAAGAGACAAAGATCATTACTCAGGGAATCACGGGGCGAGCAGGGACTTTTCACGCTGCGGAAGGGATAAAATATGGCTCCCGATATGTTGGCGGTGTGACCCCAGGTAAGGGGGGTGGGCAACATTTGGGGCTTCCCATTTTTGATACTGTCAAAGAGGCAAAAGAGGCGACGCAGTGTGATGCTTCCCTGATTTTTGTCCCTGCTCCCTATGCTGCTGAAGCCATTTTGGAAGCTGAAGACTCTAAAATTCCCCTTATCGTTTGTATCACTGAGGGAATTCCCATCAAAGACATGCTCACCGTAGCCCAGGACATGAAAATGAGCAGCTCCGGTTGATTGGTCCTAATTGCCCAGGGATTATTACACCTGGGGCTTGTAAAATTGGCATCATGCCTGGCTATATCCACAAACCGGGGAAAATTGGGATCGTGTCCCGTTCCGGTACTTTGACTTATGAGGCAGTTTGGCAAACGACACTGGAAGGGCTTGGGCAAAGCACATGTGTCGGAATTGGGGGAGATCCGCTAATGGGACTTCGTTTATTGATATGCTCAAGCTTTTTGAGAAAGATCCCCAAACTGAGGGTATTTTGATGATCGGTGAGATTGGGGGAGTGCTGAGGAGGAGGCAGCTGAGTGGATTGCAGCGCACGGCTCAAAGCCTGTGGTTGCCTTTATTGCAGGGGTCACCGCACCTGTTGGACGACGGATGGGACATGCGGGAGCGATAATTTCTGGTGGAAAAGGGCGGGCAAAAGATAAGATCGAAGCTCTGCAACAAGCAGGTGTTACAATCGCTGAAACGCCTGCCCTAATTGGAACTACGTTAAAAAAAGTTCTGGAACGGCAATAATTCATGGTCACGATTCCGGGAAAAATCCCCATCACCATCCATCCTCTCTTTTGGTTGGTTGCCTTTTTTATCGGGTGGATGTGGACCTCAAGTTTATCTGGTGCGCTCCTCTGTATTTTTGTCATCCTCTTTTCTGTGATTATCCATGAGTGTGGACACGCCCTGACTGCCCAATTGTTTGGACAGAAAACGAGGATAGAGTTGGCGGCTTTTGGCGGGTTTACCTATCGGGAAGGGAGGAAACTTAAACTCTGGGAAGAATTTCTGGTGGTTTTCAATGGCCCCATAGCGGGGTTTTTCCTTTTTGTGATCGCTTACGCGATCTATACTTTAGGGAACTTTACCAACCCTACCCTGCTCTTTATTCTTAAGTTCACCTTCACAGCGAATTTATTTTGGACGGTCATTAACTTGATTCCTGTGCTCCCGTTGGATGGAGGGCATTTACTCAGCATCATTTTAGAGGCTATTTTTGGATTTAGGGGGATTAAAATCGCGATCGTGGCCGGCATTGTCATCGCGATCGTCATCAGTCTCTTTTTTTTCGTTATCGGTCAGTTTTTAATAGGGGCCCTCTTTTTGATTTTGACTTTTGAGAATTTTCGCTCCTTGCGCTACTACAAAATTTTTAGTGAGAAGGATCGAGATAGCGAGCTGCAGGCGCTTTTGAAGGAAGCCGACGCTGATTTTCACAGTGGTTCTCCGGAGAAAGCGACAGAAAAATTAGAAAAAGTCCGCGCAAAGACAAAAGAGGGGATTCTGTACACCGTCGCCACTCAAGAGCTTGCTGAAATCTATCGCAACCAAGAACGGTTTGAAGAGGCGTATCACTTGCTCCTCCCGATCGAAAAAACATTAACCGGTGAGACCCTAGCCCTTTTCCACTTTCTAGCCTATATGAACGGGGATTTCGAAAAAGTACTCGATGTGGGCAATAAATGTTATCAAGATAATCCCTCTTATGATACGGCTCTCATCAATGCCCTCGCCAACGACGTCTCCCACGTCGAGCCGGCCGTGGGCTGGCTAGGCGTGCCAAGCGGGAAGGGCTTCCCTCCCTCTCCCAAGCGATCAAACGGGAGGAGTTCGACCCTATCCGCAACGACCGCCGCTTCCAGGAGTTCCAACACCTCCACGAAACCTAAAAAGCTCACCTTACGCAGTCAACGGTCCAATGGAAGCAGAAGCGAACTCTGATATGAGAGAGGAAGCGCAGCGATCTCGAGGAGGTCATAGCCAAAGTGCTATGGCCGACGAGAGTGCAGCCTGCTTACATGGAACAGTGGCTGCGTAAAGTGAGCTAAAAGTCTCCCCTATATGATTCAAAAAAAATATTGAGCGATAAGTATCGTCTGAATACAGTTAGGTTTTCAAAGAAGGTAAACAATGACGAGTCGTGTTTGCATAGTTACCGGAGCTAGCCGAGGAATCGGAGCGGCGACCGCACTGGTCCTAGCTAAAAGTGGGTACCGACTGGTTGTCAATTACCGGTCTAGTGCCGAGGAAGCAGAGAAAGTAGTGGCTGCCATCAGCGCAGCTGGCGGCGAGGCCATGGCAATTAAGGCTGATGTCACCGTGCCCGACGAAGTCGCCGCGCATGGTGAGCGAAACCGAGCGGCGGTGGGGCCGGATCGACGTGCTCGTACACAACGCATTGATCCCTTTTGATGTCACCTCGTTCGCCAATCTGAGCTGGGAGCAGCTCGGTGGTAAGCTGGACGGGAGCTGCATGCCGCATTCTTGATCACCAAAGCTGTTGTATTAGGGAATGATTTCCCGCCATTACGGCCGGTTGGTGTATCTCAGTACGGGATTGTCCCGCCAGCCCCGCGACAGGGATGATCACACTGGGTACTGCCAAGGCGGCGCTGGACCAGTTTGTCCGATACATTGCACTTGAGTTGGCGCCGCACGGGATCACCGCAAATCTCGTCGCACCCGCCACAGTGGGTGAAACAAAGATAAGCAAGCAATTGAACGCCGATGAAATCCGTCAACTCGGTGCCACCAATCCTATGGGTCGGCTTGTCCGCCCCGATGAGGTGGCCAGGACGGTGGCTTTCATGGCAAGTGAGGATTCAGGTTTCACTACAGGCCATTACCTTCCTGTGAACGGCGGCCTTGACATGGATTGAAACAGTTTCGCTGCTGCAGGGATTGCAGAAACTTTTTTAACTGAGCACTAGGATATTTTAAATATGCACACCATTGATCTGGCTTATGTTGGGCGCGGTATTCACGAGGAGCTGATTGCCTACGTTGCCGACCAAGAAGGGTATTTTGCGGATGAAGGAGTCCATGTCGCCATCCGCGACGGCATAAGCTGGGAAACGGAGCGTCTGCGTCGCAGCGCAACGATCGGTCTGGGTCGGACCCTGCTGTTGCGGCTGACCAAAGGCATTGGCTGGAAAGTACTCTGCGTCAACACTCATCGTCCACTGTTCTGGTTTCTTGGCAGCGCCGACGTAAGATCCATGGCCGATCTTCGCGGGCGCCGGCTGGCGGTCCACGCCTCCCACACGGCCCCTGGCTGTTTCGCCAGGATCGTCCTGCGCAAGCATGGCTTGGACCCCGACCGCGACCTTAAATGTGTGGTGCGGGCTCCAGGTGACTACCAGATGGACCTGCGATGTCTTCGGGAGGGCTCCATCGACGCCGCCTACGTAGGCAGCACTCTTTCACCCGAACAGATCGCCAAGGAAGAAGGATTTCAATTGTTGGCCTGGGTCGGCGATCACTTCCAGATCCCCACTGTGGGCATCGCCGTCGACCCCCTGCATATCCCTCTCGACAGCCCTGCGCTTCAAGCACTTGTCCGTGCCAACCGGCGGGCCCTTCGGACTATCGCCGCACAACCCGATTTGGCCGTCCACTATATCGCATCGTTCCTCAACCGGTTGACGCGTGATGAAGCACAGCAATACTACGAACGGTACATCGCCCCCCACTTCTCCTCCAATGGCGAGGTCGACCTCAACGTCGCGCAGCAAGCAATCGATGCCGTCGCGACGGAGCTCGGTGTCGCCTCAGTATCTGCCAACGAGATCTACCAGCCCGCCCAGTGAATGCCATTGCCACTGACTTAAAACAGGTTTTTTCCGTCACCTAACGACTGCCCCTTCAAGAGTTCCAATACCTCTACGGAACCTAAAGCCCCGCCTGGATGACCTCAACTGGTTGATGGGTGATGAACCGCAACGATACTAGCATTGCTTAAATCCATCATCTCTCTTAATCATAGATTAAAACAAATAGTTGGCGATTTCCTCTGAAGGGGACATTTTAAGCTTACTGTCATATTATAAAATTCTCTTGAATTAAAATTATTATTATTATATAATTGTTACAAAACTTAAATCATGAGGTGTTATGTCTGTTACAATAAATTCTTTGGGTGATGCTTTAAAGTTTCTTGTTTTCGGCCAAGATTATTACGCAAAAAAAGCCAATTCTGAGGGCGAAGGAAAGCTAAGTATAAATGATGAAAATCGTTCTGTAAAGAAGAATGCTCCTCGGTCGAGTAATGACTTTTTAAGTTCTCTTATGCAGGATTTAAAAACTTTCCTCTTTTCAGATGATTATTTCGCGAAAAGGCCTAGCATTGAGAACAAAAAGATTCAGCCAAGCATGGATGAGAATAATATATCTGTGAAAATTGGGCCAGGGTTTCAATCCATTGCCAATTTTTTTGGAAGACTTTTTTCCTAAGTAGGCATTAGGCAAGCATTAGAGAAATAAGCTGTTATTGGCTCAATCTTTGGCCAAGAGCAGCTTTTGATTTTTGCTTTTCGGGGCAAAAATGTTTTTTCCTTCTAGGATATCGGTGAGTTCTGAATCGATGCCTCCGATCCAAGTAGTTCCACTAGAATAAAGGAATGCCACATCCAAGCAACTCATGGTAGTATATTCTTGCCTACCAGTAATCATGATACTACCGTAAGAGCGACAAGATTTTTTAGTCTCTTCATTCTGAGGCCAGATAATCAAAAGCATTTTAGAATTTTGATTTTTTGAAGCCGCTTCAATCTCTTCTTTATATTTATACATCGAACCCTCTTCAGTGAAAAAGACATAGGGTGAGTCATTCAAAGGGCAAATGTAGATTCGGGAATACTCGGTATGAATAGGGGATGTGTTTAGTTTTGGGAGCCATGAGGTTGCTTTAGGGGAGGGGTCCACTAAGATCTCATTCCACTTAATCGCCGATGTGTGCGCTTGGTGGAGGACACATCGTAAAAAAATGCCCGCCAGTGTGAAAAAGGCTCCTATACCCATTAGAGACCAGCTGAATTGGCTACTCATTGGGTAATAGTGACCGATCACGATCAAAGTTAAACCGATCAAAATCAAGGCAACTCTTACGACAAGTGAAACTTTTGTTTGAGGTTCTTGGCTTTGACAGCAAGGCAATCCCCAGTCAATAGCATAGTTTGTTGAGGCAGAGGCGCTTGACATGCCATCTATTATATTAGCTTATTTTTTTATTTGCTAATTCTTTTTCTCTTTTGAAGGGGCCTCTAAAATCTATAAAAAAATCCTTTAAAAATCACATTTGGGATAGGTTCATTCGAGGCGGAGGGCGACAAAGCGGATCGCCTCGCCTTGTTGGACCATCAGAAGGACTCGCTCCTCTTTGATTGCTTCATTGAAGGCAGCATTAAACTCGGCAAGAGTCTTTACTTTTTGTCTGTTGACGGCAAGGATGAGGGTGCCCGATTTAAGGCCAGCCTCAGCCGCGGGTGTACGGGGATCGACCTGGGTAATGACGATCCCTTTAGGTTCGGTAAGACCGAGTTTTTGAGCCATTTCAGGTGTGATCTCTTGGACGTGGAGGCCGAGTTTTAACAACGGTGTGTTGGGGCTCTCCTCATTGGGAAGTTGTGCTACAATTACGTTGAGATCGATCTCTTTCCCATCGCGCAAGACCCTGAGTTTCACTTTTGACCCTGGAGGCAAAAGGGAGACATAGTTGCGAAATGCACTCAAGCTTTCTACGGAGGTGCCATTATATCCAAGGATGACATCCTCTTGTTTTAATCCTCCTTTATCAGCGGGAGAATCGGCGATCACGTCAGTTACAAGAGCGCCCTGTGCTTGCTTCATCTGATAGAAACTCGCAAGCTCCGCATCAATTGGTTGCAAAGTGACACCCAAAAAGCCTCGCGTCACTTGCCCCTCAGTGATCAGCTGGTTGACGATGAGCTTCGCCATGCTGCTCGGTATGGCAAAACCGATCCCCATATAGCCGCCCGACCCACTGACAATGGCTGTATTGACCCCAATGACGTCACCTTCGATGTTGAGAAGGGGGCCACCCGAATTGCCTGGATTAATAGCGGCATCAGTTTGTATAAAATCTTCGATATCGGCGATATGTAAATCATTCCGCCCTTTGGCACTCACGACTCCCACTGTCAACGAGGTTTGGAGGCCAAAGGGATTTCCAATGGCAATGGCCCAATCGCCGACCTCTAACTTGTCGGAGTCACCAAAGTTGAGAAATGAATACCCCTCACCATCCACTTTGATCACCGCTAGGTCGGTCTTCGAATCTGTCCCCACCACAGTTGCAATCTGTTTTTTTCCATTTGTCATTGTAACGGTGACCTTATCGGCGTTTTCAACGACATGATTGTTAGTCACAATATACCCATCTTTTGAGACGAAAAAGCCCGATCCTCTCACCGTTTCCTTACTTTTGGGTTGCCGTTTTTGCTCATTGGGGAATCCAAAAAAGCGATTGAAAAAATCATCGTCAAAGTAATCGAAGGGATTTTCATGAGGCCCTTTTCGAGTGATTTTCTCTGCTTGCTCCATGGTACCGTGGCTTTCAATGTAAACAACCGCGGGGGTTGCTTTTTTTGCGACATTGGAAAACCCTCTCGAAATTTGCTTCAGCAATTCTTCATTAGTGCATTTTTCACTCTCAGATTTTGAAGGGGGCGGCTCAATCGAATAGGTGGCCACGGAAAACAACAAAAACGTTAGAGATAAAATGATAGATTTTTTAATAGCAACTGCCATAAACGAACTCCGTATTAATGAAATGCATTATAGCTGAATCTGTGAGAATAATTCAATTGTGCGGCAAATGATCTGAAACCCTTTTTCCAAACGATCGATCCCAAAATGTTCATTCGGCGAATGGATTCTGTCACTTGGGAGTCCCAATCCGATGAGGAGCATTTCAGCTTGTGCCGTTTCACAGAGGTCGATAGCCACCGGAATCGATCCTCCCATAAGAATTTTTTGACACGGTTTTTGAAAGACATCGGTATAGCTTTGCGCCATGAGTTTGACAAAAGGGGAGTGGGAATGGGTGCGGAATGGTTTGCCGCTGCCTGGAAAAAGAGTAAACTCGAGCTCCATAGAAGCAGGTTTGTTTTTGAATAGATAGTTCTTAACTAGCTCTGCAACTTGGTCTGGATTTTGATAGGGGACTAGGCGGCAAGAAATTTTAGCTCTTGCTTGTGCGGGGATTACTGTTTTAAAACCAGATCCCGTATACCCACCCCACATTCCATTAATTTCTAAGGTGGGTCTTAACCAGATCGCTTCCTGAGGGGTAACACCCTGTTCCATGCCAGTGGGCTTGAAGCCAAAAAGAGATTGGCATTGCTTTTCATCAAACTCGAAGAGGAGCTCTTTTTTTCTCCTCATTCGATATCGGGGTAATGCCATCATAAAATCCAGGGATCGTGACTTTGCCGCTCTCATCGTGCAGCGTACTTAACAACTTTGCAAGAGCGCGATTTGGGTTATAAGCCGCTCCCCCTGCCATACCGGAATGGAGATCGAAATGAGCCTCTTTCAGGGCCACTTCCATACAGACAATCCCACGGACACCTAATGTAATGGCAGGTGTATCGAGGCGCTCAATGCCGCTATCGACAATCACTAAATAATCGGCTTTCAGAGCTTCTTTTTTCTCTTTTAAGATAGAGAAGAGCCCCACGCTTCCACTCTCTTCTCCCCCTTCGATAATAAACTTGACGTTGACAGGAGGTTTCTCCATTTGCTTTAACACGTGCTTGAGGGCAAGCATGGTATAAAAGCACTGTCCTTTATTATCGCTGGCACCCCGTGCATAGACTTCGTTCTCACGCAGAGTGGGTTCAAAGGGAGGAGAGATCCACTCCTCAATGGGATCCACAGGCTGCACATCGTAGTGGCAGTAAAAAAGAATTGTCTTTTGGTGAGGGCCTGCACGCAGATCGCTCGCAAAGATGACCGGAGATTTTTCTGTCTGCCACGTTTCGACCTTTAGAGGAACACCCTGCAAAAATTGCCCCACCCAGTCGGCACATTTTAAAACTTCAGGCATGAAGGCAGGATCCGTAGCGATGCTGTTAAATCGTAAAAAAGAGAAATAGTCTTTTAAAATTTGCGACTTATTTTTCTGAAAATGCTCTTTGTAGTTGGACACACTAATCATATTAAAAAGACTGGCAAAGCCCGTTCTTTTAGTAAAGCGTTTTCTTTTTCCAAAAGTTCTTTGCCTGCAAATGAGACAATCACATGGTTGTCAAGCCCACCAACTAAAATCTCTTGTGCCGCGTGTTGTATCTCCTCTTGTTCACATTGGAAAAGGGCATCGCGGAATTTTTGTCGACTTTGTGGGGTTCTACCACCACGCAATCGGTAGTAAGAGGTTGCCGCGCGAGAACCTGGAGGTGTGGGTGCATCGAGATCTTGAAACAATCCAAGTTTTGCCTCTTCAAGGTCTTTCTCGTCAAATTTTCTGGCTAAGAGTCCGTGCACGGCAGCATGAAAAGCGCTCAAAGTGGATTTGAGATGGGGATCTCTATAGGAATAAAAATAAAATTGTTCCGATAACAAGCTGTTGACAGCTCCACTTCCGTAGGCGCCCCCTTGCTCCCTAATTTTTTTATGGAGTGTGGTATTTTCCATAATCTCCGAAGCAATGCTCAGAGGAGCTGCGAAAGGATGGTTATAGGCGACCGAGGGGAACAGCATGGCGGTAAAGGCCACCGGCGAGGAAATGATCCGTGCCTGAGAGAGTTTTTCAGCATGAGGGTATTCGGCTCTCCAGGGAATAAACTTTTTTGTCTCCATCTGGGTCAGCCCATAAAACCCCTCTGTTTTTAATTTATGGAGAGCCTCCTCCTCGCAGCTGAGCACGAGATGCCCTCCTTTTAAGGCTAAGCATTTTTGTTGCATCTGCTGTAGCCTTTCAATCAGTGGCATCGGATCGTATTCAAAGCTTTTGACAATTTCCTGTAGCCACCAATAGTAGTCGAGACCATACCAAGCATTTGCAATTTTGGAGGAGATGGAAAACCCGCGAGCCGCTAAATTGACAGCATAGCGGAGGGAGCTATGTTGGATGCTGTTTTCCATTCCGTGAAGGTGTTGCATCAACAGCTCTTTTAAGCGGGAGATATCTGTAAAGTCGGCGCTGAGAATGACGTCCTTGAAAATGGGGAAAAGCTTATCCAGCTTCCGGTTTAACGCTTTCCCTTTTATTGTCAGAGAGGGTTTCATCAAAGAGGCGGTTTCAGCCTGTAAGCAGAGATCAAGAGAGACGCCGACTCCCCCTGTATGTTCGAGAAGATATTCAAGATGGTGATCGTAACTTCTCCCTCCACACCCTACCTGTGGCAGCAAAAGAGAAAAAAGGCGCAAAAATGGGAGTTCCTTCTCTTCAAGAAAAGGGAGGTCAAAGATCACATCGGCATAGGTGATTCCATTAGTAAAGCAGGCATGGGAAAAGAGTTCAAAGTCCCCACATCTCTCTTGAATTAAGGGAAATTCTTTCCCTTCATTTTGGACATCTGATAGGCCGACTTTGGGAAGTTTCTCGATAGTTTCCTCTTTAACTCCCTCTTGATAGGCTGCCAACTCCCGCGCCTGTCGTAAAATACTTTGAATATCGGAATCTTTGAGTGAGCGTGTGATAGTGAGAAGACGTTCTTGCTCTTCCATGAGTTCTTTGCTTGCCAGTGTGATGTCGGGATTCATCTCAATACGGACAAAATGGGGATTATTCAGAAAGTATTTTTCAATCAAGGAGGGGAAATAACGGCGGTCTTTTACCTTTTTATGGAGGTGGTGAAAAAGAGTGTGAATTTTCAAACCATCTTCAGGATTTCCTCCATGCTGTTTCAGGAGAGCGGAGCGCCAAAATAGGGAAAGGCCATAGGGTGAGGAGCTGCCCGTAATTTCGGTCCGTGCCATTTCGATTTGATGGATTGCGGCATCGATGAGATGTTCTGCAAGGCCCTCAGCGGCTATTTTTCGTAACGTCTCTCGAACAAGACTCTCTATGGCCCCAGCACTGTTTTCTTTACACCCCTTGCATACGATGATAAAGGGAATCTCGCTCATTTCCCCTTCAATCGCGGAATCGGCCTGCTTACAGAGTTTTGATTTGAGTAGCGCCATCTTTAGGGCTGACGCATCGGTGCCTAGCAAGACAACATCGAGAATAATCAGTGCAAGGAGCTCCTCCTGTTCCAAAATGGAGCAGGTCAACCAAGCAAGTCCCACCAACGTTTTTTCAGTTGTATCTTCCTCCTCATAGATCGGGTATTTGGCTTTCGAAATCGCACCATGGTGGAAACGGGGTTGTTTAGGAAGGTAGGAGAGGGAGGGGAGAGGCGTAACACGATCAAAGGTGTGCTTCTCCAGAAAGTCGAGGTGTTGTTCGATGGGAAGATTGCCATAAAAATAGAATAAACAGCGACTGGGGTGGTAAAATTGAGCGTGGAAAGCTTTGAGCTCTTCATAAGTAAGCGTCAAAATCTCTTTCGGATCCCCACCTGAATTAACACCGTAGGTCAAATTAGGGAATAGAGCGTGCATGATATCTTCGGTCAGGCGTGCATCAGGCGTTGCCATAGCGCCTTTCATTTCATTGAAAACGATTCCCTTAAAGATTAAAGGTGAATTGGGATCCTCCGGTTTTAAGAATTCGAGACGATGCCCCTCTTGAAGAAAACTCAACTTTGAGAGTGTCGGATGAAAGACGGCATCTAAGTAGACTTCAAGCAAGTTGTAAAAATCTTTCGGCACTTGGGAAGAAGCAGGATAACAGGTGAAATCGGGACCGGTGAGGGCATTCATGAATGTATTTAAGCTTCTTCGACTCATCGAGAAAAAGGGATCCCGCACAGGGTATTTTGCTGAACCACACAAAACGGTGTGTTCGAGAATATGAGCGACCCCATTTGATTTTTCAGGGTGAGTGCGGAATGAAAGGTTGAAAAGATTTTCCTCATCATCATTGGCAATTTGTAAAATCTGAGCCCCAGTGGGCTGATGGATAAGTTCAATGAGTGTGCTCTGGATTTCGGGAATCTCTTTAAGACGGGAAACAATATATTGGCGATAGGTTGAGCCGCTTTCCATTTTTTCACTCTAGTAGAAAGCCGCTTTTTTTAGACAGCTCATTGTTTGGATCGCTTTTTGAGAATCTGGGCTCTTAGATAAATTTTTACAATCCCGCCTAATATGATTAGGCAGCTTCCAATGATCACATGGGGCGTGGGGATAATTTTATAAACCCACCAATCGAGCACAGCGGATACAAATACAGCGAAGTAGAGAAAAGTGGCCAGTGTGGAGGGGCGGCCGCAACGGTAAGCGAACCCTCGAAAGTATTGGTTAAATAGAGTACCCAGTGCCATAGCCACGACGCTGAGACCCAAAAGCCATGGGGAAGTTGGAGAGATGGAATTTTGGCTCTCTGCTAAAAATCCGTTTCGACTGATTAAAAATACAGCAAGTGAAAAAAGAGAGGAGAGAAAGAAAAGGTGGAAAATGCTCATAAGTGGACTTTCCTGCTGGGGTTTGAGTCCATATAGCACTTGGGAGCCAGCTTGACCCAATGCGGCAAGCAGTCCGATTCCGCTTATGGCTGTAAATAGCGAGCGATCGGGATGGAGGACTAAAATGACTCCAAAAAAAGCGAGCAAGGCACCCAATATGGTTGATTTCCCGGGGTGCGGGTGCTGCTTTAGACATACCCACTCGATGAGCGGGATGAACAAGGGGGAGGCATTTAAAAGAACAGTGGCATTGAGGAGAGTGTTTTTTGTCATGTAATAAGCAATACCGTATTGCGATATCAAGACGCAGGCACAACGGGCGAGTTGAAGCCAGATATTCCAGGAAGCTACCAATTCTCTCCATTTCCAACTGATTAGAACAGCCCCTAGGGCTACAATGAAAGGGAGAAAAAAGCGTAAAAATAACAGGAAAAAATAGTCCAAATATTCAAGATTAAATTTGAGAAATAAGAAGGAAATGGAGAGGGCAGTTGCTGAGAGGAGCATCCAAAAGATACCCCATTCAAAAGAATGGCGATCGCTCACTTTAATCCCAAATTAATACCAAACCTAAGAACTAACGCCCTGAATTCGGCCCGTATAACATGTCATCTTTGAATGATCGTTTCTTGCCCATGTTTAAAAACATGCGCTTCGAAACGATCATCCAAATCTGCCACGTTACCCAAGCCGAATTCATGGTGTTAGTTCTTTGCTTTGGTATAAGGCCGCATCTCCGCGGCCCCCTTTCAAAATTTATTTATCGGATCGTTTTATTTTTGGCAATCTTGATTGCGTGTTTTCCCGTTCTTGTTGCCTTCAGCGACCTCCTTCGCACGACTCTTTTTACTGGTTTTCCTTTGACCAGATGGCCCATTTCATGCAGCAATTCAGGATCAAAATCAGCTCCATTTGGCCAAGAAAGCGTGATATCGTCTACTTGGAACATTTTAAAATAATCAACATCACGAAGGGGAAGAAATACGTGCTGCGCACTCTGCAGAAAAAGGGCAAAATCAATAACCTTCACCGCTCCGTCAGAAAAGAAAACTTTTATTTTGTAATCTTCAATGTACTCTGCCTGTTTGACTCTCATGCTTATACCAAAGGTTTAATTTTTTTGTGCTTACCAACCTTCAAGAGCTTCCAATTATTCATTAATTCCTCTCTATGTAAATCTGCCCACTCAATAATTAGCCCTTTGACTCTCGGTGGAAGAGAGCCTTGTATGACTTCGAGAGTATCAATGGAAAAAACAGCACTTTCATCTCCATAGTACGCATGAAAATGAGGGGGATTGTGCTCTTTTCCTGCAAAAAACATTCTTATTATTATCCCTAAAAATCTACATATTTCAGGCATGCGTCTTATTCCCCAGCATTATAACAAATTGATCTAATGTTTTTTTAAGTCCAGCTGAGATTACCTGCAGTTTGGTACTCGGTGACCCTGGTCTCAAAGAAGTTTTTCTCTTTGTGGAGATCGATTGTCTCACTCATCCATGGAAAGGGATTTTTTGAGCCATAGACGGCTTTAAGACCGATCCGTTCTAATCTCCGATCTGCAATGTGTTGGACATAGTCGCGGAACATGGCTGCCTTAAGGCCCAAAATGCCGCGAGGGAGGCAATCATGGGCGTAGGCAATTTCCAGTTCAACGGCATGTTCAATGAGAGAGGTCACCTCTTTTTGAAAATCGGGAGTCCACAGTTCGGGATTCTCCTCTTTAATCCCGTTGATCAGGTCGATTCCAAAATTAAGATGGATTGTCTCATCGCGCAAAATATATTGGTATTGCTCTCCGACTCCCGTCATTTTATTCTGACGTAAAAAGGAGAGAATCATCACAAATCCACTATAGAAAAAGATTCCCTCCATGATCAGATAGTATCCGATGAGATTCTCTAGAAATTTTTGGGCCCCTTTGAAAGAGTTTGTCGAAAACCCTTCTTGGAGGACATCTGCGGTCAGTTTCATCTCAAAGTCATCTTTCCTTTTAATGACAGGGATTTCGTTGTACATATTGAATACTTCCCCTTCATCGAGACCTAAAGATTCGCAGATGTAGAGGAAAGTGTGGGTGTGGACCGCCTCTTCAAAAGATTGTCGGAGCAGATATTGACGAGCCTCGGGATTGGTGATGTGTTTGAAGATAGCAAGGACAATGTTGTTACCTACGAGGCTTTCAGCGGTGCTGAAAAATCCGAGATTGCGCATAATCACATGCCTTTCATCTTCTGAAAGCGCGTTGGATTTCCACAGCTCGATATCTTTAGCCATAGGCACCTCTGTGGGCATCCAGTTGTTAGCGCATCCATTGAGGTAGTGTTCCCACGCCCATTTATATTTCAACGGCATCAATTGATTGACATCGACCGTATTGCAGTTGATCAGTCGTTTTGCACTGACATCAACCCGTTTCTCATGCCCCTTCGTCCATTTTTTTAAAAGAGCTGGCTCGTCATCTAATCCTAGCATTTGTAAGTCCTTTTATTATAATATTTTACTGGCAGCTTTCACATTTTTCATCGAGACTGCATGCATTCGGCTTTTCCCTTTGCACAACAACGCGGGCCGAGGCCGATTCACTTTTCATCCACCGTGGCTGTAGCCCCCGTTTATTGATGTCGGTGGTCGATTTTTCAACGTGGGTAGCTCCTAAAGCTCTTAGGTAATAGGTTGTTTTAAGCCCTTTCTTCCAAGCCATAACATACATTTGGTTCAATTTTTTTCCGCTTGGTTCTGCGAGATAGAGATTGAGAGATTGCCCCATATCGATCCATTTTTGTCGACGGGCACCACACTCGATTAACCAATCGGGTTCAATCTCAAAAGCAGTGAGGAATAGTTTTTTGACATCCGCTGGAATCCGCTCAATTTCTACAAGAGAACCATCGAAGTATTTGAGATCGTCGATCATCTCGGCATCCCATAAATGAAGAGATTTGAGCTTTTCAACAAGCCAAGGATTGAGGATCGTGAACTCTCCCGAGAGGTTCGATTTGACAAAGAGGTGTTTATACATCGGTTCGATTGATTGAGTGACCCCTGTGATATTGGAGATCGTGGCTGTCGGTGCAATTGCCATTGTGTTGCAGTTGCGCATCCCATATTTTTTGATCGATTCCCTCACGGGTGCCCAATCGAGCCTCATCCCTGTGTGAAATTCAGAAAATTCAGCGCCACGCTCCTGTTTGAGCAGATTTAACGTATCAATAGGGAGCAAACCCCGCTGCCATTTTGAGCCTTTATAACTCGAATAGGTCCCCCGCTCTTTAGCCAGTTCGCTAGAGGCTAAAATGGCATAATAGGAGATGACCTCCATGCTCTCGTCAGCAAATTCGACAGCATTATGGCTCGCATAGCTGATGCCTAATTTATACAACGCATCTTGGAAACCCATGAGGCCGAGACCGATGGCGCGATGGCGCAAATTCGCCCTTTTTGGCCTCTTCAGTAGGGTAGAAATTGATATCGATCACGTTATCAAGCATTCTCACAGCTGTCCGGATGGTCGATGCCAAAAGCTGATGATCGATCCCCTGCTCTGTGGTATGTGCGACTAGGTTAATCGATCCTAAATTGCACACAGCCGTCTCCTCAGCCGAGGTGTTGAGAAGGATTTCGGTGCAGAGATTGGAGCTATGCACAACGCCGGCATGATCTTGAGGAGAGCGGATATTGGAAGGATCTTTAAAAGTGATCCAAGGGTGACCCGTTTCGTAGAGCATCCCTAACATTTTTCGCCATAAAGCGGCCGCTTCGACCTTTTTAAATAGCCCAATCTTCCCCTCTTTCACAAGGCGCTCATATTCGCAGTACCGCTCCTCAAATGCTTTTCCATAAAGATGGTGCAGATCGGGAACATCATTTGGGCTAAATAGGGTCCATTCCCCATTTTCAACCACTCGCTTCATAAATAAGATCGGGGATCCAGTTGGCGGTATTCATATCATGAGTACGCCTTCTTTCATCTCCTGTATTTTTCCGCAATTCGAGGAAATCTTCGATGTCCAGGTGCCAAGTCTCTAAATAAGAACACATCGCCCCCTTTCTCTCCCCCTTGGTTGACCGCTACAGCGGTATCGTTGGCGACTTTGAGGAAGGGGATCACCCCTTGGCTTTTCCCATTAGTTCCTTTAATCAGAGCACCTGTTGCTCGGACGTTGGTCCAATCGTTACCCAGACCACCGGCCCATTTAGAAAGTTGTGCATCATCGGCGATCACTTTAAAGATGTGGTGGAGATCGTCCATCACCGTAGAGAGATAGCAAGAGCTGAGCTGGGAATGGACCGTTCCACCATTGAACAGCGTTCGGGGTCGCAGATGTGTATAAAAACTTCGAAAGGACATTATAAAATTCGATCGCCCGTTTCTCTTTTTGTTTCCCTTCATTAATCGCCAACCCCATGGCGACCCGCATCCATAAAATTTGCGGGGTCTCAAGCCTCTTCTCTTCGTGATGGATGAAATAACGGTCGTAGAGAGTTTGAAGTCCCAGGTAGGTAAATTGTTGATCCCGATCGATCGATATAGAGTTGGCCAACTTATCGAGGTCAAAACTTAAAAGTGTGGGGTCGAGCCGTTCTAAGGAAACTCCCTTGCGCAAATAATCTTTAAAGTATTGTTTATAGATTTTATCGAGATTGGGGTGGCTGGCTTCAATACCTAATGTCTCTCGATATAAAGTATCAAGTAATAGATTAGCGGCTACATATGTGTAAACAGGCTCCACTTCAATTTTGGCTCGTGCTGCCATGATCAGAGCCAAATCGACTTCATGTTCTTTGATGCCGTCGTAAAAATTGGAGATAGTCTGATCGATGAGTTCATGTGCAGAAACTAAATTTTTTATACCCTTTGCATGCATAGACGATCTTTTTCTTCAGCTCTTCTATCAACTTATAGTGGGATCCGTCTTTGCGGATAACTGTAAAGGAGTGCTTTCTCTCATCTTCCGATCGGATCTCGTTCGATCGGCGTGGATGGTTCCATCTCCTCTTTCGTTTTTTTCTTTGAGGGGCATCCGCTCGGCTCGATAAAGGATCAACTCTTTTGCATTCATCATAATATCCCTCCGTCATAAGCTGCTTTTCGATCGCATCTTGGATCATTTCAATGCTAACAACTCTCCCTTTGCCTATTGTTGTCACCAGGAAAGTCGACAATAGTATGGGTGAGAAGTGTTGACAGCTTCGATGACCTCTTCAGGAGTCGGCCCTACAATTTTCAAGGTTCTCCAAAGGATCCGCTCAAGAGATGAGGCAATTTTCATAGGATTAAAGCGGACAAAGGAGATCCATCTCGTCGTAATATTTTGAGAGCTCGGGGTGAATCTGTCCGTAATTTTTTATGCTCGTCGCGATAGATAATATAATCTCGGGCAACATCGTGATGCCCTGTCTCCATGAGTTTAACTCCAGAATATCTTGGATGCCCTCAACAGTGAGCAGTGTCCCAGCGAAGCTAGGTGTGATGCCTCTTCAACTACGAGATCCGTAATCGAATCCATGGTTTGCCGCATCCCTTCGGGGAGAGGTGAGGCCTTCATCACTTTTTTCGTATCTCGGAAAGCGGCTTCCAGCGCAGTGAAAATGCGCTCACGACGGAAGGGGACCAACATCCCATTGCGTTTAACAATCGTATATTGTGAGAGACAATGTTTTACCGTAGATTTACCTATCTTCCTTTCATCCATCCCATTTCTTCTCATCTTCCAGATCAGTGTCGCCGTTAAAAAATCATCCTCTCTCATTTTCACAATCCTTCCAAACATTTCCCTCTTTTTTGGCTTGCAAAAAAATCACCCCTTAAATCAGCGGGAAATACTATATGTTGTGCTGTCGTTGTTTTAAGACACTGTATCTAGTAGTCGATCGGCTTTATGTCTATCGAAATCCCTATCTCACGATTCAAGAAAATCTTAGGTATTAGAAACCCTTTTTTACCCTATTGTGTTCCAAAAAAGCTTCCCCACATTCGTTCATTGCCGTAATATTTTCTGCATGAAAAGGGTCTTTTTAATTCCCAATGCCATCACGGCATTTGGTTTGACTTGTGGTTTATTTGTCATCTTCAAAACAAGCCTTGCCGACTACACACGAGATCTTTTTTCCCTTTACAAGCCTCAGCAATTTTACTATTGATCGCAGCGGTTGCCGATTTGGCCGATGGAGCTGTGGCCAGGTTGATCAAAGGGGAGAGTGAATTGGAGGGCAGTTTGATTCATTGAGCGATTCTGTGACTTTGGGGTGGCACCCCCTTTGTTAATCTTAAAAAGTCTCTCTGGTGAACTGGGGAAACTCCTCACTTTTTTTGTCATTATCGCAGCGATCATCTACACCCTTTGCGGTGTGCTTCGACTGGTTCGTTATAATGTCCGAAGTAAGGAGGTGGTTGAAACGGGAGATGCGGAGGCCAAAAGGAGAAAAAACATTTTACAGGGATGCCGATTCCCGCCTCTGCAGCATGCTCCGTTTCAGCAGCCTTAATTCTACTCTCTCCTGAAATCCAGCAGTGGCTCCACATTTCAACCCGACATCGAGCGATTATTCTGATCGGAGTGATGCTTATTTTAGGATATTTTATGGTCAGCCGGTGGAAATTCCCCAGTGTACAAGCACTCCACTTCCGTGTTCCCTCTTACTACCTCGTATTTGCAACCGGCATTCGGCAGTTTTATTTCTCTACGGCATTTTAGATTTCTTCCCAGAGGCTTTTTTATCGCCTCTTGGCTCTATCTACTCCTCTCCTTAACCCTCTCCGTCATCCGCCTGATCGCCGGTAAGCGCTCCAAAACTCTCGCCGACTTCGACCCCGACCCCGACGAATAACCCGCCGACTCCACCAATTTCAAATTTTACTTTAAATTTTTGACTTCCTTTGGTAAGTTTTTTCTTAAAAAAATTGCCTAGGAAGATTTTTCATGTTTCGACTCATTGTAGCTATTTTTTTGACTTTTTTTAAGCCTCGGATCTCTCCATGCCGATCAAATGTCAGCTGTGATGCTCCCTTCAACAGAAGCAGATCCTGATGCCTTTATCGATCACTGTGTCAATGTCATTAATGGTGACTATTGCGAAACAGCTCTGGATTTAGCGATAGCTGGACCGGACCCTCTTATTCTGCAGCGCTACTACAATGCAAAGGATTACATGACAGCGAAGGGTTTTGGAGGATGGCGCATTTTCCCCCAAACACTTCTAGTTACAGGTAGAGGTCCTCAGAATAAAGAGTGCAAGGTAGGGCAAGACCGATTTGAGTGGGTCTATGCGTTTACAGGCGAACGATCAGGGGGTATTTTATCCTACAGCGGTTGGCGAAAAATCGGTGGTGATACGAAAAGATCCACTTAAAATCGAAATGCTAAAAGATAGTGCGGGGCATGGTTAATAGCTATGCAGGTGAGATGCACGGCCAAACAAACCATCTCAATAATCGGATGCACTTTAAACAAGATACATGTGAGCTCTCTCTAGGAGATGGAACAAAGCGGATTTATCAAAAAGTAAGTGGTGTTTCTACTGAACTCTTTGGCGAAGAGATTTCTCTCAGTTTGGCACCAAAAGTGGCGCAGCCTCAATATTTCCTTTAGATCGTGAAGGGGCGAAAAGAGAAAAGGAAACAATTGAAAATATTGCTTCTCATTCAGAAGCGCCTTGCTTTGATCACGAATTTCAAAGTGTAACATATCGCCGTGCTTTAATTGAGGAACTAACTTATTACTTAGGAGGAAAGTATTGAAAATCTCAATAATTTTTAGTTTGCTTATTAGCTTATTTATTGGTTTAATTATTTTCTGTTCTTTTTTAAAAAAGCCTGTGGAATATGAAATATCCCCTGCCGAAAAATCAGTCAATGCAGCCATGGCACGCAATTCCAAAACTCTTGCAAAGAAATATCATATGCGCCCTTTTGCTATTTCAGTAGCAATGCCAGTAGGAAATATAAAATATTTGGAATTGAAGTTTCAAGCTTACGGACCTTTATTAAAAGAGGAGATTCGCAAACTATTAGTTGATAGTGCGAAGGATTTTCTTTCAGATATTAACGCCGATTCTGAGCTCTGCTTTTATTTAAAAAACCATTCACTCACAATGAACGATATTGGCATTACTCTTTTTTTGATCGATTCATCGGGAAGAGACCTAGATGATCCCTATATTGGAATAGCAAAAATTTCGAAGGGTGAACTAACATATGATACTCTCATCATAGTATATGATACCGAGATAAAAATGGATCTCCCAAAATACAAATCAAAAAATAAGGAAACTTACGAGGAAGCATTAAATATTCTTAACTCCTAAATATCTGACGTCATACCAAACCTAAGAACTAACGCCCTGAATTCGGCCCGTATAACATGTCATCTTTGAATGATCGTTTCGTGCCCATGTTTAAAAACATGCGCTTCGAAACGATCATCCAAATCTGCCACGTTACCCAAGCCTAATTCATGGTGTTAGTTCTTAGGTTTGGTATTATGAAGTTCGCCCTACATTATTAGTATTTGTCCCGTGATCATGAGATCCTCCATGAGAATTGACCTTGCCCCCGAATCTGCGGCAGATATGTAAGTTTATTGGACGTAATTCTTTATTGCAGCGACAAGCTCTGGAAAGGTCAGTTTAAGATAATCGCCCCCAAAGTGCCCTTGATTGGTGTACTCATGGTAAGTGGCGTTGAGTTGCTTTTGCACAAAGCGAGGCTCCTCAATGGGTATCCATGGATCATCTATTGAAGCAAAAACAACGATCCAGTTAATGTTAAAAACTTATAAAGATTGATTTTAAAATAATTAAATGATAAAATATTTGAAATTTAAAAAACTTATAACGGAATTATAATGGCAATTCAAAATTTACATACTAGAGGAGGTATCGCGCCTGAGGTTGGGGTTCAAGCTGTCTCTACTGGGGGTCTCCAAACAATTATCAACAAGCATTATTCGACCACAACTCAGGGGGGGTGTAATCTCGTGATCATGCGGCCAGGAGTAAATCCGGTATGTTTGACTGCTGGAAATCTACCACCTAATGCTCCACAGCACTGGGGTTCGGTCTCGAAGCAGTTCACAGCTGCGTGCATTGCCAAATTAGTCGATCAAAAAAAAATCAATTGGAGTGACGATATCCGCCAACATCTTCCCGAACTGCCTGAATTTATGTGGGAATCTCAGCCGCAGAAGGTGACTGTTGATGACCTGGCTCATATGCGGAGTGGTTTGCCGGAGATGGGGATTATGGCGGCTTTTTCTGGTCGAGAAAATGTTATGCTGAGTATTGAGGAAAAGCAGAAATTGCTTGCTCACTCTCCTGAATTGCTATTTAAGCCAGGTTCTCAGCAAATGTACAGCAATGACAACTATTTTTTGCTGGCAGATATTGTGGAGCGGGTGTCAGGAAAACCTTTTATTGATTTCGTGAGAGATGAGATTTTCTTTCGCCTTGAAATGGAGGGTCGCTGCTCTATCGATCCCACTTGTCCGCAAACAGTCGATGGTTATAACAGCAATTTTCAACTAAACACCTTTACAGGTCATGCCTGGGGTGCGTTTGGTATTGTGGGACCACCTAGCGACATGGTGAAATGGAACGATTCATTCGAAAGAGGTGAATGGAACAGCTTGACTGCGCCTCCGTCGAATATAACGGTACCACAGGGTGAATCACTCTACTGCCGAGGAGTAAAAGTCGCCTATACGGATGATTATCGCGTCGTTTATCACTCAGGCTCTATCGACGGTGTTTGCACTCGATTTATGCGTTATGAGCACTTGACGGATCCGAGCAAAACGTTTGCATTTTTCCTGGCATCAAATATCAATGATATGCAGAGGTCACTTAATGCGGCAGAAGAAATCGCCAATGTTCTGGGTGGAAACAATAATGTACATATTGAGCGGGATGAGCTCAAAGAGATCTCACCGCCTACAAGCCCAACCGAAGCTGCGATGAGCGAAGCTAAACCTTATGAAGGCGCATATGAGAGGCCTGCATTGGGTTTGCGATACAGAATTCATGCCGAAGATAAGAACGGAGTTCCCATTTTGCACTTCTCTTTGCTAGATGAAGATGGTGGATCGCATGTCATAGTGAACTTGGTACCAATCAAAGAGAAGGAGAACACGGTTGTCTATCGAGGACCTGCTGGGGAGTGGATCGAGCGCACTCCAGATGGCATTGTCTTGAAGCACCCCAAAATGGCACCCATTTTTTTTAAAGGAGTATAATGTCTATTCAAACTCATTATTCAGAGTCAAGCTCAGGCATTACGCTATCAGCTGGAAATGGGACGCAACCTAGCTCTACCCAAGGTACATGGATGCAAAAAGAGGAGGCCTCTTTGCCTCTAATCTAGAGGTTTTTTGACACAGCCAGCGCAACCAAAAAACATTTTCGTCGCCAAGTAAAACTTTTATTTGGTGTAAAATTAAATTTTTTGTTAAAACCTTTTCAAAAAAACTTTGACGAGGTAGAAACATGAAATGGCTCGCACTCTTTTTCCTCTATCCTTATCTGCTATGTGGGGAAAACTATTCTGAAGATCTAATCGAATATCCACAGGTTGCAGAAAAGTACAATGACATTGGCCAACGAGAAAATTACTTTCAAACATCGACTCCTTATAAAATCGCTCCCCATGTCAATCCAATCACAGGGGATTTAGTGGAAGAAGAGGTAGATCTAGTAGTAGCGGGGTGTGAGCCACTCTCATTTAGACGATTTTATAACCATTTAGCGCCCTACGAAGCCCGGTCATGGGGATGGCGATTTAATCCGGAATCTTTTTTTGTAGCTAACTTTGGTTGGCCAGGCCAAGAAATATTTGCCGCATTGGGGAGTGCCGATGGGAGCATCACACCTTTTAAATCTTCTTCAGAACGCAAGTGGATCTTTAGCTCGGCAGATAGCTATACCCATTTTACTCCCAGTGGGCAATCCCATCCTCTCAATATCAAGATAAATTGTAATGTCGTTAAATATAAGGGGAAGAATAAAGATAAAAAGAATGACTTTTCATGGAAAGGGGAGGTTGTCGATGGGAGTGGCACTCGTCGGTATTTTGATTCAGGGGAATTCGCCTGGCTCACGTTTCTTATAACAGAGATGCACCACAAAGGCCATGATCTTTATATCAAAGGGTATTCACCCCATTGTTGGACCCCTTACCAACTTCATGTGTATGAAGAGAGAAGACCCAACGGAAACATTATCAATTACACCACAACCCGTTGGCAGAGTAATAAGAAATATCCCAAACCCTTTTTACTCTGCGGAATCACCGCATATAATAAAGATAAATCAAAAGTACTTGGCTCGATTTCTTTATCCTATAACAAAGATAAACATGACATTATTTATGGTATAAAGGTTACTGGAAGTGATGGGAGAAAAGTCAATCTCTATTGCCAAGGAAAAAAGACACCTGTTTTAGGCAGTGTAGATAGACCCAATCAGCCCCACGTTAGTTATGGTCATCAAGCGTTTTCGATCAACCGGGTCGAAAAGCCAGAGGGGAGGATCGTAACTACAGAGTACAATAGCAGTAGCAAAGTCGCTGCCCAATATGCACCTGTAGGTCCTAATGGAGAGATGTGTCCCATAGGCCGCTACATTTACCACTCAAACGCCACCGAAGTATATGATGCTGAAGGGAACAAAACGGTATTGCGTTTCAACGACAACAAACAAATTTTAAGCCATGAGATCTATCAGAATGATGCGCTCTATCAGATCGATCGCTTTACGTGGGAGGCGGCAACTGGAAATCTGATTCGGAAAAGTATCGAGGATGGGGTAGGCAATCCCATTCAAATTACAGAATATAAATATGATAAAAATCATAATCCTATCGTTGAAAAAGTAGGGGATGGAAAAGAATGGCGCACTGTGGAGCGCACCTTCTCCGATGACAACTTCAATCTCAAGCTTACTGAAAGCGATCGGCCAGGGAAACTCATCCGTTATACCTATATTCCTAATACAAACTTGCTGGCATCAGAACTCATCTATGAAAACAATGTGCCCAAAAAAAGAGCCTTTTACTTTTACGATGATTGCGCCATCTGTATTAAGACCATTATCGATGATGGCACAACGGAAGATCCCAGCTGTATAAAAGGTGTCTCCTATCGAAAAATCACCACCACCAAGCCCAAACAAACAGCGCCTTGTTTTGGACTTCCCGAAACGATAGAAGAAAAAACGATCGATTCTTCGGGGCAAGAAATTCTTCTTCATAAAGTCGTTTACACATACACCTCCTTTGGAAAGGTTCTTAATGAGGAACATTTTGATGCTAACAATGCCCTTCATTGCTCAATAAACAACACCTATGACGAGCGGGAAAGGCTGATTTCAATGACCGATCCTCTCGGTAACCAAACGATATTTACCTATGACGCCAACAACAATTTATGCTCTATCACGGGTCCCAGAGCGGATCAATACAAAGAGATCACCTACGATAAGGCAAATCGGCCGATCCGGATTGCGGACTGGCAGAGTGACGGGACAATCATCATGCTTGAAAAAAAGTATGATAAATTGGGGCAACTTATCGAAGAGATTGACGCCTGCAAAAATTCCACACTGTTTAGCTACGATGCATTGGGAAGAGTCGTCGCCAAACACTATCCTGATGGGGCAGTTGAGCGGAAAGAATATAATATTTTAGGTCAGGTCACTCGAGAAATCGATGCAGAGGGCTATGTCATTGCTAAGACCTACAATACTTTTGGCCAAACGACCTCGATCTCCTATCCCGATGGCTCTGAGGAGCGTTTTACTTATAACCCCACCGGCACGATCAACTCCCACACCGATAAAAATGGCTCTACAACCTTTTACACGTACGATCTTTTCGACAATCCGGTTGCAGAAACGTGCCGCTTTAGTGATACCGTTTTAAAGACCACACAAGCCACCTATACCCCCTTTTGTAAACTCACTCAGACCGACGGCGAAGGGAACACGACCCACTATACTTATGATTTTGGCGGTAGAAAAACGGGAGAGATTACCGGCACAAAAAAAACTAACTTTATCTACGATCCCTTTGGACTCCTGGAAACGACCGACTTCCAAGACTATCAGCAACATGAAGAGCACGATAAGGGAGGACGGCTTATTTTCAAAACATTGGCATCCAGTGAAATCCAATTTCAAGAAGGGTATATTTATGACGAAGCCTCTAACCTCACACAACGCCTTACCTCAAAGGGAGCATTCGAAGCGCTCTACAACACACTTGGAAGGCCTATTTTAGAAACAAATCCTCTCGGTCATTCAACATCACATGCCTATGATTACGAAGATCATTATCGAGAAATCACAGTCGATGCCAATAAGATTGAGACCTCTCTGATTCATGATCGTCGGGGATGGGAAATGGCATGTATCAAGAAAGATCCTCAAGGTCGGATCATCGCAAAAAATGAAAGCAGCTACAATCGGAATGGCAATTTAACTGCATTAACTCACCATGTCTTTAATGGCACCAATCTCATCAAAACGATCACTCACAGATGGGAATACGGCCCTTTAGGCCGCATAGAGCGCTTTATTGAAGCAGGGGAGAAAGAGACCCGATACCTTTACGATGAAAAAGGGCGTCTTAAAACCACCATCAAACCCAGTGGGATTGGACTCCACCAAGAGTACGATCCCCTTGGGAGGCTAGCCCGCTATTTTTCCTCAGATTTTGACTACCACTACACCTACGATCGGAACGATCGCCTCATTTCGGTTTATGATTCCGTCTCCAAACGCACCACGACCCGCGCCTATAACGCACTCAATGGAGTCGTGCAGGAAACGATTGGTACCGGCTTGACAATCACAAATGCATTTGACAATCTAGGTCGTCGGACGACGCTTTTTCTCCCTGACAACTCAGAGATCAGCTATTCCTACCAAGGTGCCTATCTTCACTGTATTACCCGAAACGGGCACACCTTTACTTATCAAACAAGAGATCTCGAAGGGTGCCCCATCGAACTGCAGCTTCCTGGCAATGCTGGTTCGATGAAGATCACAAGAGATCTCCTCTCTCGCATGGCAACTTTTACATCTCCCTTTTACACCACTCGTTTCCCAAAAAACGCCTACGATCCTGTGGGCAATTTATTATGCTTTCACTACGAAGATCCCTTAGGAAAAGTGAAATGCACCTATGCTTACGACCCTCTCAACCAATTGATCTCGGAAGATGAACATGCCTACCTCTTTGACTCCCTTCATAATCGACTCCAAAAAGATGACTCACCCCATTCGGTCAATAATCTTTGCCAAATTCTAGATGATGGGACAGTCCACTATGAATACGATCTCGACGGTAATTTAACAGGTGATGGGAAGTGGAGCTACATCTACGACACCCAAGACCGCCTGATCGCGCTTGAAAATGGCCCACAAAGGATTGAGTATATTTACGACCCCTTTCACCGCCGTTTGTCTAAGTTGGTCCTAATCAATGGCAAACAAACACACTATGAACGCTACATTTGGGATGGCGATCATGAAATCGGCGTCGTCGATGAAAAAGATGAAATCGCCCAGCTGCGCGTATTAGGGGAGGGACTTGGCGCAGAAATAGGCGCTGCAGTCCTCTACGAACTCGACCGTCAGACCTATATCCCGATCCATGACCACCGTGGCAACCTTGTCGTCCTCATCGATATCGATAACCACAACCCTGCCGAAACCTGCCGCTATACAGCCTTTGGTGAAGAACTCACAACACCTACCCTCTCCCCGTGGCGTTTCTCCTCAAAGCGATTCGAAAAAGAGCTAGGCCTTCTCTTCTTCGGCCGCCGCTACTACCTTCCCACCCTGGGCCGTTGGATTACCCAAGACCCCCAAGGCTTCGACGCCGGCCCCAACCTCTACGCCTACCTCAGCAACTCCCCCCTCACCTCCATCGACCCCTACGGCCTTATGTCTTTTCCCTTCCCTTGCTTCCTGGCTCATCAAAATCACTGGCACAACTATTTTGAAGCATATGAAAAAAAGCATGGGTTTGAGAGCGATTTTTATAGCCGATCCCGCAACTTTCCACAATCGCGTCTTTATGATTTAAACCTGAATTTTCAACACAACTTCCCTCAACCACCAATAGGAGCCTATTTATTCGGTAATGGCGTAGGCAATAATTTTAATGACATAGGAGAAAAAGCACTTGCGATCTCGAAAATCTCAGGCTTCAATACACGAGGGGTCCACAACGCTAGCCATTCAATTCCTGTAGATGTTTTTGAAGCCTTCCTCAATCGTATTTTACATGTTATGACTCCACCTATCCATCTTTATCACAGAGCTTGGAATCGATATTTCGACAACGATACTACAGGAGCCCCGCTCTGGCAATGCTGTCACAGCCAGGGAGCGCCACAAGTGAGAAATGCATTAGAAACCTATCCCAAAGAGCGCCGGGATCGTATCATCGTCTCTGCTTTTGCCCCCTTTGCCAACATACCGAAACACCTCTGCAGGAAAGTCACGCATTTCGTATGTCCTTCAGATCGCATAGCTAAATCTGTGCGTTTTGACAAAAGTACCGTCGTTTACGTCCCAAAAAATCCTGATGTCAAACAACATTGCCATGAATTCCTCAACCCCATATATTTGCCTCACCTGAAGGACGAAATAGAAAAATATCAAAATTTATTGAAAAAATATGCTCATTAAATTTCTAGTCATACTATCCTTGTTATTCACCATAGGTTCATGCTCAGAAAAAGCTAATGAAAAACGGTTTGCAAGAGAAAGAGATAAAAGAATTTATAGTGTTTTAAGAAAATTTAAGCACACAATGGCAGCTAAAGGGTATCGTTATGCTGGTATAGGTGAAGGAATTGATCATAGTACCGGTAAGCAGAATTATTTGGGGGTGACTCTTGATATTGAAAGTTTACCCACTGTAGAATTTGCAAGAAAAATCGAAGTGGAAGCATTGGAGCTATTTTTAAAATATATCAATTCTGAGGAAGGCATACAGGATTATATTACAGAATATCCGTATTCATTAAAATTTGTCGATATTGCCTTTATAAGTACCTCTCCTCAGTTAGGCTTGGAAAGGGTTTCGAACTTTGAAGATCAATTATCATATTATAAAATGAATCCGGAAGAGCTCATCTCGCCTTCGATCAAAGTGCTCGAGGAATCCTACGCGGACGCACTCCAAATTTTGACTCAGCAACAAAACGCACCATCTAATTAACTTATAGGCCGTCACATTGTCTATGCTTAGAATATTGCTTTTATCAATACTCCTGTCACTCACTTTCTCTGCCCTGTCCAGAGAAACCTCATTTGAAAGAGAAAGGGATAAAAAAATCTATAGTGCCCTAAAAAAATTCAAGCATGCAATGGAAGCCAAAGGGTATCGTTATGCTGGCATAGGTGAAGGAATTGATCATAGCACCGGTAAACAGAATTATTTGGGAGTGATTCTTGATATTGAAAGTTTACCTACTGTAGAAATTGCAAGAAAAATCGAAGTGGAAGCACTGGAGCTATTTTTAAAATACATCAATTCAGAGGAAGGTATACAGAATTATGTGGCAGAGTATCCTTATTCATTAAAATTTGTCAAGATTGCCTTTATAAGTACCTCTCCTGAACTTGGTTTACAGATGGTTTCCAATTTTCGAGAAGAAATTTCGTACGACAAAAAAAATCCTGAAATACCTATTGCACCACTGATAACAGTACACGAGGAGTCTTATCAGGAAGCACTCCAAATTTTGTCAGCAACCCCCTTTGGATGGCCGAAAGCAGTACTTTTAGATCTCACAAAAATCCAACCCTAAAGCTGCCTCACGACCCTTTCAACTTGATCAGTTTTTATTATTTTATTCCCACCCAAGTAGGAGCAATTGCACTAATTGCCTCAAAAATTTACTATTCAAACAGCGACTCTCGAAGATAGGTTATCGCAATTTTTAATATGTGAATTGTGGTGTAAATTATCTCGAGATATAGGACTACTCTTGGTGCAGAATAGTCTTTTTGCAAAACATCATCACAGAAGATAAGGTAGGCTTCACATTATTGACTATTGCAAAGCTCAAGCTGTTGATAACAATGCTTAAGTGGTGAGTTATTGACGACCCAGTAAAGCTTTTTTAAGGACTTAAGAGCATTTTTCAACCGCCTTTTATGGGATAATCCATTGAGGTAAAAAAGGAGAAGTGAAAGACGAGGATGGCAAAACTCTTAATTGAATTGGCATGTTTATTAGTTATTTTAGGAACTTTGTTTATAATTTGGTCTTTTTACAAGCCAAGTGGGGAACATAGCAAGAAGAGATTGATTCAGATAGGAGGCACGGGGGTAATCATTGCTTTAATTGGAGGACTTCTCCTCATATGCTTTTTTTATGCAAATCAGCCCGTTCCGGAAAGGATTATTGAGGAACATTTAGAAGAAAATTATCCTAACAAGCCATTAGATGTTAGCATGAGATGAAAAGGCATTTAAAAAACAAGCACATACGACAACACTCCCCTCTGTCTCACCTCCAAAGAGAAAGCACAATAGCTGGCATTGGAATAGCATTGGAGTACTATAGCGTTTTTCTATTTGGCTACCTCTCCTTCATCATTTTACCCTTTTTTTTTCTAGCTGCATCCTCAATTACTGCAAATTGGGTTTTGATTTTAGAAGCTATTACTGGGGTTTTGGGAGCCATAATCTGTGGGCATGTAGGAGACACATTAGGTCGTAAAAAGATTCTAGCCTATACGATCGCTTTCGTTGCTTTTCCATCTTTTGCTATCAGTATTCTCCCAGGATATGAACAAATAGGGATTTTAGCCTCCATAATATTCATTTTGCTAAGGTCCACGCAAATGTTAGCCTTTGGTGGAGATATGATAGGCCTTGTGACGTTTATTTTGGAGGACACGCCTGCGAATCAGAGAGGAAAGTTTGGAGGCTATATGTCTATGAGTGCAGGTATAGGAGCTGGCGTAGCTTCATTGTTGTTATATCTGGTAGATCCTTTTAGTGTTCCTATTTCTTTCTGGAAATGGCGGCTTCTATTAATATTTGGAATTGTCGGGATATTTATTGCCAATTATCTTAAAAATATGTTTGGAGAAACTGAATTCTTTAGGCATTATAAAAAAAGACATCATAGATCATCGACTCCAATAGTTGAAGTCTTTCAATGTAATAAGTTAACTTTTTTGCGTGTGGTCGGAATTACTATTTTGGCTCCCATCATTACCTTAACTATTTATGCTTGGATTCCTCAATTTAGTGTGAAGCACCTTGATTTAGCAGCAAGGCATTCTATGCTGCTTAATTTTGGAGCACTCACTTTATTTGCTATAGGTGCTCGCCTATTTGGCGCTAAATCCGATATGTTGGGGAGGAGGCGCATTTTACTAGGAGTTAGCGGCTTTTTCTTAATTTTTGCCTATCCTTTGTTTGTGGCTCTTTACAATACAGGAAACATAATACAGTTTTTCCTTATACAAGCAATTTTTGCTTTTGCTTCCTCAGCTTATTATGGAGTAGCTATGACCGCTTCTATAGAGCATGTTCCAACCCACATTCGATATACAGGAGTAGCAGTAGGTTATTATGTTAATTATGCCATTTTTGGTGGAATCAGTGGTGATCATATTGAAAGATTATTGATTGAAAATGTTTTCCTCTCATCTTCTCCTGTATTTTATTTAATGATCGGGTCTTTTATCGTTTTTATTTGCTCTTTCTTCTTGAAAGAAGAAGCTGGTCGAGTGCTTTCAGATGATTATAGTCACTCATAAAATTGTTTAGGCTTATTAATGCAATTAAATTTGTATTTATTACATATACATGAAGCGAATGAGTGGATTTTAAAAGAAGCAATAGGTCTTTTACCCCTTAATGCTCAGAGGAAAATCCTGAAGAACAAATCGCTGCGGGCTCAATGGAAAGCTGCTTTATCGGAATTGCTGTTACGAAAAGTATTGGCAGAAGAGCTGAATATCGCATGGGATTCTATAAAAATTGATTCAGGTATTTATGGAAAGCCAGTGCTCCGCGGGGAAAAAAGGCATTTCAACCTCTCTCACTCTTACGAGATCATCATTTTAGCAACGGATGACACTCCTTTAGGAATTGATATTGAGTATGTCCGTCCTTTGAATGATCTCGATAATTTATTAGCGAATTTCTCGCTTGAAGAACAATTTTTCTATCAAACAGTATCCCCAGAACAACGGACTGGATTTTTTTATGACCTCTGGACACTCAAGGAAAGTTATATAAAGGCAATAGGTACGGGTTTTAATTGTAAAATAAATTCCTTTACTATTAAAATTCTTGAAGAAGGAGCGAGTTTCCTTTATGGTTCACCGGATCTAGATGTTGCCTGGTTTTTTAAGCGTTACGCATTTGATGGACATTACAAATGTGCTGTTTGTGCTAGGCACAATAAATTCCCTAATAAAGCTTTTCTTGTTCAGGAGGCAGATTTAGCGATCTTGTACAGTTGAAAAAGCGTCTTCTTTTATCAACTTTGTAAAGCAGGTTTGAAGAATTTGCGAATAGTGTCGAGCCTGTTCATCTTGGGTAATGGCCCAGTGGTCTCCTGGCGCATAAAAAAAGTTGATATCGGTCGCATATCTGTGCCATCCGAGCAATTTTGCCTTTTCAGGATTTGCTTTGCTCCTGATTAATGCCACTCTTACATCAACAATAGGTATTGAAAATAGCTGTAAAGCTCGGTAGTTATTTTTTGCTAATGCAATAAGCCTGTCGATGCTATCGTTTTTTTGCTTAATAGGAAACTTCCCACCATTGTCTATAAAACGGGCAAATTGCTCTTTAAGAGAGAGTTTTGTTTTTTTGAAAGTAGGTTCATTTGTAAATTGGTGGGTTAGCTCAGAGAGTAAAACAGATTCATCTTCCACATCAATTTTCTTAAATTTTTCAATATTTGCTGTTGTATCGATGAGCACTAAAAGTGAAATCTCTTCACCTTGTTTTCTTAGCTGATTGGCCATTTCTACTGCAATAAGCCCACCAAAGCTCCATCCTCCCAAAATATATGGGCCCGATGGCTGGATTTGTCTCATAGATTTGATGTATTCATCAGCCATAATGTTTATCGAATCATATAGTACTTCACCATCTTCTAGTCCAGATGCTTGAATGGCATAAAATGGCCGATCTTCACTCCAGTGTTTAGCTAATGCCCTATAACAGAGAACATTTCCTCCAACTGGATGAACGCAAAAAAATGGTTGTTTATCCCCCCCTTGATTCATGAGAATAACAGAGGAAGGTTTTTTTGCTGATTGCTTATTTATGGCTTGTGCGAGCGTCTCAATAGTAGGGTTTTGAAATAGACATATAAGAGGAGTCGCCAAACCTGTTTTACTTTTAATTTTTGCCATCAGCCTCATAGCTAACAACGAATTGCCTCCAATTTCGAAAAAATTATCGGTAACATTAATTGATTCGGTTTCCAGTGACTCCTTCCATATAGAGAGAAGCTGGTGTTCCAAAAAATTTTTACAATCTCTCCCTAAAGAAAGCGAAGTGTTAATTTGTTGATTTGGCTCTGGAAATGCCGCATAATTTACTTTGCCATTGGATAGTTTAGGAAATTTATCTAAGACAATAGCGTATTGAGGAATCATATAGCCTGGAAGATGCTTTCCGAGGAATGTTTTCATTAATTTATTAAATTCATCTTCGGCTATGTAATTTTTTAGAATCACATACGCTATGATACGCTTATGTAGTTGTTGTCCACGAGTTATTACTATAGCGTTCTCAACAGAATTTATTTGTAGAAGAGCAGCTTCTATCTCTCTCAAATCTATACGAAAACCTCTGATTTTAACTTGATTGTCGATGCGTCCAATAAATTCTATGTTACCGTCTTGCCTGTATTTGACTAAATCACCTGTACGATATAAACGTTCTTTAAAATCCCGCCAAATATGTTTGGAGTAAACTTTTCTCCGGTTAATTTAGGTGAATTAAGATATCCTCTGGCAAGGCCCATACCACCAATATGCAGCTCACCGGGAACACCGATCGGGACTATATTTTGATCTGAATCTAAAATATAAAGCTTTGCTCCAGCAATCGGCTTGCCGATAGGTGCAATTGGTCCTGAAAAGTTGGGAGTACATTTCCACACGCTTGCCTCTACGGTAGCTTCTGTTGGTCCGTAGGTATTGTATAACCTGGCATTACATTTTTTATAAAATTGAGATATGAGTTCTCCAGGTAATGCCTCTCCTCCTGAAAAAACGTATTTTAATGAGTAACAATAGATTATCTCATGCTCATCAATTATTCCTTGCAGCAGAGAAGGAAGTAAGTCCATAGTTGTAACTTTATATTTTTTAATGAGGCTTATTAAGGCAGTGGGGTCTATTTGTTCTTCTTCTGAAGCAATAATAAGGCTTGCTCCAGCACACAAAGGCCAAAAATAATTGATAATAGAACCATCAAAAATAAGTGAGTAGGTATGAAGCATAACATCAGATGTACTCAGTGGATAAGCAGCATTTTTCCAAAGAACTCTATCGTTAATGCTCCTATATTCGATCTCAACTCCTTTTGGTCTCCCTGTAGATCCAGAGGTGTAAATAATATAAGCAAGCTGCTTTCCTGATATCGGGATTGAGGGATTATCATCTGATGAAATAGGTAGCTGATCTGTATATAACATTTTGGATTCAGAAAATTTGGTGCTGAAGCCCCTGTTTGTTAAAATACAGAACGGCTTCAATTCTTTTAAGATAAAGTCTGTTCGTTCTTTAGGAGCCAAAGGATCAAGTGGTACAAAAACTCCACCAGCTTTCAAAATTCCGAGCACTGTAGCTATAAAGTCCACGGATCTTCCTAGGTATACAGCAACTTTATCTTCTGATTTTATTCCAGAATTTATAAGCGCATGGGCTATTTTATTTGCTTGTCTATTGATTTCACAATATGAATAGTTTTTTCCTTTGCAAGCAATAGCTAAAGCCTCTGGTAAATGTTCTGCCCATTTCTCAAAAAGTTGAATGATAGTGGCTCTTTTATGATACGTCACCGGCTGCTTATTCCATTCAATGGTTTGCTTCTTCATTTCAGAATAAGAAAGTAACGGCAGTTTGCCAATTTTTCGATGAGGGTCTTTAACAATCTCTTTCACTAATTTTTGAAAATGTGTAGCCATCCTTTTGATGGTTCTACTTAAGAACAGGTCAGTATTATATTCGAAAGAACCTCGTAATCTGTTCTGCGATTCCTGCACGGATAAACTTAAATCAAGATGAGCCATTTTTCTATCAATATTTCTTACCCTTAGCTGAACATCATTGATATTCTCTACTTCCGTTTTTGGAAGCATATTAAACATGACTTGGAAAAGCAGTGAATGACTAAAAGATCTATCGATTTTGTATTTTTCTAGTACCCTTTCAAAAGAAACTTCCTGATGCTTAATTGCCTCGAAAAATTCATTTCTGACACAAGCTAAAAAATCCAGAAAGTTACTATTGCTATTCGATGTTATTCTTAATGCAATAGTATTAATAAAACATCCGATGTTAGAATCAAAATTATGATGATTTCTTCCTGAAACAGGGATTCCAATGATGAAATCATTTTGGGCTGTATAACGGTATAAAAATACATGAAAAGCAGCTAGCAAAGTCGTAAAAATCGTTGTTCGGTTCTCTTGAGATAATCGCTTTAATGCAGCTAGCTGGCGAGAATTTAAGATCAGGAATTCAAACAGGGCACCATTAGAGGTTTGTACGGGTGGTCTTGGACGGTCGAGGGGTAGATTGAGGAAAGCAGGCGCATCTCGCAATCTTTTTACCCACCAATTACCCTGTTCTTCCTCAATATCTTTTTCATAATGATGATTCTGCCAATATATATAATCAATATATTGCATGTTTAACGGTTTTAGGGTATCGGTTTTCTTTACTTTATGAGCTTCATAAAAAGATTTAAGCTCTTCTAGAAATACATTAAGAGAATAACCATCGAAGATAATATGGTGAAAATTCAGAAGAAATAAATGTTTGTTTTTTTGAAAGCGTATAAGCAGGAAACGAAAGAGAGGACCTATTTTTAAATCAAATGGTCTTTGCGCTTCTTCTAAGATTAGATTTTGTATATCCTTTATATCCTTTAATTTTTCACACTGGATTTCGGCCTGCTTATCTGTTGAAATAATTTGCCTGGGACCTTCTGCTCCCTCAATAAAAAAAGCACGTAATATTTCATGTCTTTCAATAATGGTATTAACTGCCTTCCTCAATAAGGGAATATCTAAATCTCCCATAAACTCTATAAGGAATGGAATGCTGTATGCAGCTTTATTTGCTACTTTTTGATCTAAAAGCCAAAAACGCTGCTGCGAAGGAGACAGATCAAAAGAGGTGGTCTTTGGCGATCTAAACTGACTTCCGTGAGCAAAAGAAACCTCACCTCTTATAGCGAATTCAATTTCTCTTGCAATAAGACAGATAGTGGGTTTGTGAAAGATAATTTTTATTGGTAAATTAACACAAAATAAGCTATTAATTTGAGCTACTGCTCTAGCAGCTAACAAAGAATGACCCCCCAGAGAGAAGAAATCGGAAATAGCGCTCACTCCTTCAATGTCAAGAAGATTTTCGAAGATTTTTGCGACTTGTTTCTCTATGATGTTTTTAGGGGCGATATATTCAAGGCTGTCTAAGTGAGGGTTTGGGATAGGGAGAATTTTGCGATCAATTTTTCCATTAGAGGTAAGTGGCAAACTATGTAAGCGAACAAACGAGGATGGTATCATATACCCAGGCAGTTGTGTGTTGAGTGCCTGTTTTAGGGTCTTTTCATCGTAGGACCCTGTACAGTATGCAACAATGCGTTTTTCTCCTGATTTATTCTCGAGGACTATTACAGCAGTTTGCTGAACACCTTCACATTTTTTTATGACTTCCTCAATTTCTCCAAGCTCAATACGATAACCTCTAATTTTGACCTGATAATCGACTCGTCCTAAACATTCAACTTCTCCATTGATTAAGTACCGTGCTAAATCTCCAGTTTTATAGAGCTTGTTGCTAAGAGATCCAGGAAAAGGAGAGGAAATAAAGCGCTCTTTTGTAAGTTTAGGTTTTTTTTCTATACCCTTTTGCTAAGCCAATGCCACCTATATATAGTTCACCCACCACCCCAATCGGTTGTATTTGTTTCTTCTCATCTAAGATATAGAAAGTGGTATTAGCGATAGGCGTACCTATGAAGATCTTCTCTTCGGGATTTTCTATTTTTTTCATAGAAGACCAAATAGTTGTCTCAGTTGGACCATACATATTCCAGAGAGTGCCTGAAAGGTTGAATAGCTTTTTTGCCAAAGGCTGTGCCAACGATTCACCACCGCAAAGTATGGTAAGTTGTGGGCTGCCCTTCCATCCAAAATCGACTAATATCTGCCATAAAGACGGCGTTGCTTGAGCATAAGTAACAGCGTATTTCTCTATGGTCTGCGCAAATAATAGAAGGATTCCTCTCTGCTACTTCCTTGTCAGCTAAAACGACTTTTGCACCCTGGGTAAGAGGCAAAAAAATCTCAAGGTTTGAGATGTCAAAAAAAGAAATAGTAGTTGAAGCGAGCCAGCAGTCTGAATTAGATATGTTCAGTTTCTGTTGAATAGCCGTTAAAAAGTTAGTAAGAGATTTATGTCGTATCTCTACGCCTTTAGGTTTTCCTGTGCACCTGGAAGTATAAATAACATAAGCTAGCTGGCTCGAGCTCAAAGTTATTGATAAATTTTCTGGTTCTTCTTGAGATATCTCTCCCCAATCTTTATCAATAAAGACCATTCCTTCCGAATAATTTTCGCAAATGCGTTGTAAGGATTGTTGGGTAATAATGGTTTTCGCTTGAGAATCTTGGAGCATAAATTGGATTCTTTCGCTTGGAAGCTCTGGATCTAAAGGTAGATAAGCCGCTCCTGATTTCATAATGGCAAGCAAAGAAACGATAAGTTCAGGAGATCTTTCAACACATACTGCAACTAGGAACTTCTGACTGAGCCTACGCAGATACCGAGCAAATTGATTGGAAAAAAGATTCAAAGTTTTATAGTTAATTTCTGTGTTTCCAGAAACAATGGCCGTAGATTCCGGATTTATAATTACTTGTTCTCGAGTAATTCGAGGAAAGATTTTTGTTGCTCTACAGGACTTGCTGTGAGATTCCATATATTAAGCTGGCAATTTTTTTCTTCTTCGGAGAACTGAAATTGAGCTGATTTTTGCCAAGATATTATTTGTAATAAATTTTAAAGTGCTTAATAGATTACTGCCGATCCTACTAATTTCTAATTTGCTAAAAATGGAAGAGTTGTAATGCAAAGAAAGGAAGGTTTCTTCATTGCTGGTTTCTAGAATCGCTAATGCAAGATCAAATCTACCGGTTGGAATATGTCCTATCCCTGTTGATTCATATTTTAGTCCCTGAATAGCGACAGTTGCATCTTGTCTGTTAACTCCAAAAAGTAGAAATTGTTGACAATCAGATACTTTTTGAGAAACCACCAAGATCTTAAAAAGTTTTGCATGTGTAGGACCATTCGTTTTAATTAAATCCTCAACTATTTGGGATAGAGGGCATTGCCTATGCTTGGCCATATCCTGAATATGGTTGTGTACTTGTGTTAAAAAGAGTGAAAAGTTCTCATCAGTTGGAATTTTAATGCGTAAGGGTAGAGTGTTTATGCTATATCCAAAGAATTGATTAAAATCATCCTTGTTTCCCATGCTTCTAAGGGTATCATTCGGGATACCAACGATAATTTCTTCCTGCTTGGTATAACGGCATATTAGCAACTGAAAAATGGCTGTTATCAGAGAGAAAAAGCTGGCGTTTTGAGAAAGAGCAAGCTGTTTCAATTTCGTGTTGAGTTCATTGCTCAGACTAAAATGCTGTATTTCTATAGAAAGATTTGATGAATCAGATAGCTTATCTAATGGTAATACTGGAGTTGGTAGGCTGCCAGATAGATAATTCAACCAATAATCCCTGTCATATTTATTTCTATCTGATTTAAGATAATCGTAATATTTCTGTACAAAATGTGAATATGTTATATGTTTTTCTGGAAGTTTAATGCTAGTTTCATTGAGTTCAGAATTATATAGATATGCAAGTTCATAAGGAATTTTGGCATAGCTTTTGATAGTAGCAGCTATATGGTGTGTCACTATTTGAAGGTAGTTCTCCAGAGCTGATCGTTGATATAAGATAAATCTATATGGTGGATCTATTGAAAGAGCAAAAGGTTTTTTAAAATTTGTTTGTATGAGAAAATATAAGTCCTCCTTGCCCAAATTAGAACATTGTTCAACACTCAGATTTACACTATTTGGTGAAGTTATTTGCCTAATTGGTATTCCCTTTATAAGAGTAAAAATGGTCCTGACTTCCTCATGGCGTTCAGCCAAACGACAAATAGCCTTCCTTAATATATCAGGGTTGATTTCTCGACTAATCCTAGCTACGAAATGAAAGTGATTAGAATAATCATCTGGATATAGTTGCTGTTCTAGCCAAATATCATATTGTCCAGGAAACAAAGGTAATGGTAAAGTAACCTGCTCTTGAGATGCATCTTCACAAAGAGATTGAAATTGCTTTAAGTATGACATAGGCTTGTGGTGTAAAAGCCACTTTCTGTAAGCCTAGCATAGCAATATGCTACATAAGAAAAAAGATTAAAAAGTTTTACATGGTGCAGAAAATTTAAACAATATTTTCGTTAAAAAAATTAATTTTAGAAAAGCACGAGAATGGCTACTTCTCCTCCTCTAAAAGCGGTGGTATTTTTTCCTGCTAATGTAAACCAACCTCCAAAGACTAGGCCCATATTTTTTGTAAGAGTATATTGAAATTCTGGGAGCGCGCACAGCTCATCAAATGAAGCAACGTTTATTTTTGAAGGATCTTTCCCAGAGAACTCTCCACGCATGCCATGTTGGTAATTTAGCTCAAGAGCAATGGCGCATTTCCTGTTTAATGCAATCTCTCCAAATATGTAAGTGATAAAGAATTTGCCGGGATAGACTTTCCCACTGGTATCAGAAGTTCCACCATAATAATTTATTCCTCTAACCCGGACCGGTGCTGGCACTGAATAACCTATATCCGCTCTTAATCTAAATGAGTGTTTTCCAATTTGATTGAATAATTTTTGAACAACAAGATGAACTCCAGTTTGAAAAGATCCTTCTCCAGTTGAATCTGTACCTTTTTTGCTAGGGCTGAATTTCTGGTATTTGCCAGTTGGAAATATCTCTTGGACAAGTATTCTAAAATCAGGAATCCAAGAATTAGATTTATCATTGGATATTTGAAATCCAAGCCTATAAATAGTATCCTGTAAATGCGTAAATGATGCGCCCTGGCAGAAATTAGTGATAACAGAACCAATTAATTCAAACCCAATTATCTTATTAAAACTTGCCTGGAAGTCAAAATAGGGAGCGATTCCCCACATGCTAGGAATGTGGCAAAGGTTCCATTTGGAATCGAATCGTCCGTAATTTTCTGAGCCGACTAATACAAATTCAAGTCCAGGATGCCCATATGGTACAGTTTTGGCATTTGGTGTTAAAAGGGCTCCTGTGAACCATTGTTTATATGACACCTGTGTTTGTGTAGTATTGTAAGAACGGCTTAGATCAGAAGCCAATATGTTCGAAAGGCACATAGCAAAAGTAAAAATAATGAGAAAAAACACATCGGCCTTACATGCTTTAGAATCCGCAATGCTTTGTCAATGACTGTTTGATAAGCTATCTCATGTTTTTCGTATAGGAAGTTTTTCTTAGTGGTAGATTTATAAAAGTGCAGTGACGATGAGAGGCTTTGCTGAGAATATTCCTACACTGATAGGAGCAAAAAACTAATTTTTAAGTTGTAGAGCTTTTTTTGCCATGAGTAATGTGATAAATTTCAATTTCTAAATCATAAATTCATTTTATACAGTCTGACTTTGGGTGACTAAATGTAAAGCAATATGAATGTCATTTTTTATTTTCTCCCAAGCATCAAGATGTAATTTTTCTGATTGGTTAAGTGCTTTTTGGTTACTTACCTCCTCCTTGAGGGAGGAGAGGGTGGATTCGAGGCGGGAGATGTAGGAGATGGTGGAGTCGGAGATGATGGTGAGGAGGGTGGTGAGGGTGGAGGTGGCGCGGTGGAGGGTGTCGGAGATGGTGGTGGGGAGGGCGGAGAGGGTTGTGGTGGTGGTGTGGAGGGTTTGGAGGGAGGTGATGAAGGTTTGGAGTTGGAGGGTGAATTGGGAGTGGTCGGTGGAGGAGGAGGTTTGGAGGTTGGTGAGGGAGGTGGAGAGGGCCTCTAGGCGGGAGGTGTAGGTATCGAGGGTTTGTTCGGCGTGTTGCCGGAGAACGCGCTCTTGGGTGAGATCTTCTTGGAAAGTGGTGATTGTTTGGCTGAATTTTTCCCTCTCTTCTCCAAAGGTCTTGGTTTCTTGTTGAAGGGAGTCGATTGAGGAGGCGAGCTTTGTGTTTTCGGATTGGTATTGTTTGGTGGTTATTTTAAGGGTTTCGTTTTGTTTGTTGAGCTCTTTTATGGAGGCTTTGAGCTTCTCATTATTCGCGTGAAATGTCGCCAAGAAATTGGTGAGATAGCCTTGATAGATGGTAAAACAGCCCGTTAGAGTGCCTGTGGCAGGAAGGATTGAAAGCATGTGGTATTGAAAGATGTTTAACGTGATGCAGCAAATAGCGCATGCAAGCGTGGTAAGGATGGGGAAAGCAAGATCACACACGAGCGACACCGAACAAACAGAAGAGTCATTTTTCTTCATTGAGCCTGAGCAAAAACAGCAGCTCGATGAAGCACAAGTCCCCAGGAATAGTTCTGCAGCTACTGAAACAATTTTTGATGCCATAAAAAACCCCTTTCTCAAAGAATATAGCGATATTTTGAAATTGTGAAAAGAAAAATGTTAGTAAAGATTTTGGTTGACTTAGAGACAAGGAAAAAATTAAATTCGACGCCTATTGTCAAATTTAAAATTGGGTTTTATCATGCGTTGGTTTTGTTTATGTCTTTGGGTCGTTTCTTCTATTGCTATGGGGCAGGAGCAGCCTTGGAAAATTAAGAGTGAGCTCGAGTCGCCCATTTCCCCATTTGCTCCTGTAGAAAAAAGCAGCTTTGTTCCGCAAGTTCCAAAAGTCAATCTCGTCACTGGCGAATATTGTGAAGAGAGCTGCGATCTTGTGGTTGCGGGTATTGAGCCTCTTTCGATCCGTCGCTTTTACAATCATATTTATGCACGGCAGGAGCAGATCTATGGGCATTGGCGGATCAATCCTGAGACTTTTGTGTTATTTAATTTTGAGAATGAATTTGGCTTCCCACGCTTTCTTGGGATCGGAGAGGCGAATAGCAATTTCTTGCTCTACGATCGTGTAGGAAACGACTATGTGATTAGACCTCAAACAATAAAAAGTTTTATGTCGACCTCGCTTTCGGGGCAAACGCATCCGTTGAATCATCGTATGACCTATTCAAAAAAGGAGCGTACTGTGCGCAGGTCCGTTCAATGCGTCCCTGAAGATCATTGTTGGTGGGAGGGAGTGATTCGAACGGGAGATGGTAGTGAACGGAGCTTTAGGACCGATGTCAGGCAATGGCCTCAAGAAGGGCAGCTTTGGCCATGTAGCCGCAGAATAGATCGCAACACAGGTGAAGTGGGTGAAGTTCGCCCTCTTGAGTTTTCACCCCCTTATCAGGCGCTTGTCACGGAGGAAAGGAGGCCGAATGGAAATATCATTCGTTACGAATATGTGGATTTTAACGCTTCCTCTCCCTGGATCGATCGCGATTTGCCAACAAATTATATGTTAAAATCGATGAAAGCCTACAGCTCTAAGGGGGTATTTTTAGGGGGGATCGATCTGACATACACCTCGCAATTTCCCCACAATACACGTATTCTCCTCATCGACCATGTTAAATTTCAGGGAAGCGATGGAAGGGAGCTCCATTTTTCCCAGCCCCAACGCTTCATCAAAAAAGGATATGTTTACGATACCATTTTAACTTATGTCACCGCGGCAGGTAAGCCAGAGCAACGCTACGACTACCGCGATTGCCGAAATAAAAAAAGGACCGACTACGCTACACCTCCCTATTTATATAAGGTCTTTCAGAAGGAGAAAGAGGGATGGGTGATTGAGACAGCATACGATGGTTCGAACCGTGTGTCTACCCAGAGTGCACCCGTAGGGCCAAATGGAAAAATGGTCCCCATTTCTCGCTACACCTACGACTCCGATCATACGATTGTCTATGACGCCGAAGATAACAAAACGGTTTATCGCTTTAATAGCGATAAGAGAATTATTGCGATTGAAAAATTCCAAGGGGAAATTCTCTATTCCGTCGAAAGGCAAGAGTGGGATTCAAATTCAGGTAATCTGCTGAAAAAAAAGGTCGAGGATGCCTCTGGGAAAATATTTTACGATGTTACGTATGTTTATGACAAAAATCACAATGTCATTGAGGAGAGGGTAGAGGGTGCACATCCCATTTTTCGCACCTATTCAGATGATGGTTTTAATCTCAAATTGAGCGAATCGGATCGACCCAATAAAGAGATCCGCTACACCTACGTGCCACGCACTCATCTTCTCTCTTCAGAAATCATGAGACTCAATGGTGAAATTGCCAAACGCACTTTCCATTTTTATGATGAGGAAATCACCTCGGTGTGCGTCAAAACCATTATTGATGATGGAAAAACTGAAAATCCAAACGATAAGGCAGGTGTCACATTTCGTCATGTTAAGGAAATTTCTCCCAAACGGACACTGCCTTGTTTAGGTTTGCCTGAGGAAATTAGGGAATATGCCGGAGAGGAGCTGATCAAAAAGGTCAGATATACCTACCATCCTTCAGGTAAAATCACGAGTGAAGAGCACTACGACGCAGAAAACAAGCTCCGCCATACGTTGCGAAGGGAATACGATCACGAAGAGCGGTTGATCTCCTCAACAGATTCACTCGGAAATAAGACAATATTTGCGTACGACTGTTTTTTTAATCTGATTTCACAAACGGGTCCAAGGCCAGATCAGCATAAAGAGTGGCAATATGATTTAATGAATCGACCCGTCAAAGAAATGGAATGGCAAAGTGACGGAACGATCCTTACTTCAGAGAGAAAATACGATAAAGCAAGTCGGGTCATTGCTGATGTTGATCCCTCGGGGTTTGAAACGCGATATACCTACGATGCTCTGGGACGTGTTGTTGCAGTGCATTATCCAGATGGAGCCGTGGAGCGTCGGACGTACGATATTCTAGGGAATGTGATCCAAGAGATCGACCCCAATGGTTATGGAACACGGAAGAGCTATAATTTTAGAGGGCAGGTTACCAACATTTCCCACCCCGATGGCACAGAGGAACATTTTACCTATAATAAAGAGGGAGGCACTCTCGCATCCCATATCGATCCCCATGGAGTGACAATTTTTTGCACTTATGACCTGCTCAACAATCTAATTCGGACAGAGAGTGAAGGTGCGGTCACACTCGCAACTTATACACCCTTTCGCTTGATTTCGGAAACGGATCCGCTTGGGGTTACAACCTTCGTCAACTACGATCTCATTGGAAGAAAAGTCGCTGAGCAAAAAGGAGATAGAGAAAAGCAATGGCGATACAATGCATTGGGACAAATTGCACAGGTGCAAGAGGGGGACGTGACTACTTTGTTTTTCTACGATCTCAAAGGGCAAATTGTGGAAAAAAGAATAGAGGGGGCATTCCAGGAGAAATATCGGTATGACGAAGCGGGCAATAAAACGGAGACAACAACTTGCTTAGGTACTCAGCATGCAACCTATAACTCCCGAGGAGAGCCCTTAGAGCTCAAAAACCCTCTGGGACATATAACGACCTTCTCCTACAGCTACCTGGAGGTCTTACCAAAACCATTCGTAATCCCAAGGGAATTACAACAACGACCTGCACGACTGTAGAGGAAGGCCCATCGATCAGCAAACGAGAAATCAAGAAGGAAATCTCATTAAGAGAGAAGAGAAAAAATACGACCTAGTGGGAAATCAAACTCATGCGATCGAATACGTATACTCTGGAAGTGAGTTGCAAAAAACAGTTACGCGGCAATGGCGATTTGGGCCAAAAGGGCGCCTTGAAATGGTTGTGGAGCCGGAAGAGAAAGTAACTCAATATATTTATGATAAGTGGGGTCATCTTGAGGCTCTTGTCAAGCCGGATGGTCGAAAGATACATTACGTGTACGATTCTTGTAGTCGTTTAGCAAGGTATTGGGGAGAGGGAGTTGATTATGTGTATACATATGATATCAAAAATCGACTGACTAAGGTTGAAGATCAGATCCGAAAGACGGCATTGGAATCGTTTTATGATATCTACGACAACGTCAATGCTGAAAAAATGGATTCTGGGATCGTTTTCGTAGAGAATTTGATCTGAATGGAAGAAGAGTAGCTCTTCATTTGCCTGATGGTTCTGCGGTTACGTATAACTATCAGGGACCCTATGTTAATTCAATTTCCCGAAATGGTCTCACTCATACTTATGTGGAGCGTAATCTGTCTGGACGACCCACTAAGACTCTACTCGCCAATGGAGAAACAATCGCTATTGAATGGGATCCTTTAATGCGGTGGAAAGGGTATCTTGCGCCCCATTTTAAGGCTTCCTATATCTATGATGAAGTCGGTGATCTGACACACTATCATTATGCCGATTCACTAGGGGAGGAGAACGCGCTATTTGAATATGACGACTTGCGGCAACTGGTGAAAGAAGGGGGGCATACTTATACTTACGATTCTCTCGCAAACCGAGTAGCTAAGGATCAACAAGAATATGATCATAACGATCTTTTCCAGATCACAAGCGATGGTGCTCGAAAGTTTCAGTACGACAAGAATGGGAATCTCGTTTCTGATGGCATAGCCACCTATGAATACGATCTGCTCGATAGGTTGATCGCGACCACAGTTAAGGGGATCCGCACCCGTTATACTTATGACGTTTTGAACAGGAGAATTGCCAAGAATAACGATCTTTATGTCTGGGACGGAGAGCATGAGATTGGAACGATGCGTAACGGAAAAATCGAGGAGTTACGCATTTTAGGAGAGGGAAAAGGGGCGGAAATCGGGGCCGCTGTTTTTATAGAAGTGGGAACACAGCAATATATTCCTATCCACGATCATACCGGATCTTTAGTCGTTTTATTGACTTTGGAGGGAAAACCGTATGCCACCTATCGCTACACGGCTTTTGGTGAATCCATTCATTCCCCCTTCTCTTTTCCGTGGGGGTTTGCCAGCAAACGATACGATCCAGAGAGTGGACTTATCTATTTTGGTAAAAGATATTACGCTCCCTCGCTAGGGCGATGGATCACTCCCGATCCACAAGGATTTCAGGATGGCCCCAATCTCTACGCCTACGTCCATAATAATCCCCTCCACTATTTTGACCCTTACGGCCTCCTTGCCAAATCGTTTGCGGAAACACGCAACTTCGCAGATTTTTGCGGCTGGCTTTGGTACCGAGCTTTTAGCACCATCGAATGGATCGGGCACAATTTAATCCCTGTACCGGGTGCCCGTGAATTCATTGAATCGGGCGCTCGTTTTCTCCGTGGCGGCAACTTCTTTGAACCGAGAGTATACGCATATGTGTCCAGGTCGGACGGGTGCACAGTTCCTCATGTAGCATTAACTTACCATAATGGGATCATGACACCCCGTGAAGATGGCACTAAGCAAAGAGACTTCATTTCAAAAAAACATGGCGATGTACAAGTGGTGCACTTCTACAATCCCGATCTTGGCTTCATTACAAGTCTCATTGTCTCCGCTATTGCAAAGTGTGGCATTAAAACGCCGTATGAAATCATGTGTGAGCGTTGGTATAGAGAGGAGATGGGGAAAGACCCATTGCTTTCCATTATAGCCTATGTACATAGCCAATCAGGCACCCGTTTCAATAACGTCGGTGGTCGACTCGGTAAGGAGTTATGCAATCGGATCTCAGTTAACTCATTTGGCGCTGCCACAATGATTCCAAGGGGAGATTATAAATCTGCCGACAACTATGTCAGTCCTATCGATTTTGTCCCTTGGACCGGCCCCTACAATTACTTAAAGGGCGCCCTTGGCATGGATATAAATCTTATCTTTTTAAAACCGAGCTCAATGAATCCCTTGACAGAACACTTCCTACTCGGAGATACTTATGGAAAACAAATTGAGCGTTTGGGGAAAGATTTTCAGGAGAAATATCTAAAATGAAGCAGCTTTGGTGTATTGTTATTACATTTATGTTTAGTTGTGGATTTCGTGAGCCTATACATTGCAAATTGTCTGATAAAATTTTTATTCCTTATAACAAGGAATTAAAAAAGCAAAAAAATCTTTTTGTATGTGGTTCTGGTGGGGCCATGATGGGTGATATCCAAAGTGTCCATGCCAGTTATATTTCGTTTGAGCGGTTTAATGTCGAACAGGCGCGTCGCCTTTATGTCGAAGTGATGGAAGGGTATATAAGTCGCTATAATGCAAATGAAAAGATTCGTCCTTACCTCCATAACTATCCAGTTACAATCGATAATTTTGAAGTCATGATCGGCTTTGAGAATGAACAGAGAAAACATATGGATGGGGGTTTTGTGGCTTTAATGTTCATTGCTAAGAACCATCGCCTGCTTTATTGCACATATGATCATGAGAAACAGGAGTTTGTGGATCTATATGAAGAGACGTATGAGCAGGCAAGGGAGATTGTGTTGGGAAGCAGTTAGTCGGTCTTGATTGCAGGGGGTGCTTGATCAAATATGGGGGGATGCAGTAGAAGAACGAGTATGAATAAAATTTTGATTATCTCGGGTCAGCGGAGTGAGAGAGAGGCGTTGGAGCAGGCTTTGCAGGAAGTGGTGGAAGGGGGTGCAGAGCTGTTTGTCGCTGAAAAAAGGGGGGATGCTTTAGAGATTATCAAAAACGAGGTGCCACAGCTTGTTTTCCTCGATGCAGAGGGTGTTGATGATCAGGGGTGGGACCATGAGGGGGTGCATGTCGTGTGGATCTATCCCCGAGGAGTAGAGGGGCAGGCAGGGAAAGATTGCCTCCATAAACCTCTTAAACCTCATCAAGTTCTTGAGAAATGCCGCGCGAGCTTAATCCCAGAATCCGTTGCACGGGTTCCGCCCCGATGTGAGGCGGACAATTGCGATAGAGATGTACCACATTAACACCGCCGCAGCGATCACATCAGAGACAAAATGGCCTCCTTGCGCAACACGTGCGACCATTAATCCTCCACCTAAAACGGTCGTCAAAATGATCCCTGTGTGGAGGAGAAAACGGCTCCTGGAACGTCTGCCGACTAAAACAAGTGAAAGAAAATAAAATCCCATAGCCACATGACCTGAAGGAAACGACTTCTGTGGTTCTTGGCGTGTATTGAGGTGGGGGCGCCAAAAGGGTTTGTAATGATACTTTCCGCCAAACTCGACGATCTGCTTAGGACGAGGACGCCCCCAATATCCCTTAAAACCGACATTAGTGATTAAACCTGCTCCAATCACGAGGGTTAAAATAATTGCCGCAGCTCCTGCTCTCCATTTTTTCCATTGCGGCCTCAGAAAAGAACATAAAAAACACACGCATGCTAAGCCTCCTGTCGCAAAACCAAAAAGTTCTCCATAACGATAGAGAGAAGAAAAAAAAAATTATCATAAAAGCCACCATCAGGAGTGTAAAACCAGTGTGCTGCGTAGAGATCGATGATGGGCGTTAAGGGGGCTAACATTAAGAAATTAGGAATAACATGAAGGTTATGATAGCCATTTTACTATTCTTTTTGCATGATAATTGTTTATGGAATTTCAAATCATTTTTTTGCTGCTGCTTGCTGGGGGAGCCATTTTAGGCTGGGTGGCTGGGCAATATCATGCCAGGGTTCGCATTAAAGAGGCTGATCTTGAAAAGCGGGCGGCGCTTGAAAAACTCTCCCTGATCGAAAAATTACAAACCACTTTCGCGCAGCAGTTCAAAGGGATTTCGGCAGAGGCTTTGAAGCATAATAACGATTCCTTTATGCGCTTAGCCGAGAATGCTTTTGAAAAAAAAAGTCAATCGATCGGTGAGTTAATAAGACCTGTCAAAGAATCGTTAGAAAAATTTGATGGGAAAATCCGCGATCTGGAACAAGCCAGGACAGGAGCATATGCAACGTTGAAGGAGCAGGTTGGCTCTTTAATTGAAGCGCAGAAAGAGCTCCGTCATGAAACTTCCAATCTCGTGAAAGCGCTCCGTGCTCCGGCGGTGCGTGGAAGATGGGGGGAGATCCAATTGAAGAGGGTTGTCGAGATGGCGGGGATGCTCGATCATTGTGATTTTTATGAACAGGCCTCCGTTTCCTCGGAAGAGAGACGGTACCGTCCCGATCTTATTAGTGAAATTACCCGGAGAAAAAAATATCATCGTCGATGCGAAGGCTCCTCTTGAATTCTATTTGCAGGCGCTTGATTGCGCTGATGAAAAGGAGCGCTTGGCCAAGATGAAGGAGCATGCCCAGTCAATCCGCAGCCATATGGTATTGCTCAGTCGGAAATCGTATTGGGAACAGTTTCGCCCCACTCCTGAATTTGTGGTCCTTTTTTTGCCAGGGGAAACTTTTTTTAGCGCAGCTCTGGAGTACGACCCGAGCTTGATCGAGATTGGCGTCGAGCAAAAGGTCATATTGGCCACTCCGACCACTTTGATTGCACTACTCAGAGCCGTAGCCTATGGATGGAGGCAAGAGGGGTTATCGAAAAACGCGGAACAGATTAGCGCGTTAGGAAGAGAACTCTATAAACGGATCGCCGATATGTCTGGACACTGGGAGAAGGTCGGTAAAGGTCTGAGTCATGCGGTCCAAGCCTACAATCGCGCCATTGGCTCTTTAGAATCTCGCGTTTTGGTCTCAGCACGCCGCTTTATGGAACTCGCAGATGAGGAAAAAATGATTGAACCGCTCGAGCCGGTGGAGCAAATTCCCCGCTCAATTCAAGTACCTGAAATGG
>CAVPKN010000025.1:0-18257 GCA_963705695.1 uncultured Chlamydiales bacterium
GCTGTCAAGTGAGGCTAATCTCGAAAGAAAAAGTTTAGTGTATTATCAAGAATATATAACAAGTAGCAATTTCACTTATAAAGAGTGGCGCTTGAGGAATAGGTCGGGCGATGAAAATCGAACTGTTAAATTTAAGAATACGGTCTTGCATTTAAAATGCATGATTATAGAATAGAAAATTAATCGTAGCTCAAGTATTGCAGCTTAATGTACTAAACAACAAGTTTTGTGGTCAAGCTATTAAGGGCTGCTGGTGGATGCCTTGGCATCAACAGGCGATGAAGGACGTGATTACCTACGATATGCTTCGGGGAGCTGGAAAGAAGCTGTGATCCGGAGATTTCCGAATGGGGAAACCCAATGAGTTAATCATTCATCATCTTTCACTGAATACATAGGTGTAGGAAGCCATACCCGCCGAACTGAAACATCTCAGTAGGCGGAGGAAAAGAAATCAAATCGAGATTCCCTCGGTAGCGGCGAGCGAAGGGGGAAGAGCCTAAACCAAAGTCTAAGATTTCGGGGTTGTAGGACCAGTCAAAAGATCAAGAATTCCTAGTCGAATACTTCTGGAAAGTTGAACGATACAGGGTGATAGTCCCGTAGGCGAAAGGAAAACTTGACAGGATTGGCACCTGAGTAGGTCCGGACACGTGAAACCCGGTCTGAATCTAGGGGGACCACCCTCTAAGGCTAAATACTAGTTGATGACCGATAGCGAACCAGTACTGCGAAGGAAAGGCGAAAAGAACCCCTGTTAGGGGAGTGAAATAGAACCTGAAACCAGCAGCTTATAAACGGTCGAAGGCCTATGCCCTCTTTGAGGGAATGGCTGACGGCGTGCCTTTTGCATGATGAGCCAGGGAGTTACGTTAAATGGCAAGGTTAAGGGACATACGTTCCGGAGCCGAAGCGAAAGCAAGTCTTAACAGGGCGATTTGAGTCATTTGACGTAGACACGAAACCAAGTGATCTATCCATGGCCAGGTTGAAGCAGGGGTAAAACCTTGTGGAGGACCGAACTAGTAACTGTTGAAAAAGTTTTGGATGAGCTGTGGATAGGGGTGAAAGGCTAATCAAACTTGGAAATATCTTGTTCTCTCCGAAATAACTTTAGGGTTAGCCTCGGATGAACTCTTCTGGGGGTAGAGCACTGGATTCCAGCGGGGCCCTACCGGGCTACCAACGGAAACCAAACTCCGAATACCAGAAGGCTGTCCGGGAGATAGACAGTGGGGGATAAGCTTCATTGTCAAAAGGGGAACAGCCCAGATCGTCGATTAAGGCCCCAAATTCTATGCTAAGTGAGTAAGGAAGTGGAGTTTCAAAAACAGTTGGGATGTTGGCTTAGAGGCAGCAATCATTTAAAGAGTGCGTAACAGCTCACCAATCGAGAGACTTTGCGCCGATAATATCCGGGACTAAGCATAGAGCCGAAATCACGGGTGCATGCGTTAAGTGTACGCGGTAGGAGAGCGTAGTATACTGCGTTGAAGGCGTACTGTAAGGAGCGTTGGAGCGTATACTAGTGAGTATCCATGGCATGAGTAAACGATTAAGGAGGTGAAAATCCTCCTCGCCGAATGCCCAAGGTTTCCAGGGTAAAGCTCGTCTTCCCTGGGTTAGTCGGTCCCTAAGCCGAGGCGGAAACGCGTAGGTGATGGGAAGCAGGTTAAATATTCCTGCACCACCTAAAGCAATGGTAATGGGATGACGGAGTAAGTTAAGCGCGCGGACGATTGGAAGTGTCCGTAGCACGATGAGGCTGGTTGGCAGGCAAATCCACCAACAGAAGGCCAGGTCGTGATCAAGGGGAATCTTCGGAGGAACCGATGGCGTGGCGCATGCTTCCTAGAAATAATCTCTAACCGCTGATGGTGACCGTACCAAAACCGACACAGGTGGGCGTGAAGAATATTCTCAGGCGCGCGAGATAACTCTCGTTAAGGAACTCGGCAAATTATCCTCGTAACTTCGGGAGAAGAGGAGCCGTTGAATGTGATTGCATTTACTGCATGAGCGTTTGACGGTCGCAGAGAAATGGCCCAGGCGACTGTTTATCAAAAACACAGCACTATGCGAACCCGCGTTAAGGGGAAGTATATGGTGTGATGCCTGCCCAATGCCAAAAGGTCAAAGGGAAGTGTCAGCCCTTCGGGGCAAAGCACAGAACCCAAGCCCTGGTGAATGGCGGCCGTAACTATAACGGTCCTAAGGTTAATTTCTAGCCTTAGTAAAACTAAACTATATGCGGGAAACCTCTCAAAAACTTTAGGTACTCGTCAGGACAAATGGTATAATTGAAGTGTCTGACAGTAAAAATCTTAAAGACATGGGAGCAATCCGCAGGAAAGACTAACCAATGTTAGAATCCTCAGAGACTATATGTTTGGAGTTTGTATGGAGTTAGAATCTCAATGGATTGTTGGATTTGTAGATGGAGAAGGGTGTTTTCACGTGGCGATTAATAAGCATGTGGAAATGTCTGCAGGATATCAGGTCTTGCCGGAATTTACAGTCGTTCAACATAAGCGAGATATCCAAGTCCTTTACGCCTTGAAAGCGTATTTTGGCTGTGGTGTGGTGCGAACCAATCACGGTGACAGAATGGCTTATCGGGTGCAAGGATTGGTGCATTTGATGGAACGAATAGTTCCATTTTTTGAAAAGCATTCTCTTAAGACAAAAAAACGGATTGATTTTTTGAAATTTAGACGGGTCTTATTGATGATGCAAAATGGAGATCATTTGACTGCTGAAGGAATTGAAGGAATTCGAAAACTGAAGGAGCAAATGAATCGGCAAACTAAGATAGAGTCCGACCCTTATTGGAAACAGTGGGGATGAATCGAGCGAAATTCCTTGTCGGGTAAGTTCCGACCTGCACGAATGGTATAACGATCTGGGCGCTGTCTCAACGAGAGACTCGGTGAAATTGTAGTAGCAGTGAAGATGCTGTTTACCAGCAATAGGACGGAAAGACCCCGTGAACCTTTACTGTACTCTGGTATTGGCTTCTGATTCGTCATGTGTAGAATAACCGGGAGACTTTGAATGCCCTTCGTTAGGGGTGCAGGAGTCAACGTTGAAATACCGGTCTTGACGAGTCGGGAATCTAACATTACCCCGTGATCCGGGGAATGGACATTGCCAGACGGGCAGTTTTACTGGGGCGGTATCCTCCTAAAAAGTAACGGAGGAGTCCAAAGCTTACCTCATCGTGGTTGGCAATCACGAGTAGAGCGTAAAGGTATAAGGTAAGTTGACTGTGAGACCTGCAAGTCGAACAGAGACGAAAGTCGGGCTTAGTGATCCGGCGGTTGAAAGTGGAATCGCCGTCGCTTAACGGATAAAAGGTACTCCGGGGATAACAGGCTTATCGCCACCAAGAGTTCATATCGACGTGGCGGTTTGGCACCTCGATGTCGACTCATCGCATCCTGGGGCTGGAGAAAACAAGAGGAATCCTAATTCATTTTAGGAGGACTCAGAACTTCTCTCTTCAAGGGAAACTTTGAAGTAATAAACGGGCTCAAAACGGTGAAGGCCTTTAAATAGAAAAATTTGTAAGGTTAACGCCGTGGGAAAGGAATCTTTTGAAGCTACAAGAGCATACCTAGCAGTTTTTTTAGATGCGGTTGGTGCTATTATGGCATCCATAGAAGAGCATCAGGAAAAAAAAAATTGGTTTTAGAATTAGAGTGGTTCTTAAAATTACTCAAAAAGACCGTACGATATTAGTTTGGATTTTTAGCGAATTGAAGGTCGGAAAAGTTGTTTGTAACAGAACGGTTTACGACTGGATTGTGAAAGATCAGAATCATATTGTTGATCTATTAAATAATTTGAAGCCATATCTGCGGGTTAAGAAAGCACAGGCTGAATACGCAGTAGGAATCATAAGGAGACCTATTGTTGATCGGTGTGATTTAATGGAAGTTGCTCTGTTAGCAGATGCATTGGCGCGTTTGAACGTGCGGTCTGAGAGACGGCGTAAAAACTATGCGTTAATGATCCAAGAAGGTTGCCTCCCCTAACGACTGATCATTGTCGTCTCAGCGGCAATGTGAGATAGAGCTAAAAAACTCTATCACACGGCTCGCACCTAAGTTCCGGTTGGTGACAATCGAGAATATGGTGAAGGAATAGTCTGGCACCTACAGTAATGTAGGAAAACGGAACGAGGTCCCAAGGGTTTGGCTGTTCGCCAATTAAAGCGGTACGCGAGTTGGGTTCAAAACGTCGTGAGACAGTTTGGTCCCTATCCTTTGCTGGCGTAGGATACTTGAGAGGAGCTGCTCCTAGTACGAGAGGACCGGAGTGGACAGACCAATGGTGTTTCGGTTGTTCTGCCAAGGGCATTGCCGAGTAGCTACGTCTGGACAGGATAAGCGTTGAAAGCATCTAAACGCCAAGCCCCCCTCAAGATAAGGTATCCCTTAGAGACCCCACGAAGATGACGTGGTTGATAGGTTGGGTGTGTAAGCACAGTAATGTGTTCAGCTAACCAATACTAATAGGTCCATCGGCTTGACCACTTTTTTATCACACAAGGTGCCGAGTAGGCACAATAAGTGGCAAGTTTTTAGTTTAAGACAATTGTCAATTGAGCTTTTTTAATAGCAAGACCATCTTTAAGCGTCACTTTTTATAAATGAGAGAGAAATCACTAGATTTTCCGCCTTTTTGAGGCGAACCAGTTTTTCTTGGTGGCAATAGAGAAGGGGGTACACCTGATCCCATTCCGAACTCAGAAGTTAAGCCCTTCATCGCCGATGGTACTGTACACGAGAGTGTGGAAGAGTAGGTCGCTGCCAAGTTTTTATCATGCCCTGCCATTCGGCAGGGCTTTTTTATTTCTTTGGTTATTCACTCACCTTACGCAGGCACTGATCCATGTAAGCAGGCTGCACTCTGATCTGAGAGAGTCTCTCTCATCGGCCATAGCGCTTTGGCTATGACGTCCTCGAGATCGCTGCGCTTCCTCGCTCATATCAGAGTTCGCTTCTGCTTCCATTGGACCATGAACCTATCCCGATAATCACCGCGGCTGATCTTTAAAATCTTGACGTGATCTTTGTAAAAACTCTCGTCGGCTATATAATTTCCAATATTGGCATCCGCCTCGGTTGACCTCGTCAACTCTCGGACAACCCATCAAAAACCCGCCACCGGCAGGCTTTATTGAGGAAAGTTGTCCTCCCGTTTTCGCTTCGCTTTACAAATCTCACTGCCAATCTTTTAAATCTCATCTCGCGCTGTTATTGGGATAGGTTCATTGACTGCGTAAGATGAGTTATTCAGTGTCGTCGAGGATTATTATGTGGTCATTGTCTGGGTTTGAAGTGGCCGACTGGGGTATTAAAAAAGTGCTATACTTGGTTTTGAAGTTAGATGATTCAACCGCACCGGCTAATAGTGTGGAGTTGTCTTGAGCCGATAGATGGGTAAACCATTCCTTCTCCAGTAGATTCAAGGTTTGGTATTTATTATCCAATCGAATAGCAATGAGATCTATAAATTTCGTGGTTTGGTCTTGGTCTAACTTTTGTAATTGATGGCTTTCAATTGGAGTCAAATTAGACTCCGCTTTTAAGGCTAAAAAGGCCACAGCAAACAAGGCGGGTTGTTTCACTTCTAGAATTCGAAGCGTGTCTTTTAAACTATTCCTCTGTGATTCAAATAGATTCCGGTTGCTTAGCGCCCTATCAATATTGGTGATCAGTGTCTTATACTCTTCAATGCTTATATCTTTGAAATAATCATGTCCATTACAAACCATATCTGCTATTGTTATGTCAGATTGCACACGTTCAAATAAAATTTCTGTGTCACAATTGTCAATGAGATCGATGGTTGTTGGACTGAGTTTCCCCTGAGTTCTCATTGACCAATAGGTAGAGTAGAATGCCTCGGGTTTGGCCGCGTCGAGGAGTGCGACTGCCATTTCAAATCTGGCTTTATCATCAGCTTCGATCGGACTTACTTTGCTGGCTTTTCTGTCTAGGTGTGTGAGTAACGCTTCCCAATCTGAGTGTGTATACGACTCTTCTAACATCATTTGCAATCTGTTAAATATCCACTTTTTATCGTTGTAATTATTGAATTGAGAAATCACAGGTTGGAGAAGAGCTTCCACCAATTGTTTTGGCTTTGCTTTCGCTACTCTATGTTCGATGCCGTAGCCATATTTCCAGGCGATCATCCCGAGAAAGAGCGCTTCTATTGCAATACCATCTACTCCGGATGCAATGGGGGCGTGCAGAGGGTCAAAATGATGGATATTAAATATATAGTGGAGGACGGTAGCGACCCCGGCCGCCACAATGAGAGAGAAGAGGGCGGTCATAAGATGGTTTATCTTATACTCAGATAACTTATCCACGGCTCGGACATATTTCTCGATAGGATAATCCACAGGGAGGATTTGAGGATGAAGGGTAGAGGGTCTTGACATAATATACCTTTGTTTCGAACTATTATAACAAAAAATTGTTTATAATTAATAAATTATTGAAAAAGAGGTGAAAGCAGTGGAATTAAAAGTGAAATTATTAAGATGGCAAAAATGACGAGGATCATGGCGATAATGACAGTAAAAAAGCCTCTCCAGGCGGAAAATCGGTGTGCCTCACCGACTAGGTTGACTAGAATGATAAAGCCCCATATGCCGAAAACGAGATAGAGAAAGCCAAAGAGTGCCTCCAACCAGGGATTGGGAATCGCTAAAATGGTTAGTCCGTAAAGGAGAGCCGTAAGGATCGAGGGATAATTTTTCCACCCGACGGCACATTTCAAATCGACAAATGTTCCCTTCCCTCCGATCCATGAACCGGTTAGAGTGTAAATCCACCCCTCAAAATAGAGGGAAAGAAGGCCGAGGATCGCTCCACCAATCACACCGATTATTAAGACTAGCATTATAAAAAAAGAACTAAGTTGCGGTTTCAGAATTAGGGGGAGCAAAAGACCTCCCAAGGCACCCGCAACGATAGAAAAAAGCAAAATCCATTTTCTAGGATGGGTGTCGAGAATAGAGCGGATTGTCTTTTTAGGCGCTATCCAAATCCCAAGCCATGGATTGATATCTGATCTTTCCATTACACTGACTATATGTCGATTTCACATGGGAACAGCACAAATCGTGCCAAGTCGGCTCTGATATTTGGGCATACAACCTCTGGCATGGGTGAGAGGACCTTGGCATTAAAGTTCAAAAATGGGATTGAGAAGAGTGAATATCGAGTGGCTGCTCTGATTGACGTGATCGAGTGGATGGGGGAGAACTATCGACCCTTTGCAGAGATTAACCACGATTTAGCCGACCTGGGTCACCCTCTCATCGAAAATCTCGGTCACACCACCCCCCTTCCGGCTAGTGATCTGTTTTTGATTTTGAGTTGGAGCTTCTCCGTTGCTGCTCTATTTGCGACAGGGATCCATAAAACCCGCCCTACGGTGGTCAAACTGTTTGCGCACCATCGAGAGGAGCGGATCCTCCCTACCCTTTACGCTCCCGCTGCGCTCCTCATTACTGAATCTCTACTGGCCAATGAACGCGCTTTAAATTACGGGATGGATCGAGGGAAACTCCTTTTTCTTCCCCATAGCTATCCCACCCTTTGTGAAAACGTCACTCCCAACCGCGATTCTATCTGCCGCCTCGCTGAGGAGCAGGGAAAAACCATAAAAAAATCGACCCTAGTGATTGGGTGTGTGGGTCGTTTTGAGTATGGGAAAAATTGTGAATATGCGGTAGAGGCGGTGCGTCGCCTTGCACTTAAAGGGAAGGAGGTCGTTTTACTCTTAAAAGGAAATTTCCCAAAACACTCCACTTTCCCCGATTACCAACCTCTTTTTTCTCAGATGTTGGCGGCTTACGAAAGGGAGCCGTGGTTGGTTTGGGATCAGCGGGAGACCCCCTTTCCTCAAGTGATTGAGGAATATTCCAGTTTTGATCTTTTGCTCCACCCTTCAGGTGCAGAGGGGGGGTCCCATGTCGTCATTGAATGTCTTGGCTTACACAAGCCAGTAGTTGTATTGGATTGCTCGACCCAACCGTATTTATTCAAAAATGTAGCCCACTTTGTCAAAACGACAGGTGAAATACGTAACGGGCCCCTTCCTTTTTATGTGCCCGATCTCGATGATCTTTGCCGTGTATTAGAAGGCGCTTTGCAGCCGCCTGACCCTAAGATCGTGGAGAGTCGATTCCATGAACGACGGCTGCAAGAGAGGATCCCTCTTCTTTTTCATCCCGACCCTATTGTGATCAAGGAACTCTATGATGACGATCGACACCGTTTCGATCTGTAAAGGCGTTGCTGTCGTGGCAGGCCCCCGTATCTCTTTTCTGGATCACCTCATGCCACTCGTTCATTTTTGGAACGTGCCACTTGTATGTACAGATCCTTGGGTTGCTGCCTGCGCCCACCTTTTTTACCCCCCGGCTGAAATTATTGTGGCCGATCCATACACATTTCAGAACATCCTCTCTCTCTTCGAAACATTTATAACGGTGGAACCGTGTCGCCTCCATCCTCATGCTTTGCAATTTGGAGATTTACTCTACCGGGGGGGAGGAAAAACAGTCGCGGGATTTCATGGCAATCCTTGCAAATTCCGCAATGAGTATTGGATCGAGCGGTACGTCGATGAGGATTGCCTACTGATCTATGGAGAATACTTGCTCGATTATTTGAGAGAGAAGGGAGCGCTACACAGGGTCAAGAAGATCGTACAGATCGGCAACTTAAGACGGTGGTATTATGAAAAGCACCGCCCTTTTTTTGACCGGGTCGCCGAGCCCCACCTTTTTCCAGATAACGGACGCAAAACCATTTTGTGGGCACCGACGTGGGTTTACCCGCGATGTCCCACCACTCTGCAATGGCTCGATCAGATCCCCGATCCGTATCAGATCATCGTCAAGCTCCATCCATTTATGTACCATCTCTATCCGGAACAGATCGCTCTCTGGAAAGAGCAGTACAAAAATTTAGAAAATATTTTAATACTCGATGAGATCCCTTTGATTTACCCGTTGATCGAGCGCGCTGATTTTTATTTAGGAGATTATTCCTCTGTAGCTTACGATTTTCTTTACCGAGATCGCCCCCTCTTTTTGGCAGGAGATCTACAGGTGCCTTGGGCCACCTCAATTAAAGAGAAAAGCGATCTGTTTGCCGCGCTCGATGCGGAGGATACCCTTTCTGAAATGAGAAAAAAAACCTATACCTATGTCTATGGCAGCAGCGATTGGAATTTTACCCGGTGATACGCAATCGTACATCGATCATCTCGTTCCCTTATGCTCCTTATTGGAGATCCCTTTATTGGTGACAGAGCGATCGATCCAACACCTCATTGAACTCTATTATCCCCCCATAGAAATTAAATTTGTCGAGCCCGAAGATTACGATCTCGATCCTTTCCTCAAAGAGTATGATCTATTTGTCTACGTCGATTTTTTTAGAAAAGGGAACGGAACATTTCAATTTCAAGAATACACGGCAAAAAAAAAGGCACGGAGCCTCCTCTCTTTGCATGGAAATCCCGATAAATTCAGAACCATTTATTGGATAGAAAATTTAAGTGATGAAGATATCGTGTTAGCGTACGGTCCTCAGCTCAAACATTTAATTCGAGAGAAAGGAATTGAGAAAGAGCTGGTGATGTGTGGAAACTACCGCCTCGAATTCTATAAGAAACATGAGCCGTTTTTTGATCAGAAGATCCCCTTTAAAAAATCTAAGAGGACTGTCCTTTATGCTCCTACGTGGAGTGTTTCAGGGCGACTGACCGAGCATCGGAGCTACTTCTCCCCCTTTTTTGATCTTTACAGAAAGGTCTTTGATGCGCTTTCAGAAGAGTACCAACTTATCGTGAAGCTTCATCCCCATGCTGTTAAGATGATGCCGGAACAGGTGGCCAGAGTGGTTGAGGAATATCCCCATGTCTATTTTCTTTCTGATTTTCCTTTGATTTATCCGTTGTTGAAACAGATCGATCTCTACCTTGGGGATTACTCCTCTATTGGGTATGATTTTCTCTATTTTGATCGCCCCCTTTTCTTTCTTGAGACGAAAGAGGAGAGTCCCCTACAACAATATGGTCTACCTCTCAAAAAAGAAGCGCTCTCTCTTGTGCAGGAAAAGTCGTATGCCAGAAAAGAGTTTTACAATCATGTTTTTACACATAAAGAGCTTGCCCATTTGAAACAGGAGATAGAAGATGCGTGTCGATCTCATACTCACTGATCGGAAACATTATTCCTACGAAGGATACGCAGCAAGGGCTGTGTCGAGTGTCTTTGAAAAACTCGCCATTCCTTGCGGCACGATCTACTTGGCAGATGGAGGATTATCGGATTATCTCATCCACCTCGAAAGCTCCCCACCCAAGTGGACAGTGGGATTTTCCCTCCTCACAGCCCATCAAACACCTCTCTGTGATATCGTTGAGATTCCCCATTTTTATTGGACAGCAGGCTCACTCTCAGCCGCGCTTCATTTTTTGCACTCTCCCTTTGGGAAGATCGGGATTCATGACCCGGCCCTCTACAAAAAACTCTCCTCTGCCCATCGGAATGTCTATTTTCTCCCTCCCGGAATCGATCTAACACTCACTTCTGTCGAAAAAACGTTCGATCTCGTTATATTTGGTGATTTGATCGACTTGGAGTGTCTCAAAAAAACCTGGCACGAGGTCCTTTCCGCTGAGGAGATCGCCAGGGTGGAGAATGCCATTGAATTACAAGATCCCCTGGTCGCGAAAAACCGGTATTTTTATGCAGAACAGTACTTAAAAGGGATCGAGATGAATAGAGTGGTACAGGAAGTGGGGCACTCTTTTTCGCTCGATATTTTTGGAGAACACATGGGGAATAATTGGTTGGTGCGCCTGCCCTCTCAGATTCACCTACATGCTCCTTTGCCATATAGTGAGTGTTTTGAACTCCTCCGCGCCAGTAAAATGGCCCTACTGAACCCAGATGACCCTTGGCATGATGTAGCCATTGCTGCAGGCTGCCTTCCTCTTCCTCTCGATCCCCAGAAAATAGCCTTTTTTCTCAAACATCCGGAAGAGAGAGAGCGCAAGGTGGCCGAAATGCGTTCCCAGATCACCGATCGAACCTGGGAGACTCAAGTACGACAGTTAATTGCATATATGAACCTATCCCAAAAGTAAGTACGAGATGAATTGTATGAGGTTCAAGGAGAATTTAGGATGAAAATCAGCATCATCACTCCCACTTATGAAAGGGAAAGGTTGCTGCAAGGCACCTACCACCTGCTGCAGAATCAAACAGTTTCCAACTGGGAGTGGCTGATCTACGATACTAGCCTTCAACCCTACAGCTTCTCCGATCCACGAGTGATTACGATACAGGATCAGGCCATCGTAACCATTGGAGAGAAGAGAAACCGACTCAAGGAGCGTGCCTCGGGGGATCTGATTGTACATTTTGATGATGATGATTACTATGCCCCAAACTATTTGGAAAGGGTGCAACAAGAGCTCCAAAAAGCCTCTTTTTTTACACTCCATAGTTGGTTTTCCTACGATGCCAAAACAGGGCAATTTTACTACTGGGATACCGAAGAGATCGGAGAGGTCCGCTACTTTGTCAATGCCATTTCCGGATCCCGGATTAGAGAGGTCGATTTTGGTCCCTATTTGGACCATCAAAAAGAGGAGCTCAACAGGAAAGGGAGGAAGGGATACGGTTTCTCCTTTGCGTATACTAAAGAGGTGGCTACTCACTGCTTTTTTCAGGAGCTCGATTTAGCGGAAGATCGCCTTTTTTTTGAAGAGGTGGAGGGAAAAGGGTTTCCAATCACTTCACGATCGGATCGGGAGGGAATTGCCCTTCACGTCATCCACCACACCAACACATCGGGGGAATTTCCCCAATACCGGATCCCACGGTTTTTAGTTTCTCCCCTTTTCCCTCAATTTTTCCCCTACGTGGCCACCTACCATGAAAAAAATTGATCTCTTAGTAGCAGATAATACCTATGAAACGACTCTCCATTTTGCCAAGGGACTCGCGGCTGCCTTAGAGAGGCAAGGCATTGCTGTTCGCCTCTTTGGGGTCTCTGATGGGCAATTCTACCATGCTTTTTACACCCTCCTCGACGATCCTCCCGACTTAACATGCTCGTTTTCCGATCTTACTATAGAGGGGAAACCTTTAAGCCATTTTTGGACCATTCCCCATCTCTCTTTTCTCATCGACCCGCCCATTTATTTTCTCCACCAACTCTCGGGTCATCGAAATTGGGTCACTTGTGTCGATCAATATGATTGTGCCTTTATTAAAGCGTGCGGTTTTCCCAACCATTTTTTCCTTCCCCACGGCGCTGACGCTACACTTGTCACACCCATTGAGAAGGAGCGCCGCTTCGATGTTGTCTTTTTTGGCACCTGTATCGATTACGAGGCGTTAGCTCAAAATAGCTCCTCAAAGGATCGAGATCTCATCGATCAGGCTGCAGAGAGGGTCCTCTCTCCTGCGGGAGTTTCCATCGCACACGCTTTGCTCGAATTGGGGGTTAATAAAGAGGATCTGCTACGTTTGCATACCCAAGTGGATCACTACACAAGGGGGAAAGATCGAGTTGAATTGATCAAAAGTCTCAAAGGGGAGAAGGTCAACATCTGGGGAGGGGGTCCTTGGGAAAAATATCTGCCTGGCTGCTCGATCCACCCTCCACTCTCGTTTTCTGAAACCATCGAAATCATGAAAGAGAGCAAAGTGGTTTTAAACAGTTCCCCTCGCTTTAAATCGGGCTCTCATGAACGGATCCTTTACGCTTATCTCTGCGGCGCTGCTGCCTATACCGGGGAGACCCCTTATCTGCGAGAGCAGTTTCCCCACCTTCTCTCTTATACATTTGGAGAATATGAAAAATCTCCCCTTTCCTCATGGCAAGAGAGCGCCACTGCTGGACAACTACGCACCCTTGCCTGCCACACTTGGGATGCCCGCGCGTCTACCCTTCTCCAAAAACTTGTCCCTGATTTTGCTGTTTGCAAGTAGATTAATTTCAGGTTATTTCTACAATGCCATTTGTATAATTAATGGATATGGCTTGTGAGGGATCTTCCTTTCTAGCTATCATCGATTGGATACGGGTAGCAATCTCTTTGGGCAAATAAGGTTCGCCAATTTTTTCTGTATACCACATGGGTACTAAATAATCGACGCAAAGCCCCTTTTTCGAATGCCTTAGTTCACATTCAAACAACGGGTCACGCATTACATGTCCATAAAACACAATTCGGTCTGAATAGAAAATGAGGTCTATTGAACGAATGTCTAGTCCAACTGCTATGAAAATACATTTATTGCCTTCTGTATGAAAGGTCAGAATCGGTCGCAAGCTCTGATCGTAGTTTGGTTGTAAAAAAAGGTGATCTAGCGAACTGTCTCCTACGCCACATACCGCTCTACCAGATGCCAGAGGGATTTGATGATCACGCACGGTCAGCTTTAAGCCATTTGTCCCTTCAGCGGCTTGGTATCTCCATTGAATGTCTTTCAAACTATAGAGAGAGATCATACCTCCGCCCAAAAGAGATAATTTTTTAGGTGCCAAGTGACGAAGAGCTGCGAGAGCTTGTGCGAAAGAACCATTTTGTGGAGAACGATGTTGGGCAATTTTTAAAGTATATTTGACTTCTTTGTAAGTGAAAGTAACCACATCTCCATCATTTTTTCCTTCCAAATAGGTTACAGGTAGCCACATCCTGTTCGGCAAATTACATTTCCCCTTAATGTCATGGAATTGAACAAAAGCCATAATACTCTCTTTCGATGATCTCCATCGATCATCCTGAGTAGGATGCTTAAGATAAGGCAGATAGTAATAAGAGCATTTATCACTGCAATCTGAAATATCTCCCAATGGCTGGCCCAACATTACACTTCTCAAACTGATTTCACCAGTGACTTGCTTACTCTCTTTAAAAGAATCCTCTGTTACAACAGGTTGAGTAGAACTTTTTGCTGGCAGACTTTGATAAGAAGCTTCTGAATCAGAAGCTCTTCCTTTCGATGAGGTACCGACGCTCTCTCCCATACTATCCTCAGAATCAGAAATCTTCCCTTGTAATGAAGCAGTACTGTCCTGATTAGTTAAAATAGGGGGGGACTGACCGGAAGACTGTATTTTTGATTTCGTAGTTGGCGGATTTGTTCTTTTTTTTGCTTGCTTAGGCAAACTGGAATTCTTTTTTCCTTTGTTAGTTAAGTGGGTAGAGCGAGTTGTTTTTACACACTTAATCGCCACCCCTGCTATGAGTAAAGCTCCAAACACTATTCCACATATACTTATCGTCTGTAGATTAAGAAGGGTTACAAGCAAAATACTGGATAGTACAGCAATCAAACCCAGTATCACAGAGGTTACCCGAGTTGCCTTCGACACCCAAATCTCTTCTTCTTCACGATAGTTTTCATTGCGAAAACAACTATCGCAAAATACAAGCCGAATCTCACCCATACATTCTAACCTTCAGTTCAACGGAATAATAGTACTCTATTTCAATGTTTTGCTCAACTTGCATTCTAATGATTAGAATTTTTTTTTAATAAATCTATCTTCGTTTTTATAAATGATTTAGATATAGTCTATTAAAAATAAAAAATGGTTAAACAAAAGGAGAAGATATGTCCACTAGAACTACATATTATTCAATTGACGTAGGCAATATGTTTGGAATGAACATTGCAAACATCCAAATTTCTTCTAAAGATTCCCTATATGATGTGATAAAAAAGGTGGAAGAAAAAATTGGACCACAAAAATTTCTTTTGCATTCAGGCGATGCTCAAAAAGGGATCATGTGGAGCCTCAGTAATTATGAAAATGATCCCGTATTTGAGTGTACAGACCTTACCCCTTGCATGATGGAAGGTCAAGCTGTAACAACTAAGGTGGAACAGCTTCAAAAAACCTATGCCCTTGCATCCGATCCATCTATCATGATCACGCAAAAAATCGGCATTGGTTTCGTCAGCTCTTAGCCATGAATAAAAAAAACACCCTCTTAAAATTCTGCTAAGAGGGTGGGTGGGTGTTGTAGGAGTGGCATTGGGGGCAAGAGGTTATCTTTGAGTCTGGTTTGGCGAGATAGGTGAAGGCGCAGTATTCACAGGTGGTGAGCTGGAGGAGGGGGGGGAACTATCTCTTTTTTTCTCCCTTTCCAGTGGGTGATCCCCCATGTGCCAAAGCAAGGAAAAGGAAAAGGGCAAGATAGAGCAGAAGCGCAGTCGTTAGAGTCACTTCGATCAATCCCATTCCTCCGCAATCAATAATTCAAGGGGTGTGTATTTGATCGGTTCGAGTTCATGTTCTTGAGGGAGGTATTCGGCGATCTCGAGACAGGGAAGGGAGAGGAGGTGATCATGGGAACTGAGCAGTGTGGGAATCTGTCTGGGTAAATAGTGGAGGGGTGAGGGTGCCGCATGTGCAGCGATGGTTGAGCTTAAAACACTCTCCACTTCAATCGGCGCTATAGGCAATAAGGCATCGAGATTGGGGGGGAGCGCAATCCGAATAGTCATTAAAAGGAGAAAATGAATGGCGCAGGCCAGGAGAAAGCCTTTCCAAAAATTGCGATTAAAGCGGCATTGCCGCGATTGGAAGATCAGTTCTGCGCGGGGAGTGATTCTGAGCATATATCGTTATAGACTAAACGGAGTTTGACCCCAGCCTGCTGGGCTAAGGCAAAAAGGCGTAAAAAATCGCCATACTCCACCCTTCGGTCGATGCTGAGAACTACAGCTGTATCAGCGCCAGGATGGGCTGTGAGCGTCGCTTGAATTTCTTGAGAGAGACTCTCTTTAAATGTTTCAAGATCGACAATTTCTTTTTTACTGCCCACATAGATCACGTTTTGTGCATCCATGACCACTAAGATTTGAGTCGTTCGGGGAGGAGCAGGACATTCTAAAGTGGGATTTTGGATATTGAGAGATTTTAAGGGGAGAATGTCGGATGTGATGATGAAAAAAACGAGCATCAAAAAGACCGCGTCGACCAAAGGAGTCGGATCGATGAGCGCGGTTGTATGTTCTAGGGTCATTTTAAAATTAGGTTTCATACCGGTCTTTTGTATAGGTCAAAAGATCGACGACCTCATTAGAAGTGATCTGCATCTCCAAGACCAGCCCCTTGATCCGGCTGACGAGGTAATTATAAGCCACCAATGTAGGGATGGCGACCACCAGACCTGCTGCCGTTGTGACTAGAGCATACTCCATCGCTTCTCCCACCCTTGTGGTTGAGATATCCATAAGGCCTGTCGCTCTCATTTCGGAGAAAGCTTGAATAAAGCCCAATACAGTTCCTAGCAAACCGATCAAGGGAGTAATATGCGCAATAATAGAGAGTATTTTTCCGTTTTTTTCTAAGCGGGCGATTTCGCTGCGTTTCCTGCGATCTCCATGCTCGATTCAATGGCCTCCCGCCCCTGTGCGTGCCTCATAAGGCCCGCTTTGACAATCTGTGCAATCGCCCCTCCAGTCTCTTCACAGACACGGACCCCCTCGATGATATTATGCTCCCCAATGGCTTGCCGCCAATGGATAATAAATCGATTGGTGTTGATCTCCGATTTGCGTAAGTGAAGAGGCGCTCAAAAAAAATGGTCATTGCCAAAATGGGACGCCCAGCAATGATGATCGGATTGCATTTCCTTCCGTAAATAGCGAAAAATATAATCACTTCCTAAAGCCGCTACGATTAAATTCCATTCCATATTCCTTTCCTCAATAAGATAGGTTCTTGAACCTATCCCGATAATCATCGCAGATGATCCCTAAGATCTTGTCGCTAGCTTTGTAAGAGCTCTCGTCGGCTATATTATCTCCAATATTAACCCGACTCGCGCTCTCACTTCGCTGTACAAATCTCATCGACAATCTCTTAGGCCTCATCTCGCGCTAATTATCGGGATAGGTCATGTGTCGATGTGCACTTTTGGCAGCTGCTTCGAGTTGCCTTAAGGCTAACTCGGGGCGGCCTTGCGCTTCATAAATTTCAGCCCTCAAAAACATGGCTTTTAACCTTAAGGGAGAGTTCGTCTCCGTATTGATGACACGGGAGAGAAGGCGCATAGCCACTCCGTATTCTTTTTTTCCCCGGAAAGCCTCACTTTGTAGAATCCATAGATTCAAACGCGGCTCTTCAGAGCTCTGCGTTTTGAGAGCTTCATCGAAGCAATGGAGCGCTGTGTCGTATTCATGACAAAGTAAGGCTGCTTTGCCCTGCTCCTCCCAAACTTGGGCGTAGTATACTCCATTCTTTTTTTCTGCTCGGAGATAATTTTTGATCATTTTGAGCAATGTGTTTCGTGCGTCACTGTCGTTATTTTGTTTCCAGTAACACTGGACCAATCGGAATTCTGCCTCCTCAAATAAAGGAGGGTAGAGATCTTGCGATTTTAAACGGGATGTGACAGGGTGTGTTTCATCGCTCCACTCTCCGATCATTGTGACAAGCATTGATTACCATAATTTCATCGCTTCTGATGAAAGGTTGTGCTCTAAATCATAATCGATCTTTTTTAAGCAGAGCCTGCAGTTGCGAAAATACGCTTCAGCTGCCAATTCTGATTCAGGATGGTATTGATAGACGCTCATTCGGAACAATTGGGGGTCTTGCCCCAAGCAATCAGCACTTTCAGCTGCCCAAAACCACCCTTCCGCTGCCCGTGGTGATTGATGATGATCTTGCGCGAGCCTCTGGAAATAAAGAGACAGCCTCTTTATAATCTTCCCGCTTAAAATAGAACGTGGAATCTTGTTATACTCTTTGTATTTGCTGGCTAAAAGCACCGTCAACACCTGCTACTGGTGGGGAAGGAAGAGAATATACCGATTTCAGGGTTCTTTTTGATGTCATCGCGCGATGCTTTTAAGCCATTGCTGGCAGATGCAAACTCCTTTTCCCATATCTTTAACTCTACTCGAAGAGCGTTGGACTTTTCTGTAAGTGCTTCCCTCTCCTTGTCCTCCATACCTCCCTCTGTCTTGCGTGGGCATGCAGGTCTGAAGGGGCTAATTACTTCGGCGGGAGGTCCGAATTCCAGAAAGTTTCCAACGACCCGTAAATCATCAATCATTGACCGTTAGCATTGCATTGTAATGTTCCTGAAAATGCTTAACATGGCGCGTCTGGACGCGTCCCGCGTCCAAAGCGCCGCCCCACGATAACGCTACTGTAAGATAAGGAAAGTCGTCATTG